>NZ_JBVHRI010000009.1:0-322696 GCF_055566975.1 Streptomyces sp. NPDC027189
GCTTTCCTCCGGGCGCTTCCCTTCGGTCTTGCGTTTCCGACTCTATCAGATCGTTTTCCGGTCCGATTTCCTCGGTGCTTTCCAGGTTTCCGCTTTCGCGTTTCCCTTTCCGGCGGTTCCGACTCTATCAGATCCTTTCGGGCCTGACTCCCAGTCAGCGGGGCTTGTCTTCGCAGCTGTTGGGCCGTTCTGACGTCCCAAACTTTAGCGGATCCTCTCGGCAGTTCCTAATCGGGCCGCCGAACCCAAATCGAATTGAATTCGGGCACGCCGAATTCCATCCCGTTGGGAGATCGTGCTGGTGGTTGGGTTGCCGCATCAGCGGCGGAGGTGCCACCGCAGAACCGTTACGGCTCCGTGGCAACTCGAAGAACCTTACGGATCGGGCAGGGTGATGTCAACCGCCCCTGTCAAGATCTTTAATCGAGGTCGCTGAGCCGGCCGCCCGCGTCCGGCTGGGCGTGCTCCACGCGTCGTAGAAGACGGGTCAGAACCTCGCCCAGGACGCCGCGTTCATCGGCGGACAGGTCCTGGAGCAGGTCCTCCTCGAAGACAGTGGCGAGGCGCATCGCCTCAAGCCACTTCTCGCGGCCCTCGTCCGTGAGCTCCACGATGACGCGTACCCGATTGGACTCATCGCGCTCTCGCGTGACCAGCCCCTCCGTGACCATGCGGTCGATGCGGTGGGTCATCGCGGCGGGGGTGAGGCCCAGTCGTTTGGCGAGGTCACTCGGGCCCATGCGGTACGGAGCCCCGGAGAGAACGAGGGCCTTGAGGACCTCCCACTCGGCGTTGCTGATGCCGAGCGCGGCGGTCTGGCGACCGTAGGCGACGTTCATCCGCCGGTTGAGGCGGGAGAGGGCCGAGACGATCTTCTCGATCTGGGGGTCGAGGTCCTGGAACTCGCGCTGGTAGGCGGCGATCTGTTCTTCGAGTGTCGGCTCGCTGACGCCGGGGGTGTCGCCCATGGTCGCAGTATCGCACGACGTCGCTTGGCGTTGAAGTCCTTCGAGGTGTACAGTTCAACATCTAACTTTAGCTTCGAAGTCTTCATGTCTGCATCGATGCACGGGGAAGCTTCACGACCAAGGCAGGTGAAAGTGACCAGGGCGATGGGCGCAGAGATGCGCCGGATCCACGTGGGCAACGCACTCAGCGCGTTCGGGCTCGGCTTTACCGTCCCCTTCCTCTACGTCTATGTGGCGCAGGTACGGGGACTCGGCTCCATGACGGCGGGCATCGTGCTCGCCGTCTTCGCCGTGGCCGCTCTCGTCGTGCTGCCGTTCGCCGGGCGGGCCATCGTCCGGCGCGGCCCGCGGCCGGTCCTGCTCGCCGCCCTGGTCACCGCCGCCTTCGGAGCGATGAGCCTGGGGCTCGCGAACAGTGCCACGACCGTGCTGCTGTCGGCGGCCGCGCTCGGTGCCGGACAGGCCGTGATGCAGCCGGCGCTCGCGACGATGATCGTGGACTGCTCCACGGCGGACACTCGCTCGCGCGCCTTCGCCATGCAGTTCTTCCTGCAGAACCTCGGGCTCGGCATCGGTGGTCTGATCGGCGGCCACATCGTCGACACCTCGCGGGCGAGCTCGTTCACGCTGCTTTTCGCGATCGAGGCGGCGATGTTCCTGCTGCTCGTCGTGATCATGTCGACCGTACGGATGCCGCACGCGCCGAAGGTGGAAGGTGCGCCGCAGGCCAAGGGCGGCAGCTGGAAGCAGCTGCTCGGCAACCGAGCCATGGTGCAGCTGTCCGTGCTGGGCTTCGTGCTGTTCTTCGCCTGCTACGGGCAGTTCGAGTCGGGGCTCTCCGCGTACGGCGTCGAGGCGGCCGGGATCTCCACCTCCGCGCTCGGTACGGCGATGGCGGCGAACACCGCGATGATCGTGGTCGCCCAGTTCGCGGTGCTGAAGTTCGTTGAGCGCCGGAAGCGGTCCCGGGTGATCGCCGCGGTCGGTCTCATCTGGGCCGTCGCATGGCTCGCGGCCGGTTACGCGGGACTCGGTCACGGCAGCCGGACCATGGCCACGGCGGCCTTCGTCTCTACGTACGCGCTCTTCGGGCTCGGCGAGGCGATGCTGTCGCCGACCGTCGCGCCGCTGGTCGCCGACCTGGCACCGACCGGCATGGCCGGTCAGTACAACTCCGCCTTCGCCCTGGTGAAGCAGCTCGCGCTGGCGGTCGGTCCCGCTGTGGGCGGTCCGATGGGGGCCTCGCTGCACGGCCCGTACATCGTGACGTTCCTGCTCTTCTCGCTCGGCATCACATTCCTGGCCGTGCGGCTGGGGCGGCAGCTCACCCCCGTACAGAACCACCCGTCGCTCGCGAAGAGCCGGGTGGTCGCGCAGGGCGGGGCGCCGGCGGAGCCGGTGCCGGTCCCGGCGAGCTCCTGACGGACCGATGCACGACGGCCGCGACCACCTGCACGGTGGTCGCGGCCGTCTTCGTGTGTCAGCGAACCCCCGTCACCAGGTTGGCGGTGAAGGGGAGGGTCGCGCTGCCGTCGGGGGCGGTGCGGTCCGCGAGGCGGGCGTGGACGGCGCGGCCTGCCCGTACGAGGGCGTCGTCGCCGGCGTTGTCGACGATCGACTGGCCCCAGGATGTCGACGAGAGCTGGCCGGGGGCGTATTCGGCGAGGGGCGGGAAGGCGATGCCGAAGCTGACCTCTCGTGATGTGACGTCGTGGAAGCCGGCGGAGCGCAGGGCGGTGGTGAGGCGCTCGGCGGTGCCGGAGAAGGCGCCCTCGTAGTCCGCGGCGATCTCCGGGAGGCCGTACTCCTTGACGGCCTCGTACTGGGCCACGAAGTACGGGATGCGGTCCCTGTCGGCCCAGGCGGTCGCGACGAAGCGGCCGCCCGGGCGGGTCACGCGGGCCGTCTCCGCGAGGGCCGCGGGCAGGTCGGGGAAGAACTGGACTCCCTGCTGGCACACGATCGCGTCGAAGGTCGCGGCTTCGTACGGGAGTTTGTCCGCCGGGGCCACTGTGAACTCGATGTCCGGGTACATGCGGGGTGCGTGTTCTCTGGCCACCCTGATCATGCCCTCGTTGACATCCGCGCCCGAGACACGGCCCGCCGGGCCTACGCGGGCGGCGGCCGCCCTTGCCGCGAAGCCGGTGCCGCAGGCCAGGTCGAGGACCGTGGCACCGGGGAACAGGTCGGCGGCGTCCAGGATCGCCGCCACGAAGGGCGCCATCAACGGCGCGGCGTACTGCTCGTAGCGCTCGGGAGCACTGCCTTTGAGCTGAAAGCCCGTTTCGTCTGCCATGGGGGAGCTAATAGCACTGGGCGCGGTGGGCGGCCAGGTGACGCGCGGAGGTGCGGGTGAGTGTTTTTCGCCCCCTCCGCCCCTTCCTTTCCCGTACCTGGGGGCTGCGCCCCCAGACCCCCGCTGAAAGATCGCGCAGTTCCCCGCGCCCCTTATGAACTGCGCGACCAGCCCCCACGGTCAGGGCCGGCGAGGGCGAAAAACTACCCACCCGGCAGGCCGAACTCGCACCAAACCGCCTTCCCACCCCCCGGCGTACGCCGCGACCCCCAGCCGGAGGCGATCGTGGCGACGATGGCGATGCCACGCCCGGCCTCGTCGCCGGGCTCGGCGCGGCGCCTGCGCGGCAGGTGGTCGTCACCGTCGGTGACCTCGATGATCAGGCGGCGGTCGGTGCGGCGCAGACGCAGACGCATGGGCGGGGTGCCGTGCTGCAGCGAGTTGGCGACGAGTTCGCTCGTGGCGAGCACGCCCAGGTCGTGCAGATCGGGCGGAAAGCGCCAGCTGGTGAGCACGCCGGAGGCGAAGGCACGCGCGCGTGGAGCCGCTTCGACGCCGCCGAGCAACTCCAGGGCGGCGTTCCGGAAGAGCTCGCCGTCCGGGCCCGTACGCGCCGGGTGTTGGAGGACGAGGACCGCCACGTCGTCGTCGTGGTCGGCCGTGACACCGGCCGAGCGGACCAGGCGGTCGCAGATCACCTGGGGGGTGCCCGTGGCGCCCGCCAAGGCACGCTCCAGGGACGCGATGCCCTCGTCCAGGTCCTCGTCGCGGCGCTCGACCAGGCCGTCCGTGTACAGGACGGCTGTGGAGCCGGGGCCCAGCGGCACCGAACCCGACGCGTGCAGCCAGCCGCCGGTGCCGAGCGGCGGCCCGGTGGGCTCGTCGGCGCGGTGGACGGTGCCGCTCTCGTCGCGGACCAGGATGGGCAGGTGGCCCGCCGAGGCGTACACCAGCCGGCCCTCGTTCGGGTCGTGGACGGCGTACACGCACGTGGCGATCTGGTTGGCGTCGATCTCGGTGGCGAGGCCGTCGAGGAGTTGCAGGACCTCGTGCGGAGGGAGGTCAAGGCGGGCGTACGCGCGTACGGCCGTACGCAGCTGGCCCATGACCGCTGCCGCGCGGACCCCGCGGCCCATGACGTCGCCGATGACGAGCGCCGTGCGGCCGCCGCCGAGGGTGATCACGTCGTACCAGTCACCGCCGACCGCGGCCTCCGTGCCGCCGGGCTGGTACGTGGCGGCGATGCGCAGGTCGTCGGGCTCCTCCAGCTCCTGCGGGAGGAGCGAGCGCTGCAGGGTGACGGCCGTTTCGCGCTGGCGGCGCTCGCTGGCGCGCAGCCGTTCGGCAGCTTCGGCGTGGTCGGTGACGTCGGTGGCAAAGATGAGTACGCCGCCGTCCTGGCCCGCCGGGGAGGTGTCGACGGGTGTGCAGGTGAAGGTGTACGAGCGCCCGCTCGGCACCTTGCGGGACTTGACCGTGCGGGGCTTCGCGCTGCGCAGGACCTGGTCGAGGAGCGGCAGCAGGCCGAGTTCGTCCAGTTCGGGCAGTGCCGCGCGCGCGGGCTCGCCGACGGTGCGTACGCCGAAGGTCGCCGTATAGGCGTCGTTGACGTACGCGACGCGGTGCTCGGGACCGTGCACCAGGGCGACGAGGGCCGGGATGCGGTCGAGGACCTCGCGCACCGGCAGCTCGTCGACGGCGAGCGCGGGCGGCGCGTCGTCATTCAGCCGCTCGGCGCGGGCCGCGGGCACGGAGCCTTCCCCTCGTCGGTCCGGGGAGACCGTGTGCTCGGTCCGCGCTGCGGCGCGGCGCTGCGTTCCGGGGAGCCGGGCGCTCCAGCGCGTGAAGTTCACGAATCCTTGCCTCGTGTTTGTGGACTACGGCCGGCACCGGTCGGTCGGGGGTCCGGCCCGCGGCGGAGCCGCTGTTGAGTGCTGCGTGCCCCGGGGGACTCGGCACAGTGGGGAAAAGCCTCGTGGTTTCAGAAGGGCGGGCGGTGGGCCCGCCCAAGGTCGTGGACCAGTCTGGCCGACCGGACCGACATCCGTCAGACGCCGGCCCAACCGGGGAAGTTCCTGGGCCCGGTCAGGACGACCCCTTCGGGTCGAGCTTGGGGTCGAGAGGATGCTTTCCACCGGCCGCGAGTTCGAACTCCGCACGGGGATGTTCGAGCGAACCGAGGGAAACGATCTCCCTCTTGAAGAGCCCCGCCAGGGTCCATTCGGCGAGCACACGGGCCTTGCGGTTGAAGGTGGGCACCCTGCTCAGGTGGTAGACGCGGTGCATGAACCAGGCAGGATAGCCCTTCAGCTTGCGCCCGTAGATGTGTGCGACGCCCTTGTGCAGTCCCAGGGACGCGACCGAGCCGACGTACTTGTGGGAGTACGTCTCGAGCGCCTCGCCGCGCAGGGAGTGCGCGATGTTGTCGCCGAGGACCTTGGCCTGGCGCACGGCGTGCTGGGCGTTGGGCGCGGTCTCCTTGCCGGGCTCGGCGGTGACGTCGGGGACGGAGGCTGCGTCTCCCGCGGCCCACGCGTGCGTGACGCCGTCAACGGTCAGCTGGGGGGTGCACTTGAGACGGCCGCGCCCGTTCAGGGGGAGGTCGGTGGCGGCGAGGACGGGGTGCGGCTTCACGCCGGCCGTCCACACGACCGTACGCGTGGGGAAGCGCGCGCCGTCACTGAGGACGGCGATGCGGTCCGCGCAGGAGTCGAGGCGGGTCTCCAGGCGTACGTCGATGTTGCGGCGGCGCAGCTGGCTGATCGTGTATTTGCCCATCTCCTCGCCGACCTCGGGGAGGATGCGGTTCGAGGCCTCGACGAGGATCCACTTCATGTCCTCGGGCTGCACGTTGTGGTAGTAGCGCGCGGCGTAGCGGGCCATGTCCTCCAGCTCGCCGAGCGCCTCGACGCCGGCGTATCCGCCTCCTACGAAGACGAAGGTCAGGGCCGCGTCGCGGATCGCGGGGTCGCGGGTGGAGGAGGCGATGTCCATCTGCTCGATGACGTGGTTGCGCAGGCCGATCGCCTCCTCGACCGTCTTGAAGCCGATGGCGTAGTCGGCGAGCCCGGGGATCGGGAGGGCGCGGGAGATCGAGCCGGGAGCAAGGACGAGTTCGTCGTACGTGATCTGCTCCGCGCCCGCGCCCTCCTCCTCGGTGGCGAGCGTCGTGAGCGTCGCGGTGCGCTTGGCGTGGTCGATCGACTGGACCTCGCCGATGACGATCCGGCACTGGTCCAGGACCCGGCGCAGCGGGACGACGACATGCCGCGGCGAGATCGAGCCCGCGGCGGCCTCGGGAAGGAATGGCTGATACGTCATGTACGGGTCTGGCGAGACGACCGTGATCTCGACCTCGCCCCGTTTCAGTTCAGGCTTCAACTTCTGCTGCAGGCGCAGAGCTGTGTACATCCCGACGTAGCCGCCGCCGACAATGAGAATGCGCGCACGTTCCTTCACCATCCCATGACGCACCCAGCTCTGGAGTTTGTCCACAGGCCCGGCAATTTGTGTGACCGGACGCCGACAACGCGCAGGGTTGGCCGATTTGCCGGAGTACGCGGAAGATGCGCAGGTCAGCAGGGATGAGCGGGGTGCGCGGAGGGGGCGCAATCGGGACGTAACCGCCCCGTACTCCGATCGGGGGGCGCTCCGTGCGGAACCTGCCCCTTCTGAATTGACCCCCTCTCAACTATGTTCGTGTGTCGACGGGGTGTAGGGGGATGCGCTCGACGAGGCCGCAGAGCGGACTCGTGCACACAAGCTTGTTCCGCACGCTCCGGCTACCAATGGCGGGGAGAGTCTCCGGGGGGAGACGTCATTACCGGGGGAACGCTTATGCACATTCAGGACTCTCATTGGTCTTCCGCGTCTGCCATCGCATCCGGTGGCACGGTCGGCGCGGCAGCGAGCGGCAACGGCCGCGGTCCGGGTGAAGGATCGCGCACAACGCCGCTGCGCGTGGACGCACAGCGCAATCTGGAACACGTACTGCGCGCGGCGCGCGAGGTCTTCGGCGAGCTGGGGTACGGCGCGCCGATGGAGGACGTGGCGCGGCGCGCGAGGGTCGGTGTCGGCACGGTGTACCGGCGCTTCCCGAGCAAGGACGTCCTGGTGCGCCGGATAGCCGAGGAGGAGACCTCCCGGCTGACCGACCAGGCACGCGCGGCGCTCGGCCAGGAGGACGAGCCGTGGTCGGCGCTCTCGCGCTTCCTGCGCACGTCGGTGGCCTCGGGCGCCGGTCGGCTGCTGCCGCCGCAGATACTGCGGGTCGGCGTCGCGGAGGACGGGGTCGAGGCGGACGAGGCGCGGGTGCCTCAACAGCGGTCCCAACTCACGCCCGAGCTGCGGCTCGTCGAGCGGCGGCCGGTACCCGAGGAGTCGGCGATCTCGGCGGCGGACGACGCCGGTGCGGCGGCGCTGCTCGACGTGGTCGGCCGCCTGGTGGAGCGGGCGCGCGCCGCGGGCGAGCTGCGGGCGGACGTCACCGTGGCGGACGTACTGCTGGTGATAGCGACGGCGGCGCCCTCGCTGCCGGACGCCGCCCAGCAGGCCGCGGCATCGGCCCGGCTGCTCGACATCCTGCTGGAGGGGCTGCGCTCGCGCCCGGCGTGAGCCGTCCCTCAAGCCCTCAAGTACCGGACCTTCACGGAGTTCGAGGTTTCCCGGAGTTCGGGGTTTCTGAGGTACTGGGTTTCCTGAGGTACTGGGTTCCTGGAGTAACGGGCTTCCCGGGATACCGGGTTCTCCCGGAGTAGCGGCCGTCCTGGACGCGGGTGCTGCGGCACTCGCGTACCGGGTGCCGCCGGTTACGCTTCGGACATTTCAGGCGTCGCGGCAACTCATGTGAGGGGGCCTTTTGTTGACCATTCCCCGAACGAGTGACCGCTAGTGCTGTCGTGTGGGAAGTCCCCACGGACGAGTGGTTGGTCCGTACTGAGGGAGGTCAGTCCCCTGAAGCGTGTGGCACTCTTTCCCGGTAGTCGGGTCCGAGTGTGCAGGCGGGGGCTTTCCGCGATGAGCTTTGACGGGCGGGACGAGTCGCTCGATGACGGTGGCGCGGACGGCGGCACGGGAACCGGCGGGCCGTCGACGCCACAGGTGCCCAGTCAGGGCGGGCGGCAGGGCGGCACCCCGGGCGCCTCGTCCTCGGATGACTTGTCCTCGGATGCCACGCCGTCCGGTGCCACGCCGTCCGGTGGCGCGCCGTCCGGTGGCGCGCTCGATGCCAGCGTTCCGTCGCAGCGGGACCGGTTCGACCGGCGCGACGGCGTTGCCCTGCCGCCACCTCCGGTCGATCTGCCGCCGTCCGACGCCGATCTGATCGAGCGGATGCGCGCGGGCTACGACACGGCGTACGAGGAGCTGTACCGGCGCCATGCGCAGGCCGTGCGCCGGTACGCCCGCACCTGCTGCCGGGACGCGCACACCGCCGACGACCTCACGGCCGAGGTGTTCGCCCGCATGCTGCAGGCGGTACGCGGCGGCAGCGGCCCCGAGCACGCCGTACGCGCGTATCTGCTGACGACCGTCCGCCGCGTAGCCGCGAACTGGACGAAATCGGCAAAGCGGGAACAACTGGTCGACGACTTCGCGGTGTTCGCGGCACAGGCCCTGCGCACCTCCGAGGTCTCCGACGACGACACACGGGACCTGGGCCCGGACGTCCGCGCGATGCACGAGGCCGAACAGTCCATGGCCATGCGGGCGTTCCGGTCGCTGCCCGAGCGCTGGCAGGCCGTGCTGTGGCACACGGAGGTCGAGGACGAGTCGCCGAGCGAGGTCGCCACGCTCTTCGGGCTCGACGCCAACGGCACCCGGGTCCTTGCCAGCCGCGCCCGCGAGGGACTCAAGCAGGCCTACCTCCAGGCACATGTGAGCGCCACGCTCACCATGGACGAGGAGTGCGCCCGCTACGCCGACCAGCTCGGCGCCTACGCCCGCGGCGGACTGCGCACGCGCGCCGAGCGCGGGCTGCGCAAGCACCTGGAGGAGTGCGCCAAGTGCCGGCTGGCCGCGGGCCAGATCAAGGAAGTCGCCAGCGGGATCCCCGCGGTCGTGCCGGTCGCGGTCATCGGTTGGTTCGGTGCCGCCGGGTACGCGAAGGCCGTCGCGCTCATCGCCGGTGGCGCCGGAGCGGGCGCGGCCGGAGCCGCGGGCGCGGCCGCCGCGGCGGGCGGCAGCTCCGGGGGCGCGAGCGCGGGCGGCGCCGCGGCTGCCTTGGAGGGGCTCGGCGCGCCGGTCAAGGCCGGTATCGCGGCGGGAGTCGTCGCGGTGGCCGTGGCGGCGGTGGCGCTCGCCCTGGTCGGCAACGACAGCCCGGCCAAGAAGCCCGATGCCAAGCCGCCCGCCTCGCCCGCTGTCGAAGCGCCGCTGCCGTCGCCGAAGCCGCCGAAGAAGGCACCCGCGCCGAAGCCGCCGGTGGCGGCGCCCACCCCGACTCCTACGCCGCCACCTTCTCCGACGTCCAAGCCCACCCCGAAGCCCACCCCGAAGCCCACGCCCAAGCCGTCGCCCACGCCCACGCCCAGCCCGACGAAGGCCGAGCCGAAACCCACGCCCAAGCCGACCCCGACCCCGACCCCGCCTCCTCCCGCCCCGGTCGTCTACCAGTGGAGCGAGCTGAACTACGGCGTCAACGGCGACCACACCAAGCCCGAGATGCGGCTCGGCGAGAGCAGCTGGGTGTGGCAGCGCGAGGGGGTGTCGGTCGCGAACAACCAGTACGCGCACGGCGTGACCGTCCACGGCCAGTCGTCCGTCACCATCGACCTCAACAGCGGCTGCTCCTCGTACGACGCGATGGTAGGCGTCGACGACCTGACGATGGGGCTCGGCAAGGTCCGCTTCTCGGTGTACGTCGACGGGTCCCAGGCCTGGCAGTCGCCGATGATCAAGGGCGGCGACCAGGCGGTCCCCGTTCATGTGAACCTCACCGGCCGCAGGACGATCCGCCTCGTCGTCGAGCCCCACACCCCCTTCGACTCGGCGGCACTGGCGGACTGGGCGGAGTCGAAGTTCCTGTGCCAGTGAGCGCGCGTCGGATACGCCGTTATTCGTCGGCGTGCTCCTTGAGCGCCTCGGCCAGGTCCCGCAGGGCGTCCTCCGTGGTGAACTCCGAACCCGTGGCGCGTTCGGACTCGTAGCGGACCGGGCCGAGGGCCGCCATCGCGGCGGCCTCCGTGCGCTCGGCATCGGCGCACTCGCGCGCGGCACGCGGATGGCCACCTCGCCACCGCGTGGCGGCCGCGAGCAGACGGATCGCGGGCGGGTGGTCGCCGAGCTCGGCGAGGAGGCCCGCCGCGACATCGACGAGGCCGGCTGCGACCACATCGGCGCACCGCGTGTCCAGTGCCTCCCGCAGGGCGTCGAACAGCTTCCGCAGACCGCGCTCCGGGCCGGACTCGGCGGCCGTGACGAGCGCATCAATCCAGTTCAGCGCCGCCATGAACTGCGGTGGCGGGGTGCCTTGAGAACTCTCCTCGCGTGCCAGCTCGAACAGTTCGCGCGCGAAGGCGACCTCGCCGTCGTCCAGGGCCAGCTGGGCGCGCAGGATGCGGACGAACGCCCGGGAGTCCGTCACCCCGTACCGGTCGGCCGCCGCGCTCGCCTCGTCCAGGGCGGTCAGCGCGCTGGAACGATCGCCCGCGCGGTAGGCGATCTCGGCAAGCCGCGCCATCAGGAAGGGCACCTCGGCATACGCGCCCACCTCGTAGGCGAGCCGCAGCGCCTCCTCGTACTCCCCCTTCGCCTCGTCGAAAAGGCTGCGCGCCATGGCCGCCTCACCGGCCGCGCTGCACACCTGGGCCCACATCCAGCGGTCTCCCACCCGCCGGCTGAGGTCGCGCAGCTCCGCCAGGTCTTCGTCCACCCCGTGCATACCACCCGGCGCGTCGACGACCATGTGCGTACGGAACATCAGGATGACGCCGATTTCCCACTCGCCGCCGTACGCACGGCAGTTGGCGACCGCCGCGTCCATGGTGGGCCGCATGTCTTCCGAGCCGTTCAGGAAGACGGCGGCCAGCGGCCAGGCGATGCCAGGCATGCGTGCCGCGTCCGGGCCGCCCTTCTCGAAAACGGCCCGCACCCGCCTCGCGTACTCCCGCATCCGGCCGTCGTCCCGCCCCTCCAGTGGTTCGACTTCCAGCTTCATGAACAGGTGGAGCATGCGCAGCCGCATCCGCATACCGCGCAGAGGGTGCTCGTCGCTCTCGGGGGCGTCGAGGAAGGCCCCCACCGGGTCCACTGCGTCCAACGCGGCGAGGTGGGCATCACCGGCGGCGCGGGAAGACCCGCCCGCCCGTCCGGTGATCCCCCCGACGGGCAGATCGCCGAGACTGATCGCCGCGCCCAGCCGCAGCACGAGATCCGTCCATTCCGTGCCCTCGCGGCGGAAGTTGCGCAGCCACCAGAACCAGCCCATGGCGAGAACCAGGGCCCCGGCCTCCTCCTCGTCAGCGGCGACGATCGCGCGGTGGAGGGCTGCCCTGATGTTGTCGAGCTCGGTCTCCAGGCGCCTGATCCACGGGAGTTGCTCGGCGGAGCGCAGCAGTGGTTCGGCCTCCTCGACGAGCCCGCGCACCCAGGCGCGGTGGCGCCGCTCGGCCGCGGCGCGCAGCTCGGGGACCTCGGCGGCGCGCTCGGTCGCGTACTCGTGGATGGTCTCCAGCATGCGATACCGCATGCCGCCACTGCCGTCCTCGTCGTCCGGGGTGGCGACGAGGAGGGACTTGTCGACCAGCGCCCCGACGAGGTCGGCCGCGGGCCCGGTGCACACGGCCTCCGCGGCCGCCAGGTCCCAGCCGCCCGCGAACACGGACGCCTCGCGCAGCACGGTCCGCTCCCGTTCGTCGAGCAGGTCCCAGGACCAGTCGACGACGGCGCGCAGGGTCTGCTGGCGGGGCAGCACCGTGCGGCTTCCGGAGGTGAGCAGCCGGAAGCGGTCGTCGAGCCGGTCGGCGATCTGACGAGGGGTGAGCAGCCGCAGCCGGGCGGCGGCCAGCTCGATGGCCAGGGGCAGACCGTCGAGCCGTCGGCAGATCTCGTCCACGGCCGCCGAGTCGTACGGCGCGGCGCCGGCGTGCGGGCGGACGACCGACGCCCGCTCCATGAACAGGCGCCGTGCGGGATCGGGCGGCAGGGGCTCGACCGGACGCACCAGCTCGCCCGGCACGCCCAGGGGTTCACGGCTGGTGGCGAGGATCGTGAGCCCCGGGCAGTGCGTCAGCAGGGTCTCGGCGAGCTCGGCCGCCGCGCCGATGACATGTTCGCAATTGTCAACGATCAGGAGCTGGCTGCGCGGGGCGCAGTACTCGACGAGCAGGGCGAGCGGGTCGTCCTGCGGGACCGCCATCTCGTTGGTGATCAGCACGGTTTCGCGCAGACCGAGGGCGCTGACCACAGCGCCCGGGACCGCCTCGGGCCGGTCGAGCGGAGCCAGCTCGACCAGCCACGCCTGCGGAAGCCCGGCGGCGGCTTCCTCGGCGAGGCGGGTCTTTCCCGAACCGCCTGGTCCGGTCAGGGTGACCAGGCGTGCCCTCTGAACATCCGAACGGATGGCCTCGAGTTCGGGTTCCCGGCCGACGAACGAGTTCAGACGCGGACGAATGTTCCCGTTCCGCGGGGCACGCGAGGAGTCTCCCGGCTCGGCGGAGCCCGCGTGCGACGTCCCACCGGCGCGGGCTTGGTGATGAGCCGTGCCGCTCCCCGGCCACGTCCCGTCCCCCTCGTCCCACCGCGGCCGGGGATCCAACAACTCCTCGTACAGGGCACGCAGTTCCGGCCCGGGATCCGCGCCCAGCCCCTCCATCAATGCGCGGCGCACCCCCTCGTACGCGGCCAGGGCGTCCGCGCCGCGGCCGGCGTCGCGCAGGGCGCGGATAAGCAGAACATGCAGCCCCTCGTCGTACGGGTGAGCCGCCGTCAGCTCTCTCAACTCCGGTACGACGTCGGTGGCGCTGCCGAGTCGCAGGTCCGCCTCGATGCGGGTCCGGGTCGCCTCCTGGCGGAAGGCCTCCTGGCGGGTCGCGGCGGTGCGGTCGGGGAGGTCCGCGAGGGCGGGGCCACGCCACAGGGCGAGCCCTTCGCGCAGCCGTTCGGCGGCGGTCGTGGCGTCGCCGCGCTCCAGCGCCGCCTTGCCCTCCCCCACCAGCCGCTCGAAGACGAACAGATCCACGTCGTCCTTGGCGGCCCGCAAGCGGTAGCCGCCCGCCTCGGAAGCGACCGTGTCCTTGCCGATGGCTCGGCGCAGCCGGCCGACGAGGGCCTGCAGTGCCGCGGGGGCGTCCAGCGGGGGATCGTCCGCCCACACCTCGTCGATCAGGGTGTCCGGGGTGGTGGTGCGGCCGAGGCGCTGCGCCAGCGCCGCGAGCAGCGCGCGCACGCGGGGGCCTCCGACGGCGACCTGGGCCCCTCGGTCATCCTCCACCTGGGTGACCCCCAGAATCCTGTACCGCACCCACCCATTCTCACCGCCTCCGGTACCGGAGACATCGGCTTTTCCCGGCGAGCCTCCGGCTTACCCGACGCGGTGGTGCGAGCGAGCAGGGTTTTCGCCCCCTCCGCCCCTACCCGTCCCGTACCTGGGGGCTCCGCCCCCAGACCCCCGTATCGGCCATGACGGCCACGTCCTCGAACACCGGACGGGCTGAAAGATCAAGCCCCGGCCGGGGGAAAGGGAGCGGACTGGGTGGGTGGGGAGCCGGGAGGACGCCGCAGCGTGAGAGGCGATCCGCCGGGACAAGAGGGATGGAGCCCCGCGGGTGCGGTACGGCCGGTGGTGGATCGGGCTCATCGCCTCGTCATCCCACTGGACAGGTGAGTTCCCGGCCGGTGTGAACGGTGAAGGCAGAGTCAGTGCGATGCACCCACAGCCGCCCACCGCACGCCCCCACCCATCCCCGGCCGCAAAAGGCCGCACGCCCCACCCATCCCCATCCGCAACAGGCCGCACGCCCCCACCCATCCCCGGCCGCAAGAGGCCGCACTTCCCACGCACCCGCAGTCGCCAGACCACGGAAGGGGCCGTGCCGGTACATCACATGCCCCGTCGCTTACGTGGTTGCCAACAAGCAGAGCCATGCAAGCCAAGCGATCTGCCACCGGCGACGGGGCGGATGTACCGGCACGGCCCCGACCCACCCACCGGCGGAAAGGCGGAACCACCCACCGACGGAACGACAGAGCCGCCCACCGACGGAACGGCGAAACCACCCACCGGCGGAACGAGGAAACACCCACCGACGGAACGGCGAAACCACCCACCGGCGGAACGGCGGAACCACCCACCACCGTGACCCGACCACGCACGGGCGAAAGGCGCACGCAGCCGCCCGCCCCCAGCTACCCCCGCCGAACCGCCCCGGCCCCCGCCCCCAAAGCCCGCCCCTGCGGCACGATCCCCGCAGGCACAGCCCGCTGCCGGGCAGGCGTCCCCGTCCAGCAGGTCCCCCGCCGGGCCAGCAGCCGCCGTAGCCACAGCTCCAGGGAGACGAGGTCGGCCAGCCCGTCCAGGGGCAGCGGCTCGCCCTCCGCGGCCGCGCGCAGCGCCTTGCGGACCACGCGGGCCTCGACCAGGCCCGCCTGGGCGAGCAACGGCGTGTCGAACAACGCGATCAAGGAATCCGCGGCCACCCGCAACCCCGTACGCGCGGCCGCAGCCGAGGACGCGTGGGACGGCGCACCCCACCCAGCGGGGAGATCGGCCACCCCCGCCCCCTCCAGCACCGTACGCAGAATCGCCGCCCGAGCCCCGGGCTGCACCCGCAGCGCCTCCGGCAGGTCACGGCACGCGCGGACCACCTGGTTGTCGAGGAACGGCGCGTGCAGCCGCTGGAAGCGGATCTCGGCGGCCTGCTCCAGGACACGCACATCCGCCGCGTGACGCGCGAGCGCCGCACGCGCGCGGAAGTCGCCCGGCCGCTGCCCGGGACCGACCCCGGGCCGCCCCGTCGCGCCCTGCAGGCGAACCGATACTTCAGCCAGCGCCTCCCCGGTCAGCCAGCGCGCCGCAGGCCCGGGTCTGGCCCAGGTGAGCGCGGCGAGCGACGCCCCCACAGCACCCCCCGGCTCCTCGAACCGCCGGTGCAGCAGCCGGTCGGCGAGCTCGTCGACACCGGTGCGGTACGGCGTACGGGCCAGCTTCCGCGCGGCGCCGTACACGCGCGCGGGGACCATCACCGACCCGTCGGCCTTGGCCAGCGCAGCGACGGGCTTCACCAGATGTCGCCGCTTGCGGTCCATCAACAGGTCGGCGAGCCGCGCCGGGTGGGCGTCCAGGACCTGCCGGGCGCCGTACCCCGTGAAGTGGTCCGCGCTCCCCGAGGAGAGCCGCGCGCGATGCCGGGCGGCCGTCACCAGCGACGGGCCCGGCTCGTCCGTCAGCGGGCCCTCCAAGTCGGCGTAAGGGAGCACCTCTTCGCCCCCGGCGACGACCACATGGTGCAGCCGGGGATTCGCGGCCAGCGTCCCGGCCCGCTCCAGCTCGGCCTCCCGCCCGCCGACGGCAAGGTCGTTGAAGGTGACCGCGAGAAGACGCTCACCGGCGCCCGTGCCGTGCCCAAGGACGGTCCCGGGCGCCCCCGGAAGCCCGGCCGCGAGCAGCGCCAGCGTCCCCGAGGCGGGCCCGCCCGAGAGGTCCGCGCCGATCCCCGGAACCGGCATCCCGCGCGCGGCACGCCGCTCCGCGGGCCCCATCCCGGGCACGGGCCCGGGGTCCACATCGGTTCCGGGCACATGGCGCGGCGCGGCAAGACGCGCGCGTACGGCCTCCACGAGGGCGTCGCGCACGGCGTCCACGGCGCGCGCAGGGTCGGCCGAGGGTGCCGCGACCGCGAGGGAGGCGACCGGCTCGTACCCGGCGATCTCGCGCGCCCCGGCGCGCAGGATCAGCGCGTGCCCCGGCGGGATGCGCCGCACACCGTCGTAAGGGGTCGAGTCGTGCACCGCGGCAGGTACGTCGGGGGCGGCGAGCAGCGCCGCCAGATGCCCGAAGTCGAGGTTCGCCTCGATGAGGTCGGCGAGGGGCAGCGCGGCGGTCGCGTAGGCGGTACCGCCCGCCCAGGGGGTGTAGAACACGGGCCGCGCGCCCGCGAGATCACCGCAGACGGTCACCCGCCGGCCCACCTGGACGACCGCCGTGTAGCTGCCGGACCAGTTGGTCAGATGCCGAAGTGCCCCTCCGCGCGCGGCGAACAGTCCGACCCGCAGCTCTTCGTCGGAGGCTCCGCAGGTGCCGAGTACGGCGATCCGGTTCTGCGCGTCGGCCTTCACCACGCGCACCTCGTCGGGGCGCCAGTCGCCGACGGCCCAGAGCGGATCGGGGTCGCCCCACAGGAGTTGGGAACCCACCGGGTGAACGGTTTCCCCGTCGCTTCCGGTGGCGCCCGCCGAGCCGATCTCAGGCGCTCTGGCGGCGGTACTGCTCCACCCCACCAACCATCGCATCGCCGCCTCCACAGGCTGTGGACAACCAGTGCACCGTACGAACTGGGCACCATGCTGCCACGAAGGAAGCGTGCGGGAGGGCCCCTGCGTCGGCTTGCGCTCCCTGAAGTGCGCCCCCAAGTGGGCGCCCACGCCGATCTGCAGTCGACGCACACCCGCCGTCGGCCCCACCCGCCGTCAACGGGGACCCGCCCCCAAGCGGTGCCGAGCGCCCCCTCGACCGACACCCGACCAGCCCCCGGGCCGACGCGAATGCGCCCCCGATACGCTCCCCCAGAACCCCCTGCGCGCCCTCAACTCACGTGGTAGGAGCCCTAATTGCCCCCGAGGGCCACCGTCGATTTTCGGCCAAATCGGCTGCGGATGGACAGGCGTGCACACGCTCCGTACAGGCCCTGCGCATCGCTCCGGCAACGCACAGTCCGGGAGGCGGAGTTCGCCTCCCGGACCGGTCCGCCGCCCGCGGGGATGGAGGCGGCGGTGTCCCCCAGCCCACTGGATCCAGTACAGCGGGCCGACCCACGCACGATCCATGGAAGCGCTCCCCCAATGGCCGGAGAAGAGCGCACGGACGGGCGCACGGCCACACAGTGGGAGCACGCCGCAACCGTCCGTACTGTCGTACGGACCACAATCCCGCCATCCGGAACTACGCCCCTTAACGCTTGGGATTGGGCGAACTACGCTGGGTTTACGAATGCCGCGTGGTTATGCCAGCGCGGCAGCCGTCTGTGTCGAGGGGTGGCGCATGTCCAGGGAGCAACGCGGGCCGAACGAAAAACTCGGCGCCGTTCTCGCCCTCGCGGGAATCAGCAACGCAGGGCTCGCGCGACGCGTCAACGACCTTGGCGCTCAACGCGGGTTGACTCTGCGCTACGACAAGACGTCGGTGGCGCGCTGGGTGTCGAAGGGAATGGTGCCCCAAGGTGCGGCGCCGCACCTCATCGCGGCCGCGATCGGCCAGAAGCTCGGGCGCCCGGTGCCGCTCCACGAGATCGGCCTCGCGGACGCGGATCCCGCACCGGAAGTGGGCCTCGCCTTCCCCCGTGACGTCGGACAGGCGGTGCGGTCGGCTACCGAGCTGTACCGCCTCGACCTCGCCGGGCGCCGGGCCGGCAGCGGCGGCATCTGGCAGTCGCTGGCGGGATCGTTCGCAGTGAGCGCATACGCAACTCCCGCGTCACGGTGGCTGATAACCCCGGCCGACAGCTCGGTGGCGCGCGAGGTGAGCCCCGGTGAGGGCTCCGGAGCACCGCTGAAAGTCGGCCACAGCGACGTGCAGAAGCTCCGCGAGGCGGCCGAGGACGCCAGGCGCTGGGATTCCAAGTACGGGGGCGGCGACTGGCGTTCGTCCATGGTGCCCGAGTGCTTGAGGGTGGAGGCGGCACCGCTGCTGCTCGGCTCGTACTCGGACGAGGTGGGCAGAGCCCTCTTCGGAGCGAGCGCCGAGCTCACCCGTCTCGCCGGGTGGATGGCCTTCGACACCGGCCAGCAGGAGGCGGCCCAGCGCTACTACATCCAGGCGCTGCGCCTGGCCCGGGCGGCCGCCGACGTGCCTCTGGGGGGCTACGTACTCGCCTCCATGTCCCTCCAGGCGACCTACCGCGGCTTCGGCGACGAGGGCGTCGACCTCGCCCAGGCCGCCCTGGAGCGCAACCGGGGGCTGGCGACAGCCCGCACCATGAGCTTCTTCCGCCTCGTCGAGGCACGCGCGCACGCGCGCGCCGGTGACGCCCAGGCGGCCGGCGCCGCCCTGCGGGCCGCCGAGGGCTGGCTGGAGCGGGCCCGCGACGGCGACAACGACCCGACCTGGCTCGGTTTCTACTCGTACGACCGCTTCGCCGCCGACGCGGCCGAGTGCTACCGCGACCTGAAGGCACCGCGTCAGGTGCGCCGCTTCACCGAGCAGGCGCTGTCGAAGCCGACGGAGGAGTTCGTACGCTCGCACGGGCTGCGCCTGGTGGTGTCGGCGGTCGCCGAGCTGGAGTCGGGCAACCTCGACGCGGCGTGCGAGCAGGGCGTACGGGCGGTGGAGGTCGCGGGGCGCATCTCCTCCGCACGCACCACCGAGTACGTGAAGGATCTCCTGCACCGGCTGGAGCCGTACGGCGACGAACCGCGGGTGGTCGAACTGCGGGAGCGCGCACGGCCGCTGCTGATGGCTCCCGCATAAGCGCTCCGCTGGGGGGCAGGGTTCCGACGCGTCTGCCTGGCGCCGCGGTCTCGGGGCCGCAGGTGGTGTGTGGCTGGTCGCGCCCACACGGCGGAGCCGCCCCGCGCCCCTTCGGGGCGCAGGGGCCACCCGCCGGGTTTGAGCGTGTTGTCAGTGGCGCAGTGCACTATCGAAGTCGGGAGGTGGTGCAGGTGCGGGAGCTCGCGTACGACTGCGATGTGCTGGTGATCGGCGGCGGCATCGTCGGCTTGTCGACGGCGTATGCGATCACGCGCGCGGCGCCGGGCACACGGGTGACGGTGCTGGAGAAGGAGCAGGGGCCCGCCCGGCACCAGACGGGGCGCAACAGCGGGGTGATCCACAGCGGGATCTACTACCGCCCGGGCTCCCTCAAGGCGCGGTACGCGGTGCGGGGCGCCGCCGAGATGGTCAAGTTCTGCGCGGAGTACGGCATCGCGCACGCCGTCACCGGCAAGCTGATCGTCGCCACGGACAAGGCGGAGCTCCCCCGGCTGCACGGACTGGTCCAGCGCGGCCGGGAGAACGGCATTCCGGTACGAGAGCTGGGTCCCGCCCAGATAGCGGAGTACGAGCCAGAGGTGCGCGGGCTCGCCGCCATCCATGTCGGCACGACGGGGATCTGCGACTTCGTCGCGGTGGCCCGGCAGCTCGCGGAGTCCTCCGGGGCCGAGATCCGGTACGGGGCGGATGTCGTCCGCGTCGACCGGCGGCCCGGGCGCGGCGCCGCCGTGCTCACCGCCGACGGGGCGGTGGTCCGCGGGCGCGTGCTGGTCAATTGCGCGGGACTGCACTGCGACGAGGTCGCGCGGCTCGTGGGGGACGATCCAGGAATGCGGATCGTGCCCTTCCGGGGCGAGTACTACTCGCTGGCGCGGCCCGAGCTGGTGCACGGGCTGGTCTATCCCGTGCCGGACCCCGCCTTCCCCTTCCTCGGGGTGCATCTCACCCGGGGGATCGACGGGGGCGTCCACATCGGGCCGAACGCGGTACCCGCACTCGCCCGGGAGGGGTACGGGTGGGGTGTCGTACGCCCTCGTGAGCTGGGGGCGACTCTGGCGTGGCCCGGGGCCTGGCGGATCGCTCGGCGGCACTGGCGGTACGGGGCGGGGGAGCTGCGGCGGTCGCTGTCGAAGCCGGCGTTCACGGATGCCGTGCGGCGGCTGCTGCCCGCGGTGACGCCGGACGATCTGGTCCCCGCGGCGGCGGGGGTCCGTGCGCAGGCCGTCCTGCGCGACGGGACGCTGGTGGACGACTTCCTGATCCGGGAGGGGCCCCGGACCGTGCATGTGCTGAACGCGCCGTCGCCTGCCGCTACGGCTTCACTGCCGATCGGGAGAGAGGTCGCCCGGAGGGCGCTGGGTGCGCTGGCGCGGGCGTGAGGAGTCTTTTCGCCCCCTCCCCCTTACCCCTCTCCCCCGAGCTCTCGGCTTCGCTCGAGCAGGGGACCCCCAGCGTTCCTGGGAGCTGCCGCCCCCGGCCTCCCGCTGAAAGATCGCTCAGTTCCCCGCGCCCCTGAACGGGCAGCGGGGGCCAGTAACCGCCGTAAAATCGACCCCACTGTGTCTGAGTCCTCCTTCACCTCCCCCGAAGAGCCGCGGCCCGTCTCACCCGCCGGCGGCTCGCTGCGTCACACCCGTGCCAAGGGAGAGCCCCGGTTCCCCGACGGACCGAAGGCCGACCCCGCCGGGTCGCACTTCGAGCGTCGGATCCGGAGTTTTCAGCCGCGGCGGAGTCGCGTGACCGCCGGACAGGCGGACGCGCTGCAGCGGCTGTGGCCCAAGTGGGGGCTGGACATCGACGGGCAGCGGACGATCGACCTGGCGGAGCTGTTCGGGGGCGACCTGCCCGTGGTGCTCGAGATCGGGTTCGGGATGGGCGAGGCCACCGCGCAGATGGCGGCCGAGGACCCGGAGACCGGAATCCTCGCCGTGGATGTGCACACCCCGGGACAGGGCAACCTGCTCAATCTCGCGGACCGGAGCGGTCTGTCCAACGTCCGGGTCGGCAACGGCGACGCGATCATCCTGCTCAGGGAGATGCTCCAGCCGGAGTCCCTGAGCGGCCTGCGCGTGTACTTCCCGGACCCCTGGCCGAAGAAGCGCCACCACAAGCGGCGGCTGATCCAGCCGGAGTTCCTCAGCCTCGTCGCGACCCGCCTCAAGCCGGGCGCCCTGGTGCACTGCGCGACCGACTGGGAGCCGTACGCCGAACAGATGCTCGAAGTGTTGAGCGCGCACCCGGACTTCGAGAACACCCAGCCCGACGGCGGTTACGCGCCACGTCCGGACTTCCGGCCGCTGACCCGTTTCGAGGGCCAGGGACTGGACAAGGGTCATGTGGTGAACGACCTCCTGTTCCGGCGCGTACAGCACCTCGTAGACCACCCGGACCAGCAACCGGACCATTAATCTGACCCGCAATCCGTCGACGGCTGAAGCCCGCTGAAGCTCCGCGGGGGGTTCACGGACGTCTCTCGGGAACCCTCGAAGCGGCACCAGGCACCGTCGCGGGCTGCGCCCCTCCCTCGTTAGGGTCGATGCCGTGGCCACCTGTCCCCCGTACCCGACGCACCCCAGCGGTTCCGCCGGCGGTGCGCTGCGGCACGCACACTGGTGGCAGCGGAAGTGGGTGCGGTACGGCGCGCTGATCGCGTTGCTCGCGATCTCCGGACTCGTGATCCTGGCCCTCGTCCGCGAACAGACCGGCACCGAGGGCTTTCTGGTCGGCCTCGGCCTCGCCGTGTTCCCGGTGCCGCTCCTCATAGCCGCCTTCCGCTGGCTGGACCGGGTCGAGCCCGGGCCCTGGCGGAACCTGCTCTTCTCCTTCGCCTGGGGCGCCTGCGCGGCCGCGCTCATAGCGATCGTCGCCAACAGCTTCGCGACCAGATGGATAGCGACCGCGACCGCGGATCCCTCCAGCGCCGACACGCTTGGCGCGACTGTCATCGCGCCCATCGTCGAGGAGTCCGCGAAGGCCGCGGCCGTGCTGCTGGTCTTCCTCTTCCGCAGACGGGACTTCACCGGGATCGTCGACGGGGTGGTGATAGCCGGGGTCACCGCCACCGGCTTCGCGTTCACCGAGAACATCCTCTACCTCGGCACCGCCTTCGGCACCGACCAGCTCAGCGGCGAGCGCGGGCTCGCGTCCGTCACCGCCGCGACCTTCTTCGTCCGCGTGGTGATGTCGCCCTTCGCGCACCCGCTCTTCACCGTGCTGACCGGCATCGGCTTCGGCATCGCGGCCCTGTCCGCCGAACGCCGGCATCTGCGCCGCGTCCTGCTCCCCCTCACCGGACTGCTGCTCGCCATGGGCATGCACTCCGCCTGGAACAGTTCGTCGAGCTTCGGGGAGTACGGGTTCTTCGCGGTGTACGCCGCGTTCATGGTGCCCGCGTTCGGGCTGCTGACCTGGCTGGCCATCTGGACGCGGCAGCGTGAGCTGCGCACCGTGCGCGCGGAACTGCCCGCCTACGCCGTCGCCGGCTGGCTGACCGCGCCCGAGCCGTATGTGCTCGGCTCGATGCGGGCGCGGCGGCTCGCCCGCGAGTGGGCCGGGCACCACTTCGGGAAGCCCGCGGCTCGCTCGGTCGCGGAGTACGAGGCGTACGCGACCTCGCTGGCGTTTCTACGGCATCGGGGGCGCCGTGGGCGCGCCGGTGCCGACTTCGTCGTACGGGAGCGGGAGTTGCTCGACGAGCTGTGGCGGCGCCGGGATGTCGCCCGCCCTGCCCTGTCCTACGCGGCCCGGGCCACAGCCCCGGTGGTCCCGGTGGTCCCGGTACCTCCACCGTGGCCCGCACCCGGCTACGCGTACACGTACAGCCACCCCTACGGGCCCGCGGCCACCCCATATCCCGCGTACAACCCGTACCGCTCGTAGTTTTTCGCCCCCGCCGCCCCTACCCTCCCCCACTCTCGGCTTCGCTCGAGCGGGGGGACCCCCATCGTCCCGGGGGGCTGCGCCCCCAGGCCCCCCTAAAAGATCGCGCAGTTCCCCGCGCCCCTCTACGGGCGCGGGGAACTGCGCGACAAGCCCCCGCGCACCCGCAGCCGAAAGGCTGGTACGGGACGAGTGGGGGCGGAGGGCGCGAAAAAACAACAGCCGTTACGCCGACGCCTCCGTCAACTTGACCAGCTCCCCGTCCGTCAGGACCAGGTCCGCCACCCCCAGCAGCGCCGGCAACTGCTCAGGCGTCCGCGCCGAGGAGATGGGCGCCGCGACCGTCGGCTGGGCGGCGAGCCAGGCGAGGGCGACCGTGGCGATCTCGGCGTCATGGGCCTGGGCGACCTCGTCGAGGGCGGCGAGCACACGAACCCCCCGCTCCGTCTCAAGGTGCTTGGCCGCACCCTGGGCCCGCGCCGAGTCCACCGTCGCCCCCGGCCGGTACTTACCGGTAAGGAAACCGGAGGCGAGGGCGAAGTACGGGACGGCCGCCAGACCGGAGCGCGACGCGATGTCCCGCAGCGCGCCCTCGTACGTGTCGCGCGAGACGAGGTTGTAGTGCGGCTGGAGGGCGACGTACCGCGCGAGCCCCTCGCGGTCGGAGAACTCCAGGGACTCCTGGAGCCGCTCGGGCGAGATGTTGGACGCGGCGATGTGGCGCACCTTGCCCGCCTTCACCAGCTCGTCGAGCGCACCGATGATCTCCTCGACCGGCACCTCGGGCTTGTCGAAATGGGTGTAGTAGAGGTCGATGTAGTCGGTGCCCAGGCGGCGCAGGGATGCGTCGGCCGCGGCCTTGATGTTGGCGGCGGACAGCCCCGGATACTCGGGGTGCTGGCTGACCTTGGTGGCGACCACGACATCCGAGCGGTTGCCGCGCGCCTTGAGCCACTTGCCGATGATGGTCTCGGACTCGCCGCCCTTGTTGCCCTCGATCCACGCCGAGTACGAGTCGGCCGTGTCGAGGAAGTTGCCGCCGGCGGCCGCGTACGCGTCGAGGACGGCGAAGGACTGGGACTCGTCGGCGGTCCAGCCGAAAACGTTGCCGCCGAGGGAGAGCGGGAAGACCTCGAGGTCGGAGGAACCAAGCTTGCGCAGAGAAGTCATGCTCAACTTCAACACCCGTGCCGGATGGATGTATTCCACACACGATTACCCGCACGATCACACGCCGAGACGCCGCGCGACTCCGCACACGCCTGACCGGCAGCCCTGACGTCGGGGGGGTGCCGTCAGGACCACCGGGGATCAGGGGAACGTAGGTGTCAGGGGTTGATGCCCTTGCTGCGCAGCCACGCCATCGGGTCGATCGCGTCGCCGCCGCCGGGGTGGACCTCCAGGTGCAGGTGCGGCCCGGTGACGTTGCCCGTCGCGCCCACGCGCCCGATCACGTCACCCGTGGCGACCTTCTGGCCCGCGCTGACGCTGATCGACGACTGGTGGCAGAACCACAGCTCCGTACCGTCGTCGAGGGTGAGAATCGTGCGGTAGCCGTACGCGCCGGCCCAGCCCGCCTCCGTGACGGTGCCGCTGTGGATCGCCTTGATCAGCGTGCCGGTGGGCGCGGCGAAGTCGAGACCCGTGTGGTAGCCGGAGGACCACATGGAGCCGGCCTCGCCGAACCGGGAAGTCAGCGTGTACGAGGAGGTGGGCAGCGAGTAACTCTTGGCGAGCTCGGCGAGGCGCTTGGCCTCGGCGGCCTGCCTGGCAGCCTCGTCCGCCTTCTTCTTCGCGGCGGCGGCCTTGGCCTCGGCGTCGTCCTGCTGCTTGGCGGCGAGCGCGACGGCCTGCTTCGCGGCGGCGGCCTCGGCGGCGTCCTGGGCCGCGCTGTCGACCTGGTCCTGCTGCGACTCGGCCTGCTGCATGATGCGGGCGCGCAGTGCCTCGCCCGCGTCGGTGGCGCCCTCCGCGGCGTCGGCGCTGGTCAGACCGGCGCTGGTGAGCGGGGTGGCGGAACCCTTCGGCGTGCTGGAGCCACCGTCGGATATCAGGGCCTTGGCGGATTCGGTGACCGACGACAGGTCGGGCAGCGAGATCGACACCGGCGGCTTGCCGGGCGCCGCGGTGGCCATGCCACCCGCGCCGACGGCGGCGATGACGCCTACGCCGAGAACCGTGGAGCTGCGGGCGAGTCCTCCGCCGCGCTGCTTGCTGACGCGGTGCCGGCCGCGGACGGGACGGACGGAATCCTCAGTGGGGTTCCACTCCTCCCAAGGACCCTCGTCATTGCCGTACGCGTAGCCGAAGGGCTGTGTGTCGCTGGGCGCGAACGAGGTTTGCTGGGCAGGCCGGTTGGACGCCACGTGGGCGTGCTCCTTTCCTTCCTTCTCGCCTACCGGGTTAGCTGACGGGTTCGGAGCAGGAAGGTCTCCTACGCGCGTCCACCACGGTTTCTCCACCGTGAAAGACGCTCGATTCACCCCAAGTTGGTGGTTCCCCGGTTCCCTTGCGGGATTCGGCGCGTGCGCACGGAGCCGCCTCTTGTGACGGCTGGGACGACCGCGCTGCGTTATCGAACGTTAATAGACTCGGGTACCGGATTCCAAGCTGTTCGGACTGATCATTAACGCTTTTGGCCAGGACTTTGGGGTCACCACCGGCCTAAATCGGGCGAGTTGACCACGCTTCACAACCTTCGAGTCAGCTGACGGTATGTCAGTTGTTATGCGGAGGGGCATCGTCCGATCACCCCTCGTGACAACGATCAAGAACGCCGCACGGACGACTCGCAGGGAAGCCATAGGGACGACTCTCAAGAACGCCGCACGGCAAGCAGCGCCATGTCGTCCGTCGTGCCGTCGACCGTGTGCCGGCGGACCTCCTCGGCGAGGGCCGCCAGCAGGGCGTCCGGCCCGGGGAAGACGCGTCCCGCGAGGCGCGCGGCGGGATCGTAGAAGCCCCCGCGCTCGTCGCGGGCTTCGGACAGGCCGTCGGTGTGCAGGAGCAGCGTCGCGCCGTGCGGGAACTTGGCCTGCACGGCCCGGTCGGGCCAGGTGCCCAACTCGCCCATGCCGAGCGGCAGCGCGGGATCCTCGGCGTCGAGTGTGACGAGCGTGCCGTCCGCGTGCAGCAGCAGCGGCGGCGGATGGCCGCGGTTGACGATCCGTACGACGTCCTCGCCGTGCGGGATCTCGGCGAGTACGGCCGTGGTGAACCCCTCGAAGGCGTCGAGGCCTTGGCGCCGGGTGCCTTCGCGCGCCAGCGCCCGCTCCAGGCGCTGCGCGACCGCCTCCAGCGTCGCCTCCTGCTCGGCCGCCTCCCGGAACGCCCCGATGACGACGGCGACGGCGGCCACCGCGCCCATGCCCTTCCCGCGTACGTCGCCCACGACCAGCCGTACGCCGTGCGGGGAGTCCTGCACCGCGTACAGGTCGCCGCCGATGAACGCGTCCGCCTGCGCGGCCTCGTAGCGCGCCGCGACCTCGAGGCCGCCGATCCGCTCGTCGGGTTCCGGCAGCACGGCGCGCTGGGCGGACTCGGCGATCTCCCGCACCGTGGCGAGCCGTGCGTCGCTGCGGCGGACGAGGATGTTGATGACGACGGCCAGGATGCCGGCCGTCGCCACCGTGACCACTTCGGTGACCGAGTCGACGTCCGGGACGATGCCGAGCCCGATGTGGATCGTGAACACCGCGGTGATGCCCGCGAGGCCGGTGAGCACCGTGCCGCGCAGTGAGTAGAGGGGTGCGGCCACGAGCGGCGCGGCCGTGAAGAGAGGGGCCGCGGTGAAGTCCGACGGCGTGAAGTAGTCGTAGCAGGCCCCGGCGACGATGAGCAGCGCGGGGAGCGCCCGGACGAAGGCCCGCGCCGTCGAGATCCTGCGCCGGCCGGGTTCCGCGGCGCCGGGCGGCCGGGTGTCCCCGAGGCCGGGGTCGGGCACGGGCACGGGGTCGCCGGGCAGCCGTCCACCGGACCGGTCGTACGGGCCCTCGGCCCACTGCTCGCCTGTTTGCTGCCCCACCCGTCCAGGCTTCCCGGAGCGGGGGCGGGGGGCGACCGGTGTGGACCGACCGGGGGACGAGGAGAGGTCGGGATGTGCGGAGCCGTGGTGGCCGGCAAACACCAAGGGCCGGAACTCGTGAATCCGAGTTCCGGCCCTTGGCCTTCAGTAGCGGGGACAGGATTTGAACCTGCGACCTCTGGGTTATGAGCCCAGCGAGCTACCGAGCTGCTCCACCCCGCGTCGTTGACATCAGTGTACGCCATCCGCGGGACCCGAAGCACACACGTTTAAACGGGCCCCCGTGCGGACCCCAGCGGCAGGTGTCGGCGGGATTCACAAAAGGTGCCGGTTGGGCGCCTTGGCGCGCTCCTCGTACTCCGGGAGTACGACCACGTCGGCGCCCTCGGCCACGAGGAGCCCGTTCCCGTCGGCCCCGGCGACGAACGTGTCGGGCTCCCGCCAAGCGGTGACCACCCGCCGTACCCCCGCGTCGAGAATCAGCCGGGCACACGGGGCCGGCCGGGAGGCCCGCCGGGCGCAGGGCTCCAGGCTGCTGTACACCGTGGCCGAGCCGAGGCGCGGATCGGCGGGGTCGATCTTGGCGAGCGCCGCCTCCTCGGCGTGCACCACGGAGTCGCCGCCCTCACGGGAGTACCCGCGCGCCAGCTCGGTCCCATCGGCGGCCACCACCACCGCGCCCACACTGAACGCGGTCTCCGAGGGCGGGCACAACGCGGCCAGCTCGCAGGCGAGCGTCAGCCAGTGCCGGTCCGCGGCGGCGGCGAGCCGACCGACGCCGGGCGCCGTGGGGACGTACCGGATGAGGACGACGTCCCCGACGGCCCGTGTCTCCATCAGCCGCATCCGCCCGGGGGGATAGGCCCCGGGCCCGAACAGCCGCGGCGCGTCCGGCTGCCCGACGAAGAGCGGCGCGACGGCGAGCTGCAGCTCGTCCGCGAGCTCCTCCCGCATCAGCTGGGTGTGCACCCGTCCGCCCCCTTCGACCATGAGGCGCCGCACACCCCGTACGTCATGAAGGTGTTCCAGGAGCACACGCCAGTCGAGTTCGGGGCCGGTCGACACGATGTCGACGCCGAGCCCGTCGTCGAGTCCGCGCAGGGCGTCGGTCGCCCGCGCGGCGCCCTTGTCCGTCGTATAGACGATCTTCTCGCCGCCCGTGTGCCAGAACTGGGCCGCCGGGTCGAGGTCGCCGGACCCGCTGACGGTGACCTTCAGCGGGTACTCGGGGCGGCCGGCGGCGACCCGCGCCGCGCGCCGCCTGGCCGAGTTGACCAGGAGCCGGGGATTGTCCGAGCGGATCGTGCCCGCGCCGACCAGGATCGCGTCGCTGGACGCCCGCTCCTCGTCGACCCGGTCGAAGTCGGCCGGGCCCGAGAGCAGCAGCCGCTCGGGGCCTGTGTCGTCCAGGAAGCCGTCGAGGGAGACGGCGGCGGACAACAGGACGTAGGGGTGGGGCATGGGGGCGCACCCTCCGGCTCGCGGTGGCTCGTACGGTTCGCGGACTCACGACGACTCGTACGGTTCAAGGACTCAGGATGACCCGTACGGTTGACTCAGAGCCTGTGGTTCAACTTTTAAACAATACCTACACTGGCGACATGACGACCCGCTGGCTCTCCCCCGCCGAACAGCGCGCCTGGCGCTCGTACGTCTCCGCCTCCTCGCTCCTGGAGGACACGATCGACCGCCAGCTCCAGGCGGAGGCGGGCATGCCCCACCTTTACTACTCCATCCTGGCCATGCTGTCCGAGGCGCCGGAGCGGCAGCTGCGGATGACCGAGCTCGCCGAGATTTTGAAGATCACCCGTAGCCGGCTGACATACGCGGTGACGCGGCTGGAGAACGACGGCGCGGTACGGCGCGAGGGCTGCCCCACCGACAAGCGAGGCCATGTCGCGGTCCTCACGGACGAGGGCATGACCCTCCTGGAGCGGACGGCGCCGGGGCATGTGGAGACGGTACGGTCGGCGGTCTTCGACCATCTGACGCCCGAGCAGGTGGGGCAGTTGGAGGAGATCTGCGGGAGCATCGCGCGGGCGATTCAGGGCGAAAGTTCCGGGGTCGGCGGGGAAGATCTGCCGTGGCGGCGGCGTTCCTCCACATCGTGAGGGACGCGAGGGGCGGGTAAAGTCCATTGCTTGAACTTTAAAGCACATGTACTGTCTCCCTCCAGGGGCATGCTTCAAATCTGAAGCACTGCCTGGCGAACCCGCTGGACCGGACCGGAGAGACAACATGCGCGACTACCCCACCGCCACCGTGCGCACCCGCGTCACGGTCCCCCTGCGCTTCGGCGACGGCTACTCGGTCGACGCGGAGCTGGTCACCTTCCACGGCCTCGCCGACGACAAGGAGCACCTGGCCGTCGTCCTCGGCGAGCCCGGGGCCGACCCGCTGGTGCGACTGCACTCCGAGTGCCTGACCGGCGACGTCTTCGGCTCGGCCCGCTGCGACTGCGGCCCGCAGCTGCGCGAGGCGGTGGAACAGATCGCGGAGCGGGGCGGGGTGCTGCTGTACCTGCGGCAGGAGGGCCGCGGCATCGGCCTCTACAACAAGCTCGACGCCTACGCCCTCCAGGACCAGGGCCTGGACACCTACGCCGCGAACGCCGCGCTGGGCCTGCCCGAGGACGGCCGCGACTACACGGCCGCCGCGCAGATGCTCCAGGCCCTCGGCATCGACTCCCTGGACCTGCTGTCCAACAACCCCGACAAGGCCGACCAGCTCCGCGACCTCGGCATCACGGTCTCCCACCGCGTCCCGACGGGCGTCTTCACGACCGCACACAACGTCCGCTACCTCCGCGCGAAGGTCCTCCAGACCCAGCACACCCTCCCGCTGCCGGAACTCACGGCGGGCTGACGCCTTCTTCTCCGACCAGCCCCCGAAGCCTGCGAACCTCCGCCACGAGCCGGGGCACCGTCTCCCGCGCCATCGCGATGAACGCCGCGTTCTCGTGCCAGCGCTCGTCCGCGCAGTCCACGTAACGCGGGTGCTGCACCAGCGTCGCGGCGACCATCTCGCGGTGGTCGAAGCGGGGCCACCGCTCACCGCGCCCGGTGTCCTCGGCGGTACTGACGGCGACGAGGTTCATGGCGTGGTCGTCGTCCAGGAGCCGGACGAACCAGGGCCCTGGCGTGGCCGCGGCGCACAGTTCGCCGATCGCGTCGAGATCGAGCACTTCGTCTGCCATTCCGCAGCCTCCACGACTTCCGTTGACGGAACCCTTGTCCCGGTCGAGGATCTCCCGAGAGGGCCGACAGGTCCCGTCAGGAGGAGTGGCCCGTGGACGACGCGGCGGCGCAGACCGGGTCGGAGGCCATCGCCCTCTTGCGCGAGCTCGGTGCGGAGCGGATCGACCATCCGGGGGGCACACTGCTGGCGCACCTGGTGCGGGTGCGGGACCGGCTGGCCCGCTGGGAGGCCCGGCGCGCGCTCCAACTCGCCGGGCTCTGCCACGCGTTCTACGGCACCGACGGCTTCGCCACCGCCCTGCTCCCGACCGACCGCCGCGCCGAGCTGAGATCCGTCATCGGCACCGAGGCCGAGGCCCAGGTCCACTTCTACGCGAGCTGCGACCGGACGGCCTCGTATCCGACCCTCGCGTCCGCGTCCCCGGCCTTCCGCGACCGCTTCACCGGCCGCACCTGGGCCCCCGCCCCGCCGCAGCTCCGCGACTTCGCCGAACTCACCGCCGCCAATGAACTCGACCTCGTCGACGAGAACCCCGACTGGCGAGCCCAGTGGGGCCCCGACCTGCTGACCCTCTTCACCGGCTTCCGCCCGCTCCTCAGCGACCAGGCCTGGCGCGACTGCGAGAAAACCCTGCTCACCGCCTGAACAACGACAACAGCGCCCCGCCCGACCGAAGCCGGGCGGGGCGCTGTGCGCGGTAGACCCTGTGGGACTCGAACCCACAACCAATGGATTAAAAGTCCACTGCTCTGCCAATTGAGCTAAGGGTCCACGCACCGGCCCGTATCGATCCCGTGCCGATGCATCCCCGAGCATAGCCGGACGTGGCCGGGACTCCGATCGGGTATCGGGGACCCGGCCACGTCAAAAGCGTGCAAGGTCATGGATCGACCGGTTCGGGCGTGCCCTTGCGGGCCTCCTCGCGGGCGATGGTGCGTTGGTGGTCGGGATTGAGGAACCAGTGGCGCGCCGAGGCCAGCCACCAGATCGCCGCGAAGCCGAGGACGACGAGGACGGCGATCGGGGCGTAGTTGAAGGTCTCCCAGGTGACCGGCGAGACCTGGGGCAGCATGAACAGGACGGTGATCACACCCACCCAGGCGACCGCGACGACGCCCACGAGCCGGGACCAGCGGCCCAGGTGCCAGGGCCCGCGTTCGAAGGCGTCGCCCTTGCGCACCCGCAGCAGCGTCGGGATGACGTAGGCGACGTAGAGCCCGATGACCGCGATCGAGGTCACCGCCGCGTAGGCCGTGTAGTTGATCAGGTACGGGAGGCCGAGCACCAGCGCTGCCAGCGCCGCCAGCCACACCGCCGCCACCGGTGTCCGCGTGCGCGGGCTGACGGTGTGCCACACATGCGAGAAGGGCAGCGCGCCGTCGCGCGAAAAGGCGTAGATCATACGGCTGTTGGCCGTGACCGACGCCATTCCGCAGAAGAGCTGCGCGCCGATCACGACCAGGAGCAGGAGTTTGCCCGCCGTGGCGCCCAGCGCGTCGAGCAGGATCTGCGCCGGGGGCGCGCCGGTCGCCGAGCCCAGCTCCTTGTCGTACGACTGGATGGCGAAGGTGAAGCCGAGAAGCAGCACGAATCCGGCTATCCACGATGTCCAGATGGACCGCACGATGCCCTTCGGGCCGGCCGTGGACGCGTCGTGGGTCTCCTCCGTCATGTGGGCGGAGGCGTCGTATCCGGTGAAGGTGTACTGGGCCATCAGCAGGCCGATGAGGACGACGTACACACCGCTGCCCCAGCCCGTGTTGTTGACGAACTTCGTGAATACGAAGGACGTCGACTGGTGGTGGTCCGGCACGAAGGCGAGCGCGCCCACGATGACCGCGACGCCCACCACGTGCCACCACACGCTGATGCTGTTGAGCAGGGCGACGATCCGTACGCCGAACGTGTTCAGGAGGCCGTGCAGGACCAGGATCCCGGCGAAGAGGAGGACCGTGCGGCCCGGCGTCACCTCGAAGTCGAACTGGAGGTTCAGATAGGCGCCGAGGAACGAGGCGGCGCCGAAGTCGATGCCCGCGGTCACCGCGACCTGACCGAGGACGTTGAACCATCCCGTGAACCAGGCCCAGGCGGCGGCCGTACGGGACGGGGCAAGCCGGTGCGCCCAGAAGTACAACCCGGCGGAGGTGGGATAGGCCGAACAGATCTCGGCCATGGACAGCCCGACGAACAGCGTCATCAGTCCGACCGCGACCCAGCCCCAGGTGATCACGGCGGGACCGCCGGTGTTCATGCCGAACAGGTACAGCGTCAGGCAGCCCGACAGGACCGAGATGATCGTGAAGGAGACCGCGTAGTTGGAGAACGCCGACATGCGGCGGGCGAGAACCTGCGTGTAGCCGAGCTGGGCAAGCCGTTCTTCGTCCGACAGCCCACTCGCTACGGCGTCATCTGTCATGCCCCCAGCGATTCCCTCGTCGAGGGCATGACATGCGCCGGGCGGGTGGCCAAAAAAGGCCCTTGTGGCTTTGCCGTCCGCTCGCGCCGTACGAAGACCTGACGAACCGGACGGACCAAGGGAACCGCTGCCACGGCAGCAGGGGGTGCACAGAAAAGTGGCCCCCACCCGAACCCGGGTGGGGGCCACTTCACTACGTCACTCGGCGTCAGCCGTTGCGCTTCCAGCGCGGCTTCTCGTCGCGGCGGAAGGAACCGGTGCCGGTGCCGGTGCCGCGGTGGTCGTCACGACGGCCGTACGGGCGGTCGTGGCTGCCGGAGCGGAAGCCGGTGGACGGGCGGTTGTCCTGGCGGTCGCGGTTGAAGGGACGGTCGCTGCCACGGTGGCCGCCTCGGTCGTCGCGACGCTCGAAGGAGCGCCCGCCACGGTCGTTGTCACGACGGAACCCACCACGGTCGTTGTCACGACGCTCGTCACGGCGGAAGCCGCCACGGTCGTTGTCGCGACGCTCGAAGGAACGGCCACCACGGTCGTCACGGTTGAAGCCACCGCGGTCGTCACGGTTGAAGCCGCCACGGTTGTCGTCACGACGCTCGAAAGAACGGCCACCACGGTCGTCCCGGCGGTCGCGGTTGAAGCCGCCACGGTTGTCGTCACGACGCTCGAAGGAACGGCCACCACGGTCATCGCGACGGTCGTCACGGCGGAAGCCGCCACGGTCGTTGTCACGACGGTCGCGGTTGAAGCCGCCACGGTTGTCGTCACGACGCTCGAAGGAACGGCCACCACGGTCGTCCCGGCGGTCGTCGCGGCGCTCGTAGTTGCCCCGCTCGTCGCGGCGCTGACGCGGCTGCTCGTACGCGGGACGCTCGGCGGTCTGCTCGGACACGGCGGGCACCTCGGCGGGAGCCTCGGTCACGGCCTGCTCGACGACGGCCTCGGCGGCGGCGGCGACCGCGGCCTCCGGGTCCTCGCCCCGCTCGCGCGCGGCACGGGCGATCAGCCGGTCGGCCTCCCCGCGCAGCTCGGCCGCACGACGCTGCGCGCGCTCCAGCTCCTTGGTGAGCTGCGAGACCTCGCGCTCGGCCTGCTGCGCGGCGTTGCCGGCGGACTCGGCCTGGACCTCGGTCATCGAACGGGCGCCGGTGATCTCGGCGACCTCGGGCTCGAAGGCCGTACCGGAGTTGATGATGTGACGCGAGGCGTCGACGCCCGCGTCCTCCATCAGCCGGAAGATCTGCCGGCGCTGGTGCGGCAGCGACAGCGAGACGACGGTGCCGGAGCGGCCGGCACGCGCGGTACGCCCGGAGCGGTGCAGGTAGTCCTTGTGGTCACCGGCGGGGTCCACGTTCAGCACCAGGTCGATGCCGTCGACGTGGATACCGCGGGCGGCGACGTCGGTCGCGACCAGCGCGTTGACGTATCCGTCCTTGAAGTCCGCCAGCGTCCGGGTCCGCGCGCCCTGGGTCATGCCGCCGTGCAGCGCGTCGGCCTTCACACCGGCGTCGCGCAGCTGCTCGGCGATGCGGTCGGCGCCCAGCTGGGTGCGGACGAAGATGATCGTGCGGCCCTTGCGGGAGGCGATCGCGGCGGTGACCGGCGCCTTGTCCTTGGGCTTCACGATGAGGATGTGGTGCGACATGGTCGTGACGGCGCCCTGGGCGGCGTCGACCTCGTGCGTGACGGGGTTGCTCAGGTAACGCTTGACCAGCGTGGAGATCTCGTTCTCCATGGTGGCCGAGAACAGCATGCGCTGGCCGCCGGCCGGGATCTGGTCGAACAGCTCGGTGACCTCGGGCAGGAAGCCCAGGTCGGACATCTGGTCGGCCTCGTCGAGGACGGCGACCTGGACGTTCTCGAGGGAGCAGGCGCCGCGGTTGATGACGTCGCGCAGCCGGCCCGGGGTGGCGACGAGGATGTCGACGCCGCGCTCCAGGGCGTAGATCTGGTTGCCCATCGACGTACCGCCGCAGACGACCTTCATCTTCAGGCCGAGGACGTCGCCGTACGGCTGCAGCGCGTCCGCGACCTGCATCGCGAGCTCACGGGTCGGGGTGAGGATGACGGCGCGCGGCTTCTTCTTCTCGGTGTGGCCGCCGGCGAGCTGCGCCAGGGTCGGCAGACCGAAGGAGAGCGTCTTGCCGGAGCCGGTGCGGCCGCGGCCGAGGATGTCCTTGCCGGCCAGGGCGTCCGGGATGGTCGCGGCCTGGATCGGGAAGGGGGTGGTCACGCCGTTCTGCGCGAGCTTGCGGACGACGCCCTCGGGCAGACCGAGGTCCGCGAAGGTGACCTCGGGAGCGGACTCGACGGTGTCGACGATCTCGACGATCTCGACGGCCTCGTCGCCCTCGTTGTTGTTCTCGGGCACGACGACGTGATCAGTACTGGAAACAGACATGCGAAATGCGAACCTTCCGGAGTTCTACGGCACGCGCCCAAACTCCGTGAAGTCGCAATCGACCGCCTCTATGCGGTCCGGCCACGGCAAGGGAGAGTACGCGCCACACGCGGCGCGCTCTGCGTTGGCGCCGGGCAAATGGGATCAAACGATCTACCACCATACGCACCCCCCACCCCCGAAGGCAAACTGAGCCCCAACGCCGCAGGTCAGGACCGAAGCGCCCCGCAAGCGGCGCGGGGAACTGCGCGACCAGCCCCCACGCGCCCGCGGTCAAGAAACAACCCAGGGGGTCTGGGGGCGGCGCCCCCCAGGTACGGGTATGGGCAGGGGCGGCGGGGGCGAAAACCCTAGACCGGCGACCCCGCCTCGGGCGCCGGCTCCCGCTCCATCAGCTGGGTCGCCTGCTCGTGCGCCGAGGACGACGGCTCGGCCGTAGCAGGATCGGACGCAGGCGGCGACGACGCGGGCGGAGGCGGCGGCTCCGCGGTCGTACGCGTGGGACTCGGCTCCCCCTGCGGCGGCGCGGGCTCCTCCGTCGGCCCCTTCCCACCCTTGTCCGGAGCCTTGGCGGACGGCTTCGCGCCCCCGGAGGCCGACTCCGACGGAGAAGCGCCCCCGGACGCGGACTCACCGGGCTTCGGGGAGGCGGACCCCTTCGCGTCCTTCCCCCCACGGAACCCGGCGCCGCCCCCGCTCACCGCGGACCCGCCGTCGGGCGCCTCCCCACCCCGCTGCCCCGCCGAGTGCGAGGGGCCGGGCCGCTTCCCGTCGGCACCCACGCTCATGCAACCGGCGGCCGCGGCGACGACCATGACCGTGGCGGCCAGACGGACGGGTACGTTCAAGGCGCGCACGGGCAGCCACCTCCGAGGGCGGAACGGGAGTCCCCCTGCCCAACTCCCGCCGCCCACAAGAAGACACGCGCCCCGACAGGCCAACCAAGCGGAACGGGCGAACGTCAGCCGTACCCGAGCGCGTGCAACCGCGCGTCATCGATCCCGAAGTGATGGGCGATCTCATGAACCACGGTCACTTCGGTCTCCGCGACCACGTCCTCGCGCGTGTCGCACATCCGCAGAGTCGGCCCCCGGTAGATCGTGATCCGGTCGGGCAGCACCCCCGCGTACCACTCCCCACGGTCCGTCAGCGGAGTCCCCTCGTACAGCCCGAGCAGCTCGGGATCCTCGGCGGGCGGTTCGTCCTCGACGAACACCGCCACGTTGTCCATCAGCCGCGTCAGCTCCGGCGGAATCCGGTCCAGGGCTTCGGCGACCAGTTCCTCGAACTCCTCGCGCGTCATCTCCAGCACACGCCCATTGTCCGGCACGACGCCGCCGCAGGAGAGTCGACGACAGCGCCGTACGCGAATCACGACGCCCGCGTACGAGACGGGTGACGACGCCGTAAGGGAGTCACGGGGACCACGTACGAGGCTCATGGCGACGCCGTACGAGAATCACGGCACCCGCGGACGAGAGTCACTACGCCCGTCCGACAGTAGGGACGCGCGCCGCATACCCGCCCGCACACTTGGGCATACGGGACCAATGGCCCGCGTCCCCGCTGCCGTAACCGCCGCCGCGCACCGCATACGAAGCCGCGCCCGTACGGCGACCCGCGCCCTGATCCGCCGCTACCGCGACCGCCGCGCGCTCCCGGCGGTCGAGCTCGTCCCCCAGCCGCATCCCTACCCCCGTGCGCTCGGCCTGCTCTGCGTGGTCCTCCTCGGCGCCTGGCTGGGACTGCTGATCGTGGGGAACGTACGCGTCCCGGTCGGCCCCATGAACACCACCATGACCCTGCGCCCCTCCCTCACCGGCGGCACGAAGATCAACGTTGCTCCGCTCGGCGCACTGGAGCTGCGCAGCCACGAGGCCCCGTTGCGTCTGGACGTGGATGTGGACCAGCTCGACCCGGTCCGCGCCGAGGCCCTGGTCGATCACCCCGAGCGGCTGTCCGGCCTCCAGGACGAGGTCGCGCGAGACGTCGAACACGGCACCCTCGACCTGGCCGTACGCTCCTGCATCGCGGTCGTCTCCGGCGCCACCGCACTCGGGCTCGCGGTCTACCGCCGCCCGCGCCGCGCCCTCGCCGCGGGCGGCCTGGCTCTCACCCTGCTGGCCGCGTCCGGAGCGACGGCCTTCGCCACCTGGAACCCGAACTCGGTCCTGGAGCCGAAATTCTCCGGGCTCCTCTCCTCGGCGCCCTCCCTGGTCGGCAACGCCCGCAGCATCGTCAGTGAATTCGACGTCTACCAGAAGGAGTTGGCGCGCCTGGTGACGAACGTGACGAAGCTCTACGACGTCACGTCCACGCTCCCGACGTACCAGCCCGACCCGACCACGATCCGGGTCCTGCATGTCTCGGACATCCACCTCAACCCGGCGAGCTGGAAGATCATCGCCTCGCTCGTGGAGCAGTACGACATCAACGTGATCGTCGACTCCGGCGACACGATGGACCACGGCACCGCGGCCGAGAACGGCTTCCTGGACCCCATCGCGGACCTCGGAACCCCGTACGTCTGGGTCCGCGGCAACCACGACTCCCTCCTCACCCAGCGCTACCTGGAGCGCATGAAGAACGTGCACGTCCTGGACGACGGCCGGGCGGTCACGGTCGCGGGACTGCGCTTCGCCGGCATCGGCGACCCGCAGTTCACCCCCGACCGCGCGGTCACACCGGGCGGCAACCCGGCGGAGGAGCTCGCGGGCGCCCGCCTGGCGTCGGCGCTGCACGACCAGCGGGCGGCGGGCACTCCCGTGGACGTCGCCATCGCCCACGAGCCGTCGGCGGCGCGCGAGACGGACGGCGAGGTGCCGATGGTGCTGGCCGGCCACCTCCACCACGAGGAGATGGAGGTCATGAAGTACGGCACCCGCCTGCGCATCGAAGGCTCGACGGGCGGCAGCGGCCTGCGCGCCGTGGAAGGCACGTACCCGGACCCCATCGAGGCCTCGATCCTCTACATGGACCGCGACACCCGCCGTCTGCAGGCCTGGGACGAGATCAAGCTGGGTGGCCTGGGCCTGACAACCGCCGAGGTCAGCCGCCACCTGCCGAAGGAGAACCAGCCGGGCGCCGGCCTGCCCGCGACCCAGTCCCCCACCCCCTCCGGGAGCACCCCGTAAACCGTTTTGGCGATACCTCCCGCCATCCCATATGCTTCTCACGTCCCCGACGCGCTGAGAAGCGCCCAGGCGGGCCGATAGCCCTCATCGTCTAGCGGCCTAGGACGCCGCCCTTTCAAGGCGGTAGCACGGGTTCGAATCCCGTTGGGGGCACGCAGTACGGTGTGCGACACTGGTTTCGCTTGTTCGCACACAACAGCTTGGTCCTGTGGAGCAGTTTGGAGTGCTCGCCACCCTGTCAAGGTGGAGGCCGCGGGTTCAAATCCCGTCAGGACCGCTGAGGTTTCACATGAAACCTCGTGGCTGGGTAGCTCAGTTGGTACGAGCGATCGCCTGAAAAGCGATAGGTCGCCGGTTCGACCCCGGCCCCAGCCACAGCCCGAAGGCCCCGTCCATTTGGACGGGGCCTTCGTCGTGCCTGGAACCCGGTGGGCACCTCCCCCGGCTCAACTTGGCATGTTCCCGGCACGCCGCTACGTTCGGGCCTGGCCGAAGCAGAGCTTTCGGGCCTGGCCGAAGCAGAGCTATTGGTGGGGGGACCATGACGACGATCCCTGACGGATCGGACGCCGCATCGCAAGGCGGGGCGGGAGCCGGTTCGGGAGCCCGTTCGGGAGCCGTGGCGCCGGCCACGGGTGAGTCGAAGGTCACGGGCGAGCTGAAGCTGGAGCGGGACCGTGCGCTCTTCGGGCTGATAGCCGTCGGACTGAGCAATGTCGTGATCGCGGCGATCGCCGGGGTCGCCGTGTGGCAGCTGAACGGCGACAAGTCGGTCGCCCTCGGCGTCATCAGCGCCGCTTTCACGGCTGTCAGCACGATGACCACCGCGTATCTCGGGATCAAGGCCGTTTCCAACACCGCGAAGGCCATGTCGCAGCGCGACACATCACCCCGCGACCAGGCCTGACCGAGGGCCGCACGCCCGCGCCCGAGCCGCCGGGCGCAAAAGCGTTCGCCAGGAATTTCGGCGAGGTGAGATCCTGGACGCCGTATGTCTACGCATCCTGCCCTCGCCCTCGGCGATCTCGCCCCCCGTCTGGCCGAGCTGTCCCTGCGCGACGCGCACCGGCTCGGGCGCAGGCTCGAAGGCGCGCGCAAGATCCGCAAGCCCGAGGCCCGCTCCGCCGTGCTCGCCGAGATCGAGGCGGAGGTCGCCAAGGGCGAGATCCGTATGGCCGAGCGCCGTAGCCGCGTACCCGCCGTCACGTACCCCGAGCAGCTCCCGGTCAGCCAGAGGAAGGACGAGATCGCGGAGGCCATCCGCGATCACCAGGTCGTCATCGTCGCGGGTGAGACCGGGTCCGGTAAGACCACCCAGATCCCCAAGATCTGTCTGGAGCTGGGACGCGGCGTCCGAGGCATGATCGGGCACACCCAGCCGCGTCGTATCGCCGCCCGTACCGTTGCCGAGCGCGTCGCCGAGGAGATGGACACCCCGCTCGGCGAAGCCGTCGGCTGGAAGGTCCGCTTCACCGACCAGGTGAACCAGGACGGCACCTTCGTCAAGCTGATGACCGACGGCATCCTGCTCGCCGAGATCCAGACGGACCGCGAGCTGCGCGCGTACGACACGATCATCATCGACGAGGCCCACGAGCGGTCCCTCAACATCGACTTCCTGCTGGGCTACCTGGCCCAGCTCCTCCCCAAACGCCCGGATCTCAAGGTCGTCATCACCTCCGCGACCATCGACCCCGAGCGCTTCTCCCGCCACTTCGGCGACGCTCCGATCGTCGAGGTCAGCGGGCGTACGTACCCCGTCGAGGTCCGCTATCGCCCCCTCCTCGAGGAGGACGGCGACGACGCCGACCGCGACCAGATCACCGCGATCTGCGACGCCGTCGAGGAGCTCCAGGCCGAGGGGAAGGGAGACATCCTCGTCTTCCTCTCCGGCGAGCGGGAGATCCGCGACACCGCCGACGCGCTGACCAAGAAGAACTATCGCTTCACCGAGGTCCTCCCCCTCTACGCCCGCCTCTCGCACGCCGAGCAGCACCGCGTCTTCCAGCCGCACACCGGACGCAGGATCGTTCTGGCGACCAACGTCGCCGAGACCTCGCTCACCGTCCCCGGCATCAAGTACGTCATCGACCCGGGCACCGCCCGCATCTCCCGCTACAGCCACCGCACCAAGGTCCAGCGGCTGCCCATCGAGCCGGTCTCGCAGGCCAGCGCCAACCAGCGCAAGGGCCGCTGCGGCCGTACGTCCGACGGCATCTGCGTCCGGCTGTACTCCGAGGACGACTTCCTCGCCCGCCCGGAGTTCACGGACGCGGAGATCCTCCGTACGAACCTGGCGAGCGTCATCCTCCAGATGACCGCGGCCGGCCTCGGCGACATAGACAAGTTCCCGTTCATCGACCCGCCGGACCACCGCAACATCCGCGACGGCGTTCAGCTCCTGCAGGAACTGGGCGCGTTGGACCCGGCGGAGAAGGATCCGCGCAAGCGGCTCACGGAGACCGGCCGCAAGCTGGCCCAGCTGCCCGTGGACCCGCGGCTGGCCCGGATGGTCCTGGAGGCCGACAAGAACGGCTGTGTACGCGAGGTCATGGTGATCGCGGCCGCGCTCTCCATCCAGGACCCGCGCGAGCGCCCGGCCGACAAGCAGACGCAGGCGGACCAGCAGCACGCCCGCTTCAAGGACGAGTCGTCCGACTTCCTCGCCTTCCTGAACCTGTGGCGGTACGTCCGCGAGCAGCAGAAGGAGCGGGGCTCGTCCGCGTTCCGCCGCATGTGCAAGCAGGAGTACCTGAACTTCCTGCGCATTCGCGAATGGCAGGACATCTACTCCCAGCTCCGCACGGTCGCCAAGCAGATGGGCATGCATCTGGAGGAGCCGTCGGCGGGTACTTCCGCGGCCGACCAGAGCGTCCACGTCTCCCTGCTCGCCGGCCTGCTCTCGCACGTCGGGATGAAGGACGTGAAGGAGGCCGGGGGGGAGGGCGGGAGAAGCACTGCGAAGAACGAGTACCTGGGCGCGCGGAACGCGAAGTTCGCGATCTTCCCGGGCTCCGCCCTCTTCAAGAAGCCCCCGCGCTTCGTGATGTCCGCCGAGCTCGTCGAGACCTCCCGTCTCTGGGCCCGCGTCAACGCCAAGATCGAGCCCGAGTGGGTCGAGCCACTGGCCGGGCACCTGCTGAAGCGCACGTACAGCGAACCGCACTGGGAGAAGGACCAGGCCGCGGTGATGGCGTACGAGAAGGTCACGCTGTACGGCGTACCGATCGTCGCCCAGCGGAAGGTCAACTACGGCCGGATCGATCCCGAGACCTCCCGCGAGCTGTTCATCCGCAACGCGCTGGTCGAGGGCGACTGGCGTACGCACCACAAGTTCTTCTCCGACAACCGCAAGCTCCTCACCGAGGTCGAGGAGTTGGAGCACCGTGCGCGGCGCCGGGACATCCTGGTCGACGACGAGACGCTCTTCGACTTCTACGACCAGCGGGTGCCCGAACACGTCGTGTCCGGCGCGCACTTCGACTCCTGGTGGAAGCACAAGCGCCACGAGGAGCCCGAGCTCCTCGACTTCGAGCGCTCGATGCTCATCAACGAGAAGGCCGGGGCGGTCACGAAGGACGACTACCCCGACTCCTGGCGCCAGGACCGGCTCAAGTTCCGCGTGACCTACCAGTTCGAGCCGGGCGCGGACGCGGACGGCGTGACCGTCCACGTCCCGCTCCAGGTGCTCAACCAGGTCACGGACGAGGGCTTCGACTGGCAGATCCCGGGCCTGCGGGAAGAGGTCGTCACCGAGCTCATCCGGTCCCTGCCGAAGCCGATCCGCCGGAATTACGTCCCTGCCCCGAACTTCGCGCAGCGGTTCCTGGAGCGGGCCGTGCCCCTTCAGGAGCCGCTGACCACGACGATGGCGCGCGAGCTGAAGCGTATGGTCGGCGTCCCCCTCACGGCCGACGACTTCGACTGGTCCCGGGTCCCCGACCACCTCAAGATCACCTTCCGGATCGTCGACGAGCGGCGCCGCAAGCTCGCCGAGGACAAGGACCTGGAGGCGCTGAAGCTCCGGCTGAAGCCGAAGGCACGCAAGGCGATCTCGCAGGCCGCGGCGGCGACGGCGGAACGCGCGGGCGGCGAGTCCCTGGAACGTTCGGGGCTGACGGACTGGACGATCGGTTCGCTGACGCGCGTCTTCGAGACCCGTCGCGCCGGCCAGCCGGTGAAGGCGTACCCGGCGCTGGTCGACGACGGCGACACCGTCTCCGTACGGCTCTTCGACACGGAGGCCGAGCAGGCGCAGGCCATGTGGAAGGGCACCCGGCGGCTGATCCTGCGCAACATCCCGGTGAACCCGGGCAAGTTCGCCTCGGACAAGCTCACCAACCCCCAGAAGCTCGCCCTGTCCGCCAATCCGCACGGCTCGATCCAGGCCCTCTTCGACGACTGCGCGATGGCGGCGGCGGACAAGCTGATCGGGGACTTCGGGGGCCCCGCGTGGGACGAGGAGTCCTACCGGAAGCTGTACGACAAGGTGCGCGCCGAGATCGTCGACACGACGGTCCGTACGGTGGGCCAGGTGCAGCAGGTGCTTGCCGCCTGGCAGGCCTGTGAGCGCCGTCTGAAGGCCGTCAAGAGCCCGACGCTGCTGGGGAACCTCACGGACGTACGGACGCAGCTGGACGCCCTCGTGAAGCCCGGCTTCGTCACGGCGACCGGGCTGCGCCGGCTTCCGGACCTGATGCGTTACCTGGTCGCCGCCGACCGCCGGCTGCAGCAGATGCCGACCAACGTCCAGCGGGACACCACCCGCATGGAGAAGGTCCACGAGATGCAGGACGAGTACGCCTGGCTCCTGGAGCAGCTGCCGCAGGGCCGGCCGATCCCCTCGTCGGTCCTGGACATCCGCTGGATGATCGAGGAGCTCCGGGTCAGCTATTTCGCGCACGCGCTCGGTACGGCCTACCCCGTCTCGGACAAGCGCATCGTGAAGGCGATCGACGCCGCCATCTCGTAACCGCTCCTGTACGTTGGGTGAGTTCGACCCCGGGGTCACCCTCCTGTACAGTCTCTTCTCGCAGCACAACGCAAGAATGAGTTGCTGCGAAACCTGGTCCTGTGGAGCAGTTTGGAGTGCTCGCCACCCTGTCAAGGTGGAGGCCGCGGGTTCAAATCCCGTCAGGACCGCAGTGAACAAGGGCCCCGCATCCGACTCGGATGCGGGGCCCTTGTCGTGTGCGCCGTCGGGGCCGACGCAGGGGCGTTTTCTTCCCCCCTCCGCCCCTGCCCGTCCCGTACCTGGGGGCTGCACCCCCAGACCCCCGCCAAAAGATCGCACGGTTCCCCGCGTCCCTTCAGGGGCGCTGCGGCGGGGCGAATCCAACCCACCCCCAGCCCCCCGCCGCCTTGACGGCGTCACATTCCGCCGGTACCCAGAAACCAGGGCCCATCGACCCCTCGGAGGTGCGTATGGCGGCGTCCGCTAGGCACGAGACGCGAGCTCTGCTCCGCGCCCACCTGTCGGCCGCCTCCGGGTACCGCCACCTGACGCGGCACTGCCCCATCTGCCACCAGCTCCTGAGACTGGCCATGGAGCCCGCCCCATGGGGCGAGGAGGACCGCGAGAGCGCCGCCGAGGACGAAAGTCCCTCCAAGGCATGACCAGAGGCGGCGGACCCGCTCAGCGGGCGGTGGGAGTCCGGACGTATGTCCACCTGGGCGCGGCCTCAACTCCCCTAGCGCAGAAGCCTCGTAGCCATCAAGGACTGTGACATGTGACGGGTGTCACCGCATAAGTTTTCAGAACCGCGGAACTTACACCCCGCCTACAACTGGTCAATTTAATATGTGCAATTGCACCCCCACCTGGGGGCGCCCACAGGAGATCCGACAGCCCTCCCCAGACTCCGACAAGGCCGCTCGCAGGCCGGCCGCCCAGGCGCGAACAGGGCACAAAAAAGATCGCGCTGGACCCGGCGGAGTCCAGCGCGATCGACGACGCACCCTTGTCACGTACCAAAGAAGCTTGGGCGTGGGTTCTGTTGGGGCAGGACCCGCGTCGCTTGGAGCTGTGGTTCGGACGCCTCGGCGGGTTGGGGGACCTACCGAATTGCCCGGTTATGCAGTTGTTCAGGCCTCGCTGCGCTGCTGCGGGATACCCGCGAGCAGTGCGCGGACCTCAGCCTCGCGGTAGCGGCGGTGCCCGCCGAGCGTGCGGATGGACGTAAGCTTGCCGGCCTTCGCCCACCGCGTGACCGTCTTGGGGTCGACGCGGAACATCGTGGCGACCTCAGCCGGGGTCAGCAGCGGCTCGGCATCAGGGGTGCGAGCGGTCATGAGCGGCCTCCTCGGGAGAACCGAACCTTCTCGGTTCTTTCCTCTAAATTCTGCACCTTGACCCGCGTTGCCCGAAATGGTGGACGCGAGTCGAGTCGGTTATAGGACGAACGGCTTGTCCTCGGCACTACAACTACACCATCCGTCCAGCCGCGTCGGCCAAACCGATGGAATTGCCCTCCCAGGTGTTCATCAGCGACGGAAGCCGATGGACCATGCCATAGCGGACAGTCACGCCACTGTGACGATCAGTCACAGGGCGATCAGGAGTCATCAGACCCCCCATAGCGTGCAATGCTGAGATTCCACCCATACGTGGATGGATGGAGCCTTCCCCCGGGCTCCTTGTCCTATTTTGACACGAGGGGGGGTAAGCGTTGCAAGAGCCAGGTAAGTGCCGTCCATCACGCTTGACACCACCTTGACACCGCTTGGGACGAAAGCCCGGATCAGGACCTACGTCCCGGATGAGGGTTCTTCAGTGTGTGAGGACCATACGCGAGTTCGAGGCGAATGGGTGAGAACCAGATCACACGCCCCACGCACCCCAGGGGTCTCGCCCCAAGGGTTCACCCCAGGGCTGACCTCAGTTCGCCGAGCGCCGGTCCCTGACCGAACGCCACCGCTCCACGAGCCGCCCGTACGCCTCGCCCGCCGCGGCCCCGTCTCCGCCGCGCAGCGCCTCGATGCCCTCGGCGACGTCCGCGGCCGAATGGTCGCCCTCGAGCTGCCCGGCCGGCAGGACGTGCACGAGCCCGCCGTAGTCCAGCTCGACCAGCGAGCGCGGATGGAACTCCTCCAGCCAGCGCCCCACGTCCACCAGGCCGTCGATGAGCGGCCCCTCGTCGAGGGCGTCCCTCAGCGTCTTCAGGGCCCGCGCCGTGCGCCGCCGGGCCTGCACCATCGGCGTCCGGTAGCGCAGCACCGGCTCGGCGCCACCGGGCCCCGCCCCCTTCTCGTACTCCCGCTCCTCGTCGTTGACGAGCACGAACCAGTTCAGCGGGACCTGCCAGGTCGAGGTGCGGATCCACGGGCGGGCGTCGGGGTTGCGGGCCATCCAGCGCTCGTAGTCCAGGGAGGCCTGACGGCGTACCAACGGCGGCAGCACCGCGTCGAGGACGGGCGCCGGCAGCTCCTCGGCCAGCTCGCCCAGGGCCTGCCAGCCGCGCAGCCGCGTGCGCCAGGGGCAGACACAGAGCACCCCGTCGACCTCCACCACGAAGGCGTCGCCGCTCTCGTGCACCGGCACCGGGATCGGCGGGGTGGGCAGCAAGTCGGCCAGGGAGCGGCGCAGTTCGTCCTGGTACGAGGGGCGCTCCGCACGGCGGGCATAGCGCGCCCAGTGGCCGCGCTCCGGCTCCGGGAAGGCGGCCAGCGGCTCATACACGCGCAGATACGACGCGTACGGGACGATCACCGAGGACACCTTGGGCACGCCTGCTCCCTCCCCCGTTGGCCGCCAGGAAAACCAGCGGAAACCGCTCACAACCTCACGAGAAATCTATGCAAATCGAACCACGGCTGTACTCCGCCGGTAGGTGATCCTGAACACTGCACCGAAGGCGGGTGGGCGCAGGCTCTAGTCTCATGCCCACGGAGCCCGCCATCCGCACGGGCCCCGCCCCCAACCGCCGCTTATTACCTGGGAGTCACCACAGTGACCGACGTAACCGACGGCGTCCTGCACACCCTGTTCCACTCGGACCAGGGGGGTCATGAGCAAGTCGTGCTCTGCCAGGACCGCGCCAGCGGCCTCAAGGCCGTCATCGCCATTCACTCCACCGCGCTGGGCCCCGCCCTCGGCGGTACGCGCTTCTACCCGTACAAGAGCGAGGAGGAGGCCGTCGCCGACGCCCTGAACCTCTCGCGCGGCATGTCATACAAGAACGCCATGGCCGGTCTCGACCACGGCGGCGGCAAGGCCGTGATCATCGGCGACCCGGAGCAGATCAAGTCCGAGGCGCTGCTCCTCGCGTACGGCCGCTTCGTGGCCTCACTCGGTGGCCGGTACGTCACCGCGTGCGACGTCGGTACGTACGTGGCCGACATGGACGTCGTGGCGCGCGAGTGCCGCTGGACCACGGGCCGCTCGCCCGAGAACGGCGGCGCCGGGGACTCCTCCGTCCTCACCGCCTTCGGTGTCTTCCAGGGCATGCGGGCCTCCGCCCAGCACCTGTGGGGCGACCCGACGCTGCGCGGCCGCAAGGTCGGCATCGCGGGCGTCGGCAAGGTGGGCCACCACCTGGTGCAGCACCTGCTGGAGGACGGCGCCGAGGTCGTGATCACGGACGTACGCGAGGAGTCGGTGCGCCGGATCCTCGACAGGCACCCGGCCGGTGTCACGGCCGTCGCGGACACCGAGGCACTCATCCGCACCGAGGGCCTCGACATCTACGCCCCCTGCGCACTCGGCGGGGCGCTGAACGACGACTCCGTGCCCGTCCTCACCGCGAAGATCGTGTGCGGCGCCGCCAACAACCAGCTGGCGCACCCGGGCGTCGAGAAGGACCTCTCGGACCGCGGGATCCTGTACGCCCCCGACTACGTCGTGAACGCGGGCGGTGTCATCCAGGTCGCCGACGAGCTGCACGGCTTCGACTTCGAGCGGTGCAAGGCGAAGGCCGCGAAGATCTTCGACACCACGCTGGCCATATTCGCACGCGCAAAGGAAGACGGCATTCCGCCGGCCGCCGCGGCCGACCGGATCGCCGAGCAGCGGATGGCGGAGGCCCGTCGCCGCTGACGCGTGACGGGTACCCGCCGGCGGTAGTTAGAGAGAACTCTCACGTCCGTCGGCGGGTCGTCCGCCAAGAAGAGGTTAAAATCGCGGTTGACCAGCGAGGACGGGGCTCCTCGCGGGTTCTGCGCACACGCGCGTCCTGCGGGCGACGTACCGTATGGGCGTGGGCTCAGGTACCGTGGAAGCCCTACGGACCGGTCTCTCCACGGAGAGCCCGTTCCAGATCATGAACGCGTGTCAAGACTCTGGGGCCGTCGAGCCCCGTCACCGAGGGGGTCGAGCCATGGGGCGCGGCCGGGCCAAGGCCAAGCAGACGAAGGTCGCCCGCCAGCTGAAGTACAACAGCGGCGGGACTGACCTGTCGCGTCTGGCCAACGAGCTGGGCGCTTCGACTTCGAGCCAGCCGCCGAATGGCGAGCCGTTCGAGGACGACGACGAGGAAGACGACCCGTACGCCCAGTACGCGGATCTGTACAACGACGACGAGGACGAGGACGACGAGTCCGGTCCGTCGTCACAGCAGCGTCGCGGCGCTTGACTGTCCAGCAATGCTTCACCCGGTCCGGGGCGGATACGCGCCGGACCGGGTTTTGCGCTGCTGTCAGGTGCCGTCAGCTGCCGTCCGGGGTACCGCCCCCGGACGGGCTCACTGACTAGCCGGCGTAGTCCCCGATGAGCGCCGCGCCCGTCTGGTGCGCGCCGCGCTCGGTGATCTCACCGGCGATCCAGGCGTCCACCCCGCGGTCCGCGAGGGTGGCAAGTGCCACGTCCGCGGACTCCTCGGGGAGGATCGCGATCATGCCGACGCCCATGTTCAGCGTCTTCTCCAGCTCCAGGCGCTCCACGTCGCCGGTCCTGCCGACGAGGTCGAAGACCGGGGCCGGGGTCCAGGTCTCGCGGTCGACGATGGCGTGCAGCTCGTCCGGGATGACGCGGGCCAGGTTGGCCGCGAGCCCACCACCGGTGATGTGGCTGAAGGCGTGCACCTCGGTGGTCCGGGTCAGCGCCAGGCAGTCCAGCGAGTAGATCTTGGTGGGCTCCAGGAGCTCCTCGCCGAGCGTGCGGCCGAACTCCTCGACGTGCTGGTCCAGGCGCAGGTTCGCCCGGTCGAACAGGACGTGCCGGACAAGCGAGTACCCATTCGAGTGAAGACCGGAGGCCGCCATGGCGATCACCGCGTCACCCTTACGGATACGATCCGGGCCGAGCAGCTGGTCGGCCTCGACCACACCGGTGCCCGCACCCGCGACATCGAAGTCGTCCGGACCGAGCAGACCCGGGTGCTCCGCCGTCTCGCCGCCCACCAGGGCGCACCCCGCGAGCACGCACCCCTCGGCGATGCCCTTCACGATGGCCGCGACGCGCTCCGGGTGGACCTTGCCGACGCAGATGTAGTCGGTCATGAAGAGCGGCTCGGCGCCGCACACCACGATGTCGTCCATGACCATCGCGACCAGGTCGTGGCCGATGGTGTCGTACACGCCGAGCTGCCGGGCGAGGTCGACCTTGGTGCCCACGCCGTCGGTCGCGGAGGCGAGCAGCGGGCGCTCGTAGCGCTTGAGGGCGGAGGCGTCGAAGAGGCCGGCGAAGCCGCCGAGGCCGCCGAGGACCTCGGGGCGCTGCGTCTTCTTCACCCACTCCTTCATGAGCTCTACGGCGCGGTCGCCCGCTTCGATGTCGACGCCGGCAGCCGCGTAGGAAGCACCGGTGCTGCCCGTCGACGCAGTCGACTGATCAGATACAGCAGACATTGCCTGGGATCTTTCGGGTTGGTGAAACGGGGCTCTGCGGCGCTTACGGGCGACGGATGGCGTCAGCCGCGGCCGTGGCTGCGGGACCCGCGGCCAGCTCGGTCTCCAGGAGCTGCTTGCCGAGCAGCTCGGGGTCCGGGAGCTCCATCGGGTACTCGCCGTCGAAGCAGGCGCGGCACAGGTTCGGCTTGTCGATGGTCGTGGCCTCGATCATGCCGTCGATGGAGATGTAGGACAGGGAGTCGGCGCCCAGCGAGGTGCCGATCTCCTCGATGCTCATGCCGTTGGCGATCAGCTCGGCGCGGGTCGCGAAGTCGATGCCGAAGAAGCAGGGCCACTTCACGGGGGGCGAGGAGATCCGGATGTGGACCTCGGCCGCGCCCGCTTCCCGCAGCATGCGCACCAGCGCGCGCTGGGTGTTCCCGCGCACGATCGAGTCGTCGACGACGACCAGGCGCTTGCCCTTGATGACTTCCTTGAGCGGGTTCAGCTTCAGGCGGATGCCGAGCTGGCGGATCGTCTGCGAGGGCTGGATGAAGGTCCGGCCGACGTAGGCGTTCTTGACCAGACCCGCGCCGAAGGGAATGCCGGAGGCTTCCGCGTAACCGATCGCGGCGGGCGTCCCGGACTCCGGGGTCGCTATCACCAGATCGGCCTCCACAGGGGCTTCCTTGGCGAGCCTGCGGCCCATCTCGACGCGCGAGAGGTACACGTTCCGGCCGGCGATGTCCGTGTCGGGGCGGGCCAGATAGACGTACTCGAAGACACAGCCCTTGGGCTTCGCTTCCGCGAATCGCGACGTACGGAGGCCGTTCTCGTCGATGGCGACGAACTCGCCCGGCTCGATCTCACGGACGTAGGCGGCGCCGCAGATGTCGAGGGCGGCGGACTCGGAGGCGACGACCCAGCCGCGCTCCAGGCGGCCGAGGACCAGCGGGCGGATGCCCTGCGGGTCGCGGGCCGCATAGAGGGTGTGCTCGTCCATGAAGACGAGGGAGAAGGCGCCCTTGACCTGCGGGAGGACCGTGTGAGCGGCCTCCTCGATGGTCAGCGGCTTGCCGTCGTCGTCGACCTGGGCCGCGAGGAGCGCGGTGAGCAGGTCGGTGTCGTTGGTGGCCGCCACGCGTGTGGTGCGGCCGTCCTGCTTGGGCAGGTCGGCGACCATCTCGGCGAGCTGCGCCGTGTTGACGAGGTTGCCGTTGTGGCCGAGCGCGATGGAACCGTGCGCGGTGGCGCGGAAAGTCGGCTGGGCGTTCTCCCACACGGAGGCACCGGTGGTCGAGTAGCGGGCGTGACCGACCGCGATATGACCCTGGAGCGAACCGAGAGAGGTCTCGTCGAAGACCTGGGACACGAGGCCCATGTCCTTGAAGACGAGGATCTGGGAGCCGTTGCTGACCGCGATTCCCGCGGATTCCTGACCCCGATGCTGGAGGGCGTAAAGCCCGAAGTAAGTGAGCTTGGCGACCTCTTCGCCCGGAGCCCAGACACCGAAGACGCCGCAAGCGTCCTGGGGGCCTTTCTCACCGGGGAGCAGATCATGATTGAGTCGACCGTCACCACGTGGCACGCCATCGAGTGTAGGCGAGATCGACCACTGGTCCGAATTGGGGATACGGAGCCTTAATGGATCACTCGCCGGCCACAGCGTTGACGACGGTGCCGTTTGCGCTGGTCAGCGTGAGGGTGCGGTGATCCAACTTGTATCCGACCGTGCCGTCGAAGAGGCCGAGCAGGGTCTTCTCGGTGTCCATGAGTGAGCCGTCGCACATCATGCGGGTGGTCTTGGCAGCGCCGAGGGTGATGTGTCCGTCGCGGACGGTGGCCTTTGCGGACACGTGGTTGCAGCCGAGGCTGCCGCTGACAGTGCCCTGCTTCTTGTCGAGGACGAGGTATGCCTTGGCTCCGGCGGGAAGGGAGTGGGCCACGTCGGCGTCGCCGAGAGCCGTGACGTTCCACTTGGTGCCGTAAAGGGGGGCATCCTGCTCCTTGGTGAGGTTGACGCGGTCGCCGTCGTCCGTGGTGAGCGTCAACTCGTCGCCCTTGATCTTGCTGGTGAACGTGCCGCTCGCGAAGGTGCGGCTCAGGCTCTCCTCGAAGGCCATCGGGGCCTTCGGGCAGCCCATGTCGGTCATCTGGATCTCCCCGAGGTCGACACGGTCGCCCTTGAGGGTGGCGGTCGAGCCGAAGCTGTTGCAGCCGGCGTTGCCGCTGACCCGGCCGTCCTCGCCGATCCGCAGATACGCGCTCTCGGGTGCCTGCCTGGTCCTGCCGTCCACCGTGAGGCCCTCGACGGTCCAGTGGACTCCGGTGACGGGTGACGAACCCGCCCCCACGGAGCTGCTGCCGCCGCCCGGCTGGGTGCCACAGGCCACCGCGAGCGGAAGCAGGGTCAGTGCGGTGAGCGTCAGTCGCTGCTTGTCCATGCCGATGTGACGGGAGGGGTGGGGTGGTCGGTTCCCGGGTTTTCTCGCCCCGTCCGCCCCTACCCGTCCCGTACCGGCCTTTCGGCTGCGGGTGCGTGGGGGTTGTTCGCGCAGTTCCCCGCGCCCCTTTGAGGGGCGCGGGGAACTGCGCAGTCTTTTGGCGAGGGTCTGGGGGCGGCCCCCAGGGACGATGGGGGTCCCCCCGCTCGAGCGAAGCCGAGAGTGGGGGAGGGTAGGGGCGAAGGGGGCGAAAAAAGCCTTACGCGGGCGCCGGCGGCACGGCCCAGCCCATCAACCCATCAACCCATCAGCGGGAGGAGCCCCCCGAGGTCCGCGCGCTCCCCGCTCGCCCTGACCTTGGCATCCTCCAGCGCCGCCCGCCAGGCCGTACGCCCCGTAGCAAGCCGGATCCACGTCAGCGGATCGGTCTCCACGACGTTCGGCGGAGTCCCGCGGGTATGCCGCGGCCCTTCCACACACTGCACGACGGCATACGGCGGAATCCGCACCTCCGTCGACGCCCCGGGCGCCTTCACGGCAAGCGCGTCGGCGAGCAGCCGAGTGCAGGCGGCGAGCGCCTGCCGGTCGAAGGGGATCTCGGTGCCCGCGGCGCGGTTCAGGTCGTCGGTGTGGACGACGAGCTCCACGGTGCGGGTGACGAGGTAGTCGGCGAGGGTCATCGCACCGGTGCGCGCCGCGAGCAGCCGGTCGTCCGGAGCCGTCGGCAGACGCTCGACGATCCGCTGCTCGGTGCGGTCGTAGAGCGCGTCGAGGTCGGGGTTCTGTGCGGCGAGCGCGCGGCTGCCGTCGGCGATGTCCCCGGCCCGCGAGGCGGTCGCGAACGGCCAGTCGAGCAGGCCGAGTTCGGCCTTCACCGGCTCGTCCCGGTCGAGGTTCCGGCTCACGGTCTCGACGGCCGTCGTGATGTGCGCGGCCAACTCCCGCACACTCCAGTCCCCGAGGTGCGTGGGCCGCGCCAACTGCTCCTCGGTGAGAGCGCGAACGCCGTCTCGTACGTTCCCGAACTGCGCGAACACCGCCGCGCGGATCTTGGCGGAGTCGTACGTACGGGCGCGTCTCTTGGCCGGGGGCATGGTCATCACCCTAGGGCTTGACGGCGTATCCGCTCAGACCCTTTTCGATCAGGTCGAAGGCGTGCCGGGCGCGTTCGGCGGCGTCGGCGGCGACGGCGTCCGGGTTCTCGCCTGCCTCGATGCGGTTGTGGTGCTCCTCGATGAGGGCGTTGCGGGCGGCGCTCAGTGTGGCGGCGACGACCGTGGCGAGCATCGCGTCGCCGGTCTCCTCGGCGAGGACGCCGGCCAGGTCTCGCGTGCCCTTCTGGGCGGCGAGGAAGGCGCGTTCCATCAGGGCCGGGGTCTCCATGACGAGTCGGCGCACCTGGCGGGCGAAGGGCTCGCTGTGCAGGCCGACCGAGGGATCGCGGGCCTCGACCATCTCCAGGAACTGACGGCGTACGGCGTCCACCGCGGATTCGCCCGGCTTCCGCTCGCGCACGGCGCGGGCCACGTCGCCGAAGTGCTCCTCCACGGGGCGAAAGACCAGGTCTTCCTTGGTGCCGAAGTAGTTGAAGACCGTCATCTTCGACACCTCGGCCGCTTCGGCGACCTCGTGCACCGAGACGTTGTCGAAGCCGCGCTCGACGAAGAGGGCGATCGCCGTCCGGTAGATCCGCATCGCCGTCTGCAGCTTCTTGCGCTCGCGCAGCCCCATCGCCTCAGCCATGGCACCACTGTACCAAGGCGCGATGTACCCGGATTAAATTTAAGCTCGGATAAAACATTGACTCGGTCCATATTTCTCGGGCAGGGTGACGCCCATGACCGAGACCCAGCGCAAAGCCGGCTTCCTCATCTGTCTCGTCACGATCGTGCTGGCCGTCCTGGACCTGCAGATCGTGTCGGCGGCGACCGTCCCGATCGTCCGGGACCTCGATCCGGACCACGGCGTCGACAAGATCCCCTGGCTGGTCAGCGCGTTCGCGCTGGCGTCGGCCGCGATGCTGCCGCTGTACGGCAAGCTCTGCGACACCCTCGGCGCCAAGCGCGTCTTCACCGGCGCGATCGCCACGTTCCTGCTCGGCTCCGCGTTGTGCGGCGCCGCCCAGTCGATGGACCAGCTCATCGCGGCCCGTGCGGTGCAGGGCCTGGGCGGCGGCGGACTGATGAGCGTGACGATGGTGGTGATCGCCCACCTCAAAGGCCCGGACGAGGAGGGCGCCGGCAAGGGCGGCACCGCCGGCGGACTCGTCGCGGGGGCCGGAATGGCGATCGGCCCGTGGATCGGCGGTCTGCTCGCCGACCACGCGAGCTGGCGCTGGATCTTCTACGTCAACCTGCCCATCGGCCTCGCGGTCCTGGCCGCCTCCGCCTTCGTCCTCAAGCTCCCCGACCACCCGGTGCGCCGCCCGCTCGACTACCTGGGCGCCGCTCTCGGCGCCGCGTTCTCCAGCGCCCTGCTCCTGGTCACGGACTGGGGCGGCCACCGGTACGCCTGGTCGTCCCCGGTCGTCGTCGCACTGATCGTCACGGCCGCCGCGGCCCTCGCCCTGTTCCTGTGGCGGCAGAACCGCGCGGCCGAACCGATCCTCCCGCTCTCGCTGTTCCGGGTCCGCGAACTCCGCCTCGGCTTCGTGATCCAGGCCATCGTGGGCGCCGCCATGATGTGCGCCATCTACTACGTACTCGTCTATCTGCAGATCGCCCGCGGTGTCGCCAGCTCCTCGGCCGGCCTCTACCTGATCTTCATGGCGATCGGGATGTCGACGGCGGGTCTGCTCTCCGGCAGGCTCACCGCCCGCGGCTGGTCGGCGCGGACCTTCACCCTCAGCGGCACGGCCACCACCGCCCTCGCCTTCGCCGTCCTCGCCATCACGACCGGTCCCGCCAGCTCCCTGTGGCTGGTCCGCGCCGCGCTCCTGCTGATGGGCCTCGGACTGGGGCAGCTCATGGGCCAGCTGATCCTGCTCGTGCAGTTCGCCGCCCCGCGCCACCAACTCGGCGTCGCCACCACCGGCATCCGGTTCTTCCAGACCCTCGGCGGCGCGCTCGGCGCCTCCGTCTTCGGTACGGTCCTGGCCCGGCTGTACGCCGCCGACGGACCCGGCGGCGACGTCAGCGCCCTCGCCCGGCTGACCGGAACCGCCCACGCCGAGGGTGTGCGCGCCTTCGTCTCCGCGACGGACGTGGTGTTCTGGAGCGGCGCCGCGCTGATGACGCTCGCCGCCATCCTGGCGGTGCGGCTGCCCAGGCCCGGGCGGCCGGAGGACACCGAGCAGCCCGTGCGGCAGCCGGAGCCCGTCCCGGCCTGACCATCGGATCCCGGTGTGACAGCCAGGCGCCGGTCCAACGGCCGGGTCCGGGCCCGACGCACACATGATGAAGGCCCCGCCCGTTCACCGGGCGGGGCCTTCATCGTCGTGCGACTGCCGAGTACTACGCGAGCAGCGCCGGGATCGTGCCCTCGTGCGCCGTCCGGAGCTCGTCCAGCGAGAGGGCGAACTCGCCCTGGACGTCGACCGTGTCACCGTCCACGACACCGATGCGGGTGACGGGCAGACCCCGCGCACCGCACATGTCGTTGAAGCGGAGCTCCTCCGAACGCGGGACGGCGACGACCGCGCGGCCCGCCGACTCCGAGAAGAGGAAGGTGAAGGCGTCGAGGCCGTCGGGGACGATCAGCCGCGCGCCCGTGCCGCCGAGCAGCGCCGACTCGACCACGGCCTGGATCAGACCGCCGTCGGACAGGTCGTGCGCGGAGTCGATCATGCCGTCGCGCGAGGCCGAGATGAGAATCTCCGCGAGCAGCCGCTCGCGCTCCAGGTCGACCTGCGGCGGCAGGCCGCCGAGGTGGTCGTGGACGACCTGCGACCAGGCCGAACCGCCGAACTCCTCGCGGGTGTCGCCGAGGAGGTAGAGCAGCTGCCCTTCCTCCTGGAAGGCGACGGGCGTGCGACGGGCGACGTCGTCGATGACGCCCAGCACGGCCACGACCGGGGTCGGGTGGATGGCGACCTCGCCCGTCTGGTTGTAGAGCGAGACGTTGCCGCCGGTCACCGGGGTGCCCAGCTGCTGGCAGGCGTCGGCGAGACCGCGGATGGCCTCGGCGAACTGCCACATGACGGCCGGGTCCTCGGGCGAGCCGAAGTTCAGGCAGTCGGAGACGGCGAGCGGCTTGGCACCGGTCGTCGCCACGTTGCGGTACGCCTCGGCGAGCGCGAGCTGCGCACCCGCGTACGGGTCGAGCTTGGCGTAGCGGCCATTGCCGTCCGTGGCGATGGCGACGCCGAGTCCGGTCTCCTCGTCGATGCGGATCATGCCCGAGTCCTCGGGCTGGGCCAGCACCGTGTTGCCCTGCACGAAGTGGTCGTACTGGGAGGTGATCCAGGACTTCGAGGCCTGATTGGGAGACGAGACCAGCTTGAGGACCTGGTCCCTCAGTTCCTTGCTGTCGGCCGGTCGCGGGAGCTTGTTGGCGTCGTCCGCCTGAAGGGCGTCCTGCCACTGCGGACGGGCGTACGGACGCTCGTAGACCGGGCCTTCGTGCGCTACCGTGCGCGGGTCGACGTCGACGATCTTGCCGCCGTGCCAGAAGATCTCGAGGCGGTCGCCGTCGGTCACCTCACCGATGACGGTGGCGATGACGTCCCACTTCGCGCAGATCTCCAGGAACCGGTCGACCTTCTTCGGCTCGACGACCGCGCACATGCGCTCCTGCGACTCGCTCATGAGGATTTCCTCGGGCGAGAGCGTGGAGTCGCGCAGCGGTACGTCGTCCAGGGTGACGCGCATGCCGCCGGAGCCGTTGGAGGCGAGCTCGGAGGTGGCACAGGACAGACCGGCCGCGCCGAGGTCCTGGATGCCGACGACCAGCTTCTCCTTGAAGGCCTCCAGGGTGCACTCGATGAGGAGCTTCTCCTGGAAGGGGTCGCCGACCTGGACGGCGGGACGCTTGGACGGCTTCGCGTCGTCGAAGGTCTCCGAGGCCAGGATCGACGCGCCGCCGATGCCGTCTCCACCGGTCCGGGCGCCGTACAGGATGATCTGGTTGCCCGCGCCGGACGCCTTCGCGAGGTGGATGTCCTCGTGCCGCATGACGCCGATGGCACCGGCATTGACGAGCGGGTTGCCCTGGTAGCAGGCGTCGAAGACGACCTCGCCGCCGATGTTGGGCAGGCCCAGGCAGTTGCCGTAGCCGCCGATGCCGGCGACGACGCCGGGCAGGACGCGCTTGGTGTCCGGGTGGTCCGCCGCACCGAACCGCAGCGGGTCGACGACGGCGACCGGGCGCGCGCCCATCGCGATGATGTCGCGCACGATGCCGCCGACGCCGGTGGCCGCGCCCTGGTAGGGCTCGACGTACGACGGGTGGTTGTGCGACTCGACCTTGAAGGTGACGGCGTAGCCCTGGCCGACGTCGACGACACCGGCGTTCTCACCGATGCCGACGAGGAGGGCGTCGGACTGCGGGGCCTTCTCGCCGAACTGGCGCAGGTGCACCTTCGAGGACTTGTAACTGCAGTGCTCGGACCACATGACGGAGTACATCGCGAGCTCGGCACCGGTGGGCCGGCGGCCGAGGATCTCCACGACCCGCTCGTACTCGTCCTTCTTCAGACCGAGTTCGGCCCAGGGCAGCTCGACGTCGGGGGTCGCGGCCGCGTGCTCGACCGTGTCCAGAGGCGTGCGGCTCATGCGTTGACCAGCTTCTTGAGGATCGAGGTGAAGAAGGGGAGGCCGTCGGTGCGGCCGGTCCCGACGAGGGGCTCGACGGCGTGCTCGGGGTGCGGCATGAGACCGACCACGTTCCCGGCCTCGTTGGTGATGCCCGCGATGTCCCGGAGGGAGCCGTTGGGGTTGAAGTCGAGGTAGCGGAAGGCGACCCGGCCCTCCGCCTCCAGCATGTCGAGGGTGTGCTCGTCGGCGACGTACCGCCCGTCCATGTTCTTCAGCGGGATGTGGATCTCCTGGCCCGACTCGTAGTCGGTCGTCCAGGACGTCTCCGCGTTCTCCACCCGCAGCTTCTGGTCGCGGCAGATGAAGTGGAGGTGGTTGTTGCCGAGCATCGCGCCGGGGAGGAGGTGCGCCTCGGTGAGGATCTGGAAGCCGTTGCAGATACCTAGGACCGGCATTCCGGACTTCGCCTGCTCGATGACGGTCTCCATCACGGGCGAGAAGCGCGAGATGGCACCGGCACGGAGATAGTCGCCGTACGAGAAACCGCCGGGGAGCACCACCGCGTCGACCTGCTTGAGGTCCTTGTCCTTGTGCCAGAGAGCGACGGGTTCGGCACCGGCGAGCCCGATCGCGCGCTGCGTGTCGCGGTCGTCGAGGCTGCCGGGAAAGGTGACGACTCCAATACGAGCGGTCACTTTCCTGCCTCCGCGACTTCCTCGACCTTGACGGTGAAGTCCTCGATCACGGTGTTGGCGAGGAAGGATTCCGCAAGTTCATGGATGCGGGCGAGCGCGGCGTCGTCCACCGGTCCGTCCACTTCCAGTTCGAATCGCTTTCCCTGACGTACGTCGGAGACACCTTCGAAACCGAGGCGCGGCAGTGCACGCTGCACCGCCTGGCCCTGGGGGTCGAGGATCTCCGGCTTGAGCATGACGTCGACTACGACGCGTGCCACTGGCACTCCCGGTGTGTGGTGCTGAGCAGGTCCCTTCAGACTACCTGCACAAAATTTCTACTCGCGTAGATTCGTAGAATCCTACGTGAGCCCGATCACGATCCCGCATCGACGCGGGGGTCTGTACGGAAAATCCTGGGAAAAACCGCAGAAGAGCGGCAGCACCCCATTGCCTTCGGACACGCGGAAGGTTTTAGTCGGGCTTCACAATGCATTGCCGGGCACTGTACAAAGGAATTGGCAATAGCCGATACTTTGCCCAATAACAGCCGGACAGTCGACATCTCCCCGACAACTCCGTGACGTCTGCGCACGTCATGACTTGATCGCAGAGGTGTCGCACGAAGGGACCGATATTCGTGGCGCAGCGTGTCGTGGTCACTCTCTTTGACGACATCGACGGCTCAGAAGCGGCGGAGACGATCGCCTTCGGACTGGACGGCAAGTCGTACGAGATCGACCTCAATCCAGCCAATGCCAAGAAACTGCGTAAGGCGCTCGCGCCCTACGTCGAGGCCGGCCGCAAGCAGTCGAAGTCCGGGAAGGCGTACACGCACACCGCGCTGACCCCCGACCCGGCCGCCGTCCGCGCCTGGGCCCGCTCCAACAAGATGGACGTGCCGCCGCGCGGCCGCATCCCCAAGAAGGTGTACGAAGCGTTCGCCGAGGCGCACTGAGCCCCCGGGTCCTCCGGGGACGCCCGCGAGGACCCCTCATCGGGCCCTGGGAACAACCGACTTGCGCTGACCCCCCGCTGATCAGCTAGAGTCTGGAGCACGCCGAGGGGCAAGGCCGAAAAAGCCGGAGCTCACGGAGTCACGCGGGTGTAGTTCAGTAGCAGAACATCCCCCTTCCAGGGGGAAGGCGCAGTGTGCAATTCCTGTCACCCGCTCTGCATCTCTTACCGACCACTGTTGTGGATCAGGTAGGCTGGTGCTCGCGCCGATCGGTGAGAGCCGGTCGGAGGCAATGCGGACGTAGCTCAGTTGGTAGAGCGCAACCTTGCCAAGGTTGAGGTCGCGAGTTCGAGCCTCGTCGTCCGCTCCAGCATGAAGGCCCCAGTCGGTGACTGGGGCTTTTTGCTGTGCCCTTCTCGATACCTCCTCTGCTGATCTCCGTACGTCTTCCGTCCATCTGCGTACGTCTTCCCCCGATCTCCGTACGCCTCTCGCCCATCTCCGTACGCCTCCCTCCGATCTCGGTACGCCTCCCCCCATCTGACATTTGTCATGCGGAGTGATGACACCGCGCACTGCTGCCGGGTCCCGTCCGGGGGGACGCTGATTTCATGAACACGAACGAGCACGATGGCGTGATTGAGGTCACTGATCTGCGGCGTGTGTACGGGGGAGATTTCGAGGCGGTCCGTGGAGTCACCTTCTCCGTGGGCCGCGGTGAGCTCTTCGCCCTGCTGGGCACGAACGGAGCAGGCAAGACCAGCACGGTCGAGCTCCTTGAGGGCCTCGCGCCCCCGGCCGGCGGACAGGTGCGGGTCCTGGGGCGCGATCCCTACGCGGAGCGGGCGGCCGTGCGGCCCCGGATCGGCGTGATGCTTCAGGAGGGCGGCTTCCCCTCCGAGCTGACCGTCGCGGAGACCGTACGGATGTGGGCGGGCTGCACGAGCGGGGCGCGCCCCACGGCAGAAGCCCTGGACCTGGTCGGCCTCGCGCGACGGTCCGGGGTACGCGTGAAGCAGTTGTCCGGGGGCGAGAAGCGGCGCCTGGACCTGGCGCTCGCGCTGCTCGGCCGCCCCGAGGTCCTCTTCCTCGACGAACCGACGACCGGACTCGACGCCGAAGGACGCCGGAGCACCTGGGAGTTGGTGCGCGAGCTGCGCGACGGGGGTACGACGGTGCTGCTGACCACCCACTACCTGGAAGAGGCGGAAGAGCTGGCGGACCGGCTCGCGATCCTTCACGAAGGGCACATCGCGGCCTCCGGCACCCCCGCCGAGGTGACCGCCTCCCAGCCGTCCCGGATCTCCTTCGAACTGCCCGACGGCTACTTCCTCGGAGACCTGCCACCGCTCGCCGAACTCGGCGTGGTGGACCACGAGACGGCGGGCCGCGTCATCAAGCTGCGCACCGGTGAGCTGCAGCGGACAGCCACCGCTCTGCTGCTGTGGGCCGAGCGGGCGCGGGTCGAGCTGCGGGGGCTCGATGTGCGGTCGGCCTCGCTGGAGGAGGCGTTCCTGCGGATAGCCCGGGAGGCGGCGGCGCACGGCGCGGGGGTACAGAAGAGGGAGACGGCGGCATGAGCGGAACGACAGTCACGACAGGCGTGGGTACGAGTACGAGTAGGGGTACGACCACGACCGCGGGGCGGATGGCCGCCCTGGCACGCGCCGAACTGACCCTGCTTGGGCGCACGAAGGCGACGCTCGCCGCCGCCGTGTTCGTGCCGCTCACCTTGCCGTTCAGCCTTCGCTCGACGGTCGACCAGATGGACCTGAAGGGCACCGGGCTCTCGGTCGGCTCGGTCATCCTGCCGTCCTCCGTCGGCTTCTCACTCCTCGTCGCGGTCTACAGCTCGCTGGTGAGCGTGTACGCGGCGCGCCGTGAGGAACTCGTCCTGAAGCGGCTGCGCACCGGGGAGCTGCGGGACGCCGAGATCCTCGCAGGCGCGGCGCTGCCATCGGTCGCGATCGGCCTGGTGCAGTGCCTGGTCCTGACGGTCGCCTGCGCCGCACTCCTGGACGTCGGGGCGCCCCAAGCTCCCCACTTCGCCATCCTGGGGCTGCTGTTGGGCCTGGCGATGTGGCCCCTGCTCGCCGCGGTCACCGCGAACTTCAGCAAGAGCGTGGAGGGCGCCCAGGTCGCCGCCATGCCCCTGATGCTGCTCTCCCTGCTCGGCTCTGGAACGTTCATCCCCCTTGAGGTGATGCCCGACGGACTGGCCTCGGCCTGCGAACTGCTGCCCCTCACCCCGGTGATCACCCTGATACGCGGCGGCTGGACCGGCGGCCTCTCCGCGCACGACGCCTTCGGTGCCCTCGCGACGGCAGTGGCCTGGATCGTGCTCGCGGTGTTTGCTGTACGGCGGAGGTTCCGCTGGGAGCCGCGGCGGTGACCACGGATGCGGGGGTGGGCATGAGCAGGCCGGGTGGCTGGTGGCGGGGGTGGGCATGAGCAAGCCGGGTGGCTGGTGGCGGGGCAAGAGCACGCCGGCGAAGGTCGAGACGTACACGCGGTGGTCGTTCCACTTCTTCTTCGTGATCGAGGTCGTGTCGATCGGACTGCCTGTTTTCGGGAACGTGTCGCAGACCTTCTCCTGGACGCTGTTCCTGCTGGTGTGCGGACACGCCGTGCTCTGCGCGGTGACCGCCTCGCAGGCGCTGGACTGGGCGCGCGGCACCCGGGAGCAGCCCGGGCGCATGCTGATCGCGCTGGCCGTGGGCACAGCTGTGATCGCCGTCGTGGCGGTCGTCCTCTCGGGCACCGAATGGCGTCCGGCGAGCGATGCCGAGGTCCGCCTGGCCGCCTCGCTGTTCGTCGGCGTCATAGCGTTCGGCACGGGCACACTCGCACTCGGAACGCGCAATGTTCGAAGGATGACGCACGCGGTGGTCGGTGCGGCCGCGGGTGCCGGAGCGGTGTCGTTTCCGCTGGGCTTCCCGGGTCCCTCCGCGCTGATCACAGCCGGTGTCGTCATGTTGGCCGCCGGGTTCCTCACCTTCACCGCGGCCTTCTCGGTCTGGCTACTCAACGCCGTCTACGAACTCGACGAGGCCCGCGAGACCCGCGCCCGCCTCGCCGTCGCCGAGGAACGGCTGCGCTTCGGGCGCGATCTGCACGACGTGATGGGCCGCAATCTGGCGGTGATCGCCCTCAAGAGCGAGCTCGCCGTGCAACTGGCCCGGCGCGGGCGGCCGGAAGCCGTGGACCAGATGACCGAGGTTCAGCGGATAGCGCGGGAGTCGCAGCGGGAGGTGCGCGAGGTCGTACGCGGCTACCGCGAGGCCGACCTCGGCAGCGAACTCGCGGGCGCCCAGAGCGTGTTGACGGCCGCCGGTATCGACTGCGAGGTCACCGGCTCGGCGACCGGGCTGCCCACCCAGGTCCAGTCGGCGCTCGGCTGGGTCGTACGGGAGGCGACGACGAACGTGCTGAGGCACGGGGACGCGGGGAGGTGTGCGGTGTCCTTGCGGGTGGCGGAGGGCCGGGTGACTCTCACCGTCGAGAACGACGGGGCGCCCGGCTCGGGGTCCGACTTCGAGCCGGGGAGGGGGTCCGGGCTCGCGGGGCTGCGGGAGCGGCTCACGGAGGTGGAGGGGGTGCTGCGGGCCGGGCCTGCCGGGGAGGGTCTGTTCCGCTTGACGGCGGAGGTACCGCTGCCGATGCGGGTGCTGCCGGGGGCGGATTCGGGTTCGGGGTCAGGTTCAGGGTCGGATTCGGGGACTGAGGCAGGTTCGGGTTCGGGTTCGGGTTCGGGGACAGGGTCGAATTCGGGTCCTGGCACAGGCGCAGGTTCAGGGTTGGGTTCGGGTTCGGGTTCGGGTTCGGTTTCGGTCGAGGATCCGGTTTCGGTCGAGGATCCGGTTTTGGAAGCGGGGCTGCTTCCGCCGCCCGGTGCGCATCCAGTGAGCGAGGTCACCCCATGACATCCGTACCGTCCGACTCCCCCATCACGTCCGCACCGGACGCCCCTTCCGCCCCACCCGTGCGTCTGCTGCTCGCCGACGACGAGCATCTGATCCGGGGGGCGCTCGCCGCGCTGCTCGCCCTGGAGGACGACCTGGTCGTGGTGGCCGAGGCGGCGACCGGGCCCGAGGCGCTGGCGATGGCGCGGGCGCACGAGCCCGATGTCGCCGTCCTGGATCTGCAGATGCCGGGGGCGGACGGTGTGAGGGTAGCCACATCGCTGCGGGCCGAACTGCCGGACTGTCAGGTACTGATCGTGACGAGTCATGGGCGGCCGGGGCATCTGAAGCGGGCGCTTGCGGCAGGTGTGCGCGGGTTCGTCCCGAAGACGGTGAGCGCACAGCGGCTCGCGGAGATCATTCGTACGGTGCATGCGGGAAACCGTTATGTGGACCCGGAGTTGGCCGCCGACGCGATCTCCGCCGGGGACTCGCCGCTCACGGCGCGCGAGGCCGAGGTGCTCGAATTCGCCGCCGACGGGGCACCCGTCACGGAGATCGCCGAGCGGGCCGCGCTGTCCCAGGGGACCGTACGGAACTATCTGTCGTCGGCCGCGTCCAAACTCGGGGCGGAGAACCGTCACGCGGCGGTGCGTCTCGCGCGTGAGCGAGGTTGGGTATAGTTGCTCTCGCGCCACGGCGCAGTGCGGACGTAGCTCAGTTGGTAGAGCGCAACCTTGCCAAGGTTGAGGTCGCGAGTTCGAGCCTCGTCGTCCGCTCCGAAGAAGAAGCCCCCGGCCTCAGGTCGGGGGCTTTTTCGTGTGTTCGGGGCCCCTTCGTGGGCTTGGGGATCCCGCGTGGGCCTGGGGATCCCACGTGGGCCTGGGGATCCCACGTGGGCTTCGGGCCCGGCTGGTCGCCGGGCCCGGTCGGGGTTACGACCAGCTCGTGCCCGTCAGGCGCTCGTACGCCTCGATGTACTTGGCGCGGGTGGCCTCCACGACGTGCGCGGGCAGCGCGGGCGGCGGCTGCTCGCTCTTGCGGTCCCAGCCGGACTCCGGGGAGGTCAGCCAGTCCCGGACGTACTGCTTGTCGAAGGACGGCTGGGGGTGGCCCGGCTCCCACTGGTCGGCTGGCCAGAAGCGGGAGGAGTCCGGGGTCAGTACCTCGTCGGCGAGGACGAGCGTCTCGCCCTCGTAGCCGAATTCGAACTTGGTGTCCGCGAGGATGATCCCCCGGTCGCGCGCGATGTCGCGGGCGCGGCTGTAGACGGCGAGGGTCGTCTGGCGCACCTGGGCCGCGGTCTCGGCGCCGACCTGGCGGGCGACCTCCTCGTACGACACGTTCTCGTCGTGCTCGCCCACGGCGGCCTTGGTGGCGGGAGTGAAGATCGGCGCGGGGAGTTCCGAGCCGTCGACGAGGCCCTCGGGGAGGGCGAGGCCGCAGACGGTGCGGGACTGGTTGTACTCGACCAGGCCGGAGCCGGTGAGGTAGCCGCGCGCGACGCACTCGACCGGGACCATCCGCAGGGACTTGCAGATGAGGGTGCGGCCGGCCCAGTCGTCGGGGGCGCCCGGTGGGAGTTCGGTGCTCAGGACGTGGTTGGGGACCAGGTCGGCGAGCTTGTCGAACCACCACAGGGAGAGCTGGGTGAGCGTGCGGCCCTTGTCGGGGATCTCGGTGGGGAGCACCCAGTCGAAGGCGGAGATGCGGTCACTGGCGACCATCACGAGGTCGCCCGCCTCGTTCTGGTACAGGTCGCGCACCTTGCCGGTGTGCAGATGCACCAGACCCGGAACCTCCAGGGGCTCGGGCTTTTCAACGAATCCGGACACGGTTCCTCCCCGTGGTTGAAGAAAAGGGGCGCCCGTAGGGCCCGAATAGGGTGGCGGTGGGCGACGGGTGGGCCAATTGGCTCGATTCTCCCGTATGCGGGGAGCGGCTTTGGCCAGGGGGTGTGCGGTGACGTTCGGGACGCCCTTCGTGCGGTGCTCGGTCAGTCGCGTTTGCAGATGCGGTCGAGGAGGTTGGCTGTGGCCCGCTGGACACGGGTGTCGACGTGGCCGGGGCGGTCGAGTGCCGGGGACCAGGCGAACGTTCCGGATGCGAAGACCAGCGCGCCGGACGGCGCTCGGTAGAGGGACGTCTCCTGGTGGCGCATAGTGCCCTCGCTGTCCCGGTACGGGGAATGGGCGAGCAGGATGCGGCCCTGGTGCTCGGGAAGCGGCGTGCGCGGGAAATAGCGGTCGGCCTCTCCCGCGACCATGCCCTCCAGCTCGTCGCCCTCGTGCGCGTCGGTCGCCTCCCACAGCCAGTGGTCGGCGTTGCGGACCACGAGGGGGTGGGGTTCGGGGACGCGTCCCGCGTACTGAATGCCGATGAGTTGCTGCTCGGGGCGGTCGATTTCACGCCACAGAGCGGGTTTCCCGGGGCCCTTGCGTTTGCGGCAGGTCAGCAGGCGGTCGGCGACGCCGGACGGGGACGGGCCCAACTCCACCTGCCAGTACATGGTGTTGGCGGAGAGGAAGACGAGCGATGTGCCGTTCTCGCGGGCGAGTTCCGTGGTGCGGCGCATCTGCGGCGACCAGTACTCGTCGTGGCCCGGGAAGACGAGGCCGCGGTAGCGGGTTGGGTCGACGCGGCCGGCGTGCAGGTCGCGGGCGTCGGCGTAGGCGAGGTCGTAGCCGTAGCGCTCGGCCCAGCGGATGAAGTCGTAGGCGTGACCCACGTGAAGCGGGAGGCCCGCGCCCGCGTACGGCCGGTCGAAGGAGACCGTCGTCGCGGCGTCCGCCTCGCCGAGCAGGCGGCCGTCCTCGTCCCACGCGTGGTACAGGCTGGCGCCGGTGTGGCCGTCCTCCGGGTACAGGTTGTACGCCTGCCACGTGATGTCCGGGAGCAGGAGGAGCAGGTCGGCGGGGTGGTTGTCGCGGATGGTGAACGGGACGTGGGAGCGGTAGCCGTCGGCGGTGGTGAGGACGGCGACGTACGCGCCGATGCTCCAGTAGGTGGGGATCTGGAGGCGCCAGGAGAGCCACCAGTGGTGGCAGGAGACGGTTCGGTCGGCGGTGAGGGGTGGGGGCTGGACGATGCCGGAGAGGCGGGGGCTGGTGGTGATCTTGCTGGCGCCGTCGCCGCCGTAGTGGCCGATCCGGTAGATGTCGACGCTGAATTCCTGGGGCGGGTCGACGGTGATGTGGAAGTCGATGGCCTCGCCGGGGGCGGCCGCGCCGGTGGAGGTGAAGCCCTTGATCTGGCGGTGGACGTCGTCGGCGGAGCGGGGGCCTCCGGCTCGGGGGTGGGGGATGGCTCGCTTGGCCAACGTGGCCCTGGTGCCGCGGTCGTCGCGGTCGTCCCGTACGAGGGTGGTGCTCCCCTGGGTGGGGTCGAGGTGGTCGATGTACCAGGGGACGACATGGCCGGTGTCGTCGAAGTAGTGCTCGTCGCCGCGGAGCCAGGGGACGGGGCCCTGGCCGAAGGGGTCCGTCACGGCGTGCGCGAGTGCGCCCGACTCCCAGCGGCGAATCTGCTCCGACCCCATGCCTGCTCCCCTCCCTCTTGCCCCCGTTGTCCTTGTAAGCCCTTGCCGTGCGCGCGATCGGTCCCAGCACATCACATAACGCACGCACTCCGTCACCGTTCGTCGCGAATTGATGCGAGTGGAACGTGTGACTCCGCCTTTCTGCTGGTGGGTGGGGCGGGTTTGCGCCGGTGGGCGGCTCTGTCATTCCGCCGGTGGGTGGTTCCGACTTTCCGCCGGTGGGTGGGTCGGTGCCGTCAAGGCCGATACGGGGGTCTGGCCGATACGGGGGTCTGGCCGATAAGGGGGTCTGTGGGCGGAGCCCCCGGGTACGGAACGGGTAGGGGCGGAGGGGGCGAAAAACTCCCGGGCGCGCTCAGACCAGGCGGACCGGCTTTTCCGGGCGGACGCCGAGGTGGCGGAGCCAGTCGCGGAGAGGGGCGGGGTCGCCGGTCTCCACGAGGGTGAAGACGCGGGGGCCCAGGTCGGCGGCGCGTTCGCCGTCGACGAGGAGGGAGGGCCCGTCGAGCCAGTCGAGGCCCGGCGCGGCCCCGGCGGTGTCCATCGCGGCGCAGCACACCATCGCGGTGACGTGGTCGGCCAGTAGCTCCCGGCCCGTGCGGGGTGGCTGGAGGGGGAAAAGAGGGAGCATCCCGTCGTCCCAGAGGGCCCGGTCGGGGTCCTGCGGCTCCGTGCCCCCGACGGGGGCGGGCGCCGGCGCCGACGCCTCCTCGCGGGCCAGCTCCGCGCTGAGCCCGGCCGCCAGCGAAGCAGACCGCTCGTTCCCGAGGCCGAGGTCCACGTCGTCCTCGTCCGCGGTCATCCCCATCTCCGCGTACGCGTCCCCGCGCGGAGCGGCGAGGGCAGCCGAGTCCGGGTCCTCCGGCCGGGCGGACAGGTGGTCCATCACCCGCGCCAGCGTCGGTCCGTCCGAGTCACGTGCCGCCGGGTCGGTGGAGTGCCGCACGCCGAGCGCGTCCAGGACCCGGTGGAGGCGGGCCGCGTCGGTGCGCCATTTGCGGTCGACGACCTCCTCCGGGTAGTCCTGCCAGTTGACCGGCGCCCAGTCGGGCCCGGGCTCGGCGGGGCCACCGTGGAAGAGGCGGGCGGCGAGGAGCGAGGCCGCCTCGTCCACCGTGCCGGGCTCTTCGAGCAGGTCGCAGGCGGGGCGCTCGCCGAGGCGGGAGGCGAACCCCTCGGCCAGGCGGTCACGGCGGGACAGCTCGGTGAGGGCCGCGACGACGCCCGCGTCCAGCCGGGACGGCCAGCGGCCCATCCGCCAGGCGGGCAGCGCGACCCGGGTCAGGAGCCGGTCCCAGCCCGCGTACGCCAGACCCACCTGCTCCTGCGCGACGATCCGCAGGCCGTAATCCACAGCCTGTGCACGCTCGGCAGCGGCGGCCGCCACACCGCGTTCCATCTCGGCCGCGTGACCCCGGCAGCTGCGCAGCAGCAGGCGGGTCACCCAGCCGACGCCGCCGAGCACCGTGCGGGAGAGCGGGCCGCGGGCGGGCGCCGACGTCACGGCCACGGCCGCGTCCAGGCCTCGTACAAAGCGACGGGCCGCAGCTATGTCGGGGTGCGCCGACGGGCCCGTACCGGCGACGACCGGGGCGAGGACCGCGCGCAGTTCCCCGACCCGCATCCACCACAGGAAGGGGGAGCCGATGACGAGGACGGGGGCGGAGGGGGCGCGGCGGGGCTGCGTCGACAGTCCCCGTACGCCCCGTGCTCCACGTATGCCTCGTACTCCCTCTATCTCGTCCCTGGCCTCGGGCGGGGGCGGCCCGTGCGCCGGGTGGGTGCGGTCCTCCAGCCAGCTGTCGCAGTCGGGAGTGAGCGCTATCGCCGAGGGGGCCGGCACGTCGAGGCGGTCTGCCAGGTCGCGGACCATGCGGTAGAGGTCGGGGGCCGATTCCTCGGTGATCGGGACCGTGGGGCTCACCGCGGGCCGGGCGCGGGCGACGACGAGCGCTATGCCCGCGGCCGCGAGGAGAACGAGTGCGGCGAGGACCGTCACGATCCAGCGCGTGGTCCCCCAGTGCCCGCCGGTGATGTGGCCCGTGGAGCCTCCGACGAGCAGCACGACGGCGACGGCCGCGGGCAGCAGGGCGACGGCCAGCGCCCTGCTGCGGATGCGCAGCACGGCGAGAGCCCGGGAACGCGCGGCCTGCGCGCCCACCTCCACACCCATACCGGTCACGACCTGACGTCACCCCCTACTGTCCGCCCCGCACCGGCTGTCTCGCAGCCCGCACCGACGGATGCCCTGGCGTTGCTCACTCCCCCACTGTGGCACCCATCACTGACATCGCAATGCCGGTGGGCCAAGTGCCGGAACGCTTTCGCCGCACCCTAGTTGGGGCCTCGGCCCCCGTCAGCCGGATGGGGCATCGGTCACTCGATGGAATGGCTTTGGGGAAAGGTGGATGACGGTCAGCAACGATCAGGCCCCGATTCCGTACAGAAATCCAAGCGGGCAGACGTACAGAGATCCAGGCAGAAGCCCGGGCAGCAAGAGGCCCCGGATTCCGTGCGGAATCCGGGGTCCGGGAGCTTGCCGAGCGGCGAGGGCGCCTCTGCGGGATGAGCGGGTGCGACTGGACTGCGACTGGGGTTACACCCCTGCCGCCGCCTTCGCCGCGATGTCCGTGCGGTGCTGCGAACCGTCGAGACCGATGCGGGCCACCGCCGCGTACGCGCGGGCGCGGGCCTCGGTGAGGTCGGTGCCGGTCGCTGTGACGGAGAGCACACGGCCGCCCGCGCTCACCACCGCGTCGCCATCACGCTTGGTCCCGGCGTGCAGGACGTACGCGTACGGGGCGTCCTGGGCCGCCACCTCGTCGAGCCCGGAGATCGGGTCGCCCGTGCGCGGGGTGTCCGGGTAGTTGTGCGAGGCCACGACCACCGTGACGGCGGCGTCGTCGCTCCAGCGCAGCGGCGCCAGGTCGGCGAGGGTGCCGTTCGCCGAGGCCAGCAGCACGCCCGCGAGCGGGGTCTTCAGCCGGGCGAGGACGACCTGGGTCTCCGGGTCGCCGAAGCGGGCGTTGAACTCGATGACCCGTACGCCACGGCTGGTGATCGCCAGACCCGCGTAGAGAAGACCGGAAAACGGTGTGCCGCGGCGGCGTAGTTCGTCGACGGTCGGCTGGAGGACGGTCTCCACGACCTCCTCGACGAGCTTCGGGTCCGCCCACGGGAGGGGCGAGTACGCGCCCATGCCGCCGGTGTTCGGGCCCTCGTCGCCATCCAGCGCGCGCTTGAAGTCCTGGGCGGGCTTCAGCGGGACGACGGTCTCGCCGTCCGTGATCGCGAAGAGGGAGACCTCGGGGCCGTCGAGGAACTCCTCGATGACCACCCGGTCGCAGGCGTCGGCGTGCGCGCGGGCCTTCTCGAGGTCGTCGGTCACGACGACGCCCTTGCCGGCCGCCAGGCCGTCGTCCTTCACGACGTACGGGGCTCCGAAGGCGTCGAGCGCCTCCTCGACCTCCTCGGGCGTCGTGCAGACGTACGAACGTGCCGTCGGGACCGCAGCACTCGCCATCACGTCCTTGGCGAAGGCCTTGGAGCCCTCCAGCTGCGCGGCCTCCTTCGAGGGGCCGAAGCAGGGGATGCCCGCCTCGCGCACGGCGTCGGCGACCCCCGCGACGAGCGGGGCCTCCGGGCCCACGATCACCAGCTCGGCGCCGAGCTCGGCAGCCAGCGCGGCCACGGCGGCGCCGTCGAGGGCGTCGACCGCGTGCAGCTCGGCCACCTCCGCGATGCCTGCGTTCCCGGGCGCGCAGTGCAGGGCGGTGACGTCGGGGTCGAGGGACAGGGAACGGCACAGGGCGTGTTCGCGGGCGCCGCTACCGATGACAAGGACCTTCACGGGGTCAGCCTAACCGCCGGGGACGGATGCCTTTGTGGGGGCTTCCGAAGCGGGGGGTGCTGGGCGTTGGTGGGATCCTCCGAAAACGGGGTCACTCGTTGGAGAACTCCTCCACCACCGTCGCGCCCAGCTCGCGGACGATCAGGTCGTGGCCCGAGAGGGCGGACTCGTCGAGGTCGGGGTCGTCGTCCTCGGGGATGTCGTCCTCGGGGGCTACCGGAGGCGGTTCGGGGGCCGGAGGAGGGGTCGGTGCCGGGGCGGCCGCGGCCGGAGCGTGGCTCGCGGACGGGCCGCCCTGGGGAGCCGCGGGGCGCGGCGCCGGGGCCGGCGGCTGCTGGGGCGCTGGGCGCGGGGCGGCCGGGGCCGCGCCGTAACCACCGCCGCCGTAACCACCGCCGCCGCCGAACCCGGAGCCTGCAGGAGCCGGCGGCGCGGTGCCGCCCGGGCCGCCCGAACCGCCCGAGGCGTCGACGATCGCCTCGATCTTCCACTGGACGTTGAACTGCTCGGACAGCGCCTGCCGCAGGACCTCCTCGCTGCCGCTGCTCGCGAAGTTGTCCCGCGCGCCCGCGTTGACGAAGCCGATCTGCAGGGTCGTACCGTCGAAGCCGGTCACCTGCGCGTTCTGGCTGAGCAGGATCCAGGTGAAGCGGCGACGGTTCTTCACCGCCTCCAAGATGTTCGGCCAGAGCATGCGGGGGTCGGGGCCGCCGGGGGCCGGAGCCGCGGCAGGGGCGGGTGCGGCCGCGGCAGGAGCGGCAGCGTGCGTGGGCGCCTGAGCGGGAGCCGATGGTGCCGGAGGCTGCCCCGCACCTGCGGGGGCCGCCGTCGGCCAGCCTCCGGGACGTCGGCCGCTGCCCGCGGCCGTGGCGGTGGGCCAGGCACCGGGCGCGGCCCCCGCCGGAGAGCCGGCTGGGGGCGAAGCGGCCGGAGCCTGCGGCTGCTCGGCCACGGGAGGGGCCACCGGGGCAGCAGGGGGCGCACCGGCCGCAGGAGCCGCAGGCACGGCCGGCTCGGGAGCCGCTCCCGCTTCCTGCGGGACCCCGATGCCCGAACCGCCTCCCCCAGGTCCAGCCCCCCGCACCGCCGCGCGAGCCGCCGCGGGCCCGTTCCCCGGAGGAACCGCCTGGCCTGTGGGCATGGGCGCCGCACCATGCACCTCGGGCCCGGGCACGTACCCCATGACAGGGCCGCCCCCGCCACCGGAGAAGTTCACGCCGCGTTCGATACGGTCCAGCCGGGCCATGACGGACCGCTCGTCCCCGTACGCGGCGGGCAACATCACGCGCGCGCAGATGAGTTCGAGCTGGAGCCGCGGCGAGGTGGCGCCGCGCATCTCCGTCAGCCCCTCGTTGACGAGGTCGGCGGCGCGGCTCAGCTCGGCGGCGCCGAAGACCCCGGCCTGGGCCTGCATCCGCTCCACCACGTCGACCGGAGCGTCGATGAGCCCCTTCTCCGCGGCATCGGGCACGGCGGCCAGAATGACGAGATCCCGCAGCCGCTCCAGCAGGTCGGCGACGAACCGCCGGGGATCGTTACCCCCCTCGATGACCCGGTCAACGACCTCGAAGGCCGCGGCGCCGTCACCGGAGGCAAAGGCCTCGACGACGGAATCGAGCAGCGACCCGTCCGTGTACCCGAGCAGCGAGGTCGCCATGGCATACGTCACACCCGCCTCGCCCGCCCCCGCGAGCAGCTGATCCATGACGGACATGGAGTCACGCACGGACCCCGCACCAGCCCGAACGACCAGCGGAAGCACCCCCTCCTCGACCGGAATGCCCTCACGCCCACAGACCTCGCCCAGGTACTCCCGAAGAGTCCCCGGCGGCACGAGCCGGAACGGATAGTGATGCGTACGCGACCGAATCGTCCCGATGACCTTCTCGGGCTCGGTGGTGGCGAAGATGAACTTGAGGTGCTCCGGCGGCTCCTCGACGACCTTCAGCAGCGCGTTGAAGCCGGCCGACGTGACCATGTGGGCCTCGTCGATGATGTAGATCTTGTAGCGACTGCTCGCCGGCCCGAAGAAGGCCTTTTCCCGCAGGTCACGGGCATCGTCGACACCACCGTGCGAGGCGGCGTCGATCTCGATGACGTCGATGGACCCCGGACCGTTCCGTGCGAGATCGCGGCACGACTGGCACTCCCCGCAAGGCGTCGGTGTAGGCCCCTGCTCGCAGTTCAGACACCGCGCGAGAATCCGCGCGCTGGTCGTCTTCCCGCACCCGCGCGGACCGCTGAACAGGTACGCGTGATTGACCCGGTTGTTCCGCAGCGCCTGCTGCAACGGGTCGGTGACATGCTCCTGCCCGATGACCTCGGCGAACGACTCCGGGCGATAGCGGCGGTACAGCGCGAGAGACGACACGCATACGAGGTTATAGGCGCCCACTGACAACAAGGACCGCCCGACAACGCGCCCCCGGCGTCCCCGGCGTCCCGGGGATCGCTTCCCCGGCGCCCCGAGCGTCCCGGGGATCGCTTCCCCGGCGTCCCCGGCGTCCCCGGAGGACCGCTTCCCCGACATCTCTCGTAAACGCAAGCGCCCCCCACGCACCCGCCAGAGCCAACCTACCCTTGCTGCCTTCCGGCCCTGGGGGAGTTCAGTCAGATAGCGCCACGTGAGGGGCTCTGCACAGAGTACAGGAACTGAGCGGGGGGAACGAGTTCGCGAGCACTCCTCAACGTCTTGTATTGTTTGCGGCGGAGGATTCGCCTAGAGGCCTAGGGCGCACGCTTGGAAAGCGTGTTGGGGGCAACCCCTCACGAGTTCGAATCTCGTATCCTCCGCCAGTGCCTCACCGGGCACGATGTCGAAGGGCCCCACCGTTCGCGGTGGGGCCCTTCGACGTTGTCCGTCTCACATTCCGTCTCAGTTGGTTTCTTAGTCGGCCTTGGGCGGCTCCCAGAGTGCGTCGCCGATCTGCTGCGCGACCTTCCGGAGCATCGGACCCGTGATGTGCATGTATCGAGCGCGCATCCGTGCCGCTCCCCCGGGCTCGCAGCCCATGATCTCGTCGACTACGACGTCCGGGACGCCGAGCAGAAGAAGCACGGTCGCCGCCGTGTGACGGGCGTCATGGAGCCGACCTTCTCGTACGCCCCGCGGCTACTGGTGCGAGTGCTGGACCGAGGACGTCACCACGACGCAACCGCCCGTGCTGTTGGCATCCTTCGACGCCTACTCGGCACCACAGGCCGGCCGATGGATCGCAGTCACACTCAGCACCATCACGCCCGGGCTCGACTCCGGCGCGTCAGGCGAAGCATGGGCCTGGCTGTACGAGGATCGCATCGAGACGCGACAAGCCCTCTTGCGAGCCAAGCCCTGCGCGGTCTCAGTGACGCACGCCAACACCCGCATCACAAGGACCATCCAACGAGTGCTCTTCTTACCACTCGCCCACCGCCAGGGCGTCGAACTCCCAGCGTGCGCACATGACTTCGAGCCCCAGCAGACCCAGCCGACCGACTGAGTGACAACTTTCTCTGCTGGTTCAAGCACCCGGCTCCGCTCCGCCGGGCGGGCTTCCCGGCTGCGCCGACGCCCGCCCACACATGGATAGGGCCAGGGCCAAGAGTCGAGCACCGGACGCCCGCTCCACGGTGTGTGGGTCGACGGCGGACGGGATGGGAGCTGGGGAGAGTGGTGGGCCGGAGCGGTAGTTCGTGAGGCCGAGCAGTCAGCCGCTGCAGGGCTTCCCTCAAGCGGTTCAAGCGCCTGGTCTCGAAGCCCCGGCAGGCCTAGGCTCAGCTGATGACCTTGGAATGGCAAAATGTGATCGTTCACTCGGCAGATCCGGAGGCCCTGGGGCAGTGGTGGGCCGAGGCTCTTGGCTGGGTTGTGGTCCACACCTCTGATGTGGAGTTCGCGATCCGCCCGGAGCCGGATCGCCGGCCGGGGTTGGAGTTCGTCCGCCTTGATGAGCCCAAGAAGGCCAAGAGCCGACTGCATCTCGACTTCGTGCCTGATGATCAGGACGCCGAGGTGGCTCGCCTTGAGGCACTTGGCGCACAGCGTGTTGATATTGGTCAGGGTGACCAGTCGTGGGTTGTCATGGCAGACCCCGAAGGCAACGAGTTCTGCGTCCTTGGCCAACGACCTCAGTGAGAACCCCTGAGAGCGCGCGTGCCCAGCCTGGCGGGCTTGCAGTTCAGAGGCTGCGTCAAAGGCGCAACGAGCTGACACCAGCGCCTGACACCAACACCAGCGAATAGGGGCGGGTGCCGGCGAACACGGATAGCGCGACCACCTTGTGCCCTGTGCTCCGGAACAGAGACAGCCGGGGCGAAGGATCGACCTGATAAGGATGAGGCCACAGGCTCAAATCCCGTTGGCCCCACCCGCGGAAAGACCCCCGGTCCGGTGGGCCGGGGGTCCTTTGCATGTTCGGCTGACACGGCCGCCGGAGACGGCCGCCGCTGTCAGCGCACCAGGGTGTGAGCCCCGGCCGCCAGGAAAGCGACTCCCGCGATCGCGAATTGGATCCGCATGATGGTAAGGCTCCACCAGGGCGTTCCGTACCGGGTCCGCCGCCTGAACACTGCGTCCGCCCAATCCCACACCCACACGTCCACGCCGCGGTAGCCGCCGGCCACCACGACGAAAGCGCTGCCCGCGATCAGTGCGAGCACCCCACGAAGCACCACGGCGTTGCCTTCCCCTCCCCACGACCAGCCTCGCCATCGCGGCATTTTCGCAGAGGGCGCCGAGGGTGCCCACACCTGATTCGCTCCGTCGACCGCTCCGTACAGTGCGCGGCGAGGGGGCAACGTGGTTGATCAGAACTGGGACGATGACACCGAGTATCACCGGGCTCTGGGGCGGGCGTGGGTCATGGTGGCGGTCGCCTCGTGTTGCTCGTTGGTGGTGGTCGGGTTCGTTGTCCTCGCTGTCTTCGGCGTGGGCGTCTTCGTGGCTCTCGTGAACGCTCTCAGCGGATAGTCGGCTGCGGTACGGCAGCGAAGTACAGCAACGACTGCAACCGCCCCCGGTCGGCGGCGTGCCTGTAGGACCTCAGCGCAACCCGCATGACCGTCAGCGCCCGATCCTCATAGAGCTACGGATCTGAAGGTGGCGCTCACACGTCGTACATGCCTTCCATGACCTCTCCGTACGCGTGCTCTACTCGGCGGGCCCAGGCCCATGTCCGCCGACGCCGCAGCGTCCCTCGTACTCGTCGCGGCGGTGACGGCCGCGTTCGCGATGCCCTTCGCCGCCGGCGCGATCGGCGCGCTGGCGTCGGGGGCCTGGCCCTGGTGGCTGATGCCGCTGGGCCGACGCCTCACCTCGTGGCGCGTACGACGCTGGGCACACCCCGACGAGATCGGGAGGGAAGCCGTTCGCGCACGCGCCGCCGGGCGACAGCTACGCGCCGACCGGCTCGACGCGTGCCGGGCGCGTACCGGGCCGGCCGGGCCCGGCTCCCCCACCTGGTCGGGCGATCGGATCCGCGCCGCCGAGGCGCACGTCCGAGCGGAGACCGGCGTCGACATCGTGAGCGACTGGACCGGGCTGCTCCTCGCCGTTCCGGACACCTCCCGCGCCGCGCCGAGCGGGGCCCGCGACGCCTGCGACGCGGCGTGCGAGGCGCTCGCCTGGAGCATCGCGTTCACACTCCTCGGCGCCTGGTGGTGGCCCGCGGCACCCATCGGGGCCGCGGTCTGGCCGGCCTCCTGGCGGTCGCTGCGCCACGCGGTGGGGGCCCTGTGCGGCACCACCGAAGCGGTCTTCGCCCTGCAGCACACCGGCCACCCCACGCAGCCCTGACACAGCGCACACCCTTGGGCTTCCCCGGCCGCCTCAGCTCCGGCGCGGCTCCCGTACCACCGCCACGCCCCCCGGCGGCACGGTGACCGCCCCCGAGAGCCGTACGCCGGTGAGCAGTTCCGTCGCCCCGGCGGAGACCGGGATCCCGGCGCCCCGGCCGCTGTGGTCGATCAGGAAGAGGTACTCGGCGTGCGGACCGCGCCGCCGGACGGCCTCGACGCCGGGCGGAGTGGCGGCGACCGGCTCGACGCCCGCCTCCGTACGGATCCGGGTCAGCAGGTCGGCCAGGGTGGCCGGGTCCGGGCGGGTGGCCAGGTACCAGGCGGTGCCCGCGCCGTACGTGTGACGCGTCACGGCCGGGACACCGGCGAGCGGGCCCTCCGTGTACGAGACCACCGCCTCCGCCCCGGTGAGGCGCACGCGCTCCGACCACAGCGTGGCCGTGCCGCCCCCGCTCAGGCCCACCGTCTCGCCCGGCAGCAGCGGGAACAGCTCGTCGGACCGTACGCCGAGGGCCTGCCGGAAGGCGCCGGGGTAACCACCCAGCCGCACATGGCAGTTCTCGTCCACCGCCCCGCTGTGGAAGCCCACCGCCAGCGTGCCGCCGCGTTCCGCGAAGCCGGCCAGATTCGCCGTGCCGGCGTCGTCCACCAGGTACAGGCTCGGGGCCAGGACCAGGCGGTACGCCGACAGGTCCGCGTCCGGGCGTACGAAGTCCACTGCCACGCCCGAGCGCCACAGTGGCTCGTACCAGTCCCGGATCAGGTCCTGGAAACGGAGTTCGCCGCTCGGCTGGGAGGGCAGCTCCAGGGCCCAGCGGGCGTTCCAGTCCCAGACGACGGCCACGGAAGCCGTGCCCGTGCTGCCGCGCACCTCCGCCAGGGCCTTCAGGTCGGCGCCCAGCGCCACCACGTCCTGCCAGATCCGGCTGTCCGTGCCCGCGTGCGGCAGCATCGCCGAGTGCCACTGCTCGGCGCCCGCCTTCGCCGCCCGCCATTGGAAGTAGGCGATGCCGTCCGCGCCGCGTGCCACATGGGCGAGGGCGTTGCGCCGCAACTCCCCCGGATTCTTCGCCCGGTTCACCGGCTGCCAGTTCACCGCGCCCGTGGAGTGCTCCATCAGCAGCCAGGGGCCGTCGGCGAGCGAGCGCGTCAGGTCGCCGCTGAGCGCGATGTCGATCTCCGACTCCGGGTCCGTGGACCGGAGGTAGTGGTCGTTGGAGACCACGTCCAGCTCCGGGGCCCAGCGCCAGTAGTCCAGGGCGTCGAAGTTGTACATCACCATGAAGTTGGTGGTCGCCGGCACGGAAGGGGCCACCGCGCGCAGGACGTCGCGCTCCGCCGTGTACAGGGACAGCAACTCGTCCGAGCAGAAGCGGCGCCAGTCCAGTACGTGGGTCGGGTTGGGGACGGCTCCGGTGGCGCGGGGCGGCAGGATCTCGTCCCAGTCGTAGTACCACTGGCTCCAGAAGGTGGTGCCCCAGGCGTGGTTCAGCGCCGCCAGGTCATCGGAGTACCTGGCCCGGAGCCACCCGCGGAAGGCCGCCGCGCTCGTGTCGCAGTAGCACTCCGCGTTGTGGCAGCCGTACTCGTTGTGGACGTGCCACATCGCCACGGCCGGGTGGTCGGCGTACCGCTCGGCCAGCGCACCCGCGATGCGCAGGGCGGCCTCCCGGTAGGCGGGGCTGCTCGGACAGAACGTCTGGCGGCTGCCGTACGAAAGGGTGCGGCCGTCGCGGTCCACCGGCAGCGCCTCGGGGTGGGCGCGGAAGAACCATGCCGGGGGTGCGGCCGTCGGCGTGGCCAGGTCGGCGGCGATGCCGTTCTCTTCCAGCAGATCCAGCAGCCGGTCCATGCGGACGAAGTCGAACTCGCCCTCGGACGGCTCCAGTAGGGCCCACGCGAAGATGCCCACACTGACCATGGTCACGCCGGCTTCGCGCATCAGGCCCATGTCCTCGGCCCATACCTCCTCGGGCCACTGTTCGGGGTTGTAGTCGCCGCCGTAGGCGATGCCCGGGACGGACAGGGTGCGGTTCATCGGGCAACTCCCCCGAGCAGACGGCGCGTTGTGGTCACGCCCCACTCGTCCAGCGACAGCAGCCGGTCGCTGGACGCCATCAGTCCGCCGGTGGACTCCACGTGTGCCGCCCAGCGTTCACGGGTCTCCACTGCCGGGCGGGCCATCAGGCAGTCGGGGTCGTTGACCCAGAGGCGGCCGTGCTGCCACTGGCGTCCGGTGCCGGTGAACTCGGCGGGATCCTGGCCGGGTTGGGAGTAGTCGTCGGCCTCGGGGCGGCGGTGCGGGGCCGTGTCGGGACTGACCCGCATCGCGTCGAACAGGCCGATGGAGGGGAGGATCGGCGCGCCGCAGCCCAGCAGATAGGCGTCCGGGCCGATCGCCTCGCGGATGAGCGAGATGCCTTCGCGGTACGCCGCCGGCGCGTCGTCCGAGGAATGCCGTACGCCGTCCAGCGCGCCCGCGTACAGGAAGTCGACCTTGAAGTAGTCGTAGCCCTCGGCGCGCAGGGTCCTGAAGACGTCCGTCAGATACGCCGCCGCGTCAGGGTGGGTCGTGTCCAGGACGCACAGGTCGTGCCCCCAGTTGCGGCCGCCGTGCGCGAAACCGCCCTGCGCGTCCCGTACCAGCCACTGCGGATGCTCGGCCGCCAGTTCGCTCGCCGGGTCGACCAGGAACGGTGCCGTCCAGATGCCCGCTCTGCGGCCCCGCGCGCGGATGGCCTCCGCGATCCCGGCGCGGGAGCGGAAGCGGCCGGACAACGTCAGCCAGTCGCCCAGCGCGCTCTGGTAGCCGTCGTCGATCTGGACGACGTCGATGGGCAGGTCGAGGGTGTCCATCGCGCGGAGGTTCTCGTGGATGTCGTCCTCGGTGACCGCGGTGAAGTACTCGTACCAGGAGCACCAGACGGTGGGCGCCGGTCGCGGTGCGGCGAGACCGAGGCCGTCCGCCCACTTGGCCAGCGCCGACTGGATGTCCCTGCCTGTCAGCTCCCGAACGGGCCCGTCGGCACTGACCTCCGCCCGGTCGCCGTGCACCTCCAGCCGGATGGAGGGGACGGCGTGCAGCGGATCGGCCGCCGCCCACAGCCGCACCGGCGAGCCGTCACCGGGGTCGAGCGCCAGGAGTCCCTCTCCCTGGAAGGCGCCGGACGGGACGGTACGCCCGGGCCGGTAACAGACGGTCGCCCAGTTGTCGTTGGTCGGGCGGTACGGCTTGTCGCCGAGGGCGTAGGCGCCGCTGGGGCTCCAGGACTGCCAGCCCTCCTCGTGGACCCGGGCGGCGCGCGGGTCCACGGACACGGAGGCGAGGGGCGTGAAGGGGTGGGGCACGGTGGTTCTCTTTCAAAGGGTCGGGCCGCGGCCACGACATCAGGTCGGGCGTCAGCCCTTGTTGGCACCGAGCGTGAGGCCGCTGACGAACTGGCGCTGCAGCACGAAGTACACGATCAGCGTCGGGATCGCGGTGAGCAGGGCGCCGGCGGCGACCAGGTTGGGGTCGGTGAAGTACTGCCCGGAGAGGTTCTTCAAGGCCGAGGTGATCGGCATGTTCTCGCCGGTCGAGATGAGGACGATGGCCCAGAAGAAGTCGTTGTAGATCCAGATGGACAGCAGCGTCGCCAGGGCCGCCATCGCGGGCCGGCACAGCGGCAGCACGATCTGCCAGTACATCCGCCACACGGAGGCGCCGTCGACGAGCGCGGCCTCGGTCAGCTCGTGCGGCAGCATCCGCATGTAGTTGCTCAGCACGAAGGCGCAGAAGCCGGACTGGAACGCCACGTGGATGAGGACCAGGCCGAGCGCGGAGTCGTACAGCTTGCCGCTGACCGTGATGCCGGGCAGGTCGATGAGCAGGAACATGCGGTAGAGCGGGGTGATGATGACCTGCTGCGGCAGCAGGTTGCCCGCCGTGAAGACCAGCAGCAGCGCGAGATTGACGCGGAAGTCGAACCGGCTGACGTAGAAGGCGACCATCGACGAGAGGAACAGCGTCACCAGCACCGCCGGGACGGCGATCAGCAGCGTGTTGCCGAAGTAGTGCGCCATGTCCGACTGCGTGAACGCGTTCGTGAAGTTGTCGAAGCTCAGCTTGTCGGGCCAGGAGACATAGCCCTTCGTGCTGGTCTCGGCGTACGGACGCATGGCCGCGTACAGCGCCCAGAGCAGCGGGGCCAGCCACGCCAGCGCGGCGCCCGCGAGGAACAGGTGCAGCAGCAGACGAGCGGGGCGGACGGGCGCGCGCCGCTTCGGCGCGACAGTGGCGGTGCTCATGCTCGCCGCTCCTTCCGGAAGGTGCTCACCAGGTACGGGATGATCACGACGAGCGAGATCAGCAGCAGGACGACCGCGATGGCGGACCCGTATCCGATGCGGCTGGACTCGCCGATGATGTTGTCGGTCACGAGGATCGAGAGCAGTTCGGTGCCCTGGGCCCCGCCGTTGAAGACGTAGACGAGGTCGAAGGCGCGCAGCGACTCGATGATGGTGACGACCAGCACGATGGTGTTGGTGGGGCGCAGCGTCGGGAAGATGACGTTCTTGAAGGTCTGCCATTCGTTGGCGCCGTCGAGCGAGGACGCCTCGCGCAGCGAGGGATCGATGCCCTTCAGGCCGGCCAGGTAGAGGATCATCATGTAGCCGGTGTGCCGCCAGGAGGCGGCGATGAGGATCGCCCACAGGTTGAGGTGCGGGTCGCCGATCCAGTCGATGTAGTGGCCGGGCTTGTTGGCCCCGATGAGGCTGTTGATCAGGCCCGTGTCGGGGTTGTAGACGAGTTGCCAGACGAAGCCGATGCACGCCATCGACACGACCACCGGCAGGAAGAACGCGGTCTGGTACACCCTGCTGAACCGGATCTTCTTGTCCAGCTGCACGGCCAGGAAGAGGCCGAGCGGGGTCGGGATCAGGATCAGGACCACGAACCAGATGACGTTGTGCTGGACGGCGGGCCAGAACTGCGGGTTCTGGGTGAACAGTTCACGGAAGTTCTGCAGCCCGACCCACTTGATGGCGTCGAAGCCGATGCCGTCCCAGGTGGTGAAGGCGAGGGCGACGGAGGCGAGGGCGGTCACCCACACGAGCGCGATGTGCAGGATCGTCGGGACGCCCGCCATCAGGCCCAGGGTGAGCCGGTCGCGGCGGGTGAGGAGGCGCCGGTGTCCCTGCGGCCTCCTCTTCGTGTCGGATGCGGGGGCCGGAGGCGGCGCGACGGCCGCCTCCGGCATCTCAGCGGTGCTGGTGTCGGTGCTCATGAGGACGCGAAGATCGTCTTCTTCTGGCGCTCGATCGACGAGAGCAGGCTGTCGACGCTCTTGGGATCACGGACGAACTTCTGCAGCGCGGGCTGCATCACCGTGGAGGTGAAGTCGGGCCGGCTGTCGCGGTCCATGTACTGGGTGAGGTTCTTGGCGCCGCTGATCAGGTCGTACCCCTTCTTCTGCATGGCGCTGTAAGAGGAGGTGTCGGCCTTGGTGGAGGCGGCGACGACGTTCGGGTCCGACTTGAGGTAGATCTGCTCGGCGGCCGGGCTGCCGAGGTACTCCAGAAGCTTGACGGCACCGGCGTGGTTCTTCGGGGCCTTGCTGAGCATGAAGCCGTCGGTCGGGGCCTCGACGGTGTCCTGCCCGTACGAGGGGTCGATCTCCGGGAACGGGAAGAAGTCCAGGTCTTCCCGGTCGGCGGCGTTGGTGAACTGCTGGCCCACGAACATGCCCAGCAGGTACATGCCGGCCTTCTTCGACACCAGGGTCTGGGCCGCGTCCTGCCAGGTGCGGCCGACGGCGCCATCCTGGTGGTACGGGAGGATCTCGGCCCAGTTGTCGAAGGCGGCGCGGGTGCGCTTGTCGGTCCAGGATGCCTTTCCGGCCATCAGCTCGACATGGAAGTCGTAGCCGTTCGTCCGGAAGTTGATCTGGTCGAAGGTGCCGAGCGCGGGCCACTCGTCCTTGTCACCGAAGGCGATCGGGACCAGGTTGTCCTTCTTCATCTGCTTGCACAGGGCGATGAACTGGGCCCAGGTGGTAGGGACTTCGTAGCCGTACTGCTTGAAGACGCTCTTCCGGTAGAAGATCGCCCAGGGGTACGTGTACAGCGGGACGAAGTAGTACTTGCCGTCCTCGCCCTTGCTGAGCGCCTTCATCGCGTCGGGGAAGTTGCCCTCGATCGTCTTCCACACGTCGTCGATCGGGGTGGCGAGCTTCTTCCCCGCGAAGAACTGCATGCGGTAGCCGGCGAACCAGTTGAACACGTCGTCCGGCGTGCCCTGGAGGTAGGAGTTGATCTGCTCCTGGAAGGTGTTGTGGTCCTTGGTGTTCACGTCGACCGTGATGCCGGACTGCTTCTTGAAGGCCGCGTAGATGTCGGCGAAGGCCTTCTTCGGCACGGCGTCCGACGCGTTGGAGCCGAGGGTGAGGGTCTTCGGGTCGCCGGCCGCACTGCTGCCGGCGCAGGCGCTGAGCAGGGGTATGGAGGCGCCGAGCGCGGCGGCGCCGCCGATGCCGCGCAGCAAGGTGCGGCGGCTGGGACCCGGGACGGAGAGACCGGAGGGGGAGAGGTGGTGCATGAGCGGCTCCTGACGGGCATGCGTCCGGTCGCGGGGAGAGCGGAGTTGAGCCGGATCGAAATCGACCAGAAATCAACTTGACCGAACATCGTGGGCGCAATAACAGCCGTATGTCATGTCATACGTCAAGAGTTGTCGGGCGCCTTTGTTGAAACGTGATCGGCGCACCCGTGAGCAGCTCCGCCGGCGGGGGCTGACCGCGGCGGCCAAGGACCGGGGGGCGCAGCCGTGGGCCGTGGGTCGGCTCAGCGAGCCCGCGAGTCGTCCTGGCGGGGGCTGAACGGTGGTCGCTGTGCTGCTACGAACGGGGTGTCCACGCCGCGGGTGGACTTCCCGGCCGGCCGCGCTGTGGTGGGCGGATCAGCCGATCTTCACGGTCTTGGAGACCGTGACCTGGTCGATGTCGCTGGTGCGCACCGTGACGTTCATGGTCCAGGTGCCGGCCAGCGGGAGCGTGAGGCCGTCCGTCCCCCAGTAGCCGCCCTTGTCGGTGAGTTCGGCGTCGAGCGGGCCGACCTTCTGCGCGGCCAGCGTGAAGGTCAGACGCAGTTCGGGGACGGTCGCGATGCCTCCGTCGGGGCCGAGGATCACGGCCTGCACCGAGTTCTCACCCACCCGGCCCGGCGTCAGCTCGATCTGCACCTTGCCGTGCCCGCCCGGCGTACCGACGTCGAAGGGGGCCAGCGTCGTCGTCGACGTGGGCCGGCCGGGGGCCGCGGTCGAGGCCGCGGCCGTCTCCTCGGCGGCCCGCCCCGGCTGGGTGCCGGTCAGCAGGGTGGTGACCACCAGGACGACGATGCCCACGGTGACTTCGGCGAGGACGGAGCGGCGCAGAGCCCGGCGGTACGCGGCAGGGTCACCGGAGCCGGAACCCGAGCCTGAGCCGGAACCCGGATCACCTGAGCCGGAACCCGGTTCAGGGGTGTCATCGGCTGGTACGTCCGCGGGGGCCGCCGCATTCGCGGCAGCCGGACCCCCGACCGGCACAGCCACCCGTTCCGCCGGAACGGTCGCGGGAACGGCGGCCTCCGCCACCACCAGCCGCCCCGTCCAGCGCCGCGAGTACGCCGCCCCCACGAGCAGGAGCAGCACCCCGCACAGCTTGACGACGAGGATCCTGCCGTACGACGTCGAGGTCAGGGCGTCCCAGGAGCCGAGGCCGCGCCAGGACTGGTAGGCGCCGGTGGCGGCGAGGACGGCGACCGAGGCGAGGGCGAGCCGGGAGAAGCGGGTGACGACGACCGTGGGGAGGGGCTCGCCCGGGAGGTGGAGCGCGGTGAGCAGGGCGGTCAGGCCGCCGAGCCAGACCGCCATGGCGAGCAGGTGCAGCACGGCGGAGACCATCGCCGCGGGGACCTGGTTCCCGGCGGACGCGTGCTCGGCGGCGGCCCAGGTGACCGCGAGAGCGAGGGCGAGCGTCCCGCCGAGCGCGAGAACACCGCGCGCCTGCCCGCGCCCCCGTACGCGCACGCGTTCGGGCAGGAAGGCGGCCGCCACCAGCAGCACCAGCCGGACCACCAGGACCACCCCGGGCCTGCTCGTCAGCGTCTCGCGCAGGGCCGCCGGGTCGAAGGCCGAGGCAACCCCCGTGCCGCGCTCGTAGGGGCCGCGCAGGAGCAGCAGCGCGAGCGTGGACAGCAGCAGGGTCCACCAGCCGGTCTGCAGCAGGCGCCGCACACTGCCCGGGTACCCGCAGGCCAGCACGAAGACGCCCGCGCCGATGAGCAGGGCCAGACCGCCGTACGCGACGTAGCGGGCGATGTCGTAGAGGGTGGCCGAGGCGGCGTCGGCGGCGGGTGCGGTGGGCACGGCGGCGGTGGTCGCGGAGGGTTTGCCGATGGAGAAGGTGAAGGCGCCCGAGACCGGGTGGCTGTCCGCCGAGACGACCCGCCAGACCACGGTGAACGTGCCGGTGCCGAGGCCGCGCGGCAGCGTCACGCGTGCGGTGGAGGACCGGTCGCCCACGTGCCCCGGCTTGCCCGTGTGGACGCGCCGGTTCTCCGGGGTGAGCACACGGAAGGAGTCGTCGAGGAGGCCGACGGACTCGCTGAACGTCAGCGTGACCTGCCCGGGGGCCGACTTCAGCACGCTGCCGTCCTGCGGATCGGAGCCCGTCAGCGCGGCGTGCGCGGAGGCGCCGCCCACGCCGCCGAAGAGGACAAGCACCAGGACACCGCCCAGCAGCGCCAGGCCCCGGACGATGTGCCGCCGGTCTCGCTGTCCGCTCACACGCCGTCTCCGTCTCGCGTTTCCAGAGTCTTGGATACGTACGGACGAATCCGGCGGCGTACTCACCCGCCGCAGCGGGAGATTACCCCCGGAAGGCCGCCTCCCTGGTGAGGAAGGCGAGCTGGGCGCGCTTCTCGGGCAGATATACGTTCGGAAGGTCGATTTCGGGCAGCACGACGGCCGGTCCCAGATCGAAGCCCTGCCGCTCGAAGCGGGCGATCGCCTTCTGGTTGCGCTCGTCGGGATCGACGACGACCCGCGCGCGGTCCAGGCCGACCAGCACGTACGAGGTGAAGGCGACCAGCAGCGAAGAGGAGAAACCCGGGCGCGCGCCGGCCTGTCCGGGCGGCCCGATCAGCAGGTGGACGCCTATGTCGCCCGGCTCGACGTCGTAGCACTCGCTGACGCGGTCGGCCTCGGGCTCGTAGGTCTGGAAGAGCGCGACCGGTTCGCCGTCCTTGACCGCGAGGAAGGCGTGGTGGGTGTCGAGCGAGTCCAGCTGCCGGTATGTGTCCAGGACCTGCTGCTTCGTCAGCCCGTTCATGCCCCAGAACTCGGCCCGCTCCTGGGCCACCCAGGTGTGCACGACGTCGAGGTCGGCGTGCGGGTCGAGGGGCAGGATCCGGACGATGCCGAAACCGTCGACCAGCTGCTCGTGAACGGCCTCGCGGTCGCGCCCGTACGGCTCAGTCGTCATGGTTCTCCTTGGTCAGCTTGTTCCAGTCGGTGACCACCGGGGCCAGATCTCCCCTGAGCCACAAGGGGAGTTGGTCGCGGTGGTGGGCCGTGCCCGGGACGCCGTCGGCGCCGAGGGGAACCACCCAGAGGCTGTTCTCGCGGTCGGCGAGATCCCAGACATAACGGGCGGCGGGGCCTCGCGCGCTCAGGTCGGTCAGACCGGGCACCGCCGACGTGCACAGCACGCAGTCGTGGTCGCCGGAGAGCCCAGGGGCCTCGTACGAGGGGTCGGGGAGTGCGCGCCAGGGAGCGAGCCGGTGGGTGTCACCCCAGGTGCCCGGCGTCCGGCCCGCGGCCACCTCCTCGACGGCGTCCCGCACCACGGCGTCCCGGTCGATGCCGTACAACTCCTTCGCCGTCAGCAGGTTTTCGAGGGCGAAGCCGACGCGCGGGGTGAGGGCGAGCCAGGGGAGGAAGACCTCCGGGTACGCGGGCGGGTCGGCCAGGACCGCCAGCGCGGGGTGCGCCACGAGCCGCCGTACCACCGCGCCGCGCACCGCCGCGTACGCCGCCGCCTCGCTGCTGTCGGCGTCCATCCGCCGGTCCCAGCCCAGGAGTTCCTCCCTGAGCGCGCCCGCCTCGGGGCCGAGCCCCTCGCCGAGGGCGGCCAGCCGGTCCAACAGGGCGGCTGCCGAGCCGAGATGGGTGTCCATGTGCACGGCGGGCATGTCCCGGGCGGACCACGTCCGCGACGCGTCGAGAAGCTGCCGGATGCGGGTGGCGCGGTGCGGCGGGGCGAACTCGACGCCCAGCGGGGTCGCCGGACCGCGCTGGTTCGCCATCACGGCGACGCCGTCCTCGAAGGATCCGTACGGCGTCTCGTGCCAGCCCCGCCACTCGTGCCCGGGCTCCCAGGCGGCCACCACCCGCGTGCGGTTGTCCTCGCTCCGGACCGGGACCCGCCCCGCGACCCGGTGCAGCACTCCGCCCTCGGTGTCGGCGGCCTGGACGACGTTGACGGGCTCCGTCCAGCGGTCGAACGCCCGGTCCACGTCGGCGACTTCACGGGCCCTGAGCAGCGGGAGGAGCGCGCTGAAGCCGAGGTCCTCGGTCACGCGGGGCGGGTAGCGCAGGCTGATGGAGTCCTGCGCGCCGGTTCCCCCTATGACCACGGGCCCGCGCGCGGTCTCGATCACCTCGACCTCGACGGGCTCGCCTCCGGCCACCTCCACGATCTCCGTGTGCCGCGCCACGGGCCGCCACTCACCGTCCGGATCGAGGGCTTCGACGGCCTCGGCGGCCTCGACGGACGAGCCGGTCGGCCTCAGGCGCTCGCGGTACAGGTCCTGGTAGTCGGCCATCGCGTTGGTGATCGCCCAGGCGACGGTTCCGGTGTGGGCGAAGTGGGCGATGCCCGGGACGCCGGGGACGGCGAGCCCGACGACGTCGAACTCGGGGCAGGAGAGGCGGATCTGCTGATAGACGCCGGGGTCCTCGATGAAGCGGTGCGGATCGCCGGCGATGACGGCCTGCCCGGTGACGGTCCGTTCGCCGCTCACCAGCCACCCGTTGCTCCCCGACGTGCCGGGCCCGTCCATGGCGAACAGCTCGACCGCCTCCGCGCCCAGCAGCCGTACGACCTCCTCGCGCCACAGCTTGGCGGGGAACCCGGCGAAGAGGATGTGCGTACCAAGCCAGACGCCGAGCGGGCTCCAGGGCTCCCAGCGGCCGACGGCGAGCCCGGTCGCCGCGAACTCCGGTGCGCGCCGGGCCCCTTCCGCCAGCCCCTCATTGACCCCGTGCACATACGAGACGACCCACGCGGCGGTCTCGGGGTCCCGTCTCTCCAAGGCGGCGAAGCAGCGTCTGGCCGTGTCGTCGAGCCGGGCCCGGCGTGCGAACCGGTCCCAGGCGACGGCCTCGGGGCCGAGGAACGCGGCCGAGGTGCCCTGCGAGCGGTGCCGTTCGACCTCCAGCTGCCAGGCGCGGTCCAGGGCGGTGGTACGGCCCTGAGCGTGAGCGAGTTCCTGTGCGCTGTCCGCGCGCAGGTGCGGGATGCCCCAGGCGTCACGGTAGATCTCGACGGTCACGAAACCATCCCCACTCTTCTCAGGTTAGGCTAACCTAACTCGCATTCTGCGGAATCGTACGCGAGGGGTGAGGGCAGCATGGGTCGCGGTCATGGCTGGGAGGGCGCGGTCCTCAAGCTGCTGCGCGCCAGGGATTTCACCTTCACGGTGACCGGCGCCGAAGACGTCGCCCCGAACTACCGGCGGCTGCATCTCACCGACGGCGGCATGCTCGCGGCCACCGGGGTCCACCCGACCATGTGGGTACGGCTGTGGTTCGACAACGCGGGCAAGCCGCACCAGCGGGCGTACACGCTGGTCGACCCCGACCCGACGACCGGGACCTTCGACCTGGAGTTCGCCCTGCACGAGGGCCGCGCCAGCGACTGGGCGCGGGTGGCCAAGCCCGGGGACACCATCGAGGCGACGGTGCACGGCACCGGCTTCGAGCGGCCCCGGCCCGACCCCTCGCGCGTCGTCGCGATCGCCGACCCGGCGTCGCTGCCGGCCCTCAACTCCCTTGTCGTCGCGCTGGATTCGGCACCGGCGACCATCTGGTTCGAAGGCACGACGGACGACCTCCCCCTCCGTGCGGACCCGGCCCGGCACGAGGTGCGCCACGTGCCACGGCTGCGCTCCGGCGCGCACCTGGTCGAGGAAGTACGCGCCGCACTGCCCGAACTGCTGAAGGGCGAGGCGGATCCGTACGTCTGGATCGCCTGCGACACGACGACGACACGGGCACTCTCGTCGTACGTCCGCAAGGAACTGGCCGTTCCCCGGCAGCGGACGCATGCGCTGGGGTACTGGCAGGCGACGTAGCGGAACCTCCGGACTTGCGCACGGACCTGCGTACGGACCTTAGGTACGGACTCGCGTACGGAGGGACGCACGGAGGGCGTACGACTTTTCGAGGGCCTCGTGAGTCGGGTGGGGTGCCCTGCGACGATCGCGTGTCGCGCCCGGCTGCGTCTCGCGGGAGGTCGGGCGATCATCGACCCATGAACGTCACTCTTCATCTCGCTCAGGACCCCGAGGCCGACGAACTCCTCGGCCGCAGTCCGCTCGCCGCCCTGATCGGGATGCTGCTGGACCAGCAAGTGCCGATGGAGTGGGCGTTCAAGGGCCCGTCGACCATCGCCCAGCGGCTGGGCACGGACGACCTGGACGCGCACGAGATCGCGGCGTACGCCCCCGAGGCCTTCGCCGCGCTCTTGTCGGAGAAGCCGGCCGTGCACCGCTACCCGGGCTCGATGGCCAAGCGGATCCAGCAGCTGTGCCAGTACCTCGTCGAGCACTACGACGGGGACGCGGGCGCGATCCGGGAGGGTGTCGAAACCGGGCCGGAGCTGCTGAAGCGGCTGGAGGAGCTGCCCGGATTCGGCAAGCAGAAGGCGCAGATCTTCCTCGCGCTCCTCGGCAAGCAGTTCGGCGTACGCCCCAAGGGGTGGCGCGAGGCCGCGGGCGCCTATGGCGAGCCGAAGTCCTACCGCTCGGTGGCGGACATCACCGGCCCGGAATCCCTGGCCAAGGTCCGCGCCCACAAACAAGAGATGAAGGCAGCGGCCAAGGCAGCGAAGGCCTCCGGCCGGTAGCCCCGTCAGGGCGCGGGTAACTGCGCGACCAGCCACCACCGGTCCATACCCAAACCCACCCGGCGGGATCTGGGGCGGAGCCCCAGGTACGGGACGGGCAGGGGCGGAGGGGACGAAAAACACCCCGCCCACCACCCCCGCCATGTCCACCGCTCGGCCCATCCCGGTGGCGGGCACCCCCGGGCCGTTCACAGCATGAGTCATGACCGAGCCACCGAGCGGCTCCCCCTGGGGCCCGGAGTACGACGACCGCCACGTGCACGCCGCGAGGGACACGCGGGCGCCCACGGTCGAGCCCGAGGGCCCCCTGCACTTCCTCTCCCGCGCCGCCTGGCAGACCGTCCTGGTCGCAGGCATCGCCGCTCTGGTGCTCGGCGTCCTGGTGCTGATCTGGCCGGGCGCCTCACTCCTCGCCGCGGGAGTGCTCTTCGGCCTCTACCTGCTCTTCAGCGGCGTCCTGCAGCTCGTCGCCGCCTTCGGCACCCACGCGGCGACCTCGCTCCGCGTGCTGGCGTTCATCAGCGGCGCCCTGTCCATCCTGCTGGGCCTCTTCTGCTTCCGCGGCGCGATGCAGTCGATCCTGCTGCTCGCCCTGTGGATCGGCATCGGCTGGCTGTTCCGCGGCATCACGCAGACCATCGCAGCCGCCTCCGACCCGACCGTGCCGGCCCGCGGCTGGCAGATCTTCCTCGGAATCGTCAGCTTCCTCGCCGGAATCGTGCTGATCGTGTCCCCGTTCGAGTCGGTCGCCGTCCTCACCCTCGTCGGCGGCTGCTGGCTCATCGCGGTCGGCATCGTCGAGATCATCATGGCGTTCCGGATCCGCGCCGGCGCCCAGGCCGTCCCCCGCATCCTGTGACCGCTCCCCGACGCCGCCCGGCGTCCCCCGACGTCAACTCCGCGCCCGCCAGGTACGCCAACAGGGCGGATCTCCCGGCACACCCGATGAACCACCGGCCTCCGGTGGGGAGATGACGTCTCATGAGCCCCGCCCCGCGCCACCCGCACCCGCTGCGCCGGTGCGCGCGAGCGCGGGGAGGGGCTCCTTCGCGCGCTTGGCTGCGGATTCTCATCCTGCTGATCGTCGCGATGCTCGCCGCGGGCGCACACCCCGAGGTGTTCACCACGTCCGCCGCCACCACCACGGCCACTGCCGGGTCGGCCACCGCCGAACACGACGTACTCGACACGGCCCTGCGGCCGCCCACCCGCCTGGGACACCGCTCCCTCTCCGCCCTGCGCCCCGACACGGGCCACACCGAGCGGGAGGCCGGCCCCCGCCTCGTACCGGCACCCGCACCGAGCTCGTACTCCCCCACCCTGCACGCCCTGCGCTGCGTGGTCCTGCGCTGCTGACGGACCCGGCTTCCGGACCGGTCCCCCACCAGCGAACACGAGGACACCCCCATGCCCAACGACCCCTACGCGGTCCTGCGCGCCCTGCTGCGCGCGGAAGCCGTACGCAACGCACCGAAGCCGGATCACCGCCCCGAGCCGGACGGGCAACCGTCCGACCGGAACCTGTCGGACGGACAGCTTCCGGGTGGACCACCGCCGATCACCCCCACCAAGGAACACGGCCGCGACTGATCATGGAAGGCGACCGCTTCTTCCCGTTCCCCAGGACGGAGCGGTCGCCCTTCACCAGATCGGTCGTCCTTCACCGGGACGGAACGGTGGCCCTTCACCGGGACGGAGCGGTGGCCCTTCACCAGGTCGGTCGCCCTTCACCGGGACGGAGCGGTGGCCCTTCACCAGATCGGTCGTCCTTCACCGGGACGTAGCGGTCGCCCTTCACCGGGACGGAGCGGGCGGCTAGCGTCGGCGACGAGCCGTCCCGAAGAGCGACCTGGTGATCTCCCGCCCGATCTGCGTGCCGACGGACCGGGCGAGAGACTTGAACAGGCCGCTGCCCACGACCTGCTCGACCATCGACTCCTCGTGCCTGTCCTGCTTGGGGCGCCCCTTCGAGGCGGCCGGTGTGGCCTGCGGCGCCGCCTCCCGCGCCGTCAGCTTCTCGTACGCCGACTCCCGGTCCACCGCCTGCGCGTACCGCCCGTACAGCGGCGACCCCTTCACCGCCTGATCCAGCATCGCCGCGTCGACCGGCCCCATCAGGGACTGCGGCGCCCGCAGCCGCGTCACCGCGACCGGCGTCGGCGCGCCCTTCTCGCTGAGCACGGTGACGACGGCCTCCCCGGTGCCGAGCCCGGTGAGGACCTCCTCCAGGTCGTACCCGGAGTTGGGGAAGGTCTTCACGGTGGCCCTCAGCGCCTTCTGGTCGTCCGGGGTGAAGGCCCGCAGCGCGTGCTGGACACGGTTGCCGAGCTGGCCGAGGACATCGGCGGGTACGTCCTTCGGGGTCTGCGTCACGAAGAAGACGCCGACTCCTTTCGAGCGAATCAGCCGGACGGTCTGCGTAATGGAGTCCAGGAAGGCCTTCGAGGCGTCGTCGAAGAGCAGATGGGCCTCGTCGAAGAAGAAGACGAGCTTGGGTTTGTCGGCGTCGCCGACCTCGGGCAGGTCGTGGAAGAGGTCGGCGAGCAGCCACATCAGGAAGGTGGAGAAGAGCTGCGGTTTGTCCTGCACCTCGGGGAGTTCGAGGACGGACACCACGCCGCGCCCCTCGGACGCCGTACGCAGCAGCTCGCTGGTGTCGAACTCCGGCTCCCCGAAGAACGGGCTCATGCCCTGCGCCTCGAAGGCGGTGAGGGAACGGAGGATCACCCCGGCCGTGGCGGTGGACAGCCCGCCGATGCCCTTCAGCTCCTGCTTGCCCTCGTCCGAGGTCAGGAAGGCGACCACCGCGCGAAGGTCCTTGAGGTCGACCAGCTCCAGGCCCTTCTGGTCGGCGTAGTGGAAGATCAGGCCGAGCGACTGCTCCTGGGTCTGGTTGAGCTGGAGCACCTTGGACAGCAGCACCGGACCGAAGCTGGTGATCGTGGCCCGTACGGGGATGCCGTGACCCATGCCGCCGAGCGCGTAGAACTCGGCGGGGCACCCGGCCGGCGTCCACTGCTGGTGGACGTCCCGGGCGCGCTCCTGGACCCTGTCGTTCGACACACCCGGCGCCGACACCCCCGACACATCGCCCTTGATGTCGGCCAGGAAGACGGGCACCCCCTGCGCCGACAGCTGCTCGGCGATCAGCTGGAGGGTCTTGGTCTTGCCGGTGCCGGTGGCGCCCGCAACCAGGCCGTGCCGGTTGAGCACCGGCAGCGGGATGCGGATCTGCACGTCGGGCAGGCACTTCCCGTCCCAGAGCAGGGCACCGAGATCGAGGGCAGGGCCGGAGAAGGCGTACCCGGAGGCGATCTCCAGGGCCTCCTGGGGGAGGGCGGGAGCGCTCCCGGCCCTCTCGGGAGCGCCGGCTGGAGCCGTCTTGGGGGCCGTGGCCGGGGCCGACCGTGGATCGGTGGCCGGAGGCACGGTCTCGCTGTCGCTCATATCAGGCCCCTGCTCCCGATTTGCATGGATTTACGGCGTCAACGGCGTCTTTTCCAGCGTCGCACTCCGTCGCCATGGCTGCGCCCGGAAGGTCTTGACCGGTAGGCTTTCCGTGTGATCTTCAAGCGCATCGGAAACGGACGGCCGTACCCCGACCACGGCCGGGAAAGCACCCGGCAGTGGGCGGACGTCGCGCCGCGCCCGGTCCGCCTCGATCAGCTCGTGACGACCAAGGGCCAGCTCGACCTGGAAACACTGCTCGCCGAGGACTCGACGTTCTACGGCGACCTCTTCGCGCACGTCGTGAAGTGGCAGGGCGACCTGTACCTGGAGGACGGCCTGCACCGCGCCGTCCGCGCGGCGCTCCAGCAGCGCCAGGTCCTCCACGCGCGTGTGCTCGAGCTCGACTGACAACCCGCCTTTTCAGGGCTCGGCCCGCCGAGGCTGACGCGGAGTTGACCCTTTCGGGTTCTCCTGGGCGGAGTCCAATGATCATCTAGTAGGCATTGCCGCCCAGGCGCATTACGCTGCGCCCATGAGCATGCTCACTCCCCCTGGCATGGGCCGCCAGTACCGGATCACGGGGGACAAGTACCCGCGGATGCGCCGACCCAAGGGGCGCCGCAGGCTCGTGTTCCTGGTCGTCGCCTCCGTCACCGCACTAGGGCTGATCGGGTGGGGAACCCTGCAGCTCATCGACGTGTTCACGGGCGGCGGCAACAAGGCCACGGCGGCGGGCTCCAGGGCGGACTGCGCGTCCAAGGCCAGCCCGTCGGCCAAGGCATCCACGGCGTCCACATCCACCACCGCGCTGCCCAAGCCCGGCCAGATCACCGTGAACGTCCTGAACGCCACGCCCCGCAGCGGGCTCGCCAAGGAGACCGCGGACGAACTGGGGAAGCGCGGCTTCAAGATCGGCAATGTGGGCAACGCGACGGATGCGTATGACAAGAAGGTCGACGGCGCCGGGATACTGCTCGGCGCGAAGGCGGCCTACGCGGCCGCGCTCCCCGTCCTCAACACGCAGCTCGCCGGCGCCGAACTGAAGACCGACGGCCGCGAGAAGGCCGACGAGGTCGACCTCATCATCGGCACCGGCTTCAAGTCGCTGACGCAGAAGGAGGACGCCGACAGGGCCCTGGCCCTCCTGGCCAAGCCCCAGCCAACGTCCTCCACCTCGCAGAAGAGCTGCTGATAGCCCCGTAGGCCTCGGAGGCCTCGAAAGAGGGGCTACTCGGCGGCTCCGTACATCCGGTCACCCGCGTCGCCGAGGCCCGGCACGATGTAGCCGTTCTCGTTGAGGCGCTCGTCGACCGAGGCCGTGACGACGGTGACCGGCGTGCCCGCCAGTTCGCGCTCCATGACCTCGACGCCCTCGGGGGCGGCGAGGAGGACCACGGCGGTGACGTCGTCGGCGCCGCGCTTGATCAGCTCCTGGATCGCCGCCACGAGCGTGCCGCCGGTGGCCAGCATCGGGTCGAGGACGTACACCTGGCGCCCGGAGAGGTCGTCCGGCATGCGGGTGGCGTACGTGGAGGCCTGGAGCGTCTCCTCGTCGCGCACCATGCCCAGGAAGCCCACCTCGGCGGTCGGCAGCAGCCGCACCATGCCGTCGAGCATGCCGAGACCCGCCCGCAGGATCGGCACGACGAGGGGGCGCGGGTGGGAGAGCTTGACGCCCGTGGTCGAGGCGACCGGGGTCACGATGTCGACCTGCTCCGTGCGCACGTCCCGTGTGGCCTCGTAGGCGAGCAGGGTAACCAGCTCGTCGGCGAGGCGCCGGAAGGTCGCGGAGTCGGTGCGCCGGTCGCGCAGGGTGGTGAGCTTATGGGCGACCAGGGGGTGGTCGACGACGTGGAGACGCATGTCGACAACAGTAGCCGGGCCCGGGGCGCCCGCCACTGCCCCGCCCGCCCCGGACGGACGCCTCTGCCCGGCGCGACACTGTCCGGCAAGAGCCTGCCCGCACTGCCACCCGAACGCTGGCATCAAACCGCCCATCAGAGGGAAGGTGGGAGGGACGGACCTGGGGCGGTGTGCCTATGCGAGACCAGGAAGAGGAGTCACCCGAGCAGTTGGAGACCGACGCCGAGCGCAGGAGGCGCCGCGCCCAGTTCCTGCGCGAGCTGACCGAGGCGCGCGAGCTGCGCGACCGGGTCCAGCCCCGCCGCGCCAAGGCCGCCCGACTGCGCCACGCCATGCGCATGCGCACCTTCCGCTGGTAGCGCGCCCGCCCCGACCGACGCCGCACACGCCCCGGGCCGATGCCCCGACCGCAGCAACCCGATCCCCCGCCCGCGCCGCGCGAGCCCGTGTCTGGGCCGGGAGGTGCGTACGAGTCGCCGACAGCCGCGTACGATCCGCTGTTAGCGATCAAAAGAGGCAGACACAGCAGGCCGAAGACGTCCCCTGAACGCTCTGTTTCTGCCACGATTCCGAGTGGGTGGGGCTCGGAGAAGCACTCCCCGCCCACAGCCTCCGCCGGGGGGACCCCCAACCGGCACGCCTATGACCAGTGGGAGAGTCACGGTGTACTTCGCCGCACTGCTCGCGCGCACCGAAGACGGGTGGGAAGCGAGCGACACAGAGCTCGACGATGTGGAGACCCTGTCGGATCTGACCGACCTGGCCCGTGAAGCCTCGGACGAGGACACGGTGCTCGTACTCATCGAGCAGGAGGACGCGTGGTTCGGCGTCGTCCGCGTGGACGGCGAGGAGGATCCTCGTATCTACGTCTCGGACGCCGCCGCGGCTGCCCGCAGCTCGTACGGCGAGATCCTGCTCACGGACGAACTACTAGGACGGGAGCCCGGCGACGACGATGCCGACCTGGACTCCCTCGACCTGGACGGCACGGAGGACGGTGAGCCCGAGGACTCCGACGAGGACGAGGACGAGACCGCGTCCGGCGAGGCCGTTTCGCACAGCCCCGTCGGGGACCGCGACATCCTCGCGGACCTCGGAGTGAGCGAGAAGGAACTGCTCGCCCTGGACGAAGGCGACGCGCTGAACACGATCGCCGACGCCCTCGGAGCGGCGGAGGTCCTGGAGACCGTCCGGTAGGGCCTGTCTTTCGGATCACGGCCGACCCCGCGACCCAGGCATGATCCGAAAGACAGGTCCTGGTCCTGGAAGTCTCCGGGGAGCCTCCGCGCGTCCCTGGGGATCTCTCACCAGGCCCTGAAGACCTTCCGCTAGGTTCCCCGGGTGAGCGCGACCGAGCAAACTCCACAGCCCGATCCTGCCGATCCGGTACGCGACCGCTGGCGGGCCGCGATGCGGCTCGCCCTGGACGAGGCCCACCGGGCCGTCCGGGGCGGGGATGTTCCCGTCGGCGCCGTCGTGCTGTCCGCGGACGGTACGACGGTGCTCGCGACCGGGCACAACGAGCGCGAGGCCACCGGCGATCCGACGGCGCACGCCGAGGTCCTCGCGCTGCGCCGAGCCGCCGCTGTTTTGAGAGATTCAGCGGCGCGAAGTGCCTCCGGCGAGGGTGGTGGTGGGAGACGGGTGGGCGAGTGGCGGCTGACCGGCTGCACGCTCGTCGTCACCCTGGAGCCCTGCGCCATGTGCGCGGGCGCGCTCGTGCAGTCCCGGGTGGACCGGGTCGTCTACGGTGCCCGCGACGACAAGGCGGGCGCGGTCGGCTCCCTCTGGGACCTCGTACGCGACCGGCGGCTCAACCACCGGCCCGAGGTGATCGCGGGCGTCCTCGCCGACGAGTGCGCGAGCCTGCTCACCGACTTCTTCCGCGACCGCTGATCATCGGAGCCGCTTCCGCGACCGCTGATCGTTGATCATCCGGGTCGCCGAAACGGATTTCAGACCACGGCCCACCTTGGGGTAGGGTCTCCCTCGGTAGCGTGTCCGAGCGGCCGAAGGAGCTCGCCTCGAAAGCGAGTGTGGCGCAAGTCACCGAGGGTTCAAATCCCTCCGCTACCGCTTGAGAAGGGCCCCGTCGAGAGACGGGGCCCTTCGTGCTTCCGGCGGTCGCGCGAGTGCACGCGAACAGTCGCTCGGGTACACGCGAACATCCGCCCCGGTACACACGAAAGCCCCGGCGCCGCTCGCGCCGGGGCTTTCGTGCACCCAATCCCGGGGGCTCCCGCAACCCCATGAGGACGGGGGAAGCGGCATCGGGGGGACAAGCCGCTTCCCCCGGTGGAGAAGGACCCACAAGTCCGCGCCGCTGTCTCGGGGGAAGCCTGCGGCGGGGACCCCGCAGTGGAGTCCGTCCCGGCCCCGCGGATTCCTGCCGATTCCGCCGGGCTCACCATCCATCCTGGGCCCGGCGGCGCCCGGATCGGCCCGACAAAAGTCCTCGACCAGCGGGCCGTTGGTCCTTAAAAGCGGTGTGAAGGTTACACTCACCGCCGTCAACAGGGGGCCCACCGGGCGCAACAGTCACAGGGGAGGCCGCGATGGCGGTGAATTCGAAGAAGATCGCCGTCTACGTGCTCGTGGTCTTCGCGCTCTACGTGATCATCACGGACCCGGCCAAGGCGGCCGATTACGTCCAGATAGGGTTCGAAGGCATATCGAGTGCCGCTCAAGCCATCGGAGACTTCATGACCTGGGTCGCCGACGGAGCCAAGAACTGAGCCGGCACAGAGCCGGCACAGAGCCGGCGCCGAGCCGACGGGGCAGAGACAAGAACCGCACCACCAGGGAGTGCCCGTGATCCGCCATCTGGTCCTCTTCAAGCTCAACGAGGGCGTCGAGCGCGACGACCCGCGTGTGGTCGAGGGCGTAGCCGCCTTCCGCGCGCTCGGCGACCAGATCCCCGAGCTGCGGTTCTGGGAATGCGACTGGAACATCACCGACCGGCCCATCGCGTACGACTTCGCGATCAACTCCGCCGTCGACGACACCGACGCCCTGAAGCGGTACTTGGAGCACCCTGCGCACCAGGCGGGCGTCGCGCTGTGGCGGGAGTTCGCGACCTGGGTGATCGCCGACTATCCGTTCTGACCCTTCCGGGCCGCACCGTTTCGAAGCCTCTGGCCGCAACCGGCCAGGGGTTTTTTGTGCCTTACGCCCCAACTCTCCTTCAACACGGCGTTATGCGGTGCTTGCACACAGTGCACATGTCTTGTGATGCTATGACCGCTTTTGACGGATGAGTTGATCACGGATGAGTTGACGGATCACAGAGGTGGAGTTGACCGTGCCGGCCAGTACTGCGCCTCAAGCACCGCCACAAGAAGTCGCACCGGCAGCCGCACAGGAAGTCTCACGGGACGTCGAGCAGGAAGTCGCGCCGGAACAAGCCGCGCCCGAACGCCGCCGCGGTGCCGACACCCGTGCCCTCACCCAGGTGCTCTTCGGCCAGCTCAAGACGCTGGAGCCGGGCACCCCCGAGCACAACCGCGTACGGGGGGCCCTCATCGAGGCCAACCTCCCGCTCGTCCGGTACGCGGCCGCCCGCTTCCGCAGCCGCAACGAGCCCATGGAGGACGTCGTCCAGGTCGGGACCATCGGGCTGATCAACGCCATCGACCGCTTCGACCCTGACCGGGGTGTGCAGTTTCCGACCTTCGCAATGCCGACCGTCGTCGGGGAGATCAAGCGGTACTTCCGGGACAACGTCCGCACCGTCCACGTACCGCGCCGGCTGCACGAACTGTGGGTGCAGGTGAACAGCGCGACCGAGGACCTGACGACCGCCTTCGGGCGCTCGCCCACGACCGCCGAGATCGCCGAGCGGCTGCGCATCACCGAGGACGAGGTGCTGTCCTGCATCGAGGCGGGCCGCTCGTACCACGCGACCTCCCTGGAAGCGGCCCAGGAGGGCGACGGACTGCCGGGGCTGCTCGACCGGCTCGGTTACGAGGACCCGGCGCTCGACGGGGTCGAACACCGCGACCTCGTACGGCATCTGCTCGTACAACTGCCCGAGCGCGAGCAGCGGATCCTTCTCCTGCGCTACTACAGCAATTTGACGCAGTCACAGATCAGCGCGGAACTGGGAGTCTCCCAGATGCATGTGTCAAGGCTGCTCGCCCGTAGTTTCGCGCGTCTTCGATCCGCAAACAGGATCGAGGCGTAACCGTTAAGAGCGAATCGCTCAACGGCGCCTTTTCCGACAGTTCAACGCAGAAAAACCGTCAGACCCCCTCTTTCCAGGGCCGATTCACCCCCTCCATGTCGACATGTCACTACAGCGTGTTGCCGACATGTGACATTCTGCCGGAAGCGCGTTTGCCGCGGCCCCGCCTCCGGTATTCAGGTGGAGGCTGCGTTCCTCCGACGGGAGCGACTGCCGCGACCGTCCGCGACCCAAAGGGGGTGGCATGTCCGCAGACCAGGGCAGCTCGAAGGTGCTCACGCTCATGAAGAGCGAGTCCGCGCCCGACGCGCTTCACGATGTCCCGGCCCTTCCGGCCCCCGACGCCGTCCCGGCCGCTCCGGCCCCCGAAGCCGTCCTCCCGGCCCCCGAATCCTCGGGCGCCATCGACACTCGCACCCTGTCCCGCTCCCTGTTCCTGCGGCTGGCCGCACTCGGCGAGAACAGCCCGGAGCGCGCCTACGTCCGGGACACGCTCATCGAGCTCAACCTCCCGCTCGTCCGGTACGCGGCCGCGCGCTTCCGCTCCCGCAACGAGCCGATGGAGGACATCGTCCAGGTCGGCACGATCGGCCTGATCAAGGCGATCGACCGCTTCGACTGCGAACGCGGCGTGGAGTTCCCGACGTTCGCGATGCCGACGGTCGTCGGCGAGATCAAGCGGTTCTTCCGGGACACCTCGTGGTCGGTGCGCGTGCCGCGCCGCCTCCAGGAGCTGCGGCTGGCCCTCACCAAGGCCAGCGATGAGCTCTCGCAGAAGCTGGACCGCTCCCCGACGGTCGGCGAACTCGCCGCGGTCCTGGGCGTTTCCGAGGAGGACGTGGTCGACGGCCTCGCCGTCGGCAACGCGTACACGGCCTCGTCCCTCGACTCCCCCGCCCCCGAGGACGACGGCGGCGAGGGCTCCCTCGCGGACCGCCTCGGCTACGAGGACACGGCTCTGGAGGGCGTTGAGTACCGCGAGTCCCTCAAGCCGCTGCTCGCCAAGCTGCCGCCCCGCGAGCGCCGGATCATCATGCTCCGCTTCTTCGCGAACATGACCCAGTCGCAGATCGGCGAGGAGGTCGGCATCTCGCAGATGCACGTCTCCCGGCTGCTGACCCGCACGCTCGCCCAGCTGCGGGAAGGGCTCATCTCCGACTGACCGCCCCGCGCGGGTTCATAATTGACGGAGCGTCAGCCACACTGGCGCGATGCGTCGAGAGTCGATACGTGGTCGCCGAGGTGCCCTTGTGGGTGCCTCGGCGGCTGTGCTGTGTCTGGGTGGCGTGCTGGCCGCGTGCGGGAGTGGCGGAGGTGGCGACGGGTACGTCGCCGTCGGGGCCGCGGGAGGTTCGCCGGGGGCACCGGGAACGGTGGTGGCCCCCTCGGGAGACGTGTCACTGATGCCGCTCACGGGCGGGGGCGACGCGGCTCCCGGCTCCAAGGGGACGGAAAATACCGGGAGTTCTGGATCGGGAGACACGACCTCGACCTCGGATCCCGGCTCCGGCGCGGCCTCCGAAGAGACGGCTTGGGGCTCCGGTGATCCAGCCGACGGGAGTGGCACGTCGACGCCCTCGTCCGGTGACGGCAATTCCGGGCGTACGAGCGGGGGTTCGGGCGGGAGTTCGGGGCACGCGTCCGCGACACCGACCCCGACGGCACCCGGGTCCACGGCGAGCCCCGGGCCCGCCGTGCTCAGCGTGGGCACCCCCTCGCGCGAGGCCACCGATCAGCGGTGGTGCGAGAAGGTGACCGTCTCGTTCCGCAACACGGGTGGTACGGCGGTGCGTTCGGGCACGGTGACCTTCGGGACGCACATCATCGGGGCGCTCGGGATCGACTGGGCGACGATCGAGTCCACCGAGGACCTGCCCGCGCCGATCACCGCCGGCACGAAGAAGGACAAGACCTGGACGGTGTGCGTCGACGCGTGGCGCGTGCCGCTGGGCATGCACATCGAGACGCGGGACGTGTCCGTCCGGTGGAAGTAGGGTTCCGCCCCGCGCCCAGAGCCGTAGGGGTTCCCGCCGCCGGGGTTGCTTGAGCGCGAGCCAAGCCACCCGCCGGGCTTACTTGAGCGCGAGCCAAGCCACGCCGGGGTTACTTGAGCGCGAGCCAAGCCACGCCGGGGTTGCTTGAGCGCGAGCCAAGCCGCCCCCAGGGGTTACTTGAGCGCGAGCCAAGCCACCGCGGCCACGACCACCACGGCGACGACGACGCCGACGATCAGGCCGATACGCGGCCCCGCGGGGGCGGCCGCCTGCTGCTGTCGGCCCTGAGGGGCCTCGTCCACGAACGCACGGAACATCTGGGTGCTACCCGCGGGGTCGTAGTTGCCCTCGGGGCCCTGGGTGTTTGCCATGGAGCAGGACACTAGCGAATACGCCGGTGCTGCCCAAGTGCGGGGGGCCACTGGGACTCGGTGATCCCGGCCGCGCCTTCCCAGCGATCTCGCGGCCTGGCCACCCCTCCCACCTGCAAGTTTACGTTCGCCAATGCTTGCCTTTGCCAAGTTTTTAGCCCTGCACGCTCCTTTTAGTTTGCCTGCGGCAACCAACTGTATCTATGGTTGCCCTAAGCAACGAATACGGGAGGTGTGATGGCCGAGCAGGCGCAGTACGAGGAGCTGGCTGGTCAGCTCAGCGCCATCGGCGCCGTGAAGAGGGACCTCGGGCGGATCCTGCCGCCCGACTGCCCCGGGGGCTCCGCCGCCGTGCTGACGCTGCTCGGCCGGTACGGCGAGATGCGGATGAGCAGGCTCGCCGAGCTGCTCTCCGTGGACATGTCCGTGACCAGCCGGCATGTCGCGCACGTCGCGGACCGGGGCTGGATCGAACGGTCCCCCGACCCGGCCGACAAGCGCTCACGCATCCTGCGCCTCACCACCGCGGGCCAGGAGCAGCTCGACGAGCTCTCCCGGCGCACGTCGCGGCTCCTCGCCGACCGGCTGAGCGACTGGTCCGACCATGAGGTCGGGCTGCTCATCCAGCTCATGGGCCGGCTGCGCGAGAGCTTCGGCGACTGCCGCGCCACACAGCGCACAGCGGCGCACCCGCATCCGTATGCGCCAGACGTAACAGAACTGACCACCCGTACACCCGCGTAAGTACGTAAGAAAAGGAAGCCCATGGCAACGACCACACCAGCCGGTGTGCGGGGCTCTCACGCCAAGCACGGAGGCGCCGCCGACGGCGCTCCGATGACGCACCGGCAGATCATGGAGGCGCTCTCCGGGCTGCTGCTCGGCATGTTCGTCGCGATCCTGTCGTCGACGATCGTCACCAACGCACTCCCCGAGATCATCGGCGACCTGGGCGGCGGCCAGTCCGCCTACACCTGGGTCGTCACGGCCTCGCTGCTGGCCATGACCGCGACCACGCCTCTGTGGGGCAAGCTCTCCGACCTGTACAGCAAGAAGGCGCTCGTACAGATAGCCCTCGTCATCTACGTGCTGGGATCGGCCGCCGCCGGTCTGTCCCAGAACCCCGGCATGCTCATCGCATGCCGTGTGGTCCAGGGCATCGGCGTCGGCGGTCTGTCCGCCCTCGCGCAGATCGTGATGGCCGCGATGATCTCCCCGCGTGAGCGCGGGCGCTACTCCGGCTACCTCGGTGCGACGTTCGCCGTCGCAACCGTCGGCGGTCCGCTGCTCGGCGGTGTCATCACCGACACCTCGTGGCTCGGCTGGCGCTGGTGCTTCTACGTCGGAGTGCCGTTCGCGATCATCGCGCTGATCGTGCTGCAGAAGACCCTGCACCTGCCCGTCGTGAAGCGGGACGTGAAGGTCGACTGGGGCGGCGCGTTCTTCATCTCCGCCGCGGTCTCGCTGCTGCTGGTCTGGGTCACCTTCGCCGGTGACAAGTACGACTGGGTGTCCTGGCAGACGTACGCGATGGTCGGCGGCTCGGTCGTCCTCGGGCTGCTGTTCATCCTGGTCGAGTCCAAGGCGAGCGAGCCGATCATCCCGCTGCGGCTGTTCCGCAACCGCACCATCACCCTTTCCTCCCTCGCTTCGCTCTTCGTCGGTGTCGCGATGTTCACCGGCACGGTCTTCTTCAGCCAGTACTTCCAGCTGGCCCGCGACAAGTCCCCGACGATGTCGGGCGTCATGACCATCCCGATGATCGGCGGACTGTTCGTCTCCTCCACGGTCTCCGGCCAGATCATCACCAAGACCGGACGATGGAAGTACTGGCTGGTCTCCGGTGGCCTCCTGGTCACCGCGGGCCTGGGCCTGCTCGGCACGATCCGCTACGACACGGTCTACTGGCACATCGCGATCTTCATGGCGCTGATGGGCCTCGGCATCGGCATGATGATGCAGAACCTGGTGCTGTCCACGCAGAACCAGGTGGCCCCGGCCGACCTCGGCTCGGCCAGCTCCACGGTGACGTTCTTCCGTTCCCTCGGCGGTGCGATCGGCGTCTCCGCGCTCGGCGCGGTCATGGCCAACCGGATCACCGACTACGTCAAGGACGGTCTGACCGACCTCGGCCCCAAGTACGCCAAGCTGGCGTCCGGTTCCAGCTCCAGCAGCATCCCGGACATGGACAAGCTGCCCAAGCCGCTGCGCACCGTGATGGAGAGCGCGTACGGCCACGGCATCGCGGACGTCTTCCTGATCGCCGCGGGCATGGCGCTGATCGCCTTCCTCATCGTGCTGTTCATCAAGGAGGTCCCGCTGCGCACCTCGGGCGCGCTGGCCCAGGCCGCGGAGGCCAAGGCGGAGGCCGCGGCTCCGGCCGCCGCCGAGGAGAGGATCCCGAGCTGGGCCGTCGCCGTGACCGAGGCGGGTCCCCAGGGAACGCAGCCGTTGGCGGCAGTCGCCACGGCGACGAAGGAGGACGCCCCGATGCCCTTGTCCGGCGGAATCCCGGTATGCGGTTACGTCCGCGGCGCCGAGAGCGCGCCCGTGCCGCAGGCCGCGGTCACGCTGATCTCGCTCGCGGGACGGCAGCTGGGCCGCTCGGTCGCGCAGGCCGACGGTTCCTACGCGCTGGACGCGCCCGGGGTCGGGTCGTACGTCCTGATCGCCTCCGCCGACGGTTTCCAGCCGCAGGCCTCGACGATCGTCGTGAACGACGAGCCGGTCGCGTACGACATCCTGCTGAGCGGCACGAGCGGGCTGAGCGGTGTCGTGCGGGCCGCGGGGACCGGCATCGCGGTCAAGGACGCCATGGTCATCGTGACCGACGTACGCGGTGATGTGCTGGCCACCGGGACCACCGGTGAGCAGGGCGAGTTCACCTTCGCCGAACTGGTGCCGGGCGTCATGACGGTCGCGGTGAACGCCGCGGGTCACCGGCCGCGGGCCCTGCCCGTCGAGGTCGGCGGCGCCGGAGTCACCCGCATCGAAGTCGAACTCGACTCGGGCGCCCAGGTCCAGGGTGTCGTACGGGCACCGCACGGCCCCCTCGCGGACGCCCGCGTGACGCTGGTGGACGCGGCGGGCAACGTGGTCGGCACGGCCAGGACCGGCACGGACGGCGCGTACGCCTTCACCGACCTGGACACCGGGGAGTACACGGTCATCGCGACGGGCTACCCGCCGGTGGCGACGGCCCTGACCGTGGGCGGTCGCGGAGTCGACGACCACGACCTCGAACTCGCCCACCCCGGCGAGTAGTCCGAGCCCCGGCCCGTGGGGACGCGCGCACTCTGAGCGGAGGTGCGCCCCCCGCGGGCCGGTTTCATTGCGACCAATTTTTCATGCATTGCAGGGAGAAAACGGGATGGGACTGACCGCACGCATCCGCACGCGGGACGGGTGGGCCGTGTCGCACGCGGTCGTCACGGTGACCGACATGACCGGTACGCAGGTGGTGCGCGCCGAGGCGGACAGCGAAGGCGCCGTGCACGACACGACCGCCCTCGCGCCCGGCGCGTACACCGTGATCGTCACCGCGGTCGGGTACGCCCCCGCCGCGTCCAGCGCGATCGTCACGGCGAGCGGCCGGGCCGAGGTCGGCAATGTGACTCTCGCCCGCCAGGGCGGCACCGAGCTTCCGCCGCCCGGCCCCTGGACCATCGACCCGGCGCACTCCTCCGTGAGTGCGGTCGCCCAGCACCTGGGCATCTCCAGCGTGCACGGCCGCTTCACGGACTTCGCGGGCTCGATCGAGATCGCCCCCGACGAGGTGGCCAAGTCCCGCGTGCAAGCGGTGATCCACGCCGCCTCCATCGATACCGGCAACGGCATGCGCGACGGGCACCTGAAGTCCCCGGATTTCCTGGACGTCGACACCTACCCGCAGATCACGTACCGCTCGACGGGCCTGACCCCGGCCGGTTCGGACCGCTGGACGGTCCACGGCGAGCTGACGATGCACGGGGTGGTGCGGCCGGTCGAGCTGGACCTGGCATACCTCGGCACCGGGGCCGACCCCTGGGGCGGCACCCGCGCCGCGTTCCGCGCGACCGCCGAACTCCACCGCGAGGACTTCGCCATGAACTACAACCAGGTCGTCCAGGCGGGCATCTCGGCCATCGGTACGACGTTGAAGGTCGAGCTGGACATTCAGGCGGTGCAGGGGCAGTGGCTGCCGCAGGCGTAAGCGTAGGAACGGCAGGGTCAGCCTGGGCGGGCCGCTGTGCCCCTAGGCTGCACCCATGGCACCGAATATCGCGACGAACACCTCCGTATCCCGCGACGAACTGCTGGACTTCGTACGCCCCCGGCACCGCGCCATCCTTCTCACCCGCCGTGCCGACGGCAGCCCCCAGGGCTCGCCCCTGACCTGCGGGGTCGACGATTCGGGGCGCATCGTGGTCTCGACCTACCCCGAGCGCGCCAAGACCCGCAACGCCAAGCGGGACGAGCGGGTCAGCCTGATCGTGCTGAGCGACGAGTGGAACGGGCCGTGGGTCCAGATCGACGGCACGGCGGAGGTCGTCGACTCCCCCGACTCGGTCGAGCCGCTCGTCGAGTACTACCGCAATATCGCGGGCGAGCACCCGGACTGGGACGAGTACCGCGAGGCGATGCTCAAACAGGGCAAGTCGATCATCCGGGTCACCCCGGAGCGGTGGGGCCCGGTGGCAACCGGGGGCTTCCCGGCACGGCGCGCTCCGCAGGAGTAGGAGCGTTTCCTCGCCCCTCCGCCCCTACCCCGTCCCGTACCAGCCTTTCGGCTGCGGGTGCGTGGGGGCTTGTCGCGCAGCTCCCCGCGCCCCTTTCAGGGGCGGAGGGGGCGAAGAAAGCGCCCCTCAGCCGCGCTGCACCATCGTCTCGATCCCCGCGATCAGCATCTCCAGGGCGAAGGTGAAGTCCCGCTCGCGCATTTCCTCGACGGTGTCGCCCCCGCGCGCCTCCATCAGATCGGCCGCGCTCTCGAAGTTCGCGGCGAACTGCGGCTGTTCGCTGATGGTGCTCATGGCCTGGCGGAAGTACTCGTCCTGGGACATGCCCGCGGAGGCACACCGCTGCACGAAGTGCCCCTCGATCGTGCCGAAGCCGTACACGAACTGGAAGACGGCGGAGAGCGCGCCCATCTGGCCGTGCGGCGGCAGCCCCGTGTTGCGGACCACCTGCTGCACGCGGAGCGAGAAGGCCATGGAGTGCGGGCCGATGTTGAGGAAGTTGCCGATGAGCGGTGACACCCAGGGGTGGCGCACGAGCAGCGCGCGGTAGCCCACGGCGAGGGAGCGGAGCTGATCGCGCCAGTCCTCGCCGGACTCGGGATCCGGCAGCTCCAGTTCGCCGAAGACCGCGTCGAGGGCCAGTTCGAGCAGATCGTCCTTGGTGTCGACGTACCAGTACACGGACATCGCGGTGACGTTCAGCTCGGCGGCCAGCCGGCGCATGGAGAACTTGGCCAGCCCCTCCGCGTCCAGCAGCCGCACCGTGACCTCGGTGATCCGCTCCCGGTCGAGTCCCGACGGCTGGCCGCCACCACGGGCCGCACCGCCCCGGTGGGCCTTGCCCTCCAGCCAGACACTGGTCCGCGCCGGACGCTTGGCCCGGTCGGCTGCCCTCACCATGGCGCACCTTCCTCGGAACTCGGACTGCGGGGCGGGCCGGAATTCCCCGGTCCGCCTCCCTGACGATGCTAAGCGGGCGCTACGCGGAAACCGCCATCGCGGAGTCTGCCCTCTCCGCCCGCCGCAGCAACGCCGCCGCGACCAGTCCGCCGAGAAGCACCGCCACCGCACCCACCAACTGGCTGGTCTCCAGGCCCGACGAGAACGCGTCGGTGAGCCGTCCCCGCTCCTCGTCCGAGCCGGCCGAGGCGAGCGCCGCGGGAAGCGAGCTCGCCGCCACCGGAATCAGTGCCGCGAACCGGGAGTTGAGGACGGCGCCGAGGACCGCCACGCCCAGCCCGTTGCCGAACTCGGCGAGCGTGCCGTTGATGCCCGCGCCGACGCCCGCCTTCTCCCGCGGGATCGCGCTCATGATGGCGTGCGCCATGGCGGGGTTGGCCACGGCGCACCCCGCGCCGATCAGCAGCAGCCCGAGCAGCGTGCCGCCGTACCCGCGCGCGGCGAGCGTCGCGATCGACACAAGGCCCGCAGACATCAACACCATCCCCAGCGCGATCGACACCGGCGTGCCGAGCTTCGCCGTCCACTTCGCCGACAGGCCGGAGAAGTTCAGCGCCACGACGGACAGCGCGAGCGGGGCCGTGCGGAGTCCGGCCTCCAACGGGCCGTACCCGAGCACGAATTGGAGGTGCTGGGTGAGGAGGAAGAGCGCACCGCCCATACCGAAGGTGATGAGCACCGCACCCGCGACCGCTCCCGTGAAGCGCCGGTCCCGGAAGAAGTGCAGGTCGAGCATCGGGTACGGAATCCGGCTCTCCCAGTAGGCGAACGCGGCCAGCACCACCACGGCGACCCCCGCCGTGACCAGCACCCGTCCCGACGTCCACCCGTGCTCGGGGCCCGAGATGATCGCGTACACGAGCGCGGTCATACCGATGGTGGAGAGCAGCGCGCCGAGGAGATCCGGACGGTCACCTCGCGGATTCTTCGACTCCGGCACGAGGGCCACCACCGCGCCCAGTCCCAGCGCCGCCACCGGAAGATTGACCAGGAAGATCGCGCCCCACCAGAAGTGGTTCAGCATGAAGCCACCGAGGAGGGGGCCGGCCGCGAACCCGAGCGCGTTCACGGCGCTCCAGATGCCGATCGCCTTCGGGTGCTCGTCGGGCGTGAAGATCTGCATCGCGACGGCGAGGGTCGTGGTGAGCAGCAGCGCACCGCCCACGCCCATGCCCGCCCGCGCGGCGATCAACTGCCCGGTCGAGTCGGCGAGTCCGGCGACCAGCGAGCCGATGCCAAAGAGCACGAGTCCCGCGATCAGCATTTTCTTGCGGCCGTAGCGGTCGGCCGCGCTGCCCGCCGTCAGCAGCAGCCCCGACTGCACCAGCGAGTACGCGTTGATCATCCACTGGATGTCCGAGGTGGCCGCGTCCAGCTCCCGGGTGAGGGAGGGGATCGCGACGTTCAGCACGGTGTTGTCGAGCAGCACGGTGAGCTGCGCGAGACAGATGACGCCGAGGATCAGCCAGCGCTGGGGGTGTCCCTGGGGAGCTCGGGGAGCTTGAGAGGTCGGCATGCTTGGCATGCTGTACACCGTAGAACACTTCCCATACGGCGTACAACGCGGTATTCGGCACCGCACGAAAGCGGCACCCGGCACCGTACGAAAAGGGCGGTGGCCCGGGGCGGGATCGCCCCGGGCCACCGCCCTGTGACAGGAACCGTCAGCTGCTGCTCGTCGGCTGCGTCAGGTCGTAGAAGGTGGCCGAACCGACCGTCACCTTCTTGAAGTTGGCCGTGACCCACGAGCTGATCTTCGAGGAGGTGCCGGAGTTGCCCCCACCTCCCATACCGCCGCCCGAGATGAAGTAGTGGATCTTGCCGTCCGCCACGTACTTCTTGAACTGGGCCAGCGTCGGGGACGGATCGGTGCCGTTGAAGCCGCCGATCGCCATCACCGGCTTGCCGGTGGCGAGCTGGTAGCTCGCGGAGTTCTGGGAACCGATGGCCGCGGCAGCCCAGGTGTAGTCGTCCGCGTTCTTCGCCAGCAGCTTCTTGGCCTCGGAGCCGACGGTCGCGCCGTTGAGCAGACCGCCCACGCCACCGCCCATGCCGCCCTCGCCCATACGGCCACCCATACCGCCCTGCGGGTTCTGGCCCTGGGTGTTGCCGTTGCCCTGCTGGTTCTGACCGGGGAAACCGCCGGTGCCGCCGGTCGGGGGCCGGCCCATGCCGCCACCCTGCTGGGTGTTGCCATTGCCGTTCTGCTGGTTCTGGCCACCACCGGGGAAACCACCCCGCATGCCACCGCCACCGCCGGGCCCGCCACCCCGGCCGCCCATCATGCTGGCGCCCGCCGGACCGGCCGTCACGATGGAGCCGGTGTGCCCGGTGTTCACCGTGGAGAGCGTGTATGCCGTCGGGCCCGCGATCGAGGCCACGAAGCTCAACCCGACTGCTGCGAGAGCCAGTTGGCGGCCCAGCCTGGCCGCGAAGATCAGGCCGAGCGCGCCGGCCAGACCGCCGATGAGGACCAGCCACTTCAGCCAGGGCAGGTAGTCGGGGGTGCGGTTGAGGAGGACGTAACCCCAGGCCGCGGTCGCGGTGACCGAGGCGGCAAGGGTGAGCGAGGCCCAGATCCTGGACCGCTCCTCCCACAGGACCGTCGCGCCCATGCCGACCACGGCCGCGATGTAAGGGGCCAGGGCGATCGTGTAGTACTGGTGGAAGATGCCCGCCATGTAGCTGAAGATGACCGCGGTCATCAGTAGCGCGCCGCCCCAGGCGAGGAACGAACCGCGGGCCAGGTCGGTCCGCTTGGCCTTGCGCGTGAGCACGAGACCCGCGACGAACAGGATGAGCGCGGCCGGCAGCAGCCACGAGATCTGGCTGCCGATCTCGGAGTTGAACATCCGGTCCCAGCCGGTCTCGCCCCATTGGCCGGTGCCACCCGCGCCACCACCGCCGCCGCCGACGCTGCCGGTCTCGTCGCCGTTGATGCGGCCGAGTCCGTTGTAGCCGAAGGTCAGCTCAAGGAAGGAGTTGTTCTGTGAGCCGCCGATGTACGGGCGGGAGGACGCGGGCCACAGCTCCACGATCGCGACCCACCAGCCGCCGGCGACGACCATCGCGACCGCCGACAGGGCCAGCTGGCCGAACCGCTTCTTCAGTTTCACCGGCGCGCAGACCGCGTACAGGACCGCGAGCGGCGGCAGGATCAGGAAGGCCTGCAGGGTCTTCGCGAGGAAGGCGAAGCCGACCGCGACACCCGCCCAGACCAGCCACTTCGTACGGCCGTCCTCAAGACCGCGGATCACGCAGTAGATCGTGACGGTCATCAGCAGCGCGAGCATCGCGTCCGGGTTGTTGAACCGGAACATCAGCGCGGCGACGGGAGTGAGCGCGAGCACGGCGCCCGCGATCAGACCTGCCGCTGGGCTGAAGCGGCGCCGGACGGCCGCGTACAGGACGCCGACCGTGGCCACGCCCGTGAGCACCTCGGGGACGAGGATCGCCCACGAGCTGAGGCCGAAGACCCGAACCGACAGGGCCATCGGCCACAGCGAGGCCGGGGGCTTGTCGACGGTGATGGCGTTGGCCGAGTCGAGCGAGCCGAAGAACATCGCCTTCCAGCTCTGACTGCCGGCCTGCACGGCCGCCGAGTAGAACGAGTTGGCGTACCCGGAGGCGCTCAGGTTGTACAGGTACAGCACCGCGGTGGCGAGCAGCAGACCCAGGAACGCGGGGCGCGCCCAGCGCGGGTCCTCGGGCCGGCCGCGCCAGAGCCGGCGCGCGAAGGGCTGCTTGGGCTCACCGGAGCCGGGGGCTGGGACGGGGGTCGCGGCCGGCACGACCGGCTCGTGCACGGCAGTGGCGCCCTGCGTGTCCGGCGGCCCCCAGGAGGGACTCGTGCCCCCCTGATGGCTCGTATCGGGCTGAGTCGTCATCGTGCGTTCCTCGGATCGTGGTCGTGCGGGCGCACCGCCTGCAACTGCATGGTCGAGTCCCCCCAGGTGCGGTCCGCGGCTTCACCGGCGCGGAACTGGGCTGTGTCGTAGGAAGAGGTGTCGTAGGAAGAGGTGTCGTACGAGGACGGGGGCGCCGTCGGGCGCCGGGGCAGCGGCGGATGCGCGGTGTGAGCGTGCGGGGCTTCGGCGTACGGGGCCGTCGCGTAGGTGGGCGAGGCCGGCTGGTGCGAGGCCACGACCTGCGACGGCGTCTCGCCCTGCCGGTCCGGGAAGACCCAGGCACGGAAGAGCAGGAAGCGCAGCACCGTCGCCGCGAGGTTGGCGGCGATGAGGACCGCCAGCTCGGTGGAGTGCGAGGGGTTGGTCGTCGCCGCGTTCAGGGCGGCGAGCGAGCCGCTGGTGAGGGCGAGACCGATGCCGAAGACGACCAGGCCCTGCGCCTGGTGCCGGATGGCGCCGCCCCGGCCGCGTACGCCGAAGGTGAGCCGCCGGTTGGCCGCCGTGTTGGCGACCGCCGACACGAGCAGGGCGAGCGCGTTGGCGACCTGCGACCCCGAGAACGAGCGGAAGCCGCTGTAGAGCAGCAGATAGAAGAGCGTGGACAGACCGCCGACCACGCAGAACCCGACGAGCTGGCGGGCCAGGCCCTTGGGTACGTCGGTCAGGTCGCGGTCGCGCGGGTCGTCCCCGAAGGGCCGGGCCAGCCGGTCGAGCGGCAGCGAGCCGGTGGCGAGAGCGCGTCCCACCCGCCACACCCCCCTGAGGTCGTCGGTCGCGGTCTTCACGATGTGCACCGTCGAGTTCGGGTCGTCGACCCAGTCGACCGGCACTTCGTGGATGCGCAGTCCGGCGCGCTCGGCCAGCACCAGCATCTCGGTGTCGAAGAACCAGCCGGTGTCCTCGACCAGGGGCAGCAGCACCTGGGCGACATCACGGCGGATCGCCTTGAAGCCGCACTGCGCGTCCGAGAAGCGGGCCTGCAGCGAACCGCGCAGGATCAGGTTGTACGTGCGGCTGATGAACTCCCGCTTGGCGCCGCGCACGACGCGCGAGGAGCGGGACAGCCGGGAGCCGATCGCGAGGTCCGAGTGGCCGGAGATCAGCGGCGCCACCAGGGGCAGCAGCGCGTTGAGGTCGGTGGACAGATCCACGTCCATGTACGCGAGGATCGGGGCGTCCGAGGCCGACCACACGGTCCGCAGCGCCCGGCCACGGCCCTTCTGCTCAAGGCGGAAGGACGTGACCTCCGGGATCTCCGCCTCCAGCCGCGCGGCCACCTGTGGGGTGGTGTCCGTGGACGCGTTGTCCGCGACGGTGATGCGGAACGCGTACGGAAACGTGCGCTTGAGGTGCTCGTGCAGTCTGAGCACACATGGCTGGAGGTCCTTCTCCTCGTTGTAGACGGGGATCACTACGTCCAGGACAGGCGTACCGGCGTCTCCGGCCGGGAGGTGCTCCCGCGCCGGCAGGTTGCCGGGAGAAGAGTCGGTTCGCATGGCAACGACTCTCGTCAAGCGCCCTGTTGCACCCATGTGGTGGCGCTGTGCTGTACCTGTGAGTGCGATTGCCACTGTGTTTCCAGAGCAAGCGCAGGCAAATGCAGCGTAAACACGGTCCTGCCGGGAATGCTGTCGACGGTTACGGCACCCCCGTGCGCGGACGCGACGGCCTGCACGATGGCGAGCCCGAGTCCGGTCGAACCGGAGGCCCGGGAGCGGGACGAATCACCGCGGGCGAACCGCTCGAAGACACGGGGGAGCAGATCGGCGGGAATGCCGGGCCCGTCGTCCTGGACGTCCACGCAGAGCCACGGCCCGTGCCGGTGCACCCGCGCCGTGACGGTCGTACCCGGTGGTGTGTGCGTGCGTGCGTTCGCGAACAGATTGACCATGACCTGTTGCAGGCGTGCGGCGTCGGCCGACACCAGGGCCGGCTCGTCCGGCAGTTCCAGCCGCCAGTTGTGGTCGCGCCCGGCCGCCCGGGCGTCGCTCACGGCGTCGATGACGAGCGGCACGAGGTCCGTCTGCTCGTACTGCAGCGGCCGCCCGGCGTCGAGCCGCGCGAGCAGCAGCAGATCCTCTACGAGCAGGGTCATCCGCCCGGCCTCGGACTCGATCCGCCCGAGCGCGTGCCGGGTGTCGGGGCCCGTCTCTTCCCTGCCGCGTCTGGTGAGCTCGGCGTACCCGCGAATGGATGCCAGTGGCGTCCGCAGCTCATGACTCGCGTCCGCGACGAACTGCCGTACGCGCATCTCACTCTGCTGCCGCGCGTGCAGCGCGCCGTGGATGTGGTCGAGCATCCGGTTGAGCGCCGCGCCGACCTGCCCGACCTCGGTGTGCGGATCGGACTCCGACTCGGGGACCCGCTCGTACAGGGTGACTTCACCGGTGTGCAGGGGGAGTTCGGAGACACGGGTGGCGGTGGCGGCGACTTTGCGGAGGGGGCGCAGGGCCACGCCGACGAGCACACTGCCCGCGATGGCGGCGGCGACGAGACCGGCACCGGTGACGCTCACCTCTACGAGGATGAGGGTGCTGATGGTGTTGGTGACGGACCTGGTGGGCAGGGCGACGTAGTAATTGCCCCTGCCGCCATGGACGTACGTGACCCGGTACTCGCCCTTGCCCGGGATGTCCACGGTGTGGATACCGGTCTTGGACACGGAACCGAGTACGGCTTCCTGTGCCTCGGAGAGCTCGACGGCCTTCATACGGTCGAAGACACCGCTGGTGGTGGCCTCCGTGGCGATGACCGCCCGGCTGACTCCACCGCTGGCGTCGACCTCAGCGGCGATGGTGTCCTTCTGCGTCGGGCCCTGGGTGACGAAGGAGGCGATCCTGTCCTCTGTCGAGGAGTCGCTGGAGGAGCTCGTCGAGGAGCCGCCGTTCAGGCCCCCCGGGAGATGACCGTCGTCGTCCAGATTCCTCGGGGGACCCCCGAGACGCTTGGCGGCCTCGGCGACCTGGCCGTCCAGCTGCTGGTACAGATGCTGCCCCAGCGCGATGGTCGTCACCGTGCCGATCACGGCGCAGACCACGGCGATCAGCGCGACCGCCGATACGACGAGCCGCGTCCGCAGGGTGCGCGGCTGTCGTCCTCGCCTCTTCTGCGTACGCGGCCGTCGTCGCCGGCTCATGACGCCGCGGGCTTGATCAGATAACCGGCCCCACGCCGGGTGTGGATCATCGGCTCCCGCCCGGCGTCGATCTTCCGCCGCAGATACGAGATGTACAGCTCGACCACGTTGGCCTGACCACCGAAGTCGTACGACCACACCCGGTCGAGTATCTGCGCCTTGCTGAGCACCCGGCGCGGATTGCGCATCAGGAAGCGCAGCAGCTCGAACTCGGTCGCGGTGAGGTGGATGTTCTCGCCGGCCCGCGACACCTCGTGGCTGTCCTCGTCAAGGGTGAGGTCCCCGACGACCAGCACGGAGTCGGAACGCCGGTCGGCGGCTCCGGAACGGCGGATCAGCCCGCGCAGCCGGGCCACGACCTCTTCGAGGCTGAACGGCTTGGTGACGTAGTCGTCACCGCCGGCCGTGAGCCCGGCGATCCGGTCCTCGACGGCATCCTTCGCGGTCAGGAACAGCACAGGAACGTCAGGCAGCTCACGACGCAGCCGGCCGAGGACGGCCAGCCCGTCCATGTCGGGCAGCATCATGTCGAGAACGACGGCGTCGGGCCGGAACTCGCGGGCGGTCTGCACCGCACCCTGTCCGTCACCCGCGCTGCGGATCTGCCAGCCTTCATAGCGAAGGGCCATGGACAGCAGCTCGGTGATCGACAGCTCGTCGTCCACCACAAGCACTCGGACGGGGCTCCCGTCCGGCCTCAGCAGTTCGGTGCGCCCCTGGGGCGAGGTCGTGGTCATAGCGGACACCTTTGTGGGCGCCGCTGAGAGCATCCTTTCGGGAACCTGTGTTTTTCCTGAGAAACACACAGGCGCCTCTCAGGGAACTCCTTGGAAGATCACGCGGGTGCGATGTCGGGAGCGGCCCCGGAAGCGATCTTGAAGAGGCGCGCGCCGTTCTCGTAGCAGACCGCCCGGAGCCAATCGTCCCCCAGCCCGAGCCGCTCCAGGGCATGCAGCTGGTGGACGTACGGGTACGGGATGTTCGGGAAGTCGGTGCCGAGGAGGACCCGGTCACCGAGGTCGGCGAGCCGGGGGAGCGCCGCGCGCGGGAACGGCGCGAGGCGCTCGCTGAAGTCCGTGAACGCCATCGTCGTATCGAGCCGCACCTCGCCGTACCGCTCGGCGAGGTCGAGGAAGTCCTCGTACTCGGGCATCCCCATGTGCGCGACCACGAGCCGCAGCCGGGGATGCCGGGCGAGTACGTGCGCGATCGGCCCGGGCCCGGTGTGCTTGCCCGGCGAGGGCCCGGACCCGCAGTGGATCACGACGGGGACCCCGGCCTCGGCGAGCAACCCCCACACCGGATCAAGGAGTTGATCCCCCGGGTCGTACGCCCCCACCTGCACATGCGCCTTGAAGACGCGCGCCCCCGAGTCCACCGCCTCCCGCACATACGTCTCGACGCCCGGCTCGGGGAAGAGGGTCGCGGTGTGCAGACAGTCGGGGGTCCGGCGGGCGAAGTCGACGGCCCAGGAGTTGAGCCACTGGGCCATGCCGGCCTTGTGCGGGTAGAGCATGGCCGTGAAGGCCCGCACCCCGAACCCCCTGATCACCGCGAGCCGTTCGTCCTCGTCCGCGCGATAGGCGATCGGCCACTCGACGCCGCCCGTCAGGGGGCCCAGCCCGTCGAAGTAGTCCCACACCTTGCGCAGCACGCGCTCGGGCATGAAGTGCGTGTGCACGTCGACGAGCCCGGGGAGCCCGAGCCGCTCCCAGACCCCCTGGACCTCCGCCGCCTCAGACACGTCCGCCCCGTTCACGTTCGAACCCGTGGCTGCGCTCGACCCTGGCGATGTGCAGGGTGTAGCGCTCATACCACTCGGCGCGACCGCGCTTCTGCGCCGCGCGGTGCTCGGCATGCGCGCTCCACTCCTTGATCGCGTCCTCGTCCCTGAAGTACCCGACTGTGATGGACAACCCGCCCGGCGTACGCGCGTGATCCATGCCCAGGTAGCCCGGGATGTCCTGCACCAGCTCCTCCATCCGCTCGGCGGTCTCGCCGTACCCGCCGTCGTCCTCGGTCCTCACGGAGGTGAACACGGCGGCGTAGTAGGGGGGTTCATGGGCTACGACGGGCGCGACAGGCGCATTGGGGTGATCACTCATGTCGCCACTCTCGGCTCGGGCGCACGAGTCCGTCCAGCCCCTTTCCGAACGGGATCCAAAAGGGATCGAAGTCTTGACCATCCTGGAGACGATTCCCCCTCACTCGGAAAACTCTTCAGAAGGGCTCCTCAGAAGAGCCCGTGCTGCACACCGCTGTCTCTCAACTCCCTTACTGGAACGGAGAGTCCTGGATCCCCGGCGCCGGCTGTGGCTGCGGTCAGCTCCCACCCGGTCATCAGCCGCGTATCGAGTACGACGACTCCACGTCCAGTGCGGAGATGGAGATCGGGCCCGGCGGCGGCGCACAGCTCCCCGCTCACCACGCCGCCGGCGACGAGTTCGCTCACGACGCCCACCGCGGGCGACAGCCCGGCGAGCCCGAACACCTCGGTGTGGTCGACGGGCTCGAACGGCTCACGCCGAAGCGACTCGGGCCAGGCCTCGAGCCGCCCGACACGCGCGTGCAGCTCCGCGATCTCGGCCACCCGCTCGCCGGGCCCCGGCAGGTCGGCCCGCGCGACCCGCTTGTCGGCGTACGGAATCCGGTCCGGCACCTTGAGCGCGGCCCGCAGCAACTCCTCGGCCCGCCGAGCGGCCATCAGCGGCCCCTGCCCCAGCCAGCCGAAGGTGACGGCACCCTGCTCCAGGAGCCGCGCGGACCCCCGCTCGACCGCGGTGATCCCGACCTTCACCATCCCGGGCCCGAACCACGCCAGATACACGTGGTACGGCCGCGGATCATCGGGCATCGTGTCGGCGGCCACGGAGTGCGCCCGGTCCAGCCGCGCGCACTCCTCGCACCGCGCGCCCGTACTCCGCCCCGACACAACGGCCCGCACGGCACACTCATGCCCCCGAGCCCCCACACATGTCCGCACACCCCCGTCCACGACACCGAACGCCACCTGTTTCCCCCAGGCCAGCGGGCTCCCTCGCCCGTCACCCCACACCAATACGGGGCCGTCGACCGACCACCGCAGCCCCGAACATCTCCAGACCCGCCGCACTCCTATGACATTAGGGGGTGGCACTGACAGAGCCTCCGACCAGCGATGTTGCACGCAGCGACCTCCGCTCCGGAAAATAGGCACACGGAAGGTCAACTCTGTGCGATAGCACGCATGTTCACCCGATAGGTGACAGAGGTATCGATTCCACCGCTGACGTGCCGCTGACGAGGAAGAGCGGGGACGAAGAACTCAGCCGACGGACTCGGTCACGGGCTCACCCGCGCCCGACTCGGCGGTCACGCGTACCGGAAGCTCCGCAGGCCGCCCCCGCCCCGCCAGCCGGCAGCCGAGGCACCCGGGGTGACCCTCCCGCGCGGCGAGGTCCTTGACCCGCATGCCCCACTGCCCGACAGGCCGGCGCCCAGGCGGCTTGCCCCAGCCGGCGAGGTGCAGCACCCAGGTGACCAGAGCGCTGATCACCACGACACCCAGCCCTCCCCACACCGCCAGGGCGTTCCCCGCGCAGACGCCAAGCCCGATCCCCGTCACTCCGACGGTGGCGATCCCGAACCCGGTCCACCCCGCGACGGTGTGCCCTTCGTCGTACAGGCTCATATACGGCCCCCTCCCGTGCTGGCGACTAGACTTCTCCCAACCCCTCACTACCTAAGAAATTAAGCACCGAAACCTCTCACGTACTAAGGGAAATCGATGCAGCAGGGCGGCCCACCACGCTCACGCCCCCACCCGCCCGCGACGCCGGCCCAGGTGATCTCCACCATGGACCATCTGATCGCGACGAACATGCGGGCCCAGCAGGAGATGGCTCAGCGGCTGAACCTGAACCTCACCGACCTCATGTGCTTCACCTGCGTCCTGAAGGCGGGCGACAACCTGCTCACCGCCGGGAACCTAGCGGAGCACGCGCGCGTCACGACCGGCGCCGTCACGGGAATCCTCAACCGCCTCGAACGCGCAGGCTACGTCACTCGCCGCCCCGACCCCTCGGACCGCCGCCGCGTCCGCATCGCCGCGCAACCCGCCGCGGTCGCCCGCGTCCTGGCCCTCTACGAGCCCTACTACGCCCGCCTGACCGAACTTTTGGCCGGCTACACCCCCGCCGAAGTCACCGTCCTGCAGGACTGGTTCACCCGCTCGGGCCGGCTGACGAGCGACTACTTGGAAGAGCTGCGCGAGAGAAACCAGGCCTCGGCGAAGACCACGTAGATCTTCACGTAGGCCCACCCGCAGGCCCATCCCCATGGCCTGATGGTCTCGCCTGCTGCCGTACTCCCCTACTGCACAACACGCAAGAGCCCCGTTCCGGAGATCGGAACGGGGCTCTTGACCGTGTGCACTCGGCAGGATTCGAACCTGCAACCTTCTGATCCGTAGTCAGATGCTCTATCCGTTAAGCTACGAGTGCTTGTTTTGTTTTTGTCCCGGTCCCGGGCTTTCGGCCCGCTCGCGGCGACAGGAAGAACATTACATGACTGCCGCCGCCATGTGAAATCCGTTTGCCGCACCCCTTGTGAGCTGGGCAAACGCGCTGAGGCGCCCCGAAACTCCGAAGCCCCGGTCCTAGTGGACCGGGGCTTCGGATCTTGGCGCGGAGGCGGAGGGATTTGAACCCTCGATGGGCTTTGAGGCCCAAACCGCATTAGCAGTGCGGCGCCATAGACCGGACTAGGCGACGCCTCCCGCACAGCCGCTCGCGCGAGCGCGAGTGGTGCGTGCAGATGATGACACAGCCGAGCGTGGTGTCACCAATCGCCCCCTACGGTACTAGGCAGGCGGGCCGCAGAGCAAAGTCCATTGCCGCATCGCAACCGTGCGGGGCGCGCGGCGTTAGTCAGGTCATGCTGCACCGTCTCGTTCTGACCGCCGCCGCGTCCGCCACGGCCGCCCTGTCCGCCGTACCGGCCGCGTCCGCCGCGCCCGCCGGCCCCGTGTCCGCCGTACCAGCCGCGTCCGCCGTACCAGCCGGCCCCGCCGTACCCGCCATCGCGTCGGCCACCGGGCTCGCCACCACCACCCCGTACGGCGAACCGGATCTCCGGAGCCTGACCCGGATGCCCCCACCGGCCTCCGGCGAGGACTCCGGGGACCGGCTGACCGTGACCGTCCACGGCGCGGGAGGCGGTGCGGACGGGACGTACAAACTGCGGTGTCATCCCGACGGCGGCAGTCACCCCGATGTGAGCGGGGCCTGCCAGAAGCTGGACCAGAGCACCACCTGGGGCAAGGACCCCTTCGCTCCGGTGCCACCGGGCACCATGTGCACGATGCTGTACGGCGGTCCGGCCACCGCGCATGTCACGGGGACCTGGGCGGGCCGGCCCGTGGACGCGAGGTTCGACCGCGCGAACGGGTGCGAGATCGCGCGGTGGGACGCGCTGGTGCCACTGCTGCCGGAAACCACGTATGGCGAAGACACGGTGCAGTCACGGCGACCTCATGGTTCCGGGTTGGATTCGAGGGGCGAAATGCACGGTCACAGGTTCTACGTCTCTTCTGCGTCCTTTCCGCGTCACTTCCGCGTGCGACCTCCCTCTCATCCGGCGTCGCGAGCGCAACCACTGCCCGTAGACTCCCTCGCGTGACACGCTGCGGACCGATTGGCAAGATGGCATCCGCGGTCGGCAAGGTGCGGTAACAGGGAGGAAGCGTCTCGTGAGCAGCAGGCCATCCCGAGGCGCTGCTCGCCTCGCAGCCATACTGGACGCGCTGCCCGATGCGTTGGTGCTGGTCAACGCCAATGGGACCGTCGTCAACGCCAACACCATCGCCCTGGAGGCCTTCGAGGCCCCGGGCACGGCTCTGGTGGGCCGGGGGCTGCTCGATCTGCTGCCGCAGTTCGACTCCCGGCTGATCCCCGGATCCATGCGGCGGCCCGACACCATCGACGAGCGCGGGCGGACCAAGCCGACCAGGATGATCGCGCGGCGGACCGACGGCACCGAGTTCCCGGTCGAAGTCACCAGTGCGAATCTGGAGAACGGCCAGCAGGCCTACGACAGCTATGGCCCCACCCCTGACGAGCTGCTCATGCTTGTCGTACGCGATCTGTCGGGCACCGTCGACACCGAGGCCGAACTCGCGCGTTCGCAACGACAGACCGAAATGATTCTGCGCGCCGCGGCCGAGGGCGTGGTCGGGACGGACACGGAGGGGCGGGTCGTCCTCGTCAATCCGGCGGCCGCTCAGATACTCGGTTACCGGGCCAGCGATCTCGGCGGCCAGGATCTGCACGCCCTCATCCTTCACTCGCGCGCGGACGGCGAGCCCTTCGCGTACGAGGAGTCGCCGCTCGCCGACACCCTGCGCTCCGGGCGCAAGCACCGGGTGCGCGGGCAGGTGCTGTGGTCGAAGGCCGGGAACAAGGTGCCGGTCGACCTCACGACCGCGCCGGTGCGGGACGGGGAACAGCTCGTCGGCGCCGTGATGACCTTCACCGACCGGCGGCCGTACGACACCCTCGCCGAGGAGAAGGACGCCGAGGCCACCCGGCATGCCGAGGAGCTCGTACGCATCGCCGACGAGCACGCCGGGGAACTCAAGACGCTGCGCGAGCGGCACGAGGCCGAGCTGGCCGAGCTGAGCGAGCGGCACGAGGAGGAACTCGCGTCCGGCGACGAGCGGTACGCGGCGCTCGGCGAGCGCGAGAAGGACCGGTACGAGGCGCTGACAGCGCGGCACGAGCAGCTGCTCGCCGTGCTCAGCCAGTCCCTGCGGGGGCCCCTCGACCAGCTGCGCGGCGAACTCTCCAAGCTCGCCGCCGACGACGCCGGTCAGCTGTGGCCCGAGGCCAACCAGGTGCTCCACCACCTCGCGGCCGGCTACTCGCGGATCACGACGCTCGTCGACAACGTCCTCGGCTATCAGCGGCTCGACTCCGGGGCCGAGGAGATCTCCCGTACGAAGGTGATGCTCGACGCGGTCGTCGCGGCCGGTGTCGACGGTGCCGTCGAGCTGATCGGGCCCGGACGCGTCCAGTTCGCCGTGCACGCGCCGCCGATCGAGGCCGAGGTCGACCCGGTTCGGCTCGCGAACGCCCTCGCGCATCTCATCGCGGACGTCGCCGGAGTCGACGCGACCGGCAACGCGCCGGTGTCGGCGGGCGGTTACATGGACAACACCGTCGTCGTGGCGGCGGCTCAGCGCGGTGAGGGCGTCCGTATCGAGGTGCGCGGGCCGTACGCCGGGGGAGACCCGGTGCACGAGCCGATCGTGCGCGGGATCGTGCGCGCGCACGGCGGTGTGCTGCAGACGCACGAGGTGCCGGGGATGAGCGGCAGCGCGTTCGTGCTCGAGGTGCCGATCGGGGGCGGGGCCGGGACGGTTCCCGCTCCCGAGAGCTCCCCCGGTACCGAGGTCGCCCTTCCCGAGCAGGCCTCGCACCAGGGCGGTGGCAGGCGGCGGGCCCGGCGGTCCTCCGTGGACGCCTTCCTGGAGAGCGAGGTGGCCGGGGAGTCCGACACCACGGCTGTCGAGACGGGCGGGGACGCTCCCACGGGGCGGCGCCGCCGCCGTGCGGGGGACGGCGAAGTGTCCGTTCCCGCCCAGGCGTCGGGAGTCGAGGGCCCCGGTGACGGCGGAGCCTCCGGTTCCGGAGGCACCGGGCGGCGGCGGGGACGGCCGAGTCCGGCCGAGGATACGGCCCCTGATGTGAGCGGCGGCGTCTCCGAAGGCGCGGTCGTCATGGCGGGCGAGCATGCGGCGGGGACCGCGGCCGTGGGTACGGGGCTCGGCGGGACGGTGCCTCCGCAAGGGGTGCCGGTGCCCTCCGGCCGGCGCGCGCGACGGGACGGCGAACAGCATGCGCTGCCGCCCGCGTTGCCCGCGGCGCCCAGTACGCCCGTCGCACCGGATGCACCGGACGCCAGTGGCTCCGCCGACGCGGGGCAGCCGACCGGGCGGCGCCGGCGTGCGCTGGCCGCCGCGGCCGAGCGTGCCGCCGCGCAGGAGGCGGGCGCCCGTACGGTGTTCGCGCTGCCGCCCGCGGACGCGGACCGCTCACCCCAGTACGCGCAGGCGCAGGGCCAGGTCCAGGTTCAGCAGGCCGACAGCGGTCTCGTCGGGCACGAGCAGGGCGACGACGGCCGCCATGACGCGATGCTGCACGACCCGGCCGACGATCACACTCCGCCGCAGCCGCACCCCGTTTCCACTCCGACGGGACGGCGGCGCGCTCGCCGTGCCCCGGGTACTCCGGGTCAGCCGGATGCCGTGGGGACGCCCGCACAGGGGGTTCCGGCGCAGTCGGTTCCGGCACCGGGGGTACCCGGCCAGACCGTGCCTGCGCAGGGTGTCCCCGCACAGGGCGTCCCGGGTACGGCCGTCGCCGGCCGGCCGGTTCCCGCGCAGACAGGGCAGGCGCCACAGACCACGCCAACACGGCAGACCGCTGCTGCCGCCCAGGCCACCCCGGCCGCCGGCACCCCGGCGCAGCCCCAGCCGCCCACCGCTGCCTCGGTGCCGGTCCCGGCTCCGGCGCCGCAGCCGTGGCCGAACGCGAACACCGCCACCAACGCCAACGACACGTCGGGCGCGGGAACTCCGACCCCCGTACCCCCCGCGGCGGCGTCCGCACAGCCCGGAGCCCCGGCACGGAGCACGGCCCCCGCCGCCGCTCAGCCGACCCCCGCCCCGGGTACCCCGCTCCCCCCTGAGCTCCCGGCGCAGCCGAGGGTCGCGCAGCCCCTGCCCGCCGAGGCCGCGGCCCCCGTCGACCCCAACTCGACGCAGGGACGGGCGATCAGCGTGCGGACGCTCGGCCAGGGCGTCCCGTTCGCCCGCCAGCCCGCTCCGGACCAGCCCGCTCCGCAGGCCCAGCCACAGCCCCAGGCCCCCACGCCTCCGCCGCACCAGACGAACGGCGGCGGCCGTCGCCGCAAGCTCGGTACGCCCCCCGAGCCCGCCGCCGAGCGTTCGGAGACGGCGGCCCGTCCGCACCCGCAGGCCGGACAGGCACCGACGGCCCCCGGGCCCCGGCTGCCCGGAGCCACCGAGGGCGCCGGACGGTCGTACGCCATAGGAGCACCGGACGAGGACGCCGCCGAGGGCCCCGAGCCGCTCGACGGTCCCGGCGGTGCCGTCGAGGTCGCCGACCAGCCGCAGCCGCGGCCCCTGGACGACGAGCTGCCCCCGGAGCCGCTGGACAACCCGCGGCGGCTGCTCGTCTGGCCCGCGCCGGACGTCACGACCCAGCAGGCGCTGAGCGACCGCGGCTACCGGCCCGTCATCGTGCACTCGCGCGAGGAGGTCGACGCACAGATCGCCGCCTTCCCGGCCGCGCTCTTCGTCGACCCGCTGACCGGGCCCATCACGCGCACGGCGCTCCAGTCGCTGCGCCAGGCCGCCGTCGCCGCCGAAGTGCCGGTCCTCGTGACGGCGGGACTCGGCCAGGCGACGCGCGAGGCGGCGTACGGCGCCGACCCCGCCGTACTCCTGAAGGCCCTGGCACCGCGGGACTCCGAGCAGCACCCGCCGCGCGTGCTGCTCATCGAGGAGCACGCGGAGATCGCGCTGGCGCTGACCGCGACACTGGAGCGGCGCGGAATGCAGGTGGCGCGGGCGTCGACCGACGCGGACGCCGTCACGCTGGCCTCGCAGATGCGGCCGAACCTGGTGGTGATGGATCTGATGCAGGTACGGCGCCGGCGCGCCGGCATCGTGGACTGGCTGCGCGCGCACGGCCAGTTGAACCGCACGCCGCTGGTCGTCTACACGGCCGCCGTCGACCACGCCGAACTGCCGCGCCTGGCCGCGGGGGAGACGGTACTGTTCCTCGCCGAGCGCTCGACCAGCGCCGAGGTGCAGGACCGGATCGTCGACCTGTTGGCGCGCATCGGTACGAACTAGTTGGCTTTCATCCGTACGAACTGGTCGACCCGCATCCGCACGAACCGGTCGGGACGCATCGGTACCAACCGGTCGGGACGCATCCGTACGAACTGGTCGACACGCATCCGTACGAACTGGTCGGCGCGCATCGGCGCCAACCAGCCGTACGTCACTACCGGCCTGCCGTACGTCACTTGGCGGTGAGGCGCCGTGCCGCCGCCATGACCGACGCCCGTACCCGCTTCCTGTCCGCGTCCTCGTTGCCGACCAGGATGCGGCGCATCTGCGGTACGACCGTGGACCAGCCCGCGAGCGCGAGCAGCATGAACAGCAGGTCGTTGGCGGGAATCTCGTCGCTGATGACGCCGCGGACCTGCGCGCCGGCGATGGCGGCGGCCTTGCGGGCGTAGTGCTCCTGGCGCTCGGCCTCGTCGGGGAGTTCGGCCGTGCCGTACTCGATGCCCTTTTTCGGCCTGACCGCGAGCGCGGTCGCGCCGCTCGCGGGCGGGTTCGTCGACCGGTTCGGCGCCGCCAAGGTCGTACGGTCCGCGTATCTGCTCGCGGCCGTGTCCGTACCGCTGTTCTGGCTCGGCGGGAGCACGCTGTGGACGCTGTGCGCCGCCGCGATCGTGGTCCACGCCGCCCTGGTGACCAGCCATGTCGCCAACCAGACCCTGGCGTTGACGACGACCTCGACCCCGGCGACCGCGAACACCGCCTATGTGGTCGCGGGTTTCGCGGGCGGCGCACTCGCCTCTGCACTGGCGGGGAGTTCCTTCGCGCAGTGGGGATGGGGTGGCGTGTGCGCGGTGGCCGGGGTGTGGCTGCTGCTGGGGTGGACCATGGCGTCCGTACGGCGGTCGTCGGCGTCCGGACGGCGATGACTTGGGTGCACGTCGGGCGGGGAGCCCTGGGGCGCCCCGCCCGGCGTACCTCTGTGCCGCTGTTGGTGACGGTGTCGGTGTCGGTGTCGGCGTCTGTGACGGTGTTGGCGTCGGTCAGAGCCTCGTCACGTCGAGCTCGCCCTCCGCGTACTGCCTGCGGAGCACCTTCTTGTCGAACTTGCCGACGCTCGTCTTCGGGACCGACTCGATGATCGTCCAGCGCTCGGGCAGCTGCCACTTGGCGATCTTGCCCTCGTCGGCGAGGAAGGCGCGCAGCGACTCGAAGTCGGCGGTGGAGCCCACCTTCAGGACGACGGTGGCCAGCGGCCGCTCGCCCCACTTCTCGTCGGGGACGGCCACGACGGCGGCCTCGGTGACGTCCGGGTGGGACATGAGGGCGTTCTCCAGGTCGACGGACGAGATCCACTCGCCGCCCGACTTGATGACGTCCTTGGCGCGGTCGGTGAGGGTCAGGAAGCCGTCGGCGCTGATCGTGCCGACGTCACCGGTCTTGAGCCAGCCGTCCTCGCTGAACTTGTCGGCGGGGCGCAGTGGTTCGGCGCCCTGGCCACCGTAGTAGGCGCCCGCGATCCAGGGGCCGCGGACTTCCAGCTCGCCCGCGGACTCGCCGTCCCAGGGGAGCCGCTCGCCACCAGGTCCGGTGAGGCGGGCCTCGACGCCGGCCGGGAAGCGGCCCTGCGTCAGCCGGTACCCGAACTCCTCGTCCGTGCCCACGGCATGGGCCGGCGGCCGGGCGATCGTGCCGAGCGGCGACGTCTCGGTCATGCCCCAGGCGTGACAGACCCGCATGCCCAGATCATCGAAGGCCGCCATGAGCGAGGGCGGGCAGGCCGAGCCGCCGATGGTGACCTGGGTGAGGGAGGAGACGTCACGCGGCTTGGCGTGCAGCTCGGCGAGCAGGCCCTGCCAGATGGTGGGGACGGCGGCGGCGTGCGTCGGGCGCTCGCTCTCGATCATCTCGGCGAGCGGCGCGGGCTGCAGGAAACGGTCCGGCATCAGCATGTTGATGCCGGACATGAAGGTCGCGTGCGGCAAACCCCAGGCGTTGACGTGGAACTGCGGGACCACCACGAGGGAGGTGTCGCGGTCGGTGAGTCCCATCGACTGGGCCATGTTGACCTGCATGGAGTGCAGGTAGATCGAACGGTGGGAGTACACCACGCCCTTGGGGTCGCCGGTGGTGCCGGAGGTGTAACACATGGCCGCGGCCTGACGCTCGTCGATCTCCGGCCAGTCGTACGTCGTCGGCTTCCCGGCGAGCAGTTCCTCGTACTCGTGCACCCGCACGGCCGCGCCGTCGAGCAGCGAACGGTCACCGGGGCCCGAGACCACCACGTGCTCCACGGTGGGCAGATGGGGGAGGAGCGGCGCGAGCAGCGGCAGCAACGAGCCGTTCACGATGACCACGCGGTCGGCGGCGTGGTTGACGATGAAGACGAGCTGCTCCGCGGGCAGGCGAAGGTTGAGCGTGTGCAGAACCGCACCCATGGAGGGGATCGCGAAGTACGCCTCCACATGCTCGGCGTTGTTCCACATCAGCGTCGCGACCCGCTCGTCGCCCGTCACACCGAGGTCGTCACGCAGGGCGTGGGCGAGCTGAACGGCGCGCACCCCGGCCTCCCGGAAACTGCGCCGCTGCGGCTCGCCCTCCCCGGTCCAGGTCGTGATCTGCGACGAACCGTGCACGAGCGCCCCGTGCACGAGAAGGCGGGTCACAGTCAGCGGTACGTCCTGCATCGTGCTCAGCACGGCGTCCTCCCGGGGCGACATTGCCTGCGCGGTAGTAATGGGCTGCGCTGATTCTGCGCACATACCACGCGGTATGTCACTAGGCACCGAGATGATCGATCAGCTCAGGAGGTCCCACGGGCTCCGGCCGGCACGGGAGCCGGGCGGGGGTTCGGTAGGAGCCGGGCAGATTTTGCGGTGCGTGGGGCGGGAGGGGCGTGAGCCAGACATGCGTGGAGCGGAAGGGGGCGTGAGCCAGACATGCATGGAGCGGGAGGGGGCGTGAGCCAGACATGCATGGAGCGGGAAGGGGCGTGAGCCAGACATGCATGGAGCGGGAAGGGGCGTGGGCCAGACATGCGTCGAGCGGGAGCCGGGCAGGAGGCGGTGCGACCTACCTCACAGGGATCAGCTCAGGATCCTCACGCAGCTTGCCCAGCGCACGCGAAACGGCCGATTTGACCGTCCCGACCGAGACCCCGAGCACCTCCGCCGTCTGAGCCTCACTCAGGTCCTCGTAATACCGCAGGACGACCATCGCCCGCTGCCGCGCCGGCAACTTCATGATCGCCCGCCACATCGCGTCGTGCAGCGCCTGCTGCTCGGCGGGGTCCGAGGAGGGCAGCCCCTCCGGCTCCGGCAGCTCATCGCACGCGAACTCGTCGACCTTGCGCTTGCGCCACTGCGACGTCCGCGTGTTCAGCAGCGCCCGGCGTACATAGCCGTCCAGCGCCCGGTGGTCCTCGATCCGGTCCCATGCGACATACGTCTTCGTCAGCGCGGTCTGCAGCAGGTCCTCGGCGTCGCTCGGGTTGGCGGTGAGCGACCGGGCGGTACGCAGCAGCACCGGCTGGCGGGCCTTCACGTACGACGCGAACGATGAGTACGGCGCGTACGGAAGGGTCCGCGTCGCGGCGTTCGAAGCGCTGGTGCAGACGGGTGTGGTCATGGCTCCACGCTAGGTTCGCCCCCTACTCTCGCGGATCGGCCGCAGGTCCCGAAGCGATGTCCCCCTCAGGTTGTAGGAGGGGGGTTGCCCCCACCTCCTGAGGGTGGATGAGCAGCGCCTGCACCCTGAGGGTTCATCCCTGAGGGACGACTACCGCGGCAGTACACAGGGGCAGTGGACGGGACCTCGGGACGGTGGGCCGGACCTCGGGACAGTGGGCTGCACCCCGGGCACACTCGGACGCCCTCACCCGTCCGTCCCGAGAATCAACCCCGAGGTAGGAACCCCGGTGCCCGCGGTGACGAGGACGCGGCCGGCCCCCGGTATCTGGTTCACGGACGTGCCCCGGAGCTGTCGTACCGCCTCCGCGATCCCGTTCATCCCGTGCAGATACGCCTCCCCGAGCTGTCCGCCATGTGTGTTGAGCGGAAGCCGCTCCTCGGCGACGAAGTCCGCGGCCTCCCCGGGCTTGCAGAACCCGAACTCCTCCAGCTGCATCAGCACGAACGGTGTGAAGTGGTCGTACAGAATCCCCACGTCGATCTCCGCCGGGGTCAGCCCGGCCGTCCGCCACAGCTGCCGGGCCACCACGCCCATCTCTGGAAGCCCGGTCAGATCATCCCGGTAGAAGCTGGTCATCTGCTCCTGTGCCCGGCCCGCGCCCTGGGCGGCGGCCGTGATCACCGCGGGGGAATGCGGGAGATCGCGGGCCCGCTCCACCGAGGTGACCACCAGCGCCTGGCCGCCGTCCGTCTCCTGACAGCAGTCCAGCAACCGCAGCGGCTCGACGATCCACCGCGAGGCCGCGTGCTCGGCGAGGGTGATCGGTCTGCCGTGGAAGTAGGCCGCAGGGTTCGTCGCCGCGTACTTCCGGTCCGCCACGGCGACATGGCCGAACGCCTCGGGCGTCAGTCCGTACGCGTGCAGATACCGCTGGGCCGCCATGGCCACCCAGGACGCGGGCGTGAGCAGCCCGAACGGCAATGACCAGCCCAGCGCCGCGCCCTCCGCCGACGGCTCCCGCTGCTGCACGCCCGAACCGAATCTCCTGCCCGACCGCTCGTTGAACGCCCGGTAGCAGACCACCACCTCGGCCACCCCGCTCGCCACCGCGAGTGCCGCCTGCTGGACGGTCGCGCAGGCCGCCCCGCCTCCGTAGTGGATCCGCGAGAAGAAGGACAGCTCTCCCATTCCGGCCGCCTGGGCGACGGTGATCTCCGGGCTGGTGTCCATCGTGAACGTGACCATCCCGTCCACGTCCCCCGGCGTCAGCCCGGCGTCGTCGAGCGCGGCCCGCACCGCCTCCACCGCCAGCCGGAGCTCACTGCGCCCGGAGTCCTTGGAGAACTCGGTGGCCCCGATCCCGACGACCGCCGCCCTTCCGCCGAGGCGGTCCCTCGTCCGTACGCTCATCGGGGACCCCCAGACGGAAGAGTGACCGTCACTGTCCCGGTCACATGTCTACCGATGCCGTTCGCCCCGACCACCCGCACCGTCGCCGTGTCGCCCGCGATCTCCTCCACCGAGCCGGTCAACACCATGGTGTCGCCCGGGTAGTTGGGCGCGCCGAGGCGTATGGCCACCTTGCGGAGCACCACGTCCGGTCCGAGGCAGTCGGTGATGTACCTCCCGACCAGGCCGTTGGTGGTCAGGATGTTCATGAAGATGTCGGGTGCACCCTTCTGCCGCGCCAGCTCCGCGTCGTGGTGCACGTCCTGGTAGTCCCGAGACGCGATCGCCCCGGCCACGATCAGCGTGCGCGTGACCTCGATCTGCAGCGGCGGCAGTGCGTCGCCGACCCTCATGTCTGCACCTCCCCGCCTACGATCAACTTCCCCAATTCCTGCAGCACTTCGCTCCCGCACCCCAGATGGGCGTCCAGCTGCCGCCCCCACAGGAAGTGCCGGTGAACGGGGTGCTCCAGGTCGGCCCCCGTCCCGCCGTGCAGATGCTGGCTCGTGTGCACCACTCGCTGTCCCGCCTCGGACGCCCACCACGCGGCGGTCAGGGCGTGCGTCGTGTACGCCAGCCCCTCGTCGCGGCGCCACGCCGCCTCGTATGTCGTCACCCGTATCGCCTCGGTGTCCATGTACGCGTCGGCGGCCCGGAGTTGAACCCCTTGCTTGGCGGCGAGCGGACGTCCGAACTGCTCCCGTGCGTTGGTGTGTTCCACGGCCCGCGCCAGCGACCCCGCACACACCCCGGCCTGCAGCCCCGCGAAGGCGGTGCGCGCGAGGGCGAGGACGTCCTCGTATGCATGCACGTCGTCGTACGCATCCACGGAGGGCTCTTCCCGCCCGACTGACGCACCCACGGAAGCCTCCTTCCACCCGGGCGACGTGCCCACGGGCGCCAGGGAAGCCGCAGGCTCCCGCACGGCCGACGCACCCAGCCGCTCGCCCGGCGTCCCGTCGAGCGTCAGCCGTCCCGCCGACCAGGGCGCCGTCAGCTCCACCGGCTCGCATCCCGCCTCGGCGGTCCGCACCAGCCAGAGCCGGCGCCGGTCGTCCGCGACGAGCACATGGGTGGCGTCCCGCAGCCAGGGCACCACAGGGACGACACCGCTCAGCCGCCCCGCCGCTTCCTCCCGCACAGCCCCCGGATCGGAGATGGCCCCGCTCACCACCACCGTGCCGTCCCCGATCCCCGGCAACAGCCGATCCCGCTGCTCCCGTGAACCGTGCGCGGCCACCGCCAGCAGCCCGTACACACAGCTCGCCGCGAAGGGCACCTGGGCCGTGGTGCGCCCCTGCTCCTCCAGGAGGAGCACCAGGCCGAGGAGTCCTATGTCCGCCACGGCCGCCACGAGTCCGGCCGCGCAGAGCTCCTTCCACAGCTCGGCGTCGCTGCCGGTTCCGGCCGCCGCAAGCCGCTCGTGCGTGGAGAGGTCGCCGAAGATCCGCGCGGCCAGATCGCGGGCAGCCGCCTGCTCCTCGGTCGGCGTGAAGTCCATCTCAGCTCCCCCCACCGTCGATCTCGCCGGCCCGGAAGACCGGCAGCACCAACTCCTCGTCGTACCGCTCGAATTGGAGCCGTACGGGCATCCCGATCCGCACCTTGTCGTACGGCACCCCGACCACATTGCTCACGATCCGCACGCCCTCCGCGAGCTCGATCAGCCCGACCGCGTAGGGAGGGTCGAAGGCCGGGAAGGGCGGGTGGTGCATGACGACGTACGAGTAGACCGCCCCCTCGCCGCTCGCCTCGACCGTGTCCCACTCCAGGCAGCCGCACGCGCCGCACCCCGGCAGCCAGGGAAACCGCAGGCTCCCGCATCCGCCGCACCGCTGGATGAGCAGCTTGTGCTGCCCGACGCCCTCCCAGAACCCGGAGTTGTCCCGGTTGACGACCGGCCGCGGCCGCCTGGCCTCCGGCTTCCTTCGTGCGGGCGCGTACTTGAGGATCCGGAACCGGTGCGTGCCGGCCAGCTCCCCTGCCGCGCGCACATCCATCCGCGTCGTGACGAAGTGGCCCGTCCCCAGCCTGGTCGTCTTGCGCTCGGAAACCGACTCGATCACCGCGTCGAAGGTGATCTCGTCCCCGGGGCGCAGAGGGCGTACGTACTCCTGCTCGCAGTCGGTGGCGACCACCGAGGTGTACCCGGCGTCGTCGAGCAGCCCCAGCAGCTCGTCGTACGCGTCGGAGCGGCCCGCGTGGCCGGAGAGACCGCCCATGGTCCACGCCTGGAGCATGGTGGGCGGCGCTATGGCCTCAGGCCCCGCGTACGCCGGATTCGTGTCGCCCATCGCCTCGCACCAGTGCCGGATCATCGGCTCGCTGACCGGGTCCTTGCCCACGCCCGCGACAGCCGCGGCCTGCCCCTCGTACGTCTTCAACCGCACCACCAGTTCGTCCAATTCGTCGCTCACCGCCGCCCCCTTTTCATCCCGAGCCGCATCGTCGCCACGATCTCCCGCTGCACCTCGCTCACCCCGCCCCCGAACGTGTTGATCTGTGCCGCCCTGTTCATCCGCTCCAGCTCGCCGTCCCCGAACATCCCCGGCGAACCGGAGCGCACCAGCGCGTCCGCTCCCACAATTTCCTGACACATTCGGTACACCGCGACCGCGGATTCGGTTCCCACGACTTTCACGCCGCTCGCGTCGCCCGGCGCCAGTCGACCGGCCCCCACATCGCCCACCAAACGCCAGTTGAGCAGGCGTGATGCCGCCAGCCGGGCATGCACTTCGGCCAGCCGGAATCGCACCCACGGCTCGTCAATCCGCCGCCGCCCAGTCACTGGATCGGGTGTACGCGCCGCCTCCAGCGCGGCCGCGTAGAAGTCCTCAGCCTGCATCCCGATCGCGGCGAGCGCGACCCGCTCGTGGTTGAGCTGGTTGGTGATGAGCCCCCAGCCGCCGTTCTCCTCGCCGACGAGGTTCGCGGCCGGGACGCGGATCCCGTCGTAATACGTGGCCGTGGTCGTCAGCCCGCCCACCGTCTCGATCGGCGTCCACGAGAAGCCGGGCGCGTCCGTGGGCACGAGAAGGATCGAGATGCCCTGGTGCTTGGGCGCATCCGGGTCGGTGCGGCAGGCGAGCCAGATCCAGTCGGCGTTCTGGGCGTTGGAAGTGAAGATCTTCTGCCCGTCGATGAGCCAATCGCCGTCACCCCGGCGATCGCCGTCCCGCACGGCGCGTGTCCGCAGGGAGGCGAGGGCCGTCCCCGCGGAGGGCTCCGAGTACCCGATGGCGAAGACGAGGTCCCCGCTCAGGATGCGCGGAAGGAAGAAGTCCTTCTGCTCCTGGCTCCCGAACTTCATGAGTGTCGGCCCGACGGTGTTCAGCGTGACCATGGACACCGGCGCGCCGGCCCGGTACGCCTCGTCGAAGAACACGAACTGCTCGTCCGCACCGCGCCCCTGGCCTCCGTACGCGACCGGCCAGCCGAGTCCGAGCAGCCCGTCGGCGCCGATGCGGCGCAGCAGGGCGCGCTGCCGTCCGTGGTCGTCTGCGGGCGGCGGGCCTTCGGGCATGAGGTCCCGGAAGTACGTACGGAGCTCGGCGCGCAGCCGCTGCTGGCGCTCGGTGGGGGCGAGGTGCACGGCGGCGGCCCTCCCGGACCTCGTACGAGCAAGGGTTTCTGACTGTCCGTCAGATATCGCGGACTGTCAAGGTCGTCGGAGGCGCCCCATGCCCCTTCACCGCAAGGGCGTCCGCCCGTCTCGCGGACACCCCACAGAGCACAACCCCGCACAGGGGTCTCCGGGCCGATGTGAGCGCATCGGCCCCCGGCTCACCAGAGGTTGGTGAAGTTGACGACGGTGTTCGACTGGTCGATGGCCGTGAAGGCGGAGCCGTTCACCTGGGCCGTGTTGTTCTGGTTCGAGGCACCGGAGCCGACCGCCTGCTGCTGAGTGGTGGAGGAGTTGCCGTAGTTGTCGTTGCCGACCCCGCTGCCGCTGATGGTCGCCACTCCCGCGTTCGATCCGTCGTCCGCGAAGGCGCCGTTGCCCGCCGCCGCGACACCCGTGAAGAGGGCGGCCGCGAGGGGCAGGGCTGCGACGGCGGCGAGAACGCGGGCGGTACGGATGCTTGCCATGTGAATTCCTCCATAACCGGTTGTACGCACCGGCAGTGAACCGGGATGTACGTGAAATACGGCTTGTTCCAAGGCAGTTGGCCGTCCGCCTCGGAGTTGTTCACGACGTCGCGAGTTCAGAGTTGCCCACCGAATCCCCGGCGAACCACCCCGGAAGCCGTGATTCGCCCTCAAGCGTGAGGACATGTCGATAAACCCCCTTCACGCCCACTTCGCTCCCACAAACCCCCTGCTCAGTCCCCGACAGGCGACTCAACCCAGGCGCCGCAAGGGCCGAAGCGTTCCGGCACATTTTCGGCCAATCTCACCTGCCGCCCACCCCGCGCCCTCGCGCGTCCGGTGAGCCCTTCCTTTTTTCGAACACTCGTACGAACATGGAGGCATGGCCACCATCGACCGGCAGGCCACGACCCTGGCCCTGGCCCACGCCCTGTCCGCAGCCGAGCGCGGACTGGCGGTGATCCCGCTGTCCCGAACGAAGCTCCCGGCCCTGCGCTCCCCCCACCGCGACGACCCCGATCCCTCCCCCTGCCACGGCGAATGCGGCCGCTTCGGACATGGTGTGTACGACGCCTCGACCGACCCCCGGCGCATCCGCGAACTCTTCGCCGCCGCCCCCTGGGCCACCGGTTACGGCATCGCCTGCGGACTGCATCCGCACCACCTCATCGGCATCGACCTCGACACCAAATCCGGTACGGACTCCTCGGCGGCCCTGCGCGAACTCGCGCTCCGCCACCTCTTCACGATCCCGGCCACGGTCGTCGTCACGACCCCCAGCGGCGGCCGCCACCTCTGGCTGAGCGGACCGCCGGACGTGGTCGTCCCCAACTCGGCGAGCCGCCTGGCCCCCGGCATCGACATCCGCGGCGCCGGCGGCTACCTCGTCGGCCCCGGCTCACGCACCGAACACGGTGTGTACGCCACGGCTCCCGGCACCGCGCATCTGGCACCGGCGCCCTGCCCGCGCGAACTGCTGCGCCTGCTCATGCCCCCGCCCCGTGCGCACCACCCCACGCCCCCCGCGACCGGCCAACACGGCCAGGGGCTGGTCCAGTTCGTGCTCGCCGCCCACGAGGGCCAGCGCAACACGCGCCTCTTCTGGGCCGCCTGCCGCGCCTACGAGAACGGCATCGGCCCCCAACTGACCGACCCCCTTGTCGAAGCCGCCGTCCAGACGGGCCTCACCGAACGCGAGGCCCGCTCGACGATCGCGTCGGCGGCGAGGATGACGGCCCCGTCGCCCCGCCACCGCGGCTGACCACCCAACGGCCGAGGCCGACGCGGCTCAGTGCCACGCCGGCCTCGGCCGGGACCGTACGTCCGCCCATGGGTCAGCCGGCGAACCGGTGGCCGAAGTTGCCTCCGCCGACGGGTCCGCCCAGGGTGCCCAGGTGGAGGCTGGTGGCACCGGTGCCGGTGACTCCGGCGGCGCCGGTCCTGAGCGTCCAGACCCGACCCTTGTAGTGGTCTTCGCCATTGCCGCCGACGTAGACCTCCGGACCGCCGGTCCGGCCCGCCGGCTTCGACAAGACGATCTACAAACGCAGGAACGAAGTGGAGCGGACGATCAACGCGTTGAAGAACTTCCGGGCCGTGGCCACACGTTTCGACAAACGCGCCTACGTCTTCCACGGGACCGTCACCCTCGCCTCGATCCGGCTCTGGCTCCGCCCATGATCAGCCGGGCAGGCCCTGGGCCTGCCCCGCGAGGGGATGCCTTCACGTCTCGGCGGAACTTACGGTTTGTGGGTTACCCAGAGCAGTTCCGCCGGCCAGCGGTGTGCCCAGTCGGGTGGGTCGGTTTCGTTGTAGCCGTTGGGTGTTCCGAGTTCGGGCCGCGGCTCAATGAGGTCGTCGATGATGAGACCCGCGCCGCGCAGGACCTTGACCCAGTCGCCGTAGGTGAGCTGATAGCTGGTCGCGCCGTCGTCTTCGGCGATGGTGTTCAGCCCGAAGTAATCCTGCTGCAGCGTCGTGGTCACGCGGCTGGCGGCTTCGTCGTAGCAAGCTTCGAACCATGGGCTGGCGACGTTGAACACCAGGCGCCCGCCTCGGCCCAAGACGCGTGCGGCCTGCGGGACGGCCAGGTGCGGGGGCGCCCAGCTGAGCCCACCGAAGTCGCAGAACACCAGGTCGAAGCTGTCGGCGGCGAAGGGGAGTTGTTCGGCGGCGCCTTGCACTAGCGGGTAGCGGGCCGCTCCCATCGCACGGGCCGCTGCGACGAGTTGGGCTTCGGACAGGTCGAGCCCGACCACGGTGGCGCCCTCGGCGGCGAGCGCCCTGGACCACTGGCCGGCGCCGCAGCCGAGTTCGAGGACGCGCTTGCCGGTGACGTCGCCCAGGGCGTGCAGGTGCGCGTCGGGGATGGAGTACATGCCCCACAGCCGGGGTGTGACGCCGATTTGCGGGTCGTGCTTGTGCTGGTAGGCGCTGCTGATCTGGTTCCAGAGCCGCCGGTTGGCGGGGATGCTGTCCACGTGCCGACTCCAGCACTGCCTGCCGGGGGCGGTCAACACGATTAGGGCACTGGCCGGCCCTCGCCTCGGTCCGGCCCTGGCTCGGCCCATGATCCGCCGGACGAGCCCTAGGCGTATGCGGAGGAAGACGAGGTCGGCAACGAGCAGCATCACGCCGATGACCAGCAAGAAGAAAAGTCCCTCGGTCACCGCTCCGATGGTGCCCAGCACGATCGCCACGATGATGAGCTGGAGAAAGAGGGCCATTTGTATCACCTCATATCGCGGCGTTCCTGGCCCGTCTGCGGGTCTTCCGTGGCGACCGGGCGTGTCCGGCCGGTGCCGGTGTCGATGAGGATCTGCTCGGCCGTGGCGGGCTCGGCGCTGACGGCCCGGGCCATCGCGGCGCGTGCCGCGTCGGGAGTCGTGTCCGGTGGGATCACCAGCAGGGAGAAGCGGTCTCGATCGCCTCGGGTGATCAGGACGGTGTCGTCACCGACCGGGAAGGAGTCGATGTGCACGACCCGGTCGTCGATGACCAGTCGTGTCGGTAGTTCTTCCCAGGCACTGGAGTCCAGGCCGACACGGTCGACGGGTCCGAGATGCTCGGTCAGCGCGGTGGTCAGGCTGGGCAGCTCGGCACCGATGTCGCGGGAACGCGGCCACCATGCACCGTCGAGAACTCCCTGACGCGCATATGTGGTCTCCAGCCGCAGGAGGACTGTTCCAGGTTTCACGGCATGGTGAATTGCGTCCGCAGAAGCTTCGCTTCACGCGGGGTGTCGGCGTCGGACATGGCGTGCTCACCCGTCTGCAGGGTTCGGTATGCGCTCGCCGATCGCCCGGGATGACGTCTGGGCGGCTGCCGGTTTCACCGTACTCCGTGTGCCCACGTCCAGGCTCACGCGCGCGCCGCCGATCCAGACCCGAGTTCCCGATGAAATGGCAGGTCACGCGCGGGTTCACCGGACGGTGCCCGGAGTACAGTAGAGAGTACTTCGCGCACCGGCTCCCACGCCGGTGTCGTTTTCGGCGAGCAACAACACCGGGACGTCGAAGACAAGCCCCGGGGACAGGTACGCGCCATGATCGCGACCATCGACCGTATGACTATCAGTGAGCGCGTGACCTCACCAGCGGCCCGCTTGTCTCTGACTCCGGCGGGGTCCGCCCCGGGTCTCCTGGACGGCGCCTGGTGGCCTCGCTCTCGCGATCTTTCCCGTGAACTCCCCGCCCTCATCGACGTGCTGGACGCGCGCTGGGGCCGGATTACGCGTGTCACGGTGAACCCGGCCCACTGGCCCATGATCCCTCACAAGGTGCCCGTGGCGGGGCACACGGTGCACGTGGGCTGGTTCGCCGACGAGCAGGACCCGCACAAGCTGATCCTGCTCTCCTACGCCGCGGGCCGCTGGGACCTGCTGGTGATCCCGCCGGAGACCGGCGCGGCTGCCGCCGCCCGACTGATGGCCGCCGCAGCCACCCCCAACGGGCTCGCCACCGCCAGCGCTCTGATGGCGAACGAGGACACCTCCCGTGAGGCGAAGGAGTTGCTGGACCGAGAAGAGGAGTGGGAGACCGAAGGCGGGCACGCCTCAGCGGCGGCCGAGAACCCGAACCCGCCCGGATCTATGAGCTCCGCCCGAGGGAGGTGAGGACGTGGAGATCGCCATCACCTCGCCGTGGACACCACGCACACGGCAGAATCGACGCGGTCCTGGCTGGCAGCCAGTCAGTCCTCCGTGCAGGACCTCACACAGACGGACGAAATCTGAGGCGAGGACCCTCGTCGGCGCCTGGCACGAGTGGGCGGCAATCATGGCAACACTCCACGAGCGGAAGCACTACCGCGAAGCGATCATGAAGACCCTGTACGAGGCCACCGAAGGTAATCGCCTCCTCGGCGTCACCGGGGCGAAGCTGCACGACGACCTCCAGGTCCCCGAGCAGGATCTGGCCGCCGCCTGCGCATATCTGGTCGGCGAGGGACTCATCACCGTCGACTGGGCCCAAGGAAACACACCCGCGATGGTCACACTGACACATCAGGGAATCCGGCTCATGGAGGCCGAGGAGGAGGAACTCGGCTGACACGGCGCGGGCCCCATCCGGTCAGGGACCGCATTGCAAAAGGGTCTCCTGGGATTGGTGACGGCTCTGGTTCCAATCCCCCGTCGTTTGAACAACCGGTCTGCGAGCGCAGGATTGAGTCCGCCCTTGTCATGTTTATTACCGGGATTTATATAGGCAAATAGGCGATGTCGCCATGTTGCATCCCGCCTCGGGAAAGGGAGTGACTGATGATGCTCATGCGAACCGACCCCTTCCGCGAGTTCGACCGACTCACCCAGCAGCTGCTGGGCGCCGCCGCGAGGCCGTCGGCAATGGCTATGGACGCCTTCCGGGAGGGTGACATCTTCGTGGTCGAACTGGACCTGCCCGGTGTGGACCCCGAGACGATCGACCTGGACGTCGAGCGGAACGTGCTGACGGTCAAGGCCGAACGCCGCCCCAGCGCGAGTGAGAACGCCGAAGTACTGATCGCGGAGCGGCCGACCGGCTCCTTCAGCCGCCAGTTCTTCCTCGGGGAGACCCTGGACACCGAACGCATCGACGCCGCCTACGACGCCGGAGTGCTTCGGCTGCGCATCCCGATCGCCGAACAGGCCAAGCCCCGCAAGATCGCCATCACCGGCGGAAACACCCCTAAGCAGATCCGCGGCTGAGCCCCACTGGGACGGGATTCCGCGTCGGCGATGGGCATTGGAATCTCCCGCGCCTTCGGTGCCGCGCGGGAACGCGTGCCCGGCACCACGAAGTCCGGCTCACGCGGGGTCAAGGTCGAGGTCGGCGAGGTGCAGACAGCCATCGATCTGGAGATCGTCATCGACTACGGCGTCTCGGTCGCGGATGTGGCGCGTGCCGTGCGGGAGAGCGTGATCTCCGCCGTCGAGTGGATGACGGACCTGGAAGTCGTCGAAGTCAACGTCGCGGTCAGCGACGTGAAGCTCCCGGACGAGGAGGAAGAAGAGGAAGAGCAGCCACGGCTGCGGTAACCGGTACTCCACGAGCGGAGGAACTACCGCGAAGCGATCATGAAGTCTCTGTACGAGACCCCGGAAGGCAACCGCCTCCTCGGCGTCACCGAGGCAAAACTGCGCCATGACCTCCACATCCCCGAGCAGGATCTGGCCGCCTGCGCATATCCCACCATGGGCTGCCCGACGGGGAAGCGGGTGCTCGGCGGCTTCACTGTGACCAACGGCAACTTCTTCGACGTTCGCGTGACCGAGAGCGGTCCCAAACCCGACGGGACTGGATGGGTGATCGGCGGGGGCAGCACCGGAGGAGCCCCCGTCGCCGGCGAGTTGTATGTCGTCTGCGCGAACGCGACTACCTGACTCCGTCGACGCCCCCAGCGCAGAGCCCTGGAGCCTGGGAGAGTTCTGGCCCACAGATGGCCCATACGCACTGGCCAAAGATGGGATACGAGCGAGTCAGGGTGAGACAGGCTGAACGCAGAAGGGGTGTCCCTCAGTGAGGGACACCCCTTCTGACCTGCAAGCGGTGGGTGTGGGATTTGAACCCACGGTGACTCGCGCCACGACGGTTTTCAAGAGCGTCGTGATGTCACCGCCCAACCCTTCTCTGACCTGCGCCTCTGGCTTGAGCGGTGTGCCCTTCTAGGGCGTCGGCCCACACATGGCCCATGGAGTCCCGAGTCGAGTGCGTGGCGAGGTTGGACGACCGTCTGCTTTTCGGCTCCGGCTCGGGCTCGCAAGGCACCAAGTCCGCAGTCCACCTCCTAGCCGCACCTGAGACGACAGAGGAGCAGTCGGCGGCGCAGAACTGACCGCCATCCATCCAGCAGCGGGCCGGGGAACAGGGAGTGTTCCCGCGCGTTCACCGACATGGAGCACGAGTGGGCGACGTGGCAGTCCACCGACCCGGACTCGCCGACCGGATCAACGCCTCCTGCATCCTCGTGTACGGCCTGATTCCCGAGGTCAACCAGGGCACCATCGTCCACGCCCCGCTCCCCACGGCCCCCTCAGCCGGGCGGCCGTACGGACAGCGCCGCGTCGGCGTACGGCCGCAGGATCGGCTAGCGGCCTGCCGATATTGGCCGGATTGTGGGAGCTTTTCGGTAGGGGAGCTCTCGGGAGGGAGAATGACGAGTTCTGGATCAGGGGGAGGTTCGACGAGTCCGCCAGCGCCACGGTCGAGGTGGAGGAACCGGATCCATTGGAAGAACGTCGGGACCACGATCGGTGTCCTCGGGATCATCGGCACCCTCGGCTTCACAGGCGTGGCCACGTACTTCCAAGCCCGCGTAGCCCAAGATCAACTACGGCAGGCGAGAAAAGAAAGCCAGGTCGAGGCTCGCCAGCAGGCATCAGAAGTCAGCTTCTGGTCAGCCCCAGAATCAGATAAGCCGAGCCTTCAGTTGTTACATGTGGCCAATAGATCGCCGGATCCGATCTATTCGGTGGAGCTTCGATTTCAGACGCCCGGAAACCCTCCTCGCGAGTGGGAGATGGATGTCGGGGACATCGGGCCGTGCATCGACTTCGTTTATAGATCGGACAGCTTGAAAGATGATGCGCAGGACGTCCCTGTGAAGCTGCCGGCTCGCGCGCTCCTGTCGGTCATGTATTACACGGATCGTGACGGTAGGCAGTGGCTACGCAGCACGAAGCAACTGATCGAGATGGAGCAAACCTGGCCGGAGTTTAGGGCTGTCCTGGAGAAGGCTGACCGGGAGCACGGTCTACCGGAAGCCGTCTCCGTGACAGCCAAGCTGCGCATAGTCGATCACGCGGCGACGTGTGGGTAGAGACGCCAACCACCTGATCAAGGTGCATCGTCCGCGCCCCGCTGCCACGAGTCCCGCAGCCGGGCGGGCAGCACGGCGGCTGGCTGGGCGGTGCAGCATCGGCGTACGGACGCGGCATCGGCTATGACCTGCCGCTATTGGGCCGGGGGGCTTTCGCCATTGGAACGCTGGGGAGGGGCAAATGGCGAGTTCTGGGTCTGGGGGAGGCTCAACGACTCCGCCAGCGGCACAACCAAGCTGGTGGGGCCGGATCAAGAGCGCGGTGACGGCGAACAGCGTCACGCTAACAATCGCAGTGGTTACTGCTGTTGGAGCGATCGTAGGGGTCTGGGCGCAGGCCGTCGCCACGTACTGGAGTCAGCAGACAGCGAAGGATCAGCTGCATCAGTCGCGAGAGGAATCTGAGCGAGAGCTACGCAGCCAAGCCGCGCAAGTCACCTACTGGCAGGACGACATCAGAAGCAACGACGCGGAGGCAGGGCCGATTCATATCGTGAATAGATCACTTGACGCGGTCACTGCCGTCGAGATGAAGGCGCATGGATACACAGGTGACTTCAGCGAAGCCGGAGGGTTTCTGACGGGCATAACGCTCCCGCCGTGTACAGAACTCGTCTTCGACCCGGACAAGTTGCTCTACGTCCACTGGAAAGCGGGCCGTTTCCCCAAGGACCACCTCGTTGGTTGGCGGGTGGATTTCGAGGAGTTCACGGACAGTAGCGGGATCTCGTGGAGGCGTGCCCCCACTAGGCTGCTGAAGATCGAGAAGCCCATTCAGCCCTCGCATCTGACAAGCGTCGGCTACGAGGGCAAACCGGTGTCGAAGCCAGCCGCGCACTGCGGTTCCTCGGAGTAGATGAGGCGCCGCTACGGGCTGATCTCGCGGCATGCAGCCCCTTGCCGACGGAGGGCCACATCAGGAGGCGCAGTGAGTATCCAGTACATCGGCTGTCGCGAGATGAACTCGTTCCCTGAGTAGTCGCCCTTGACGCACACCTCGCCTCGGGTGAGCCAGGAGATGTCGACCTCACCGTAGGCGACGTAGTCCATCTCCGTGCACTTCCTTCAGTAGGGCGGTCCGGCCAGGACGGCACGGGGCAGTCCTGGCCGGACCCGGTTCAGCGGTGCTCGACCCAGTAGACCGCCCACGCAACTAGTCCAGTCGTGGAGGCCTTCACGGCCAGGCGCACGAGTTCGTCACTCGCGGTGTCCAGCAGCCGGCGCGCCCTCATCCGGGCGGGGCTCAGCCGCCTGGTCTGCGGCTTCTCACCGAGAGGCGGGCCATCAAGGTGCTGGTCAGAGTTGCTTTGACAGTGGGAGCCCGTAGGCTCGTTCTCGGTGGGAATCGTGACCTCCTCAGGTCGTCGGTTCTTGCTGTCGAAGTCGGTGGCCTCCTGTTGTGAGCAGGGGGCCGCCGCCGCATTGGCGGCGGCGGCACCAAAAGGCCGCCAAGGAACATTCTGTGGTGCGGGACTGACACTTAGCGGGTCAGCTGGAGCCGTTCGCCTTCTCTGGCTTGTCATTTCTACGGCACACACCTGACAAATGAGATGCCCAACTCCGCTTGAGTGCAGGCAAGTTGCGCCCACGCGTCGTTTCACGTGAAACCTGCTCATCGTCAACCGCGCTGCCGAGAAGCTCAGTTCAGCCGCTCGGCTGAACTGATAGTGGCACGCTCACGGCCTAAGCCAAATCTGGCTGTCCACAGGGCCCTGGGCACAACCTCCGTGCCTCTGGGGATAGTTGACCTCCCGCTGTGAGCGGCAGAGCGAGGTCGCTCGATCGGTAGAGCCCGAGAGGAACAACCTTTTCGGGAACCGCGTGTTTCCTTCTGTCCGTCTGCTGCTGTACCCCATGGGTAGGAGCCCGCCCTCTACTCTCCTCACGAGCAACATCGGAGTTCCAGGTCATGAGCATCCCGCCAACCTCAGCACCCTCTTGGCCGTACTGCGCACACGGCGCGAACCCTGCCACCGACCCCGTCGGCTGTCGCGGTATCCACATCCCCGGCCACACCGCGTGCCTCGCTCACCTGGCCGACCCCGACCGCACCGCCTACCTGACGGGCCTGTCCCCCGGCGCCGACATCGACCATCGCGGTACCTCCTTCACCGAACCACTTCTCAACGCCCTCCTTGACGCCCTGCGGGACCCCACCACTGGAAAACCCCATCTTGGCCCCGCCAAGTTCGGCGGAGCGCACTTCTCCGGCCCCGCCAAGTTCGACGGGGCGCACTTCTCCGGCCCCGCCAAGTTCGGCAGGGCGCAGTTCTCTGGCCCCGCCAAGTTCGACGGGGCGCACTTCTCCGGCCTCGCCGTGTTCGACGGGGCGCAGTTCTCCCACGCCGCCGAGTTCGGCGGGGCGCAGTTCTCCCACGTTGCCAGATTCGACGGGGCGCAGTTCTCCTACGCCGCCTGGTTCGCCGGCGCGCAGTTCTCCGGCAACGCCTTGTTCGTCATGGTGCAGTTCTCCGGCCGCGCCGAGTTCAGCGTGGCGCGGTTCTCCGACGACGCCGTATTCGCCAAGGCGCAGTTCTCCGCCAACGCCGTATTCGACAAGGTGCAGTTCTCCGGCGACGCCTTGTTCTTCGGGGCGCAGTTCGGTGGCGCGTCATCGTTTGGGCCGGTGGTGTGTGCGGGGAGCGTCGTTCTGGCGGGGGCGGTGTTCGCGCTGCCGGTGACGCTGGAGATAGCAGCGCGGGAGGTGGCCTGTGAGCGAACCCAGTGGGACTCAACAGCGACCATCCGCCTGCGCTATGCGGCAGTGGACCTCAGCCACACAGTCCTGACCGCCCCTGTAGCGGTCATCGCCCACCCAACCCCCTTCAGCACCAGCAGCGGCACGCCGGTCGACGAAAGCCTGCTGACAGGACCGGCAGAGGTACGAGTGGCTTCGGTGCAGGGTGTCGACGCCGCCCACCTGGTCCTAACCGACACCGACCTGTCTGGCTGTCTGTTCTCCGGAGCGTTTCACCTCGACCAACTCCGCCTCGAAGGACGCGCCACCCTCGCCCGCACCCCCATCGGCTGGCACCACCGTGGCATATGGCCGGTTCGCTGGAGCCGCCGGCGCACCCTTGCCGAGGAACATCACTGGCGTGCCCAGACCACTGGCCAGCCCATCCTCCCCGCAGGCGCCGTACCGGGGCCCCGGCAGTGGCGTCCGGGCCCACATCACCCCGACCCCGCTCTTACCCCCGACCCCGAGGATGTCGCCGCGCTCTACCGGCAGCTCCGCAAAGCCTTCGAGGACGGCAAGAACGAACCCGGCGCAGCCGACTTCTACTACGGCGAGTGCGAGATGCGCCGCCACGACCGCACCGGCACTCCGAAGGGCGAACGCCGCCTGCTGTGGGCGTACTGGTTGCTATCCGGCTACGGCCTGCGCGCCTTCCGCGCCACCGGCTGGCTACTCGCCGCCATGACCGTAACCGTGCTGCTCCTGATGGGCTTTGGCCTGCCCACCCACGACCCCGACCCCGCCACGACCGGCACCCTTCACGGTCAAAGGATCAGCCTCGCTACCAGCACTCCTGATCCCGCCCTTCACGGCGGATGGCCCCAGCGCATGACCTGGGCGCGCGCGGACAAGGCCACCCGTGTCGCTGTGAACTCGGTGGTCTTCCGTTCATCCGAACAGAACCTCACAACCCGCGGGATCTATATCGAGATGGCCTCCCGTCTCCTCGAACCCACCCTTCTCGTCCTCGCCGCCCTCGCCGTACGCGGACGCATCAAACGCTGAACACTGCTCCGCACTTCAGGGTTCTCGCTCAAGGTTCGATGACATTCACTCAAGATTCGATGTCACAGGACACTCAGAGGTAGGTGGCCACTCGTACAGCTTCCTGGCCACCGGCCCCCTCGCGGTGGACTTGGCGCGGCGGCTGTCCCCTCTCGACGAAGCCGATCTCACCGAGCCCTGACCAGGGCGGCTGAAGCGCTCGAGCAGGTTGGTTCGGCCAGCTCTAGGTCGACCCCATACCGACCTCGAACGTCACAGTCCGGGAGTCTTTAAGTGTCCTCGTCGGCGCCCAAATCGGCCCGCATCGCCGTGTGTACGAGCTTCATGGCGTCGAGGTACTTCTGCATGCGCTCCCCGCCCTGAGTTTGGATGTTCGTGCCTTCAATGACCAGGTCTCGCAGATCCCGAGCGCGCTTGTCGAAGTCCCTCGCCAGTGCCAACACCGGCTGAGGGGCCAGCACTGCGAGCTCGTAACGCGGGGCGTAGCAGGCGGCGTACGCGGTGAACGCTCTGTACCCGCGCTCCTCATCAGTCAAGCCCGCGGCAACGGAGAGGACCCGCAGTTGGGTGCGGGTATCGGCGTGGGCAGCGAGGTAGCGCGCATACACCTCTTGCTTCGTCTTGCGGCGCTCACTGCGGTCTTCCCGGCGTTCTCGGCGTCGCTCGACGAGAAGTGCTGAGCCGAGAGCAATGGCAGCGCCCAGAAGAGTTCCTAAGAGAGGTAGCCACGTCATCTGAGGACGATAGGTGCTGGAGGTAGCGGCGCTCCGGCCTGCAGCTGCACCGGTCAAAGTTCGGCCAGATATCACTGGGCGGAATGGCCGCCCGACCTTGCCTATTGTCCGCTCGCCAGCAGGGTTCAGCCGCGACGAGCGGCACGCGCCCCGGAAGCCGACAACGCCAACGGCATGCGCTGATCCTGGCCCACAGATGGCCCATACGCACTGGTCAACGCTGGGATACGGGCGAGAAGGGGTGAGACAACCTGAACGCGAAAGGGGTGCTCCGGTTCTCGGAGCACCCCCTCTGACCAGCACCGACGCTGACCTGCAAGCGGTGGGTGTGGGATTTGAACCCACGGTGACTCGCGCCACGACGGTTTTCAAGACCGTTCCCTTAGGCCGCTCGGGCAACCCACCCCGCGCCGCCCACGATCGTCGGCGGCGCGGGGACAAGACTAACCGGTCAGCTGTCGCCCTTGCGCTCTCCCAGGGTGACGTCCACGGTGTGGGTCTTGCCGTCGCGCGTGTAGGTGAGCTTGACGGTGTCGCCCGGCTGGTGGGTCCAGATCTCGCCGATCAGGGTCGGGCCGCTGTCGATCACCTGGTCGTCGAGCTTGGTGATGACGTCGCCGGGCTTGAGGCCGGCCTTGTCCGCGGGCCCGTTCGGGGTGACCGCGTCCGAGCCGCTCGCGCCCTGCTCGGTGATCTTCGCGCCGCCGGTGCCCTCTTCGAGGGAGACCGACGCGCCGATCACCGGGTAGACCGGCTCGCCCGTCTTGATCAGCTGCTGGGCCACGTGCTTGGCCTGGTTGATCGGGATCGCGAAGCCGAGGCCGATGGAGCCGGACTGGCTGGTGCCGCCGAGGCCGCCGCTGCTCGACGACTGAATCGCCGAGTTAATGCCGATGACAGCGCCCTGCGCGTCAAGGAGCGGGCCACCGGAGTTGCCCGGGTTGATCGAGGCGTCCGTCTGCAGGGCGCTCATGTACGAGGCCTTGCTGCTGGCGCTGCCGTCGCTGGAGGCCACCGGGCGGTTCTTGGCGCTGATGATGCCCGTGGTCACCGTGTTGGAGAGACCGAAGGGCGCGCCGATCGCGATGGTGGAGTCACCGACGGCCACCTTGTCGGAGTCGCCGAGGGCCAGCGGCTTCAGATCCGACGGGGCGTTCTTGAGCTTGATGACCGCGACGTCGTAGCCCTGCGCGTGGCCGACCACCTCGGCGTTGTACTTCTTGCCGTTGGGGAAGGTAGCGGTGAGCTTGCCGCCGTCGACCGCGTCCGCCACGACGTGGTTGTTGGTGAGGATGTGGCCCTGGGTGTCGAACACGAAGCCGGTGCCGGTGCCGCCCTCGCCGTTGGTGCTCTCGGCCTCGATGGTGACCGTGCTCGGCAGCGCCTTGGCGGCCACGTTCGCGACCGTGCCCGAGGCGCGCTTCACGTCGCCGCTGCTGCTCGGGGCGGAAACCGTCGTCGAGTCGGTGGAGTTGTTGTCGTTGTTCTTGGCCAGCGAGTAGCCGATGCCGCCGCCGACACCACCCGCGACCAGCGCGGCCACCAGGATCGCGGCGACCAGGCCGCCGCGCCCCTTCTTCGGCTTCGGCGCGGGCTGCTGGTAGGAGGAACCCCAGCCGCCGGCCCCCGAGCCGCCGCCGTCCGCGTACGACGGAACGGCGGGCGGCGGAGGCGGCCAGCCCGCCTCCGCGGCGGAGCCGGGGGCTCCGGTGCCCTGTCCGTGCGGGTCGGCGCCCTGTCCGGCCCCGACGGACGCGTACGCCGGCTGCTCCGCGAGCGCCGGTGCCTGCCCCGGCGCGCCGGGGGCGCTCGGAGGCACCGCCGGGATCGGGGCGGTCGGTGCGCCCCCCTCGGGCGCAACGTTCTGCGCGGAAGCAGCGGGAGTGTCCACCGGCACAGGAGGTGCGGACGGGGCCGGGGGTACTGCAGTGCCCTCGTTCTCGGTGCTCACAGCTCTTCTCCTCGATCCACGGCTGTTGCTCTCGGTCGCACTCGGTCACGCTCACTCACGCTTGTCGACGGTCCGGCGCGATGCAGCTGTGCATGTGCTTTTGTACGCCGTCAGCTTTTCCCACCGGACGTCAGAGCACCATAAGCGGTGGCTGTGGGTCCAGGGCCATCCTTTATAACGGACGCTTCCGGCGAAACGGCCACATTCCTGGTGTCTCCGACCTCACGTCCGCCCCGCGACGGTGGCACCATGACGCGGTGACCCTCGCACGACAGCACCAGATTCAGGTCGTCGCCCACCGGGGTGCCTCCGAAGAGGCCCCCGAGCACACTCTGGCCGCGTACAAGAAGGCAATCGAGGACGGTGCGGACGCCCTCGAGTGCGATGTACGTCTGACCGCGGACGGCCATCTCGTCTGTGTTCACGACCGCCGTGTCAACCGTACGTCCAACGGCCGCGGAGCGGTCTCGGCCCTGGAGCTGGCCGAGCTCGCCGCGCTGGACTTCGGCTCCTGGAAGAACCGCGACGAGTCCCCCGACTGGGAGTACGGTCCCGGGGACCCGAAGGACACCTCGGTCCTCACCCTGGAGCGGCTGCTCGAACTCGTCGCCGATGCGGGGCGCCACGTCGAGCTGGCCATCGAGACGAAGCACCCGACCCGCTGGGCGGGCCAGGTCGAGGAGCGGCTGCTGCACCTGCTGAAGCGTTTCGGCCTGGACGCCCCGGAGTCCGCGTCCGAGTCGCCCGTACGCGTCATGAGCTTCTCGGCGCGCTCGCTGCACCGCGTCCGCGCCGCGTCCCCGACCTTGCCCACGGTCTATCTGCTGCAGTTCATCTCACCCCGGTTGCGCGACGGACGGCTGCCGGCGGGTGTCCGGATCGCGGGCCCGTCGATGCGGATCGTACGCAATCACCCCGCTTACATCGAACGGCTGAAACGAGCCGGACACCAGGTGCACGTCTGGACCGTGAACGAGCCCGAGGACGTCGATCTCTGCGTTGAGCTGGGCATCGACGCCATCATCACCAACCGCCCGCGCGCGGTGCTGCGCCAGCTGGGCCGCTGACTTCGGGAGCACCGCTTCCAGAGAGCCGCCTTCGGAACCCCGGAATCCGCCGCCGAATCCAGGCCACACAATTACAGGGAGTGCACCGGCGCGTCCGTTCCGTATTCGATCGTTACGAGTGCGTCAGCAGACGTGGATTGGCCGGTTTCCGGTCCAGTCCTAAGGGGCATCCACACCGTGGCGTGGGGCAAAGGAGGTCTCGGGGGTGGCGTTGGTGGTGGCACAGGAGGTGCCCACGTCGTCGAGCATGGCCGTGCCCCACGGCCCTGCGGGCGTGGGGAAAGCAAGACATCGGATGCGTGATCAGCTGCGCTCCGGTGGCGTGGCGGAATCGGTCATCGACGATGCCGTACTGATCCTTTCCGAACTGCTCAGCAACGCGTGCAGGCACGGCAGGCCCCTGGGCGACGCCCTGGCCGGCGACGGCGACGTGCGGGCCGCGTGGCGCGTCGATCCGTCCGGAAGACTCACCGTCGAGGTGACGGACGGCGGTGGTCCGACGCGCCCGGTTCCGGCCACGCCCTCGGTCACCGCGCACGGCGGCCGCGGGCTGAACATCATCACGGCACTGGCCAAGGACTGGGGCGTGCGGGACGACACCCGCGGCGAGGTCACGGTGTGGGTCGTCGTCCAGGAAGACATGGGCGACACGGCAGCCGCGCGTCGCCGTGACGATTTCGCTACGCGCGTCGCGTCACCGACCGTGTCGGCGATACCCGACCTGGACTTCGCGGACGCCTTCGACGACCTGGACTGAACCCGACCGCGCCGCACCGAGCGGGCTCGACTCGCCACGACACCGACCTCGACCGACGCGTCCGTTCCGGGACGACTCGGTGCGTTGTCCACAGGGTCCCGTCGGCTCCCGGATGAACGGCTAGGCTCGCGCCCGTACGAGACGAGCCGTGATCGGGAGACACCCACGATGGCCAAGAAGCGACCCCAGACGAAGGCCAAGCAGCCGCAGCTGACGGACGGCGGCGAGATCCCGGTTGTCGGCGCTCGCGAGCCCTGCCCCTGCGGCAGTGGCCGCCGCTACAAGGCCTGTCACGGCCGAGCGGCCGCGCACGCCGTGACCGAGCTGGTGCACCGCCCCTTCGAGGGCCTGCCCGGCGAGGGCGACTGGGTCGCGCTGCGCGAGCTGGTGCCCGCCGCGACCGTCGAGCTGAAGCTCAAGGAGAAGCTCCCCGAGGGCGTCCCCTCCGTCACACTCGCCACCGTCCTGCCGATGGCATGGCCCGCGCTGCGCCGCGACGACGGCTCGGTCCTGCTCGGCCTGCAGAACGACACGGCGTCCGGTGACATCAGCCGCGACCTGGCCGACACGCTCCAGCGCGCGCTCACCGCGCAGCCCGGCACTCCGGTCGAGGGCCGGCGCGCCCCGGCCGACGGTCCGCGGCTGCAGGACCTGCTCGACCCCGAAGGCGCGTTCGAGCCAGTTGTGCACGCGGGCTTCGAATTCTGGGTCCCGGACGCGGAGAACGCGACCCCGGAGGTGACCGCCTCCCTGGAGCGGGCCAACGCCGCCGCCATCCCGACCGTAAAGCTCTCCGGGGTCGACGCCGCCTACTGGTGCGAGACCCCCGACAAGAACCACCTCCGCTGGGTCATGCCCTACCCGGAGGAGCAGCTTCTGGACGCGCTGGCGCGGCTGCACGCGGCCGGTCGCTCGAGCCTCGGGGAGGACACCCGGCTGGTCGGCTCCTTCCGTGCGCACGGGCTCACGGTGCCGGTCTGGGACCTGCCGACGGGCGTCACGGCGGACGACATCGAGAAGCCGGCGGCCGAGTTCGCCGAGCGCCTCGCCACCGCTCTGGCCACGGACGCACCGCTCACCGCGGACGAGCGCCGCGCGCGCGGCGGCCTCACCAACCGACAGGTGACGCTCAGCTGACTCACAGACGGGGGGAACTGACCGGCCGGTCAGCCGGTCAGGACCTCACAAACGGGTGACTCCTGTCACAACTCCCCGTTGCGACAGGTAAATCCGTGTCCGAATAGCCGAGATCGAATTTGCGAACCGCCGATCTCTTGTTACCGTTCGAGTAGCCCGGTTGCTGGTGCATCCCCCGTCGCCAGCAACCGGGTCTTTCCATGTGCGCCATCCCCTGCGACGTCAACGGCCTTGCTACAGGCCCGAGTTGCTCCCCGAGCGCAGCAACAGTGGCCCGTGGGCCCCGGTGCCTTTCGCGAACTCCGAGACCGCCGTGTAGGCCCCCACATCGCCCGTCGTCCGCTCCCTGGGCGTCTCGCACACCCCGGGATCGTCCTCAGCCCCCACCGCACAGTTGATCTGCACCGTGCGGCCACCGGGTCCCATGAGGCTCAGTACGGACCTCAGCTCGTCGCCGGTCGCGTTGCGGTAGTAGGTGCGCGCCCAGGTCTCCTCACCCTGCGTGAGGACACAGGTCTGCGCCTCGATGCCGTCGGGCGAGGAGAGTTCGGGTCCGCACCCGGCGGCGGTGGCTAGGCCGAGACCGAGCAGCAGAGGGGAGCGCGCGGGTTCGGGAATCTGCGGTCGGTCATCGGCACGCGCGGACCTGCGTACGCCTCCGGGGTCCGCGTCGCCCACGGGGTCGGCGGACGCCACGGCCAGCGGCAGGGCGACGATGAACGCCACGACGCCTGCCAGCGCCACCAGGCGAACTCTTCGGGGGTCTGGGGGGCACCCCCTGGAATGACGCAGCATAGGGCGGACGATAACGAGCGGGAGCGGGCGTTCGGTTCGCCGCGCCCGACACCCCTACAACTCGGGTGCGCTCACACCCGTACGAGTGAGGGCCTCCACCACGGCGTCCACCACGGCCTCGACATCGGGCACCCAGGGGGCGGCCGAGCCGGGCAACGGAGCACGCTCCCAGCGGATCTGTCCCTGGCCGGTCTCGGACGGCGGCAGCGCGATGTAGCCGCCCTCGCCGTGGAAGCGGAGGGAACCGGGAACGAAGTCCTTGGCGTAGAGCAGCTCGCCGAGCTGCTCCATGGAGTAGGGCGCGACGAGGATCGACCAGCGCGTGGGGGACGCGACGACCGGGCCGAGGCGCATGCCCTTGCGGTCGAGGGCGTCGAGGGCGCGGGCCGCCGCGAGGGCGGGCAGGCTCACCGCGCAGGGGGCCCTGCCGCCGGTTGCCAGCACTACGGGTGCCGATGGTCGGTTGGTCCACCACCAGCGCACCATGCGCTCGTCTGTGGTGGCCGCGAGGAGACCGGGGTCGAAGGGATGGGCGCCGGGCACCGTGCACTCCGGGTCGGGGCATCCGCATCGGGCGCGCCCCTGCGGGTCCGCCGCCACGCCCGGGAGCACGGGCCACCGCCATTCGGCCGCGAAGGTCAGGGCCGCGCCGAGCACCTCAGGCCTCCCGTTGTTTCGCCTGGACAGGAGCCTGCGTCGCCTTCCGAGGATCTCGCGCATGAGCGCTCGTTCCTTTCCGTTGCACGCCTGGCAACACCGAGGACCACATCACACCATGTGTCGATCACTTCACTGTGCGTACCTGCTGGCGCATCACACCCCTGCTGGAGGCAAGGGGAACCCCTCTGGGTCGAGCGTTTGGCTGCGTCCGCGTCCATACTGCGTCTGTCTAAAGCATGGGCATGGCGTGGGGTGGCGGCGCCTGGCGTTTTACTGTCGCGCGTATTTCTTGCCGCCTCCGCCACGGGAGGATGGGGCACGGTCGTCGGTGGTTAAGACGCCCGGGTCCATTGCCAGGTTCCGGGCTGATCTCAACCACCCCTGGCCTTCTCCGAGTACGTACCCATCACGACCGCTGTGACGCTCCGTCGAACTAGGCCAGTCGACCTCAATAAGCCGTTGCCCGAGTCAGTTTTAAGCCAACTTTGCTTTCCCGCAAGGGTTACCGACGGTCTCACGGACACCAGGAATCCCAGCAGGACAATGCTGGACATCCCCTCACGAGTGCGTGTACATGTGGAGACACTGCTAGCGGCGCAGAACGACATGGGGGTTTGCGATGCTATTGAGCAATACGCACCGGTCGGAAAGCCGGACGCCATGAACGCCCCTCACCTTCCGAAAGTGGCTGGAATCGATTCAACGGTTCCCTCGCCAGCACACACTGTCGCGCCGACGCCTGCAGTCACGGGTGCCTGTTCGGCCACCTCTGCCACCGGCGCCGGAGCCGTTCTGCAAGATCGCCTCGCCGGCTGGGTCTCGGATCTCACCACACTCCACGAGCTCACCGAACGCCTGGCGCGCACCGCGACACTGAGCGACGCGCTGCAGGAACTGCTGCGCGCCGGAGCCGCCCTCGTCGGCGCCCGGCGCGGCCTCGTCGTCATGGAACCCGGCGACGGACTCGGCCCCGACACCACGATCGGCCTCGGCCTCGGCCGGGCGGATCTCGGCCACATCGAGACCGTGCCGCGCAGCTCCATGTCGTACGGGAAGATCCTGGACGGACTGCCGGGCGGCGAGGGCGAGATCGCCCAGCCGGATCTCTTCTCCGAGGACGGCCTCGACCCCCGCCACCGCGAGGTGGCCGCCCGGCTCGGCTACGCCGCGAGCTACGCACTCCCCCTGGCCACCGAGGCGGCCGGCCGACTGGGCGCCGCCGTTTGGCTCTACGACGAGCCCGCCGAACCGGTCGAGCGCCAGCGCCATCTCATCGGCCTCTACGCCCGGTACGCGACCGAGCACTTGGCACGGCTGGTGGAACTGGAGCGCACGCGCGCGTGCATGACGACGATCTCCGAGGAGCTGCTCCCCCCACGGCTTCCCCGGGTTTCCGGCGTCCAGCTCGCCGCACGGCACCGCACGGGGCCGCGCGGCGGCGGCGACTGGTACGACGCGCTGCCGCTGCCCGACGCCGCGCTCGGCCTCGCGGTCGGCTCGGTCACCGGGTCCGGGCCCAGCGCGGTCGCCGCGATGGGCCGGCTGAGGGCGTCCCTGAGGGCGTACGCCGTGATGGAGGGCGAGGACCCCGTCGCCGTCCTGTCCGATCTCGAACTGCTGCTTCGGCTGACCGAGCCCGCCCGCTCCGCGACCGCCCTCTTCGCGTACTGCGAGCCCGCGCTGCGCAAGCTCACGCTGGCCGGTGCCGGGCACAGCCCGCCGCTGGTGATCGGCGCGCGTCGCACGGAGTTCGTGGAGACCTCCCTGTCGGCCCCTCTGGGGATGCTCGCCTGCTGGGAGGCGCCGAGCGTCGAGCTGACCGCCGGGCCCGGCGAGACCGTGCTGCTCTACACCGACGGCCTGCTGCACCGCACCGGTGACCCCATGGACCGCGCCTTCGCCCGGCTGCACGCGGCGGCGGCGAGCGTCCCCCGGGCGCTGCGCGAGGACCCCGGCGCGATCGCCGATCACGTCCTTCGGAGTGTGCTGCCGGACGGGCTCGACGAGGCCGACAGCGAGGAGGACGTCGTACTCCTGGCGGCGCGATTCGAGTGAGCCGTACGTAACAGGTCTTCCGGCCCTGGGCCCCCTTCAGTGCGACCGTACGATGGTGGGGGTCCAGAGTCGTATCAAGGAGGCAGACCGTGTCGGAGGCGCTCAACCCGGAGACCCCGGAAGCCGTACTCGACGACGCCGCTGACGAAGCGGGCGAAGAGGAGCCGATCAAGCAGCGCAAGAACGGCCTGTACCCGGGCGTGTCCGACGAGCTGGCCGAGAACATGAAGTCCGGCTGGGCCGACACGGAGCTGCGCGGCCTGGAGCCGATCGCACAGGCCGAGTACACCGCCGCCCGCCGCGCCGCGCTCTCCGCGCGTTTCCCGGGCGAGCGCCTGGTGATCCCCGCGGGCAACCTGAAGACCCGCTCGAACGACACGGAGTACCCCTTCCGCGCCTCGGTCGAGTACGCGTACCTCACCGGCAACCTGACCGAGGACGGCGTCCTGGTCCTGGAGCCGACCACTTCCCCGGATGGGAATGGCAGCCACAAGGCGACGATCTACCTGCTGCCGCGCTCCGACCGCGAGAACGGCGAGTTCTGGCTGTCCGGCCAGGGTGAGCTGTGGGTCGGCCGCCGCCACTCCCTCGCCGAGGCCGAGCAGCTGTACGGCATCCCGGCCTCGGACGTGCGTGAGCTGGCCGACAAGCTGAAGGAAGCCACCGGTCCGGTGCGTGTCGTGCGCGGCTACGACGCCGGTATCGAGGCGGCCCTGACCGACAAGGTGACCGCCGAGCGCGACGAGGAGCTGCGGGTCTTCCTCTCCGAGGCGCGGCTGGTCAAGGACGAGTTCGAAGCCGGCGAACTGCAGAAGGCCGTCGACTCGACCGTGCGCGGCTTCGAGGACGTCGTACGCGTCCTCGACAAGGCCGAGGCGACCAGCGAGCGCTACATCGAGGGCACCTTCTTCCTGCGCGCACGGGTGGAGGGCAACGACATCGGCTACGGCTCGATCTGCGCCGCGGGGCCGCACGCCTGCACCCTGCACTGGGTGCGCAACGACGGCCCGGTCCGCTCCGGCGACCTGCTGCTGCTCGACGCGGGCGTCGAGACGCACACGCTCTACACCGCCGACGTCACGCGCACGCTGCCGATCAACGGCACGTACACGGAGATCCAGAAGAAGATCTACGACGCCGTGTACGAGGCCCAGGAGGCCGGTATCGCGGCCGTGCAGCCGGGCGCCAAGTACCGCGACTTCCACGACGCGGCGCAGCACGTGCTGGCCGAGAAGCTCGTCGAGTGGGGTCTGGTCGAGGGTCCGGTCGAGCGCGTCCTGGAGCTGGGCCTGCAGCGCCGCTGGACCCTGCACGGCACCGGCCACATGCTCGGCATGGACGTCCACGACTGCGCCGCCGCGCGGACCGAGACGTATGTCGAGGGCACACTGGAGCCGGGCATGTGCCTGACCGTCGAGCCGGGCCTGTACTTCCAGGCGGACGATCTGACGGTGCCGGAGGAGTACCGGGGCGTCGGCGTCCGCATCGAGGACGACATTCTGGTCACCGAGGACGGCAACCGGAACCTGTCGGCGGGGCTCCCGCGCCGCTCCGACGAGGTCGAGGCGTGGATGGCATCCCTGAAGGGCTGACATAGTGCCCCGCGAGGGCTGATACGAGACTGCTGGCCGGGTGCCCTTCTGGGTACCCGGCCATTGGTGTGTCCAGGGGGTTTCCGGTGGCCCCCGGGTTTTTGGTGTGCCTAGGGGGGCGGCTTTTCGTGGACGACTTCTGGTCCGGCGTCGGCGTGGACCTGCATCTGGAACCGGAGGCCGCGGCGGGGCGCAGGGCCGGGCTCGAGCGCGCCCTGCGGGACGCCGTGCGGGACGGACGGCTCGCTCCGGGCACCCGACTGCCCGCGACCCGGCGGCTCGCGGCCGAGCTGGGCGTCTCGCGCGGGACGGCGAAGGGGGCGTACGACCAGCTGATCGCCGAGGGGTATTTGACGGCGCGGCAGGGTTCGGGCACCGAGGTCGCCCGGTTGCCGGCCACTTCTTTGGAGGCGCCGGGCGGGCGGGCACGCACGCGTGCACCGCGTTTCGATCTGCGCCCCGGCAGCCCGGACGTCGGTACGTTCCCGGCGGCGGCCTGGCTGCGGTCCCTGCGCCGCGCGATCGCGACGGCACCCTCCCTGGCGTACGACTACGGGGATCCGCGCGGCCGGATCGAGCTGCGGACTGCCCTGTCGGGCTACCTGGGGCGGGCACGGGGGGTGATCGCGCCGCCCGAGCGGATCGTCATCACCTCGGGGTACGTACAGGGGCTCGCGCTCCTCACGCGGGTGCTGGACGGCGGGACGGTCGCCATGGAGGACCCGGGGCTGCCGTTCCACCGGGATGTGGTGCGCAAGAGCGGCGGAGCCGTGGTGCCGCTGCCGGTCGACGAACGCGGCGCCTGTGCGGGCGAGTTGGGTGCCGTTCACGCGGACGCGGTCGTCGTCACGCCGGCACACCAGTACCCGACCGGTGTGACCCTGCACCCCGAGCGGCGGCGGGCACTCACCGACTGGGCACGCGCGCGTGCCGGGCTGATCGTCGAGGACGACTACGACGGGGAGTTCCGCTACGACCGGCAGCCGGTCGGCGCCCTCCAGGGCATGGCGCCGGGCCATGTCGCGTACCTGGGCACGGCCTCCAAGACGCTCGGGCCTGCGCTGCGCCTCGGCTGGATGGTGCTGCCGCCGCACCTGGTCGACGCGGTCGCCGACATCAAACTGCACAGCGACCATCACACCGAGTCCATCGGCCAGTTGGCGCTCGCCGAGATGATCGGCAGCCACGCGTACGACCGCCATGTGCGCGCGTGCCGGCTGCGGTACCGGCGGCGCCGGGACCAGCTCCTGGGTCGGCTGGGGGCACGCAGGAGCATACGGGGGATCGCCGCCGGGCTGCACGCGTTGGTGGAGGTGGCGGACGAGGCGGAGGTACTGGCGCGGGCGGAGGAGGAGGGGCTCGCGGTCGGGCATCTCGGGGACCACTGGCACGCGCCCGGTGAGGGGCGGTCGCAGGGACTGGTCGTGGGGTACGGGACGCCTCGGGAGCGGCTGTATCCCGAGGCGTTGGAGGTGTTGGGGCGGGTGCTGGACGGGGTGTGAGCCCGGGCCGGAGCTGACGGATGTCATGGGACGACCATGAATTGGGCCATGAAAAGACGTGAGGAATGGGCCTGTTGAGCGATCCACCCGGCTCGTAGCGTCGGAGACATGACGAATCCGGCAGCACTTCCCACGTCGCGCCGCCTTGTTCCGCCCGCCGGCCCGCAGCGCGTCCTCGCCCTCGCTCAGCTGGGCAACTCGGTAGGGGACGGCGCCTATTACGTGACGTCCGCTCTGTACTTCACGCATGTCGTGGGGCTCGCCCCCGCGCGCGTGGGGCTCGGGCTGACCGTCGCGTGGGCGGTCGGCTCGCTGGTGGGGGTGCCGCTGGGCCGGCTCGCCGACCGGCACGGGCCGCGTGGCACGGCCGTGCTGCTGGCGCTGGCCACCGCGGCAGCGGTGGCGTCCTTCCTGATCGTCCGTGGCTTCGTCCCCTTCGTCCTCGCGGCGTGCGCGTACGCGTCCGCTCAGTCGGGACTCGCGGCGGCCCGGCAGGCACTGCTCGCGGGGCTGGTGCCGGCCGGGGAGCGGACCGGGCTGCTCGCCCATCTCCAGTCGACGCTCAACGCCGGTCTGGCGGTGGGCGCGGGCCTCGGCGGGCTCGCGCTGCACGCCGGGACGCGGGCCGCGTATCTCGGGGTGTTCGCGCTGGACGCGGTGAGCTTCCTGCTGTGCGCGACGCTGCTGTTGCGGCTGCCGTCGGTGCCGGCCGTCGTACCCGTGGCCGTCCACCGGGGGCAAGGACTCGGCGTCCTGCGCGACCGCCCGTACGTGCTGGTCACGTTCCTCAACACCGTTCTGCTGCTGCGGATGCCGCTGCTGAGCCTCGGCATCCCGCTCTGGATCACCGAGCGCACCGAGGCCCCCGCCTGGCTGGTCTCCGCGCTGTTCGTGCTCAACACGGGTGCGGTGATGGCCTTCCAGGTACGGATGGCCCGCGGTGTCACGGGCCTCGCGACCGCCACGCGCGCGATACGCCGATCCGGGCGCGTCATGCTGGCGTCCTGCGCGGTCTTCGCCCTGTCGTCCGGCGCCTCCCCGCTCGTCGCCGCCGGGATCCTCGTGGCGGGCGCGGTCCTCCAAGTCGTCGCCGAGATGCAGCAGTCCGCGGGCTCCTGGCAACTGGCCTTCGACCTCGCCCCGTCCGACCGCATGGGCGAATACCAGGGCTTCTTCGGCACCGGCGTCACCGTGGCCCGCACCATGGGCCCACTCGTCCTGACGACCCTGCTGGTGAGCTGGGGGACTCCGGGGTGGCTGCTGCTGGGAGGCTTGATGGTGGGGGCTTCGTATGGGATGGGCCCGGCGACGAGGTGGGCTGCCACGAAGCGCGTCGGCGAACGGTCGTACATAGCGGGGGGAAATAGTGCCGTTGGCACGGCAGCCCAACCCGTCGTCCCAGCCGCGGGCATGCGTGCCGCCAGGGGCGGCAACCCACCCGCTCCATCTGCCAGGTAATCGTGCGGCAAGAGACGGCAGCCCACCCGTCGTCCCAGCTGCGGGCAATCGTGCCGCTGGGGCGGCACGGGTGGGCGCAGCGGCACACTGTCAGCGCCGGCAAGCGCACCACCCCGAGCTCAGCACAGGCGCCGGGCTCCCCTCTCAGGCAGCCCGCACCGAAGAGTTGACCACCACCGGCAACGAGTCCACGAACAGCGCCCCGGCAAGAAGCGCCCCGCTCCCGCGCGGGCTCCACGCGCGCGCGTGGAGGTCGTCGTCAAAGGCGGACAGCGCTTCGCGACCCGCCTCCGAGAAGGTCCCGCCCGCTTCCAGCACCCCACGGGCACCCGCCTGGACATGGCGGAGCCCAAGGGGCCCGGCGGTGTACAGCAACTCCGTGTCCTGGAGGGTGGACATGACGGTGAGAAGGGCGTCGAGCCGCGCGTACGGTTCGGGCGCACCGGCCGTGCGGGCCGCGCTGAGCGCGTCCAACGCCCGCCGCACGTGGGGGAATCCCGCTCGCGCTTCCCCGCGCGCGCCCGCGGCACCGTACTTCGCCGACACGGACGACCCCCGGGAGGGCCGCCGCGGCGCCCGCCGGTCGGCGTGCGCCGCGATCCGCTTGGCGGCCGCGGCGACATCGTTCCCCCTGGCACGGGGGTTCAGGGCCGCGCCCGCGACCAGGAGCCCGAGGGCCCACAGCGCGCCGCGGTGGCCGCCGCCCGCCAGGGCCACCGAGTGCTCGGTGGACCGGCCGATCGCACCCAGCTCGGCACGGAGTTCGGGCGTGGGGTGACCGGTGCGGCGGGCGGCGGCCGCCATGGCCGCGAGGCCGGGCGCCAGCACCTTGGCCGACCAGCGCAGGGAGCAGTGGTCCTGGCGGGTGGTCCGGGCGCCGAGATCGCGCGGGTCGGGCAGTCCGGGCTTGGGGGCCAGCTCCAGCTGCCACGTCAGCGCGGCCACGGCGGCCTGCGCCAGCGTCTCGTCCTCGCGGCTGCTCATCGGCGTACCTTACGAGGACGCCGAGGCGGACGGGGAGGCAGTGTCGCTCGGGGCGTCGCTCGGCGGCGTACCGGTCGAGGCGCCGCTCGGAGCGCCGCTCGGCGGCGTGCCGCCACCGCCGCTGCCCGCGCCGGTGTTCTCCGCGTCCGGGTCGATGCCGAGGGTGATGAACCCCTTGTAGCCCTTGGACGGGTCCTTCTTGTGCACCGCCTTGAGCGCGAGCAGACCGCTGGCGGCGCCACCGTCGTCGTACACCATGTCGTCGGCGAGCCTGGTGTAGCTGCCGGTGTGCTGGGAGTAGGGCTCCAGCGCGAAGACCTCCTCGGCGATGTCGTCGTCGAAGAAGAGCTGGCCGGTGTAGTTGACCTTGCCGCCCTCGTAGGTGCCGTCCTCCTTCTCGCCGCCGGTGTGCACCTTGACGTGGATGTGGCAGGTGCGCGGGGTGTACCAGCCGGGGAAGATCGTCTCGAACTTGACGACCCCGTTGGCGTTGGCGATCTGGTAACCGCGCAGGTAGGTCTGGTCGTTGGCGGTGGAACCGTCCTCGCTCTCGGCGGGCGCGGAGCCGCCGGGGTTGGCGGTGGTGTAGCCGGAGTAGTAGCCCCAGGCGTCGCAGTGCCAGATCTCCACGGCGGCGCCGGGGACCGGGTCGCAGGAGTCGGTGGTGTCCTGAACGGTGATGCGCAGCGTCAGTGGAACGCCGCTCTTGCCCTCGGTGATGTCCTTCCGCACCAGGGCGCCGTCCAGGTAGTACGGCCCCTCGGTGACGCTGGACATCAGCACACAGGTGCCGCTGCCCGAGCTCGCCGAGGCGGTGGCCTCCGCGTCGGTCGTGGTCGTCTCGTCGGCGAACGCCGCCTGGTATCCGGCGACCGCGAGCCCTCCGGCGGCGACCGTGCCTCCGGTCACCGCGATGGCGCGGCGCCGGGTGATCGACTTGTCTTTGTGGCTTCCCGTCATGCCGGGAAAATTAGGAACGTCAGCCCTCAAAGAGATGGGGGTGCCCTGTGATTGACCTATGGACTCTGAGAAAGCTGAAGTAGGCGGGAGAGCGCTCGAGGGTCTGTTCTAGAACTCCAAGCCGTTCGACAGCAGCGGCAGATGACGTTCGTACAGCTCCGCGAGGTCCTCCGTGCCGCCGCCCTCGACCCAGTGCCGTACGAGGGTCGTGAAGACGGCGATGATCGCCGCGGCCGCGCACTTCACGTCGAGGTCCGAGGCGTTCCGGCCGCTGCGCTCCGCGATGATCGCGGCGATCTCCTGCTCGCTGCGCTCCTGTTCACCGACCGAGCGGGCCCGGATCGCGGGGTCCGTGAAGGTGATCCGGGTGCGCAGCAGCAGTTCCTCGCGGTCCTGGTCCAGCATCCGCCCCAGGGGGCCCCTCAGGGCCTGCAGGATCGCGTCGACGATCGGTTCGTCGGCCGGGCGGGCGCGCAGTGCCTCGGCGAGCGCGGGGTCGTACTCGTCCTGGATGACCACGTCCTCCTTGGTGGGGAAGTACCGGAAGAACGTGCTCGGGGAGATCTCGGCCGCCTCCGCGATCTGGTCGACCGTGGTCGCCTCGTACCCGTGTTCGGCGAACAGGCGGTACGCCTCGCGCCGGACGCGGTCGCGGGTCTTCTGCTTCTTGCGCTCCCGCAGACCGAGGGGCGCGGCCGAGGTCTCCTGCGTCGTCATGCCATGCTCTCCTGCTTCGTCATGCCATCGATTCTGCGTGCTCGGGCGCGGCCTCGGCCACCTTCCGGGACGCCGTCGACCGGCTCGGCAGATAGATCGCGGCGAGTACGGCGGCCAGCAGGGAGATGATCCCGCAGGCCGTCAGGACCAGGTTCATGCCATGTACGAAGGCCTCGTGGGCGCTGACCGCGAGACCTGTGTCGTGCAGTTGCCGGGCGACTTCATCCGCGCCGGACACCGAGTCGCGGGCCGCGTCGGCCGCGGGTGCCGGGAGGCCGTCGGTGGTGAGCCGGGCCAGGTAGCCGTAGCCGAGCAGGCTGCCGAGGCCGGCCACGCCGAGGACGCCGCCGAGCTGCTGGACGGTCTCCAGAAGGCTGGTCCCCTGCCCGGTGCTGCCGTGCGGCAGCGAGCCCATCACCAGGCTGGTGGCGGGCACGACTGCGAGGCCGAAGCCCAGTCCCGTGAGAGAGAGCCAGAGGGCGGTGAAGCCGTAACCGCTGGAAAGGTCCGTGGTCGCCCCGAGGAAGACGCCGCCCGCGAGGACGGCCATGCCGAGCGGGACGACGGTGCGGGCGCCGAGCCGGGGCACGAGCGCCTCACTCGCCGTGGCGGCGGCCATCAACCCGCCGATCAGGGGAAGTACGCGGATGCCGGTGCCGAAGGAGTCGTGGCCGAGCACGGCCTGCAGGTACTGCGGGACGACGAACAGGATGCCCATCACGGCGAAGTTGACGAAGACCGCGATCAACGTGCCCCACAGGAAGCGGCGGTCGGTGAACAGCCTCAGGTCGACGAGCGGGTGCGGGTGGCGCCGCTCGCGCACCACGAACCCGGCGAGCAGGGCGGCCGCGGCGACGAGGGTGGCGAGGACGGCCGGGTCGGTCCAGCCGTCGCGCGGGATCAGGATCGTTCCGTAGACGAGTGCGGTGATGCCGAGGGCGCTCAGTACGGTGCCGAGGGCGTCGAACGGTCCGGCGGCGCGCTCCCTGTCGGCGGGCACGACCCGGCGGTTGGCGCGTTCCTTGGTGACCGCCGCGTACTCCTCGTCGGCGTCCGCGTACTCGTTGTCGGCCGCCGCGCGCTTGTTGTCGGCCGCCGCGCGCTTGTTGTCGGCCGCGCGCTTGTTGTCGCTCGGCAGCAGCCACAGACCGGCGGCCAGGGCGAGGACCGTGACCGGCACGTTGAAGAGGAAGACCGAACCCCACCAGAAGTGGTCGAGCAGCCAGCCGCCGACGAGCGGGCCGACCGGCATGCCCAGGGCGGTGGCGGCGGTCCAGACGGCGATGGCCTTCGGCAGCTCCTCGTTGGCGAAGACGCGCGGCAGGATCGCCATCGACATCGGCATGATCGTGGCGGCGCCGAGGCCGAGGACCGCCCGGGCCGCGATGACCGTCCCGGTCGATCCGGCGAACGCGCCGCCCAGCGAAGCGAGTCCGAACAGCGCTGTTCCGGAGAGCAGCAGTCGTTTGTGGCCGAACCGGTCGCCGAGCAGCCCGACGGGAAGCATCGCCACGGACAGGGCCAGCAGATAGCCGCCGCCGATCCACTGCAACTGCGCGCTGTCGGCACGCAGATCACCGGCGAGGGTCGGCAGGGCGACATTGATGATCGTGCCGTCGAGCCCGACGATCAGCACGCTCAGCGTGAGGGCGGCCAGGGCCGGCCAACGGCGGCGCGACGCGGGAGCGAGCGAAGGCAGGGCAGGCAGTTCGGGAAAGGACATGCGGACCTCCAAGAGGAAGCAACCTGATGAGAGGCTACTGCCAAATGAGAGTCCACTACCAATATAAGGTTGGCTTCCATATTGGGCAGCGGCGCCAGTGGGGGTTCCACCGCTGCTCAGAGCCCTAGGCCGTCAGCAAAGAAGGGTCCTTCCTCCACTTGAGGATCTTGTCGAAGCTGACCACCGCACCGCCCCGCCCCGGCTCGTTGCCAATGTGGACATGGTCGGCGAGCTCCTGGATCAGACACAGTCCGCGCCCGTGCTCGGCATCGCCGCGCGCCGGACGCAGGGGGGTGCGGGCACGGCCGGACGGGAAACCGGGGCCGGAATCGACGACTTCGATGCGGCACTTCTCGCCGTCGAGGTAGGCGGTCACCCGGTAGGCCTCGGACGAGGCGCCGTGCGCCGCGTCCCCGCCGTGCTCGACGGCGTTCGCGCAGGCCTCGCTGAGGGCCACGGAGAGGTCGTAGGAGACGTCCGGGTCGACGCCCGCGCTCTCCATCGTGCCGAGCAGCAGGCGTCTGGCGAGCGGAACGCTCGCAGCCTCGCGCCGCAAATGGAGTGACCACCAGATGCTCATGCTCCAGCCTCCCGGCCGCGGCTCGACATACCGTTACGTATTGCCGCAAGCACCCGTGTGCAATCGCCCACTTGACGTGATACCGCCCATACGGCGGATGCGCGCGCGACAGAGATCGGTGTATGTGCGTTCGGCTTGCCCCAGATAGTGATCTTGTGGGTCGAACGTCACCTTGCGGACCTGCCGTAAGGAGCGGGCATGGCGAGTGGGATGATGAGCCCGCCATGACTGCCCCCCACCAGCGCGCGGCGCGCTCCGGACACGGCCTCCGGACGGTGCGCCCCGGATGCGATCTCCGGATTCTGCGGGCCGCGGTGTTCGCCGCGGTCTGCGTCGTGCTGGCCGCGGCCGGTCATGGGCTCGCCTCCTGTGCCACGGTTCCGCTGTGGACGCTGGGCGCCGGATTCCTCGCGGTCTTCGCCGTCGCCGCCGCGCTCGCGGGGCGTGAGCGTGCGCTGCCGGGCATCGTGGCGCTCCTCGCGGTCGGACAGACCGTGCTGCACACGCTCTTCGGACTCGGCCGGCACGCCGGTACGTCGTCCATGGGGTCCATGGCTTCGGGCATGCCGATGTCCGACGCATCGCTCGTCGAGCGGGCCGCACGCCTGGTGTGCGGCACGACCGCGGCGGCGATCAGCCCCGTGCAGGCCCAGAAGATCCTCGCCGACGCGCGGATCGACACGGCCATGACGCAGTCCATGCACCATCCCGCGGACGCCATGTCGGCCACCGCGGGCACCTCCATGTCGGTGCTGCCCTCCCTGCCGATGCTGCTCGCACACGTCGTCGCGGCCGTCGCCGCCGGCTGGGTGCTGCGCCGCGGGGACATGGCACTGCTGGGTCTCATGCGACTGTCCGCGCACGGGGTTGCGGAAGGGGCGCTCGTACGGTCCTTGCGCGCCGCGTTCGCTCTCGTACGCGCCCTGCGCACGGGACTTCCGGGTGCGCCCGACGTGGCACGCACCCCGCGCACGACGCTCCTCGCGCCCCCGAAGCCGCGCACCACCGCGCTTCAGCACACCGTCATCCGGCGTGGGCCGCCCTCCTCCACCGCACTCGTCCTCGCCGCCTGACACGACGCGCCACTCCACCGAGGGGCTGCCGTCGTGCGGCACGCGCGCGTGCCTGCCTTTTTCGGTGCCCCGCTCAAGGAGACGTTCTCGTACGCCCCAGAGGCACCGTTCCGCACGCGCACCCCTCTTTCTGACCGGACTCATCGCTCAAAGTGGAGTGTTCCCTGCCATGAAGGCTTCTCGTATCGCCGCCGCCGGTGCCGTCGCCGCCTCGGCCGTCCTCGTCCTGTCCGCCCCCGCCTTCGCGCACGTCTCCGTGCAGCCGGAGGGCACGGCCGCCAAGGGCGACTACGCGGTCATCGACTTCAAGGTCCCGAACGAGCGCGACAACGCCTCGACCACCAAGCTCGAGGTGAACTTCCCGACCGACCACCCGCTGGCCTCGGTGATGCCGCAGCCGATCAACGGCTGGACCGTCAAGGTCACCAAGTCCAAGCTGGACAAGCCGCTGGAGATGCACGGCGAGAAGATCTCCGAGGCCGTCACCAAGGTCACCTGGACCGCCGACGGCAAGGGCATCGAGCCCGGCTACTTCCAGAAGTTCCCGCTCTCCGTCGGCGCGCTGCCCGAGGACGCGGACGAACTCGTCTTCAAGGCGATCCAGACGTACTCCAACAAGGAGGTCGTGCGCTGGATCGAGCCGCAGAAGGAGGGCGCCGAGGAGCCCGAGAACCCGGCTCCGGTACTGACGCTGTCCGACGCCTCCGAGGGCGGCCACTCCCACGGCTCGTCGACCGCCGAGGACACCGCCGACGACTCCAAGGCGGCCGCCAAGGACACCACCGAGGCCGCGTCCTCCTCCGACAGCAGTGACACCACCGCGCGCGTGCTCGGCGTCGTGGGCATCGTCGTCGGCGTGGCGGGCGTGGCGTTCGGCGTCTTGGCCGGCCGCCGGCGTACCAACGCCTGAGGCCCTACCGCTTTCGGCGCGCACCGGGACGTCGTACGACATCTCCGCGACGAGGGCCTTACGACCTCGCCGTTCGGACGTCGTACGACCCCGGTGCGCACCGGAGTTCTCACATCTGGGACATTTTTCTATGCGCAAGAAGACGTATGCCGCGGCCGCCCTGTTCGCCGCGGCCGCTCTGACCCTCTCCGCCTGCGGCAGCGGCGACGACAGCAACAAGCCGATCGCCGACGTGTCCGCCGAGGCCGACTCGGGCAAGGCCGCGACGATCCTCGACAAGCCGTTCGAGAAGCCCGACCTCGTGCTCACCGACACGAGCGGCAAGAAGTACGACCTGCGCGCGCAGACCAAGGGCCGTCCGACGTTGATCTACTTCGGCTACACCCACTGCCCCGACGTCTGCCCGCTGACGATGAACAACCTCGCCGTGGCCAAGAAGCAGCTGCCCAAGGCCCAGCAGGACAAGCTCCGCGTCGTGTTCGTCACCACCGACCCGGGCCGTGACACGCCCTCCGCGCTCGGCAAGTGGCTCAAGGGCATCGACTCCGACTTCGTCGGCCTGACCGGGGACTTCGCCACGATCCAGGCCGGTGCCCGCACCCTGGGCATCTCGATCGAGCCGACGTCGAAGGACAAGAACGGCAAGCTCGTCTCCGTGCACGGCACCCAGGTCATCGCGTTCTCGCCGAAAACCGACGGGGGCTATCTGCTGTACGGCGAGGACGCCACCGTCGACGACTACACCAAGGACCTCCCCAAGATCATCAAGGGAGAGAACCCGTGAGGCGTCCCGGCCGTCCCTCGCGGTCTCTCGCCGGATGCGCGGTGGTCATAGCCGCGGCGGTGACGCTGGCGGGCTGTGGCGCGGGCGACAAGGACTCCTCGGCCAAGCCCGAACTGAAGGTCGCCGGCGCCTACATGCCCGCCCCGAGCATGGACTCCATGGCGGCCGGCTTCTTCACCGTCACCAACTCCGGTGGCGCCGACACCCTGACCTCGGTCACCAGCGACCTCTCGGACGACGTCACGCTGCACTCCACCATGGGCGGCGCGATGGAGGAGGAGAAGTCCTTCGCGATACCCGCGGACGGCAGGCTCGACTTCGCGAGCGGCGGCAACCATCTCATGTTCGAAAAGCTCACCCACAAGCCGAAGCAGGGCGAGAAGGTGTCCGTGGAGCTGCACTTCGCCAAGTCCGGCACGGTGAAGATCTCCATGCCGGTGAAGTCCGCGACGTACACCCCGAAGACCGGGCACTGAGGGAGGGATCACCTTGACGCAGACCATCGCCTCCCGCTCCCGGAACTTCCCGGGCCTCAGGAACTTCCGGACCCTCTTGCTGCTGTTCCTCGCCGTCACCGGCGCGCTCCTGGCCGGCGCGGCGCCCGCCTCCGCGCACGCCGCGCTGACCGGCAGCGACCCGAAGCAGGGGTCGGTGGTCGACAAGGCGCCCACCCAGATCTCGCTCACCTTCTCCGAGAAGGTCGCGATGAACGACGGCTCGCTCCGCGTGCTCGACCCCAAGGGCAAGCGGGTCGACACCGGCGGGGCGACCAACCTGAGCGGCACCACGTACGGCGTGAAGCTGCACTCGGGGCTGCCCGACGGCACGTTCACCGTCACCTACCAGGTGGTGTCGGCGGACAGCCACCCCGTCTCGGGCGCCTTCACCTTCTCCATCGGCGCGCCCTCGCAGACCTCCGTCGCGCTGTCCGACCAGGCCGTGGGCGGCGGAGTCGTCGGCGTGCTCTACGGGACCGCCCGCTATGTCTCGTACGCGGGATTCATCCTCCTCGTCGGCGGCGCGGCCTTCGTGCTGGCCTGCTGGCAGCGCGGCGCCGGGGTGCGGCCGGTGCAGCGGCTCGTGGTCACCGGGTGGCTCGGGCTGACCGGCGCCACGCTCGCGCTGCTGCTCCTGCGCGGTTCTTACGTCGGTTCAGGCAAGGTCGGCGACATCTTCGACCTGACGCTGCTCGGGCAGGTGCTGCAGACCAAGTCGGGCGCGGCTCTGGTGTCGAGGCTGCTGCTGCTCGCCGCGGCGGCGCTGTTCATCGCGGTGCTCTTCGGGGCGTATGTGAAGCGGGACGAGGCCTATACGTCCGACGGGTCCGATGGGTCCGACCGTTCCGACGGGTCCCACGAATCCGACGAGGACGCCGCCGAGGCCGCCGCCGCCGAGAAGAAAGACCTCACGTTCGGGCTCGCGATCGGCGGTGCCGTCGTCGCGGCGGGCCTTGCCGCGACCTGGGCGATGGCCGAGCACGCCTCGACGGGCCTTCAGCCGGGCATCGCGATGCCCGTCGACATCCTGCATCTGCTGGCCGTCGCGACCTGGCTGGGCGGTCTTTCGGCGCTGCTGACGGCCCTGTTCCGGGCGCCGGTCGAAGCGCAGATCGACGCGGCGGCCGTACGCCGGTTCTCGCGCCTGGCCTTCGGCAGCGTCCTCGCGCTGGTCGCGACCGGGATCTACCAGTCCTGGCGCCAGCTCGGCTCCTGGTCGGCGTTCACCGACACGACGTACGGGCAGCTGCTGCTCGTCAAGATCTGCCTGGTGGCGGTCCTGGTCGGCATCGCGTCGATCTCGCGCCGCTGGACCGCGCAGTTGTCGGAGGTCGCCGCTCCGGAGTCCGTGGCGGCGGCCGTGGTCGCGCGGCGCGAGAAGGCACGGACGACCGTTCCCCCGGACTCCCGGCGCGCCGCCCAGCTCGCCCGGCAGCAGGCCGCCGTGGCCACCACCCGCGAGAAGCGCATCCGCGACGCCGACCCGCACCGCGCGGGGCTGCGCCGCTCGGTGCTCGCCGAGGCGGGCGTTGCCATCGTCCTGCTGGCGGTCACGACCGCGCTGACGACCACCGAGCCGGGGCGTACGGAGGAGTCCGCCCAGCAGGCCACCGCGGCCGCCTCCCAGCGGTCCGGACCGCTGTCCCTGAAGATGCCGTTCGACACGGGCGGCGAGGACGGCAAGGGCACCGTGGAGCTCACCCTCGACCCGGCCCGCGTCGGCGGCAACGAGATGCACGTCTTCGTGGAGCGGCCGAACGGCAAGGCCTTCGACGTCCCCGAGGTGAAGGTCGCCTTCACGCTGGCCGCGAAGGAGATCGGCCCGCTGCCCGTCACCCCCGACCGCATCGCCACCGGACACTGGTCGGCGAGCGGGGTGCAGATCCCCATGGCGGGCGACTGGAAGATCGCGGTGACCGTGCGCACCTCCGACATCGACCAGACGACCGTGAACAAGAACGCGCAGATCGGCTGAACCTCACGATGGCTGACCACTCCACTCCGGAGGCGTCCTCTTCGGAAGCGTCTTCTCCGAGGACGTCTTCTCCGAAGGCGTCGTCCCGGGAGACCCCCTCTTCGGAGACGTCCTCTCGGAAGGACTCCTCTCGGGAGACCTCTCGCAAGGTGACCTCTCCCAGGGAGGCCGTTTCGGAAACCACCTCCCCCAGGGACGACGTTTCCCAGGGCTCCTCCCCTAAGGGCGTCTTTTCGCGTCGCCGACTGCTCGGCACCGCGGGGGCCACCGGTCTCGCCCTCGGCGCGGCCGGAGGTGCCGCGGGATACGCGGCGGCGCCCTCCGCCGAGAAGGCCACACCGCTGACCTCGCTCGGCGCGGACGCGGTGACGTTTCACGGGAAACATCAGCCCGGCATCACCACCGCTCTCCAGGCCCGCGGACACCTCGTCGCCTTCGACCTGGCGGCAGGCGCGGGCCGCAAGGAGGCCGCCGCGCTGCTGCGCCGCTGGTCGGCGACGGCCCAGCGGCTGATGGCGGGCGAGGCGGCCGCGCACGACGACACGGACGTCGCCCGCGACGCCGGCCCGTCGTCCCTGACGCTCACCTTCGGCTTCGGGCACAGCTTCTTCGCGCGTACGGGTCTGGAGAAGCAGCGCCCGGTCGCCCTGGACCCGCTGCCCGACTTCTCCTCCGACCACCTCGACAAGGCACGCAGCAATGGCGACCTGTGGGTGCAGATCGGCGCCAACGACGCCCTGGTCGCCTTCCACGCCCTGCGTGCGATCCAGAAGGACGCGGGCAGCGCGGCCCGCGTGCGCTGGCAGATGAACGGCTTCAACCGCTCGCCCGGCGCCACGGCGCAACCGATGACGGCCCGCAACCTGATGGGCCAGATCGACGGCACCCGCAATCCGAAGCCGACCGACTCCGACTTCGACAAGCGGATCTTCGTGCCCGCCTCGGGTTCGGCCGACCCGGCGTGGATGGCGAACGGCTCGTACGCCGTCGTACGCCGCGTCCGCATGCTCCTCGACGACTGGGAGAAGCTCTCGGTCAAGGCCCAGGAGGACGTCATCGGGCGGAAGAAGTCCACCGGGGCACCGCTGTCCGGCGGCACCGAGACGACCGCGATGAACCTGGACAAGACCGACGCCGACGGCAACCTGGTCGTCCCCATCAACGCGCACGCCCGGATCACCCGGCCCGACCAGAACGGCGGCGCCGCGATGCTGCGCCGCCCGTTCTCCTTCCACGACGGCATCGACACCGACGGGGTGCCCGACGCGGGCCTGCTCTTCATCTGCTGGCAGGCCGATCCGTTGCGCGGCTTCGTCACCGTCCAGCGCAAGCTCGACCGGGGCGACGCGCTGTCCTCGTTCATCCGCCACGAGTCGAGCGGGCTGTTCGCGGTGCCGGGCGGGGTGGCGGAGGGAGAGTACGTGGGGCAGCGGCTGCTGGAGGGCTGAGGTCACCCGCGGGGCCGGGGTTACCGGTCGCTCAGGGGGCACCCTGCGATGCAGCGGTTGCCGGTCGAGCGAGGGTCACCATTAGGAACCGCGGTTGCCGGTCGGGCGAGGGTCACCATTCGGGACCGCGGTTTCCACAGGCGTGCGCCGCGTTGCGGAAGGCCCATTAGGGTGAGGTCATGCCAGCCAGCTATGCGTATCTCGGTCCCGAAGGCACCTTCACCGAAGTCGCCCTGCGCACGCTTCCGGAGGCCGCGACCCGGGAGCTCGTCCCGATGGTGTCGGTCCCCGCAGCGCTGGACGCCGTCCGCAACGGCGAGGCGGAGGCCGCGTTCGTACCGATCGAGAACTCGGTGGAGGGCGGCATCACCACGACCCTCGACGAACTGGTCGCGGGCGCGCCGCTGATGATCTACCGCGAGGTGCTGCTGTCGATCACCTTCGCGCTGCTGGTCAGGCCCGGCACAAAGCTGTCCGAGATCAAGACGGTGACCGCGCACCCCGCCGCACAGCCACAGGTGCGCAACTGGCTGAGGAACAATCTGCCGGACGCGCTCTGGGAGTCCGCCGCCTCGAACGCGGACGGCGCACGGCTGGTGCAGGAGGGCCGGTACGACGCCGCCTTCGCGGGCGAGTTCGCGGCGGCCAAGTACGGTCTGCAGCCGCTGGAGACAGGCATCCACGACGCGGAGAACGCGCAGACGCGCTTCGTACTGGTGGGCCGGCCGGCCCGGCCGGCGGCGCCGACCGGCGCGGACAAGACGTCCGTGGTCATCTGGCAGCGCGACGACCACCCGGGTGCCCTGCTGGAGCTGCTCCAGGAGTTCGCGGTGCGCGGCGTCAACCTGATGCTGCTGCAGTCCCGGCCGACCGGCGAGGGCATCGGCAACTACTGCTTCGCCATTGACGCCGAGGGCCACATCTCGGACCGTCGCGTGGGCGAGGCGCTCATGGGGCTCAAGCGGGTCTGCCCGCAGGTGCGCTTCCTCGGCTCGTACCCCCGCGCGGAGGTCGACCCCAAGGACGTACGCGCGCCCCGGGCCGGCACCTCGGACAGCGAGTTCTCGGCCGCGTCGGACTGGCTGGCGCGCTGCCAGGACGGTCGGTTCTGAGCGGACGGCTTGCCCGAGTGGCTCAGTCGGCGCTGAGCAGGCGACTTGCCCGAGTGGCTCAGTCGGCGCTGAGCAGGTGGCTCGCCTGAATGACTCGGTGGACTCTGAGCAGGACGGCCTGTCCGAGCGGCACGGCCGGTTCTCAGCAGGTCTCACGTCACTGACGCGGCCGATTTCCACCAGTCCTACCTGCTGATTTTCGTCATCCACAGGCGTTATCCACAGGCGCGCTTCTCGACCTGGGGACAAGTCGACAATGAAGCACTACATCGTCGACAAATCGGCCTACAGGCCCCAACTTCGTCCACAGCTCCGCACGTCACCCCTCGTCCACCCTTTTCCCTTGATCAATCCTTTGGAGCGAAGCATTTCCACTCGAACGTGGGTGTAGGGATGGTTTGAACCGGGAATTCTTCGCCCCGCATGCGGCTTTCGGAACGATCACTTCCGCAGTCCACAGATCTTCCGCACAGCCTGTGGATAACTTTTCTGGGGCATGGATCCCTGTGGACAACCCGTCTCCAAGTCCGCCTCTCCACAAGGAAGTCCAGTCAACCGGTAGACTCCCCTCTGCCCCGTTTCAGGGAGTAGCGCCCTTTTTATTGACGCCTCTCGGTCGTCCATCGAGACCCCATTGGTGATCAAGGGATTCAGTCCGGCATTTCACTCATAACGTGACAGAAGCGATGGACCGGAATATCGAGTCGTTGGCCGGAACCGCGCACCGGTAGCCTTGAGGGGTGATTGACCTTCGCCTGCTCCGTGAGGACCCCGACCGTGTTCGCGCCTCCCAGCGCGCCCGTGGAGAGGACGTCGCCCTTGTCGACTCCCTCCTCTCCGCCGACGAGCGGCGCAGGTCGTCCGGCGTCCGCTTCGACGAGCTGCGTTCCGAGCAGAAGGCGCTCGGCAAGCTGATCCCCAAGGCCTCGGGTGACGAGAAGGCCGAGCTGCTGAAGAAGGCGGGCCAGCTGGCCGCCGACGTCAAAGCGGCCGACGCCGAGCAGCACGAGGCGGACGAGGAGACCAAGCGGCTCCTCCTCCAGCTCGGCAACCTCGTGCACCCCGACGTCCCGGTCGGCGGCGAAGAGGACTTCGTCGTCCTGGAGACGCACGGCACGATCCGCGACTTCGGCGCCGAGGGCTTCGAGCCCAAGGACCACCTGGAGCTCGGCGAGGCGCTCGGCGCCATCGACGTCGAGCGCGGCGCCAAGGTGTCCGGCTCACGCTTCTACTACCTGACGGGGGTCGGCGCGCTCCTGGAGCTCGCCCTCGTCAACGCAGCGATCGCGCAGGCCACCGAGGCCGGCTTCATCCCGATGCTGACCCCGGCGCTGGTCCGCCCGCGCGCCATGGAGGGCACCGGCTTCCTCGGCCAGGCCGCGGAGAACGTGTACCACCTGGAGAAGGACGACTACTACCTGGTCGGCACCTCCGAGGTCCCCCTCGCGGCGTACCACATGGACGAGATCCTCGACGCCGAGCAACTGCCGCTGCGCTACGCGGGCTTCTCCCCGTGCTTCCGCCGCGAGGCCGGCACGTACGGCAAGGACACCCGCGGCATCTTCCGCGTGCACCAGTTCGACAAGGTCGAGATGTTCTCGTACGTCACTCCCGAGGACGCGGAGAACGAGCACAAGCGGCTCCTGGAGTGGGAGAAGCAGTGGCTGACCGGCCTCGAGCTGCCCTTCCAGGTCATCGACGTGGCCTCCGGCGACCTCGGCGCCTCCGCGACCCGCAAGTTCGACTGCGAGGCGTGGATCCCGACCCAGGGCAAGTACCGCGAGCTGACCTCAGCCTCGAACTGCGACAGTTTCCAGGCCCGCCGCCTGTCCGTGCGCATGCGCGACGGCAAGAAGGTCCAGCCGCTCGCGACGCTGAACGGCACGCTGTGCGCCGTACCGCGCACGATCGTGGCGATCCTGGAGAACCACCAGCTGGCCGACGGCTCCGTGCGGGTGCCCGAAGTGCTGCGTCCGTATCTGGGCGGTCGTGAGGTCCTGGAGCCGATCTCCAAGTGACCGGCTCCACCGGGTCGGCCGGGGCAACCGCCTCGTTCCCCTACAAGCTCGTCGCGACCGATCTCGACGGAACGCTGCTGTGCTCCGACGAGACCGTCTCGGAGCGTACGCGCGAGGCGCTCGCCGCAGTCACTGCGGCGGGCGCGGCACACATCGTCGTGACGGGGCGCGCGGTGCCCTGGACCCGGCACATCCTCGACGACCTCGGCTATGAGGGCCTCGCGGTGTGCGGTCAGGGCGCGCAGGTGTACGACGCGGGGGAGCACCGGCTGCTCACCGCGGTGACGCTCGACCGGCAGCTGGCCGGTCTGGCGCTCGCCAAGATCGAGGCGGAGGTCGGCCCGCTGCTGCTCGCCGCGAGCCGCGCCGGGCTCGACGGCGAGGTGCTGGTCAGCCCCGGCTACCGAATGATGGACGGCCCGCTCCCGGTCGTACCGATCAGGGACGCGGCGGACCTCTGGTCGGCTCCTCTGAACAAGCTGTACGTCCAGCACCCGACGCTCTCCGCCGACGAACTCGCCGAGGCGGCCACGCGCGTCGCGGGCGGCCTCGTCGGCGTCACGATGGCGGGTGCGGACATAGTGGAACTCCTCCCCCTGGGCCTCACCAAGGCGACGGGGTTGTCCCTCGCCGCCCGCCGCCTGGGCGTGAAGGCCGCGGACACGATCGCCTTCGGCGACATGCCGAACGACATCCCGATGTTCGCGTGGGCCGCGCGCGGGGTGGCGATGGCCAACGCCCACGACGACCTCAAGGCGATCGCTGACGAGGTGACGTCTTCCAACGAGGAGGACGGGATCGCTGTGGTGCTGGAGCGGTTGCTGGGTTAGGCGCCTGAGCTACCGGCCTGCTGGGTGCGGCAACTCCGTCGTACCTGAGGTCCGGCAACTCGGTCGTACGTGTCTTGAGGAGGATGCGCGGATCGAACGCGCGCGGGGTTGACCCCCGACCTCGACTTGCTTTTGATCGAACACAGCGCAAGCCGGTGCCTTACCTCTCGGCCAATCCTCCGGGTGGGCGGCCCGCGCGAGATGCGCGCTCGAAGCGGCCGCCCCGGGCAGCCCCCCGTGCGGGCGGGTTCGACGGAGGGGTAACTACTCCGGAACCCGCTGCGGGCTGCCCTGTCGGGAGCTCGACGGACTGCTACTGATGGGCATCGTCGCGCTCCTCTCCCAGAATGTGGCGCCGGCTCGATGCGGCGGCGTGGACAGAACTACTGTGCCCGTACGCCGACTTGGGCGCCACTGATTAAAAGCCGCCCCCGCAGGAGTTCACCGGCGGCGCCACCTGCGCCGACGCCCCTTGCTGAAGAACCACCCCGCGGGCGGCTCGTCCGACCGCCAGGGCTGCGGATCGGGTCCACCCTCGCGCCAGCGGGCGGCGAGCATACGCGCACGTGCGGACGGCTCGGTCGTCTCCGCGGAGCGTATGAAGTTCTCGTCCAGTACGAGGTCGTCCCAGGCGTCCCCGACGTCCCCGGACTGCTCGCGACCGTCACCTCGTGGTTCCTCTGATGCCATCCCCGTTCCTCCTGGCCGTGCGTCCCCGTTTGCCCAGTGTGCCCCGACACACGTGAAGCCGCTGTCAAGAAAAAGGGGCTCCACGCGCGCGTGGCGACCACCGGCACGCGCGCGTGGAGCCCCCGCTCACTCCTCGCCCGCCAGCGTCAGCGATCGCAGCCGCTGCCCGGCGTACCAGGTGGCGAGCACGGTCACCGCGGCCAGCAGCACCGTCGCGGTGGGCAGGCCCACGTCCGAGGTGACGAGGTCGCCGCCGGTGACCTTGTGGCCCACGGCGAGCGCCCACTGCTGGACGCTGAGAGTGCGCGCGCCGGACACCAGGGACCCGAAGAGGGCCTCCCAGACCAGGGCGTAGACGAGCCCGAAGACCACGGCGTGCCGGGTCACGGTCCCCAGGAGCAGGAACAGCGCGGCGTAGGCGATCGAGGCGACCAGCGCGGCCACGGTGTAGGCGACGGCGATCTGCTGCCCGTTGCCGTTCAGGATCATGCCCGCGATGAACGTCGGCACCGCCGAGAACGCCATGGTGACGGCGACCGCGACGATCAGCTTGGTGAAGATGATCGTGGGCCGCTTCAGGGGCTTGGCCAGCAGATACACCACCGAGCCGTCGTCGATCTCGGGCCCGATCGCGCCCGTGCCGGCGATGACGCCGATGATCGGGACCATCGTGGCGAGCGCGAACCCGCCGAGCACGTCCGAGGCCACCTGGTCGTCGGCCCCCGAGAAGCCGCGTACGGCCGCGGAGATGACGATGAGCAGGACGGGCAGGGCGCCGAGGATGAGGGCCCGGCGGCGGCCGAGCAGGCCCCGATAGGTGAGCCGGGCGACTGTGGGGTCGTACATCTTGGGCCTCCTACGCCGCGACGAGATACGAGAAGACGGACTCGAGGGACTCGTCGGACGGCGAGACCGTGAGCAGCCGGATGCCGTGCTCGCGCGCGACGCGCGGCAGCAGGGCGGTGAAGCGGCCGAAGTCGACCGCCTGGATGCGCAACGCGCCTTCCGCCAGGTCCACTTCGATGCCGGACGTCGACGGGTCGGCGATCAGCGCGGCGGCCAGCGCCCGGTCGTCGCTGGAGCGGACGAGGTAGCGGTGCGGGCGGTCGGTCATCAGGCGGCGGATGCGCCGGAAGTCGCCGCTCGCCGCGTGCCGTCCGGCGACGATCACCTCGATGTGCGCGGCGAGTTGCTCGACCTCTTCGAGGATGTGGGACGAGAACAGCACCGTGCGGCCCTCGTCGCCCATCCGCCGCAGCAGATCCATGAGCTGCATGCGCTGGCGTGGGTCCATGCCGTTGAAGGGCTCGTCGAGCAGCAGCAGCGAGGGGTCGTGGACGAGCGCGGACGCCATCTTCACGCGCTGCCGCATGCCCTTGGAGTACGTCGAGATCTTGCGGTCCTGCGCGTACTCCATCTCGACCGTGGCGAGCGCCTTCTGGGCCGCCTTCTTGCCGAGGCCGTGCAACTCCGCGTTGGCCACGACGAATTCGCGGCCCGTGAGGAAGTCGTACATCGCTTCCCGCTCGGGGACGATGCCGATGTGCCGGTAGATCTGTTCGTTGCGCCAGACCTGCTGGCCGTCGAGGGTGACGGTGCCCGTGGAGGGAGCGAGGAAGCCGCCCATCATGTTGATCAGGGTGGACTTTCCGGCGCCGTTCGGGCCCAGCAGGCCGGTGACTCCGGGGCCGATCGTCATCGTGATGTCGTTGACCGCCACCACGTTGCCGAACCAGCGCGAGACGTGGTCGATGTTGAGCGTGGTCACAGCCCGACCTTTCGGTAGCGGCGCATCAGCAGGCCGTAGCAGCCCGCGATGAGACCCAGGACGACGATGAGGTAGACGACACCCTGCCCGGACGAGGGGCCTTCCCCTCCGGGGAAGGCGGAGGTGGCGCCGAGGAAGGCCGTCTGCACTCCGTCGATGAGCGTGATCGGCGAGAAGAGGCCGAGCCACGGGACGGCTCCCGTGCTGGACTGCTCGAAGGCGATGGCCTGGACGGTGGAGACCGCCCCGTAGGAGATGGTCAGGGCGGCGATGACGGCCGCGATGCCGAAGCCGCGGCGCGGCGTGACCGCCGAGATGACCAGGCCGATGCCCGCGAAGAGGAGCGACAGCAGCGCCACGGAGACCAGCCCCTGTCCCAATCCCTTCGTCTGGTCGGCGAAGTCGAGCTTGGCCAGCAGCGCCCCTACGTAGAGCACGATCAGCGGCGCGGCCGTGAGGATGAACAGCGCCGAGGCCAGCGCCGCGTACTTGGCGCGTACGTAGTCGACGGTCTCGATGGGGCGCGAGAAGTACAGCGGGACGGTCTTGAAGCGCAGGTCGCGCGAGACGGACTGCGGTCCCTGGGAGGCGACGTACAGGCCGATGACGGCCTGCATGATGATCGCGTAGCGCGTGTAGTCGACGGGCAGGTCCTTCGCCTTGGTGGCGACCGCGACGGCCACCATGATCAGCGCGGGGACGCACATCACTACGAAGAGCAGCATCGGCAGCACCTTGGACTTGACCGAGCGGCCGAGTCCGTAGGCGCCGCGCAGGGACTGCGAGTACAGCGAGCGGCGGGCGTAGGCGCGGCCCAGACGCGCGCCGTCGTAGTTGCGGTAGCCGATGTTGTGGATGCGGGTCTGCTCACCGGGCTGGGTGAGGGAGTGCTCAACCGCCATGACCGACCGCCTCCTTCCGCTGGTCGTCGCCCGTCATCTGTTCGTCTCGCGCCCGCTGTTCGTCGCTGTCCTTGAAGACCTCCGCGATGTGGTGCCTGCGCTGTTCCATCCGGACCAGACCGAGGCCGAGGTCGGCGACCACGTCGCGGACGAGGTCGTACGTCTCCTCGCCCTCGGCGGTGAGCAGCAGGATGTGTCCGGCGCCGGGCAGGCCGCTGCCGTCGTGGGTCTCGATCCCGCGCGCGTGGAGCACGTCGCGCAGCGCGCCGGTGCCGTCCGGGTGCTCGTCGGTGTCGGTGACCTCGATGGCGAGGGTCGTCGTGGTCTGGGTGAAGTCCGTGGTGGAGCTGGAGCGCAGCAGCTTGCCGCCGTCGATGACGACGACGTGGTCGCAGGTGCGCTCCAGTTCGCCCAGGAGGTGCGAGGTGACCAGGACCGAGATGCCGAAATCGGTGTGGATGCGGCGGATCAGGCCGAGCATCTCGTCGCGGCCGACCGGGTCGAGGCCGTTGGTCGGCTCGTCCAGGAAGACCAGCTGGGGGTCGTGGACCAGGGCCTGCGCGAGCTTCACGCGTTGCTTCATGCCCGTCGAGTAGCCGCCGATGGGGCGGTAGCGCTCCTCGTACAGGCCGACATGGCGCAGCGTGTCGGCGGTGCGCTCGCGGGCCGCGGCCGGCGGGAGTCCGGACATGCGCGCCATGTGGACGACGAACTCGGTGGCCGAGACGTCGGGCGGCAGGCAGTCGTGCTCCGGCATGTACCCGACGCGCTCGCGGATGGCGCCGCCCTCGGTGGCGACGTCGAGGCCGAGCACTTGTGCGCGGCCCTCGGTGGCGGGGGAGAGACCCAGCAGGATCTTGATCAGTGTGGACTTGCCGGCTCCGTTGGCTCCGACGAGTCCGGTCACACCAGGCCCGACGTCCACGGAGAGCCGGTCAAGAGCGGTCACCCTGGGGAACCGCTTGCTCAGGCTTTCGGTCGCGATCACAGTCACGCTTCGAAGGTAGTGGCGCACGCCACAGCGGTCGTCAGCCCACGGAGCTGGATCCGCATCAGACTCCAGTCGTACGGGCCCGTAGGGGTCCCCCTGAGGTCGAACAACCGGCGGTCGGTATCCACATCGGCTCGGTTGTCCACAGGCGTCCCGCAGGTCTATTGACGCAGCCTCTAACAACTGTCACATTCACCAGTGTCAAGTTACGAGCACGTACCGCAGTCAGCGTGGACACAGGGCGGTGGCATGACGACGGCAGTGACAGGCGAACTCTCCGCGGAACTGCGGGGGTTCAGGGAGGTGCAGCGTCTCGCGTACGAATGCGCGGAAGCCGTGGCCGCTCAGCTGAAGCCCGGCGTGACCGAGCGCGAGGCGGCACGCATGCAGCGCGAGTGGCTGCGCGAGCGCGGGGTGCGGGACTGGTTCCATCTGCCCTTCGCCTGGTTCGGGGACCGCACGGCGTTCGTGAACTTCCGGATCCCGTTGCAGTTCTTCCCCACCAACCGCCGCCTGGAGCCGGGGATGCCGTTCATCCTCGACATGGCCCCGGTCCACAAGGGCTTTACGGCGGACATCGGTTACTCGGGCTCGCTCGGGCTGAACCCCGTGCAGGACAAGCTGCTCGCCGACCTGGAGGCGCACCGCGAGCTGATCCTGCGCGAGGTGCGCGAGCGGCGGCCGCTGCGCGAGATCTACGAGGACGTGGACCGGCTCATGGTCCGCCAGGGCTATGCGAACCGGCACCGGGCGTATCCCTTCGGTGTGATCGCCCACAAGGTGGACCGCGTGAAGGAGCGCCCCTGGTCGCCGCATCTGTTCGGGTTCGGCACCCAGTCCCTGAAGGGGCTGGCGAGCGACGCGATCCACGGGCACCGCGACGGCTGGTCGCCGCTGTGGTCGCCGTACAGGTTCTCCGACCATCCGCCCCAGCCGGGGCTGTGGGCGGTCGAACCGCACCTCGGCTTCCGGGGGACGGGCGCGAAGTTCGAGGAGATCCTGGTCGTCACCGACTCCAAGGACCCTGAAGCGAGCGCGTTCTGGCTGGACGACGATCTGCCGCACGTGCGGCGCTGGGCGGAGGACAAGTGAGTCTCGAGGGCGCGCGCGAGCGCTGGGTACGGACGGGCGGAGTCGAGCTGTGCGTCGCGGAGTTGGGCGACGAATCGCAGCCCACGGTGGTACTCGTGCACGGCTATCCGGACTCCAAGGAGGTGTGGTCCGAGGTCGCGACGCGGCTCGCCGAGCGCTTCCATGTGGTGCTGTACGACGTACGAGGACACGGCAGGTCGACGGCGCCGAAGCCCCTGCGCGGCGGCTTCACTCTGGAGAAGCTGACCGACGACTTCCTGGCGGTCGTGGACGCGGTCAGCCCCGACAGGCCGGTGCATCTGGTGGGGCACGACTGGGGTTCGGTGCAGTCGTGGGAGTTCGTCACCGTCCAGCGCACCGAGGGCCGGATCGCGTCCTTCACGTCGATGTCCGGGCCGTCCCTGGACCACTTCGGGCACTGGATCAAGCAGCGTGTGAAGCGGCCGACCCCGCGCAAGGTCGGCCAGCTCCTCGGCCAGGGCGCCAAGTCCTGGTACGTGTACCTGCTGCACACGCCCGTCCTGCCCGAGCTGGCCTGGCGCGGCCCCCTCGGCAAGCAGTGGCCGAAGATCCTCCAGCGGGTCGAGAAGGTGCCCTCGGGCGACTACCCGACCCCGTCGCTGCCGACCGACGCGGCGCACGGCGCCTGGCTGTACCGCGACAACGTACGGGCCCGGCTGAACCGGCCGCGCGAGGACGCGTACGCACACGCGCCCGTGCAGCTCGTCACGCCCCTGGGGGACGCGTTTCTCTCCGAGCGGCTCTACGACGAGCTGGAGCAGTGGGCCCCGCAGCTGGTACGCCGTACGCTCCCGGCCAAGCACTGGATTCCGCGCACGCGCCCGGATCAGCTGGCCGCCTGGATCACGGAGTTCGTCCACGCCAACGAGGACGGGGTGCCCGTGCAGGACACCGTGGCCACCGGCAAGTACGCGGACCGCTTCGGCGGGCAGCTCGTACTGGTCACCGGCGCGGGCAGCGGCATCGGACGGGCCACCGCCTTCGCGTTCGCCGAGGCCGGCGCACGCGTGATCGCCGTGGACCGGGACACCGAGAGCGCGGCCCGCACGGCGGAGATGTCCCGGCTGATCGGCTCCCCCGAAGCCTGGGCCGAGACGGTCGACGTCTCCGACGAGCAGGCCATGGAGAAGCTCGCCGAGAAGGTCGCCACCGAGTACGGCGTGGTCGACGTACTGGTGAACAACGCCGGGATCGGCCTGTCGGGATCCTTCTTCGACACGACCGCCGAGGACTGGAGAAAGGTCCTCGACGTCAATCTGTGGGGCGTGATCCACGGCTGCCGGCTCTTCGGGAAGCAGATGGCCGAGCGCGGCCAGGGCGGCCACATCGTCAACACCGCGTCGGCGGCGGCGTACCAGCCGTCGAAGGCGCTGCCCGCCTACAGCACCTCCAAGGCGGCCGTCCTGATGCTCAGCGAGTGCCTGCGCGCGGAACTGGCGGGGCAGGGCATCGGCGTCTCGGCGATCTGCCCCGGCTTCGTCAACACGAACATCACCTCGACCGCCCGCTTCGCCGGGGTCGACGCCCTGGAGGAGAAGCGGCGCCAGAAGAAGTCGGCGCGGCTGTACGGGCTGCGCAACTACCCGCCGGAGAAGGTGGCCGACGCGATCCTGCGCGCGGTGGTCCGCAACCAGGCGGTCGTGCCGGTCACCCCGGAGGCGCGGGGCGCCCACCTCATGTCGCGCTTCACGCCGAAGGCGCTGCGCGCGATCGCGCGATTGGAGCCACCGCTGTGAGCGAGATGCCGAGCGACTCGACGGGCGACTCCGCCGGCGACGGCCACTACGCGATCACCCCGAGGCGGGTGTCCTTCGACTGGCAGGAGGGCTCACTGCGCAGGGCCGTGGAGTGTCTGGCGCAGTCGCCGGCGGCACGGTCTGCAGCGGGGGCGATCGGCCGCGCGGCGATCGCGTAGCGATGTCGCCCGGCTGCGGGAGGGCAGGAAGCGTGAACGACGAGTCGGTCGGTGTCACCTACCGCATCGAGGACCTGGCACACCACAGCGGTGCCACGGTCCGGACGATCCGCGCCTATCAGGACCGCGGGCTGCTCCCCCGCCCCGAGCGGCGCGGCCGCGCCAATGTGTACGCGGACGCCCATCTGGCCCGGCTGCGGCAGATCGCCGATCTCCTCGAACGCGGCTACACGCTGGCCTCCATCAAGGAGCTCCTGGAGGCCTGGGACGCGGGTCGGGGCCTCGGCGGGATCCTGGGCCTGGTCGCGGAGGTCGACGGGCCGTGGACCGACGAGGAGGCAGCCCGGATCTCGCGTGCCGAGCTCGACGAGCGGTTCGGCGGCAGTCCGGACGACGCCGCCGTGGCCGACGCCGTGGAGCTCGGCGTGCTGGAGCCGATTCCCGGCGACGAGGACTCCTTCCTCGTTCCCAGCCCTCAAGAGCTGGCCGTGGCGGTCGAGTTGCACGCGGCAGGCGTTCCGCTGTCCGCGATCTCCGGCCATCTGCGGGAGTTGAGGGGCCAGGTCGAGCACATCGCCTCCCGATTCCTGGAGTTCACGACCGAGCACGTCTTCGCGCGTTATCTGGGGGAGCACCCGCCGACCGACGCGGACGCGGCCGAGGCGGCCTCGCTCGTACGACGGCTGAGACCGCTCGCGCAGCAGACCGTGGACGCCGAACTGGCCCGTGCCATGCGGCTGTTCGCCAAGCGGTACCTGCATCAGCACCTTGCCGCGGGGCAGCCGGTGGAGCGCCGCGACGAGACGCACACTGTGGAGATCCCCCTGGACACAATGCGGACTGTGGAGCGGCTGGTTGGCGCGGAGCAGGTGGCGAGCTTCGTCACGGCCGCCGCTGAACGAGAGGTGCAGGCCCGTACCTTGGACCGTCTCACCTCAAACCACAGCAACAACAGCAAGGTTGACGAAACGCCTTAAAACACTTGTGAGTTGTCCACAGAATCGCCAATTCCCCTGTGGATAAGAGGACTTGGCTGTGGATCAAACCTCCGAATCAAAATCAAATGCGTGATCCGTCTCTCGCCAGGCACGCTGGAGAGATGAACGAACGGATGGATGAAAGACGCACCGTGAAGGTGTCGAAGTACCTCTCGAAGCATCTGCGGCACCAGCCCGAGCGGATCGGGCTCACGCTCGGCGAGGGCGGCTGGGTCGAGATCGAGACGCTGATGGCCGCGGCGGCCGCGCACGGCTTCCGGTTCACGCGCGAGGAGCTCGACCACGTCGTGGCCCACAATGACAAGCGGCGCTTCGCGATCGAGGGGAGCCGGATCCGCGCCAGCCAGGGCCACTCCGTCGAGGTCGACCTCGGACTGCCCCCGGCGACCCCGCCCGCGTACCTCTATCACGGGACCGTGGCCCGCAACCTGGACGCGATTCGCGCCGAGGGCCTGCGGCCCATGAACCGGCACGACGTGCACCTCTCGCCGGACCGGGAGACCGCGACCCGCGTCGGCGCCCGCCGCGGCCGGCCGGTCGTGCTCGCCGTGGACGCCGCCGCCATGCACCGCGACGGCCATGTCTTTCGCGTCAGCGCGAACGGAGTCTGGCTCACCCAGGCCGTGCCCCCGCAGTACCTGCGGTTTCCCTCGGGGCACTGACAGGCGGGCAGTGGGGTGATCACAGACAGGCAGTGCGGGTGATCATGCGGTGGCCGCGACCACTCCGCGATTCCCCTTACGCTCGATGCATGAGTCTGCGTCTGAGCACCGTGATCCTGCCGTACGTCCGCTGGCACGAGGGTGGGCGTTCCGCCTGGCAGCGCGCGGAGCAGCTCGGCTTCCACACCGCGTTCACGTACGACCATCTGTCGTGGCGGACCTTCCGCGACGGCCCGTGGTTCGGGGCCGTCCCGACGCTGACCGCCGCGGCCGCCGTCACCGAGCGCCTCCGCCTCGGCACGCTCGTGACCTCGCCGAACTTCCGGCATCCGGTGACCCTCGCCAAGGAACTGATCTCCCTCGACGACATCTCGAACGGCCGGATCACCCTGGGCATCGGCGCGGGCGGCACCGGCTTCGACGCCATGGCGCTCGGCCAGGACCCGTGGACCCCGCATGAGCGCGCCAACCGCTTCGGCGAGTTCGTTCCGCTGCTCGACCGGCTCCTCACCGAGGACTCCGTTTCGTACGGCGGTGACTACTACTCGGCGCACGAGGCACGGAACATCCCGGGCTGTGTCCAGCGCCCCCGGCTGCCGTTCGCGGTGGCCGCCACCGGTCCGCGCGGACTGAAGCTCGCCGCCCAGTACGGGCAGGCTTGGGTGACGACCGGCGACCCGAAGCTCTACGAAACGGGCACCCCCAACGAGTCGATTCAGGCCATTCGCAGGCAGGCCGACAAGTTGGCCGACGCTTGCGCCGCGATCGGCCGGGACGCGAACGAGCTCGACAAGATCCTGCTCACCGGCTTCACCCCGGACCGCGGCCGTCCGCTGGAGTCCCTGGACGCGTTCGTCGATTTCGCGGGCAGGCACGCGGAGCTGGGCTTCACCGACATCGTGATCCACTGGCCGATCCCCGACTCGGACTTCGCGGCCGACGTGAAGGTCTTCGAGCGGATCGCGATGGAGGCCCTGGCACAGCTGCCTTGAGCTCCGGCCCGGCTGTCCTGAGAGCCGGCCCGGCTGACCCGAGAGCCCGGCCGACCCGAGGGTCTGGCCCGGGCTGACTCGAAAGCCCGGCCCAGCTGTCTCTGGTTCGACGGGGCGTAACGGTGCTGGTGAGGACGGTAACCACTCAAGTGTGCGGACTGCCGCACGACCGTGCGCGCATATGCGGGAGAATGGGCGCGTGACCTCAGCGACTCGACGGCCCGAGACCCCGGCCTCCACCGTTCCGCCCCGGCTGATCGCCACGGATCTCGACGGCACCCTGTTGCGTGACGACAAGTCGCTGTCCGAGCGCACGATCGCCGCCCTCGCCGCCGCCGAGGAGGCGGGCATCGAGGTCTTCTTCGTCACCGGCCGCCCGGCCCGCTGGATGGACGTCGTCAGCGACCACGTCCATGGGCACGGCCTGGCGATCTGCGGCAACGGCGCCGCCGTGGTCGACCTGCACGGCGGCCCCGGCGCCCACCGCTTCGTGAAGATCCGTGAGTTGGCGCCGGACATCGCGCTCGACGTCATCCAGCTGCTGCGCTCGGCGGCGCCCGGCACCGTGTGCGCCGTCGAGCGGACGTACGGCCTCCACCTCGAACCGGGCTACCCCTTGCTGCACATGGAGCCCCCGGAGACGGTCGCGCCCGCCGAGAAGCTCCTCGCCGAGGATTCCCTGGACGCCGATCAGCCGGTGCTCAAGGTGCTCGCCTACCACCCCGAGATGGACCCGGACGGCTTCCTCACAGTCGCCCGCCTGGCCATCGGCGAACGGGCCGGCGTCACCCGCTCCAGCCCCAGCGCACTGCTTGAGATCAGCGGCCCCGGCGTCTCCAAGGCCAGCACCCTCGCGCTGTGCTGCGCCGAGCGCGGCATCTCCCACGAGGAGGTCGTCGCCTTCGGTGACATGCCGAACGACGTCGAGATGCTCACGTGGGCGGGCCAGTCCTACGCGATGGGCAACGCCCACCCCGAGGTGATCGCCGCGGCCTCCGGGCGCACGGTCGCCAACAACGACGACGGGGTGGCGGTCGTGATCGAGCGGATCCTCGCGGAGCGGTTGTAGGAGCGGGAGCGCGCCGCTCAGCGGGCACCCCGGCCCGCCGAGCGCTGGACGTCCACCCCGTGCTCCGCGAGCCATGGCACAGGGTCGATGGCCGACCCCGGCTCCGGCGTGACCCGCACCTCGAAGTGCAGATGCGGACCGGTCGAGTTGCCGCTCGTACCGGACTGCCCGATCCACTGCCCGATCGACACTCGCTCGCCCTGGTCCACGGTGACGGCGGCGAGGTGCGCGTACTGCGTGAAGTGGCCGCCGGGGTGCTGGATCACGATCTCGATGCCGAACGCGCCGCCGCAGGAGACATGCACCACCCGGCCCGCCCCGACGGCGCGGACCGGCGTGCCGATGGGCACCGCGAAGTCCTGCCCGGTGTGCCGGCTCGCCCAGTGCTCGCCGGTGCTGCCGAAGCCCGCGGAGAGTGCGTACGTCCGCACCGGCGCGACCCACGCGCGCGTGGACTCCTTCTTCGGCTGATCCAGGCGGACGGCGCCACGGCAGGAGCCCGCCGCCACCGAGGCGTCCGCCTGGCTCTGGAGCGTCGACCGTGCCTGTTCGAGCTTCGCCCGGAGGATCCGCTTCATCTCGGCGAGTTCACCGTTCCGCTGCTCCACCGCCTGCCACTCGGACCGGGCCTTCGCCTTGTCGGCGGCGAGCCGGGCTTCCGCGCGACGGCTCTTGGTCACGGCATTGCTGACGGCGAGATCCGCCCGCCACACGGCGCGCTGACCGCGCATCAGGTCATCAGGACCGCCCGCGATCAGAATCTGCGCGGTGTACGGGAGGCCGCCGCCCTGCCGGTACTGTTCTCGCGCGATCCGGCCCAGGTCATCATGCCGTGCGGCGACCTCACGCCGCTCACGCGCGAGGAGGCGCTCGGCCCGCCGCGCCTTGGTCCGCCACGCCTCGGCCTCCCGCCGTCCCGCCTCGTACTGCCGCCTCGCCACGGAGACGTCCCCGTACAGCCGCACCACCCGGGCGCTGATGCCGGGGTCCTCGCCATCGCCGTCGGCCGCCGTGGGCCAGGCCGCGAGAACCGCGAGCGCGCACAGCAGCGCCGACACGAGCAGCGGACGGCGGGGGAATGAGCGCATGGCAGCGATCGTGTCCCGCGCAGTCGGGCGCGGTCTTGTCCCCGTCGCACGCCTGGGGGACCGGTCGCCACGAATGGCTCACCCGGCTGGGCCGAACAGGTGCCTGGCCCCGGTGCGTTGGCCATGGCGCTCGGGGGACGAAGGGGACCCAGGGGAAACGAGGAGCCCGGGATACAAAGGGGGACCTGGGGGGAACGAGGGCCCGCGATCCATGGGGACCCGGGAGGCTCAGTGGGGCGCCTGCCACACCACCGTCGCGCCGCTGCCGTCGTCGCCGATCCCCGGCCCGTACCAGCTGTCGCCGCCCAGCGACTCGGCGCGCCGCTTGAGGTTCCGCAGACCGCTGCGTCGGCCGTCGGCGGGGATGCCGACGCCGTCGTCGGCGACGGTGAGCCGTACGGATTGCCGCCCGTCCCGCAGTTGGACGGTCGCGTCGACGACGACGTCGATGCGAGAGGCCCCGGAGTGCCGGAAGGCATTGGAGAGGGCCTCGCGCAGGGCGGCGATGAGGTTCTTGGCGGTGAGTTCGCCGACCACCGTGTCGATGGGCCCGATGAAGCGGTGGCCCGGCTTGAAGCCGAGGGGTACGGCGGCCATGTTGATCTCGCGCAGCACGCGGGTACGCAGCCCTGACGGCACTTCGGCGGGGCCCTGGCGGAGGGCGAAGATGGCGGTGCGGATCTCCTGGATGGTGACGTCGAGTTCGTCGACCGCCTTGCCGACGCCCTCCTGAACATCGGGCACGAGCGACCGCCGCTGCGCGCTCTCCAGCAGCATCCCCGTCGCGAACAGCCGCTGGATGACGAGGTCGTGCAGGTCACGGGCGATCCGGTCGCGGTCCTCGTACACCGCGAGCCGCTCCCGGTCCCGCTGGGCCTCGGCCATCATCAGCGCGAGCGCGGCCTGGGAGGCGAACTGCGCGGCCAGGGTGCGTTCGGTCTCCGTGAACGGGCGCTCTCCTTGAGCGCGCGGTGTGACGAGGGCCCCGAGCAGCCGGCCGTCGCTCTGCAGCGGCAGCATCATGACCGGCCCGTAATCGCGGGCGAGAGCGGGGAGCATGCGCGCGTCGGTGGTCGCGTCCTGGACGAACACCGGCTCCCCGTCGAGGAGTTCGGCGACGATCTCGCTCTCCGGCGGAATGACGAGGCCGAGCGCCTTCGACCGGCGCTCCGAGGCGACGGCGACGATCTCCAGGCCGCCCTCCTCCGCCGGGAGCAGCACGATCCCGGCCGCGGAGCCGGAGAGCCGACGGGCCTGTTCGGCGACGACCTGGAGGGCGTCCTCGACGTCGCTGCCCGACAAGATCGCCGTCGTGACGGCCACCGAGCCGTCGATCCAGCGCTCACGCTGGTGGGCGGCCTCGTACAGGCGGGCGTTGCCGATGGCGATGCCCGCCTCCGCGGCCAGCACCCGGACCATGTTGAGGTCGTCGTCGTTGAACGGGCCGCCACCGCGCTTCTCGCTCAGGTACAGATTCCCGAAGATCTCCCCGTGCACCCGGATCGGAACGCCGAGGAAGCTCCGCATCGGCGGATGGTGCTCGGGGAACCCGCAGGAGCGCGGATCGTCGGCCACGTTCGCGAGCCGCACCGGCTCCGGATCGTGGATGAGCGCCCCGAGCAGCCCCGTGTGTCCGTCGAGCAGCCGTCCGATCAGCCGGGCGGTCCCCTCGTCGACCCCGTAGCAGACCAGATCCGCGATGCCCTCGCCGTCCTCCGCCACGACCCCGATGGCCGCGTACCGCGCGTCCGCCAGCTCGGCCGCCGTCTCGCAGATCCGGTCCAGCGTGGAATGCAGCTCCAGACCCGACCCGACCGACCGCAGCGCCTCCAGCAGCTGCGGCACCCGCGCGGTCACCTCGGTGGACAGCCCCTGCAAGCGCTGTGGCGCCCGAGTCGCCGCGTCCGGGCCGCCGTCCGGGTCGGGCGAGGCGGGAGCTACTGACATGCCTCGAGCGTAGTTAGTCCTATTTGCAAGGGAAAGTCAGGGTTATGCGGCCTGGACCAGCAGATCCCCCGCGGCCTCCCGCTCCACCATCTCCCGCAGCGGACCCGCGACAGCCGCCAGCTCCGCGTACCGACCTCGCTGGACCACGCGCCCATCCGCGAGCACGATCACCTCGTCCACCGCGTCGAGCCCAGCCAGCCGGTGCGTGATCAGCAACGTCGTACGGCCCTCGGTCGCGACCAGCAGATCCGCGGTGAGCGCGTCGGCCGTCGGCAGGTCCAGGTGTTCCGCGGGCTCGTCGAGGACGAGGACGGGGAAGTCGGCGAGCAGCGCCCGGGCCAGGGCGAGCCGCTGGCGCTGGCCGCCGGACAGTCGGGCCCCGTGCTCCCCGATCAGTGTGTCGAGCCCGTCGGGCAGCCCGTCCGCCCAGTCGAGGAGCCGGGCCCGCGCGAGCGCGTCGCGCAGTTCGGCCTCGGTCGCCTCCTTCCGGGCCAGCAGCAGGTTCTCGCGGACCGTGCTGTCGAAGAGGTGGGCGTCCTGGGCACAGAGCCCGACCATGCGGCGTACGACGTCTGGGTCCATCGCGTACGCGTCCACACCGCCCAGCGTGTACCCCCCGGCACCCGCGTCCAGGAATCGCAGCAGTACCTGCGCGAGCGTGGTCTTGCCGGACCCCGAGGCGCCGACGACGGCGATCCTGCGGCCCTGCTCGAGGGTCAGGTCGAGCCCGGCGAGCGCGTCCCGGTCCTGTCCGGTGTGGCGGGCCCGGAGCCCTCGCACGCACAGCGGGAACGGCGACGCGGGGGCCGGCTGCGGATGCTCCGGTTCGCGTACGGGATCGGGGGCGTCCAGCACCTCGTACACGCGCTCCGCGCTCTTGCGCACCCGCTGCCGGTACTGGACGGCGAGCGGCAGCCCCATGACGGCCTCGAACGCGGCCAGCGGGGTGAGAACCACGACGGCCATCGCCACGCCGCCCAGCCGTCCCGCGGCGACCGCCTGGGCGCCCACGAGAGCGGTGGCCGCGACGGTCAGCCCGGACGCGAGTGCCGTGAGTCCGTCGCCGAGCGCGGTCGCGGTGGCGGCCCGGGAGGCGATGCGGGTGAGCACCGTGTCGGCCTGCCGTGTCTCGGCAGTACGGGCGGGCAGCGCGCCCGCGACGGTCAATTCGGCGGTTCCCGTGAGCAGGTCGGTCACGCGGGTCGCGAGAACGCCGCGCGCGGGAGCCAGCCGCCGCTCGGCGCGGCGCGCCACGGCGCCGGTGACGAGCGGGACGCCGACCCCGGCCGCCAGCAGTCCGACGGCGAGTGCGGCACCGGCCTCGGGCAGCAGCCAGGCGGTGAAGCCTACGGAGGCGGCGGACACCACGATCGCGGCACCCGCGGGCAGCAGCCAGCGCAGCCAGTAGTCCTGCATAGCGTCCACGTCGGCGACGAGCCGCGACAGCAGATCGCCGCGCCGGGTCGTCCGCAGCCCCGCGGGCGCGAGGCGTTCGAGGCGCCGGTACACGGCGACCCGGGTGTCGGCCAGCATCCGCAGCACCGCGTCGTGCGACACGAGCCGCTCCGCGTACCGGAAGACGGCCCGGCCGATCCCGAATGCCCGTGTGGCCGTGACAGCCACCATCAGATACAGCACGGGTGGCTGCTGGGACGCCCGCGAGATGAGCCACCCGGAGGTGGCCATCAGCCCGACGGCACTGCCGAGCGCGAGACTGCCGAGGAGCAGAGCGAGCGCGAGCGGCCCGCGCCGGGGAGCGGCCATGGCCCGGACTCGGGCGAGCACGCCGCCGCGCTGCCGCGGAGCCGGAGGAGGCTCGTCGCCCTCGGTCCGGGGCACGCTTTCCGGCTCGACCGGCCGGAGCGGCTGGGCGGGGCCGGATTCCGCGGGGCCGGACGCCTCGACGGGTGCCCCGGGCTCCAGTCGCACCACCCGGTCCGCCACTCCGAGCAACGCCGGCCGGTGCACCACCAGCAGCACCGTCCGCCCCACGGCGAGCCGTCGCACCGCCTCCACGACCTCCACCTCCGTCGCTCCGTCCAACGAGGCCGTCGGCTCGTCGAGAAGCAGCACGGGCCGGTCCGCGAGGAACGCCCGGGCGAGAGCGAGGCGTTGGCGCTGGCCTGCCGACAGCCCGGCGCCGTCCTCGCCGAGGACCGTGGCGACCCCGTCGGGCAGCGCGTCGACGAAGCCGGCCGCACCCGCGTCGACGAGCGCCCGCCGCAGCGCCGCGTCGTCCGCGTCGGGCCGCGCCAGCCGTACGTTCTCGGCGATGGACCCGGCGTAGAGATGGGGCCTCTGCGGCACCCAGGCCACCCGTGAGCGCCACTCCGCCAGATCGGCCTCGGCGAGATCGACTCCCCCGACCCGCACCCGACCCGTGGCGGGCTCCACAAACCCCAGCAGAACGTTCAGCAGCGTCGACTTGCCCACGCCGCTCGGCCCGACCAGAGCCACCGTCTCACCGGGCTCGACGGCGAAGGAGACGTCGGAGACGGCGTTGCTGGAGCGCCCGGGGTACCGCACGCTCACCCCCTCGAAACCGATCTCCTCCACCGGCACGTGCAGCGAGCCCGAGGCGGGCACCGGGGCTTCCAGCACCGAGAAGATCTCCTCGGCCGCCGCGAGCCCTTCGGCGGCGGCGTGGTACTGCGCCCCCACCTGCCGCAGCGGCAGATACGCCTCAGGCGCGAGGACGAGGATGACGAGCCCCACGTACAGATCCATCTCGCCGTGCACGAGCCGCATCCCGATGGTCACCGCGACCAGCGCGACCGAGATGGTGGCGAGCAGCTCCAGCGCGAAGGACGACAGGAAAGCGATCCGCAGCGTCCGCATGGTCGCCTGCCGGTACTCGCCGGTGATCTTCCGGATCGACTCGGCCTGCGCCTTGGCCCGGCCGAATACCTTGAGCGTGGGAAGTCCCGCGACGACATCCAGGAAGTGCCCCGAAAGGCGGGACAGCAGCCGCCACTGATGGTCCATCTGGGTCCGCGTGGCCCAGCCGATCAGAATCATGAAGAGCGGGATCAACGGCAGCGTGCCGACGATGATCGCCGCCGACACCCAGTCCTCGGTGACGATCCGGGCGAGGACGGCCACCGGAACCACCACCGCGAGCCCCAGCTGCGGCAGATAGCGCGAGAAGTAGTCGTCGAGTGCGTCAATGCCCCGCGTGGCGAGGGACACCAGCGATCCCGTCCGCTGCCCGCTCAGCCACCCGGGGCCGAGCAGCGCAGCCCGCTCCAGCAGACGCCCCCGCAACTCCGACTTGACCGCCGCGCTCGCCCGGTGCGCGGCGAGTTCGGTGAGCCAGGAGACGATCGCACGCCCGATGGCGACCACTGCCAACAGCACCAGCGGCGTGCGGAGCTCACCGGCTGAGAGACCGTGCTGGAAGGCGCCGACCACCACTTCGGCGATGAGCATCGCCTGAGCAATGACCAGGGCCGCTCCAGCAGCCCCCAGGCCAACGACGGCCGCGAGAAAAAGGCGAGTGGCGCGGGCGTACCGAAGCAGACGCGGATCGATCGGTTTCACGTGAAACACACCCTTGGCTCATCCGGCGTGTTTCACGTGAAACGACCGTTTCACGTGAAACATGCCCTGTGATTCAGCGGACCTCCGTGCGCAACACGCCCTTCAGCCCTGCGGACTCAGTGCGCCACATCCGGGGCGATGTGATGCGTACCGATCCGCTTGCGGAACACCCAGTACGTCCACGACTGGTAGAGCAGGACGATCGGCGTGGCGATCCCCGCGCACCAAGTCATGATCTTCAGGGTGTATGGGCTCGACGACGCGTTGGTGACCGTCAGGCTCCAGTCGTCGTTGAGCGAGGACGGCATGACGTTCGGGAAGAGCGTCAGGAAGAGCATCGCGACGGCAGCCACGATGGTGAGGCCCGACAGCGCGAACGCCCAGCCCTCACGGCCGCCGCCGACCGCCACGAGCGCCGCGACCAGCGCGACCACGGCGACGACCAGCGCGACCAGCGACGTGCCATCGCCGTTCTCGACCTGGGTCCAGAGCAGGAAGATCAGCGCCAGCACGGCTGTCGCCAGCCCGAGTTGCAGCGCCAGCTTCCGCGCCCGCTCCCGGATGTCCCCGACGGTCTTGAGCCCGACGAACACCGTCCCATGGAAGGTGAACAGCGTCAGCGTGACCAGACCGCCGAGGAGCGCGTACGGGTTGAGCAGGTCCCAGAAGTTGCCCACGTACTCGAAGTTCTGGTCGATCTTCACTCCGCGCACGATGTTGCCGAAGGCCACACCCCACAGGAACGCCGGGATCAGCGAAGTCCAGAAGATCGCGGTCTCCCAGTTGCGCTGCCAGTTCTCCTCGGGCCGCTTCGCCCGGTACTCGAAAGCGACACCGCGCACGATCAGGCAGACCAGGATGATCAGCAGTGGCAGATAGAAGCCGGAGAAGAGCGTGGCGTACCACTCGGGGAAAGCGGCGAAGGTCGCACCGCCCGCCGTGAGCAGCCACACCTCGTTGCCGTCCCAGACGGGACCGATCGTGTTGATCAGCACCCGCTTCTCCATGCGGTCCCGGGCCAGCATCTTGGTGAGGATGCCGACGCCGAAGTCGAAGCCCTCCAGGAAGAAGTAGCCGGTCCAGAGGACCGCGATGAGCACGAACCAGACGTCGTGAAGTTCCATGACTCAGCAGCTCCCTGGGCCTAGTAGGAGAAGGCCATCGGCTTGTCGGCGTCACGGGAGTCGCCGCCGATCCTGGTGGGCGGGTTGAGGTCGGCCTCGGTGAGCTCTGGCGGTCCGGCCTTGACGTACTTCACGAGCAGCTTCACCTCGATGACGGCGAGGATCGCGTAGAGCGACGTGAAGACGATCATCGACGTGAGGACCTCACCCTGCGAGACGCCGGGGGAGACCGCGTGCCGGGTCTGCAGCACGCCGTAGACGGCCCACGGCTGGCGGCCCATCTCGGTGAAGATCCAGCCCCAGGAGTTGGCGATCAGAGGGAAGCCCAGGGTCCAGATCGCGATGCGCCAGGACCACTTGGTGAGCGTCGTGCCGAGCGCCTTGTTCTTGAAGAGCACGAGATGCGGCACCTCGTCGTCGCCGACCCTCAAGTGCTGCGGCAGCATGAACTTCTTGCGGGTCAGCCAGAGTCCGGCCAGGCCGATGGCGAAGGACGCCATCCCGAAGCCGATCATCCAGCGGAACGCCCAGAAGGTGACCGGGATGATGGGCCGGTAGTCGCCGGGACCGTACTTCTCCTGTTCGGCCTTGTTGGTGTCGTTGATGCCAGGGACGTACGAGCTGAAGTCATCGTCGGCGAGGAACGACAGTATCCCCGGGATGGACAGCTCGACGGTGTTGTGTCCCTTGCTGACATCGCCGTACGCGAAGACCGAGAACGGCGCCGAGTCCTGGCCGTCCCACAGCGCCTCCGCGGCGGCCATCTTCATCGGCTGCTGCTTGAACATGACCTTGCCGAGGGTGTCACCGCTGATCGCGGTGAGCAGTCCGGCAATGGCGACGGTGACCAGACCGAGCCGCAGTGAGGTCTTCATCACCGAGACGTGCTTCTTGCGGAACAGATGGAAGGCGGCGATGCCGACCATGAAGGCGCCGCCTGTCAGGAAGGACGCCGTGAGCGTGTGGAACGCCTGGGCGAGCGCGGTGTTCTGAGTCAGCACGTGCCAGAAGTCGGTGAGTTCGGCACGCCCCCTCGCCTTATTGATCTTGTAGCCGACGGGGTGCTGCATCCATGAGTTGGCCGCGAGGATGAAGTACGCCGACAGGATCGTGCCGATCGAGACCATCCAGATGCAGGCCAGATGGATCTTCTTGGGCAGTTTGTCCCAGCCGAAGATCCACAGACCGATGAAGGTGGATTCGAAGAAGAAGGCGATCAGGGCCTCGAAGGCGAGCGGGGCACCGAAGATGTCACCGACGAATCGCGAGTAGTCGGACCAGTTCATGCCGAACTGGAACTCCTGCACGATGCCGGTGACCACGCCCATCGCGATGTTGATCAGGAAGAGCTTGCCCCAGAACTTGGTGGCCCTGAGGTACTTCTCCTTCTCCGTGCGTACCCAGGCCGTCTGCAGGCCGGCGGTCAGCCCGGCGAGCGAGATCGTCAGGGGGACGAAGAGGAAGTGGTAGACGGTGGTGATGCCGAACTGCCATCGCGCCAGAGTCTCCGGCGCCAAAGCCAATTCCACGTCGTCAGTCTCCTTACGTCGCCGTGGTACAGCGGCAGTCTGCCCCCTTTGTCACGTACATCAAGGGAGCAACCGGGACACGTTTGTGAACGCGTTCACATTCACAAGCAATTATGACGCATGGCCGTTCGAGGGTTGACGGGCGGGGGGTACCTAAGCGTGGCGGGCGGGGTCGCGAGCGCGATCACGTTCACAAGCGGCCCGGTCGAACCCCTTGGCAAGAACTTCAACATATTGTTGAATCCGCGCCATGCAGATACGGATCTCCTGGCCCGCGGGGCACCTCACCGCGACACTTGACGACACCCCGACCGCCCGGGCCCTCGCCAAGGCACTGCCACTCACCTCCACCGCCCGCACCTGGGGCGAGGAGGTCTACTTCGACACCGGCGTCTGCGTCGCCCGCGAGGAGAGCGCCCAACAGGTCGTCGAGCCCGGCACAGTGGCCTTCTGGACCGACGGCGACGCCCTCGCGCTCCCCTACGGCCCCACCCCGATCTCGCGAGGCTGGGGGTCCCCCCGAACGGAGTTTGGGGGAGAGTGCCGCCTCGCAAGCCCGTGCAACGTCCTCGGCCACCTTGACGGGGACCCGCGCCAACTGGTCACGGCGCGGGACGGCGACCCCGTACGCGTAGAACTCGTCGAGGACTAGGACCTGTCCGGCGGGTCATGTCGGAGACGCGGGACAAGCCCTGGAGCTCCCTACGCGCAGCACTCGCACCCGGGGCGGGACTAGAGCTCTTTGCGGAACGTCTCCGTCGCCTTCAGGAAGATGTCGTTCGCCTCGGTCTCGCCGATCGTCACTCGGACGCCCTCGCCGGCGAAGGGGCGTACGACGACACCGGCCTGTTCACAGTGCGCGGCGAAGTCGAGCGTGCGCTCCCCCAGTCGCAGCCACACGAAGTTGGCCTGCGTCTCGGGCACCGTCCAGCCCTGCCCGTGCAGCGCCTCGACCACGCGCTGGCGCTCGCAGACCAGCGAGCCGACCCTGCCGAGCAGTTCGTCCTCGGCGCGCAGGCTCGCCACCGCGGCGTCCTGGGCCAGCTGGCTCACGCCGAAGGGGACCGCCGTCTTGCGCAGCGCCGCGGCGACCGGCTCATGGGCGATCGCGAAGCCGACCCGGAGGCCGGCCAGCCCGTACGCCTTGGAGAAGGTGCGCAGCACGCAGACGTTGGGCCGGTCGCGGTAGATCGCCACGCCGTCCGGCACCTCGACGTCGCGGATGAACTCGCGGTAGGCCTCGTCCAGCACGACCAGCACATCGCTGGGCACCCGGTCGAGGAACCGCTCGAGCTCGGCCCGGCGCACCACGGTGCCGGTCGGGTTGTTGGGGTTGCAGACGAAGATCAGCCGGGTCCGGTCGGTGATCGCGTCCGCCATCGCGTCCAGGTCGTGCACCTCGCCCTGCGTCAGCGGCACCTTCACCGAGGTCGCCCCGCTGATCTGCGTGATGATCGGGTACGCCTCGAAGGACCGCCAGGCGTAGATGACCTCGTCGCCGGGGCCGCTCGTGGCCTGCAGCAGTTGCTGGGCAACCCCGACCGAGCCGGTGCCGGTCGCCAGGTGCGAGAGGGGGACGCCGAAACGGTCCGACAGCTCGCTCATCAGCCCGGTGCACGCCATGTCCGGGTAGCGGTTGAAGGACCCGGTCGCGGCGGTCACACTCTCGATCACACCGGGCAGCGGCGGGTACGGGTTCTCGTTGGAGGACAACTTGTACGCCACCGGACCGTCGGCCGCGGCGGGCTTGCCGGGCTTGTAGGTGGGGATACCCGCCAGCTCGGCACGCAGCTTGGGGTTCGTCTCGCTCACCGCAGTCCTCCTCGTGACCACCACCGGCTCATCACCACCACCGGCTACCAATGCTTCTCACCTTATGAGGATTCGGCGCCGCTGCGAATGGCCTGTGGACAACCGAACGGCAACCGGGCCACTGCCGGCCGCGCCCCGGCGATCACTCACGCGTGGCCCGGCGGTGATCCTCGTACGCCCCGGCGGTGATCCTCGTAACGCCCGCCGGTCATCCTCGTACGAAGGCGTACGAATCGGGGGGGCGCGCCATCCGGCCGCGCACGCGCCGGTGGCTCACTCCGTGGCGCGCATCCCCCGTAAAGGTGAGTTGAGACCTCTTCGAAACATGGCCCACTTGGCAGGCCCATGCGTGCCGACAAGTCACGTACTACCGTAGAATCCTTCAACTACCTTTATTTCAAAGGAAGTTGACTACCTTCGACCATGCAGAAACGTGCCTGTCAACGAGTGCATATGCGTCCGCACTACCCCACCGCATGAGCCCTACTATCGGCTCGCCATGACAGCAGCAGGGAAGCACCAGGTGAGCCGGGCGGAGACCTCCCGCCGAGGCGGTCGACCGGGCCGAGCGGGTATCAGAGACGTGGCTGCGGCCGCAGGGGTCTCCATCACGACTGTGTCCGATGCCCTCAACGGCAAGGGCCGGCTCCCGGAGGCCACCCGACGCCACGTCCGCGAGGTCGCCGACCGGCTGGGCTATCGCCCGTCGGCCGCGGCCCGAACCCTCCGTACCGGCAAGTCGGGCCTCATCGGCCTGACCGTGACGACGTACGGGGATGAGCCTTTCACCTTCACGGAGTTCGCGTACTTCGCGGAGATGGCCAGAGCCGCCACCTCGGCCGCGCTCGCCCGGGGCTACGCCCTGGTCATCCTCCCCGCGACCTCCCGCCACGACGTGTGGTCGAACGTCGCCCTGGACGGAACCGTGGTCATCGACCCGTCCGACCAGGACCCGGTCGTCAGTGAGCTGGTCCGGCAGGGATTACCGGTCGTCTCCGACGGCCGCCCGGCCGGCTCGCTCCCGGTCACCGCCTGGGTGGACAACGACCACGAGGCCGCGGTCCTTGGCATCCTCGACCACCTGGCCGAGGCCGGCGCCCGCCGGATCGGCCTCCTCACCGGAACCACCACCGACACGTACACCCACCTCTCCACCACCGCATACCTGCGCTGGTGCGAGCGCGTGGGCCAGGATGCGGTGTACGAGGCCTACCCCGCGCACGATCCGTGCGCGGGAGCCGTCGCCGCCGACCGGCTCCTCGCCCGGCCCGACCGCCCTGACGCCGTCTACGGCCTCTTCGACCCGAACGGCACCGACCTGCTCGCCGCGGCCCGGCGCTACGGCCTGCGCGTACCGGACGACCTGCTGCTGGTCTGCTGCAGCGAGTCCACCGTCTACGCCAACACCGAGCCGCCCATCACGACGCTCTCCCTCAAACCGCGCCGGATCGGCACGGCGGTGGTCCAGCTCCTCATCGATGCCATCGAGGGGGTCGAATCGGACCAACCGGTCGAGCAGGTGATACCGACGGAGCTGATCGTGCGGACGTCCTCCGAGCGCCGTCCGCCCCGTACGACAGTCAGTCCGCCCCGATCACACGAGGAGGGTTGACGCCCGGTGCAGAAAGGGCGGGGAAAGCCCCGCCCAATTCGGGCGAAAACCGCGGTGAACTGGGCTCCTACTCCGATTCACCACCCCTGGGTCATCACATGGCGCGATCCGCATTCCTATGATGGGCGGACGACACCGCGGGCCGCTGCGACCAGGCAGTCCGATCCGGTGCAGATGCGGCGCGATGGTGGTGGAGGGGTCGATGACTCAGGGGGCCGGTCAGGGACCCGAGGCGGTGCGGACGGCGACGTTGCGCGACTTCCGGGTGCCCGCGTACGTCCACGAGACCGGTCCGTACGCGCAGAGCACGCCCCCCGGTGGGAGCACCAGGCCCGCCGAGGAGTCCCGTGCCCACCCGGCGGACCACTCGGAGGCGTACACCCCCACCCGGCGCGATCTGCCCGTCATCAACCGGGGTGACACGCTTCAGGTCGCTGTTGACCCCGCCGCCGTGGCCGCCCCGCAGGCGACCGATGGGTCCGGTCCGCTGTACGTCGTCGGTGACGTGCACGGCTATCTCGACCAGCTGGTCGCCGCGCTCCGGGAGCAGGGCCTCATCGACGCCGCGGGCAACTGGTCCGCCGGGACCGCGCGCCTGTGGTTCCTCGGCGACTTCACCGACCGCGGCCCGGACGGCATCGGCGTGATCGACCTCGTGATGCGGCTGTCCGCCGAGGCGGCCGCGGCCGGCGGCTACTGCAAGGCGCTCATGGGCAACCACGAGCTGCTCCTGCTCGGCGCCAAGCGGTTCGGCGACACCCCCGTCAACTCCGGGGCGGGCACCGCCACCTTCCAGGCGGCCTGGCTGCTCAACGGCGGCCAGAAGACCGACATGGACCGTCTCCAGGACCACCACTTGCAGTGGATGGCCCGCCTCGACGCCATGGAGCAGGTCGACGGACACCTCCTGGTCCACTCCGACACCACGGCCTACCTCGACTACGGCGACTCCATCGAAGCGGTCAACGACACCGTCCGCGAGACGCTCACCCGCAACGACGCGGACGAGTGCTGGGACCTCTTCCGCAAGTTCACCAAGCGCTTCGCCTTCCGCGACGACGGGGGCGCCGAGGCCGTCCGCGAACTGCTGGGAGCGTACGGCGGCACGCGCATCGTCCATGGTCACAGCCCCATCCCGTACCTCCTGGGTGAGGTCGGCTCGGAGGACGGCGAGGACGGCGCGGGCCCGGTGGTCGAGGGACCGCATCTGTACGCCGACGGGTTGGCCATCGCCATGGACGGCGGCGTGACCATGGCCGGAAAGCTACTGGTCCAGCAATTGCCCCTGGATAGCTGAGCGTTCACCGGGCAGGCGTCCCCGCAGGAGGACTGCGCTGGCCAGGGGGCAATTTCTGGAAACCCCCTGTCACGGCGTGCCGTCACCGCTCTACCATCGGCTTATCCGTAGCAGGCTCCCCTCCGTTTCTGCCCGACGGCTCGTCAGCGTGCGAGCCACCAGCCCTACGGAGCATCGGGGGATGCACATGAACAGCGTTCCGCAGCACCTGCTGAGCGAGGACCGCCAGGATTACGAGCGGATCCTCGATGAGGCGCTGCGCTCCGCACCACACCGCCCGGAACTCGCCGCTGTCGGCCAGCGGCTCAACCCCGAACAACTGCGCACCATGGCGCTCAACGCCACCGCACTCATCACGGTGGCCGCGGCGACCGAATACCAGCATTACGTGAAGGTCCGCGAGGAACTGCGCCAGCCGGCGCCGTCCACCCGGGTCGTGAGCGAGAAAGCCGGCTCCGCGGAGCCGGGCGCGACCGCGATGGGACTCGCCGCCACCGTGGGGGAGGTGTCCGAGACTGCCGGGGCCGGCGCCATCGCCGTCGTCGCGGTGCTCGCCCCCGTCCTCGCCGGGACAGCAGCGGCGATCTTCCTGCTCGTGGGCTACCTCCTGAAGATGCTCGACCCCGAGCAGACGTTCGCCAAAACCCTCCTCACCACCGGATGGGTCTTCGGCGCGGTCACGGCGGCCGCGATTCTGGTCGCCGCGGTCGGACTGCTGCTGACCGCACTGCGCAACAGCTCGTCCTCGCTCCAGGCCGGAGCGCGCGGCGAGCTGAACGAGCAGGTGGCCCGGGCCAGGGAAGCCTGGCGCGAGGCCCTGCTGGAGCGCGGCATCCTGCCGTTTCTCCGGGAGGCCCTCGCCGACCCGGGCTCGGCGGCACTGGGCCGTCCGGCACCGACGCCCAGCCGCATCCCGCAACTCGGCTACAACCGGCCGGGGTTCAGCAGTCCCGACGGCGGACCCGCGGCCGGCCCGCGCCCTAGCTTCTCCAGCCCGGACTTCACGAGCCCGGACTTCGGAGGGCCGGAGCACCAGCCCGAGTGACGCCCGGGCCGACCGGGTGGCTCATGTCCGGGGTGACGGCCGGGTGCGGGGAGGAACCGGGGCCCGCGCTGATGGGGCGCGGGCCCGAACCGGTGGGTGACGTACGCCCATACGCTCTCCGGCAGGGCACGTCCGAACGCCCCCTGGCCGGGCGCCGTCCGCCGATGCCCGGCCCGGCAGGGCCTGGGGGGATGCCGCGCGACCCGGAAGGTTCGGTCAGATGATGCCGAGTTGCCGGGCCGCGGTCGTCCAGGCCGGGAACTCGGACAGCAGCCGGTCGTACAGCTCCGGGTCCGGGACGCTGCTGATGTCGTCGACGGCGAAGAATCCGACGTTGTCGACGCGGCGGCCCGGCAGCGTGTCGAACCGCTCCAGTACGCCGTAGTTGGACCGGCCCAGGCCCACGAACTGCCAGAAGATCGGCTCCTCGACCGCTTCCCGCAGCTCCTTCTCGATCTCCTTGTTGCGATAGACACCTCCGTCGGAGAAGAACAGCACCAGGGTGGGATCGGCGGCCGGGTGCTCACGCACATACGTCCGGACCTCGGCGATCACCTTCTGCTCCTCGTTCTGGATCCCGACCCCGCGCATGTCCACCTGCCCCGGCCGCAGCCCCTTCCGCGGCTTCTTGCTCCGTCGAAACAGGCTCAGCTCACCGACCCGGACATGGAGCTCCAGCCACTCGGGCAGTTCGCCCAGACCGAGATCCGGCAGCCGGGCCGCATGGGACGCGAACGTCCACGCCTGCATCACTCCGTCGTCGTCCAACTGCGCGGCCACCGCGGCCATCCGCTCCACCACGTCGGCCACGACACCCTTCGAGTACAGGAAGGACATCGACCCGGAGGCATCGAGCACCAGGACGACACGCGCCGTGACCCCCTCCGCCCCGCGCTTGCGCAGACTGACCGCCACCTGCTCCTTGCGCAGGGAGAGCCGCTTGCGCATGTCCACGGGCAACTGCTCCTCGCCCTTGGTGAGGCGAGGGACGGGCCCTGGGGGCGCCGACGGAACCTGCGCGGCGGGCGGGACCACAGGCGGCGCGACGGGCGGACCCGCGGACGGCACCACCGGTGGGCCCACGGCCGTCACCGCGGGCGGCACCGCCGACGCGGCACCGGTCCCGGACGCGGAGCCAGAGGCAGACGCAGAGCCCCCGGCCTCGTCGTCCACGCTGATCCCGAAGTCGGTGGCCAGGCCCGCGAGTCCGGATGCGTAGCCCTGTCCGACCGCCCGGAACTTCCACTGGCCGCCCCGCAGATACAACTCACCACCGATGAACGCCGTCTCCGTCGTGGCCTCCATCTCGAAGCGCGCGAGCTCCTGCAGCGTCCCGGCGTCGAGCAACGTGAGCGTCAGTCCGGACATCTCACCGAAGGTGCCGCCGTCGGCCGAGGCGCACAGGACGACCCGCTCGATGCCCAGCTCCAGGGCGCGCAGGTCCACTCCGACCGTGTCCGTCGTGGCTCCGCCGTCCCGCCGCTTCCCGAGGTGCCGTACGGCCCCGGAGGCATGCTGCGGCTGGTTGTAGAAGACGAAGTCCCCGTCGTCCCGCACCCGTCCACCCGCACCGAGCAGCAGCGCCGAGGCATCGGCGTCCGGCGCACCGGGCCCCCCGGACCAGCCGAGCACGGCCTGCACAGCCTCGGCTGCCACGGGAAGATTGGCGCCCTTGCTCATGGATGTCGCTGTCATGCGCCCAGTCTGCCGACAGAACCCGGCCCTGGAGCCGTCCGATGCACATACGCGAGCCCCGGACGGCTCCGGACACCACGCGGGCGTGCGCGCCTCAGTCCGCCAACGGCAGATAAACCCGGTTGCCCGCTGCCGCGAACTCCTTGGACTTCTGCGCCATGCCCTCCTCGATCTCCACCTGCGAACCGCCGTGCTCGCGCCGGATGTCCTGCGAGATCTTCATCGAGCAGAACTTCGGCCCACACATGGAGCAGAAGTGGGCCGTCTTGGCGGGCTCGGCCGGCAGTGTCTCGTCGTGGAACTCCCGAGCCGTGTCCGGGTCGAGGGCCAGGTTGAACTGGTCCTCCCACCGGAACTCGAAGCGGGCGTCGGACAGCGCGTCGTCCCACTCCTGCGCACCCGGGTGCCCCTTCGCGAGGTCGGCTGCGTGGGCGGCGATCTTGTAGGTGATGACGCCGGTCTTGACGTCGTCACGGTTGGGCAGGCCCAAGTGCTCCTTGGGCGTGACGTAGCAGAGCATGGCCGTGCCCCACCAGGCGATCATCGCGGCACCGATGCCGGAGGTGATGTGGTCGTACGCCGGCGCGACGTCCGTCGTCAGCGGGCCGAGCGTATAGAACGGAGCTTCATCGCAGATCTCCTGCTGAAGGTCGATGTTCTCCTTGATCTTGTGCATCGGGACATGTCCCGGGCCTTCGATCATGGTCTGTACGTTGAAACGCTTGGCGATCGTGTTGAGTTCCCCGAGCGTCCTCAACTCCGCGAACTGCGCGGCGTCGTTGGCGTCCGCGATGGAGCCGGGCCGCAGGCCGTCGCCGAGTGAGTACGTGACGTCGTACGCCGCGAGGATCTCGCAGAGCTCCTCGAAGTTCTCGTACAGGAACGACTCCTTGTGGTGCGCCAGGCACCAGGCCGCCATGATCGAGCCGCCGCGCGAGACGATGCCGGTCTTGCGGTTCGCGGTGAGCGGCACATACGGCAGGCGCACGCCCGCGTGGACCGTCATGTAGTCCACGCCCTGCTCGGCCTGTTCGATGACCGTGTCCTTGTAGATCTCCCAGGTCAGCTCCTCGGCGCGGCCGTCGACCTTCTCCAGCGCCTGGTACAGCGGGACTGTGCCGATGGGTACGGGGGAGTTGCGCAGCACCCACTCGCGGGTGGTGTGGATGTTGCGGCCGGTGGACAGGTCCATGACCGTGTCGGCGCCCCAGCGGGTCGCCCAGGTCATCTTCTCGACCTCCTCCTCGATGGAGGACGTCACGGCCGAGTTGCCGATGTTGGCGTTGACCTTCACCAGGAACCGCTTGCCGATGATCATCGGCTCGATCTCCGGGTGGTTGACGTTCGCGGGCAGCACCGCGCGACCCGCGGCGATCTCCTCGCGTACGACCTCGGGGTCGACGTTCTCGCGGACCGCCACGAACTCCATCTCAGGCGTGATCTCACCGCGGCGGGCGTACGCGAGCTGCGTCACCGCCTGTCCGGGGCGGCCCCGGCGCGGCTGGCGCGGCCGCCCCGGGAAGACCGCGTCGAGGTTGCGCAGCCCCCCGCGCGGCGAGGTGTGCTTGATCCCGTCGTCCTCGGGGCGGACCGGACGGCCCGCGTACTCCTCGGTGTCGCCACGGGCGATGATCCAGTTCTCGCGCAGCGGTGCCAGACCCCTGCGTACATCGGTGTCGACGGTCGGATCGGTGTACGGGCCGGAGGTGTCGTACAACGTGACGGACTGTCCGTTGGTGAGGTGGACCTGACGGACCGGCACGCGTAGATCGGGGCGTGAACCCCCGACATACGCCTTGTGCCAGCCGATGGACTTCCCGGCCTCGCCGTTCTTGGCCGGGGCGGATGCCCCACCGTTCTCGGCCGGAGCAAGCGCCCCGTCCGTCTGGCTGGAGGCAGGCGTGCGTACGTCCTTGTTGGTCATGAGACCTACTCCCTACGCCGGCATTACCCGGTAACAGGTTCGGCGGTCGACGCAGCGGCTTCCGTCCGTCGATGTTTCATGTGAAACATCGCTAAGACGAAGGTCAGCGCCCTCTCAGCCCGGTGCTCCGAGCTCCCGCGTGTGCAAAGGTGCCTCCACGCTAGCGTCATATCTGGCGTGCTGAACAGAGGGCCCCCTTCGTTCTTGCGATGATCGGTCGGTGACCACAATGCAGCAGCCCCCGTTTCCACCGTCCGAGCCGCCTCGCGGATCCGGCTCCGGTGACGGCCATGGACATGGCTCCGGCGACGGCCGCGGACCTGGACCGGGCGGTGGCGGACATGGCCCCGGACCCGGCGGCAGCCATGGCTCTGGCGGCGGGCACGGCCACTCACACAGTCACAGTCACAGCCACGGCCCCGCCGCGCCCGTCTCCAAGCACCTGCGCAAGGTCATCGCCGCGGTACTGATCCCCTTCGCGACGGCGGTCGTCGTGGGCCTCGTAGTGCTCTGGCCCGGCGGCGCCCCGTCCCATGAGCGCACCGGCGTCGGCTTCGACCGGCAGACCCAGCAGGCGACGGTCACCAAGGTCGACAAGGTGGACTGCAAGTCCGTGAACGCCTCGGGGGAGACCCCGACCGGTGACACCTCCACCGCCGAGGGCTCCTCCGCGCAGCAGCAGGCGACGGGCGACTGCAAGAAGGCGACGATCCGGATCGACACCGGCAAGGACAAGGGCCGTACGTTCACCGAGATCGTCCAGCCGGACCAGTCGCGGCAGTTGCACCAGGGCGAGAAGGTCGTGGTCGCGTACGAGCCCTCCGCGCCCAAGGACTTGCAGTACTCGGTCACCGACGTGAACCGGAAGTTCCCCCTGGCGCTGCTTGCGGGGATCTTCGCGCTGGTCGTCGTGGTGGTGGGCCGGATGCGCGGCGTCATGGCGCTCATCGCGCTGGCCATCAGCTTCCTGATCCTGAATTTCTTCATCCTGCCCGCGATCCTTCACGGCTCGGACCCGCTGATCGTGGCGGTCGTCGGGGCCAGCGCCATCATGCTGATCGCGCTCTACATGTGCCACGGCCTCTCGGCCCGCACGTCGGTGGCGGTCGTCGGCACGCTGCTCTCGCTGGTGCTGATCGGTGTGCTCGGCTCCGTCTTCATCGGCTGGGCGGCGCTGACCGGAAACACCGACGACAACACCGGCCTGATCCACGGTCTGTATCCGTCCATCGACATGAGCGGTCTGCTGCTCGCGGGCGTCATCATCGGTTCGCTCGGTGTGCTCGACGATGTGACGGTGACGCAGACATCCGCGGTCTGGGAGCTGCACGAGGCGAATCCGACGATGGGCTGGCGTGGCCTGTACCGGGCGGGCATCCGCATCGGCCGCGACCACATCGCGTCCGTCGTCAACACCCTTGTCCTGGCGTACGCGGGCGCCGCGCTGCCGCTGCTGCTGCTCTTCTCGATCGCGCAGAGCAGCGTGGGCACGGTCGCCAACAGCGAGCTGGTCGCCGAGGAGATCGTGCGCACCCTGATCGGCTCGATCGGCCTGGTCGCCTCGGTGCCGGTGACCACGGCGCTGGCCGCCCTGGTGGTCGCCGCGGACCGCACGGAGACCGCGGCCGGCCCTGTGGAGCCCCCGGAAGCCAGGACGCCGGTACGCAGCGGTAAGGGACGCCGCCGCAAGCGCTGAGAGAATCCGGCACCCGCGCCCCTTGTGAGGAAGCGTTACTCCCCTTGGGGGTGGTGGTGCGTCAGCCCGCGCTCTGCTCCTCCGCCAGAATGCGGTCCAGCGCCTCGTCGAGGTGCGTGTCGAAGTCGGCGAGGGAACGCTCCTGCCCCAGCGGCACCAGCTTGTCCGTGCGGTCGAGGAACGCCACGAGCGGCGCCGCCCCGGACCGGAACAGCGCGTGGTCGCCGCCCACCTGAAGCCGGATCAGCACCTCGCCGAACGCCTCCGGGTCGGCGGGCGCGATGTGCACATCGCCGTCACCGCACGGCCGGCCCACGCCGTCGATCAGCAACTCCCGCCCGAACGCCCAGGTCACAGGCGCGTCTCCGGGCAAATGGAAGGTCAGCCGCACGGCGTACGGATCACAGGTCTCGTATCGGAGCTCCACCGGAATGCGGAAGGACAGCTCCTCCGACACGAGAAAGCTCATCATGATCTCTGCCTGTACCGACTCGCGCATCGCCTACCCCGTCGTTTGCCGTCGACTGGCCAGGAATCGTCCCCCTGACACTGCTGGAATCTTGCTCAACGTGCACGAGAGATCACAAGGAGTGAGTTTTCAGATACTGATAGAGATCGCGAGTGTCCCTAGCGACCTGCCGATCTCGCTCTGCAATTGACGGGCGGCGGGCAGCAGTCGCTCGGCCTGATGAGAGGGCAGCGAAATGGCCATCGTCCCGGCAGTTGAGCCTGCCGTGATGGGGATCGCGGCGCAGACGGTGCCCAGCGCATATTCCTGGCGCTCGATGACGGGCTCCATCCGTCCCGTCCGATCCAGGCGCCGCAGCAGGCTGTCATTGTCACGCACCGTGTACGGAGTGATCGACTGCACCGGATAGCGGTCGAGGTGGTCCCGGCGGGCCTTCTCGTCCAGCTGGGACAGCAGGCACTGGCCGATCGCGTGCGCGTGCCCGGTCTCCCGGAAGTCGGCCCACTCCTCGACCGCGGGGTTGCCCGGAGTGTCCGCGATGCACATGACCTCGATCTCGCCGTCGCGATAGATCGCGTAGTACACGGGTACGCCGATCAAATCGCGCCAGTGCGCGAGCGCGTCGCTCATCGTGCTGCGACGTTTCTGCTGTGCTCCGCTGCTGCTCAGCCGCTCGGCGGCCTCACCCAAAAAGAACATCCCCTTGTCGCGGCGCAGATAGCCCTCGTGGACCAGGGTGCGCAGCAGGTGGTACGCAGTCGGCAGCGCGAGCCCGGCCTCCCGGGCGAGCTGCTTGGCGGGGGCGCCGTACTCGCGCGCAGCGACGGCCTCCAGAAGGCGCATCGCGCGCTGCACGGAGCCGATCAGGGTCGTGGCATGCGGTTCCAGGGGCGCGGCCTCCGCGGGAGGGGTGCGCGGGGCGCATGTCTCTCCGGGCGTGGAGCGCGGCTGGCTGGGCGGGACACATGATCCCGCGGGCACGCCCGATCGCTGGACGGGTGGAGTGGGGGAATCTGCGGGTGCGGTGTCAACCGTGGCCAAGGGGCACTCCCGAAGCGCGAGGGGGACCGCCCGTGCGGGGGAACACGGGAGGGGGCTGTGCGCTGCCCGCGGGGGGTCGACCCCGCGTCGAATTCCGGACTTTAACCGCCCGCCACCGCTCGCAGACGGCCTCGCCGGAAACTTCCCTCGCCCGAGGGAACCTCAGGTTCCCTTTACCGGCCTGCCCGTTACCGGTCGCTCACCCTCTCGCGCCTCACCCGTCACCCGTCACCCGTCACTCCGCCAAGCCTCACCAGTCGCTGCGCGACGACGAGCTCGACATGAACTTCCGCACGATGTAGATCAGTCCGCCGACCAGCGCGACGAAGACCAGGGCCTTGAAGAGAAGGCTGATGACCACACTGAGCACGCTGACTATCACCGTGCCGAACACAACCAGGGCGATGACCGGCACCGCGACCCACTTCACCCACCACGGCATACCGTTGAAGATCTCTCGCATCGCCCTCGTCCTTACCTCTCCGCCCGTTGCCCCAAGTCCGGGGCGCTGATTACGGGTTCTCAGATGTCCCGCATTGATGTCCTGCATTCGATGCTAGGGCCGAGAGGGGGCCTGGCGGGGGCCTCGCGCCCCTTGTCCTCCCCTGACCGTTCCCCTAGGGAACCCTGAGGCGGAGGTCAGCTCTCCGGCGGAGAGAAAACCACCAGAACCCTCAGGTCCTCGGTGATGTGGTGGAACTTGTGGGCCACCCCGGCGGGCACGTAGACGACGCTGCCGCGCGCCACCTGGGTGGTCTCCAGACCGACAGTGATCGATGCGCGCCCGCTCACCACGAAGTAGACCTCGTCCTGCTGGTGCGGCTTCTGCGGGTCGAGCGCGCCCGCGTCGAGTGCGTACAGGCCCACCGACATGTTCCGCTCGCGCAGAAACTGCAGGTAGGCGCCGTCGTTGGCGGCGCGTTCCGCCTCCAGTTCGTCCAGCCGGAATGCCTTCATCGCCCTCGTCCGCTCTCGTAGGCCGCAGGTTGTATCCACAGCCCGGTCCGCCAGTCGATCTCTTCTGCCACGATCAGACACATGAAGAATTTCGTAGTCAAGACGATCGCCAACGCGGGGGCCCTGGCCGTCGCCGTGTGGCTGCTCGACAAGATCACCCTGACAGGCGACAGCACCGGCAAGAAGGTCGGCACGCTGCTGATCGTGGCGCTGGTCTTCGGCCTGGTGAACTTCCTGGTCAAGCCGATCGTGAAGGTGCTGACCTTCCCGCTGTTCATTCTCACGCTCGGCCTGATCACCCTGGTGGTCAATGCCCTGATGCTGCTGCTCACCTCGTGGCTGGCCGACAAGCTCGACCTGAGCTTCCACGTCGAGGGCTTCTGGACCGCGGTCCTCGGCGGCCTGATCATTTCCATCGTGTCCTGGGCGCTCAACGTCGTGCTGCCCGACGGCAAGGACTGAGTGCCCGATGCCCTATCGAGTCTGCTTCGTCTGCACCGGCAACATCTGCCGCTCCCCAATGGCCGAGTCCGTCTTCCGGGCCCACATAGAAGAGGCCGGGCTCGACGGCCTGGTCGAGGTCGACAGCGCGGGCACGGGCGGCTGGCACGAGGGCGACGGCGCCGACTCCCGCACCGTCGCCGTACTGGAGGCGAGTGGCTACGAGAGCGACCACGCGGCCCGGCAGTTCCAGGTCTCGTGGTTCTCCCGCCTCGACCTCGTCATCGCCCTCGACTCCGGCCATCTGAAGGCGCTGCGCCGCCTCGCACCCACTCCGGAGGATGCGGCCAAGGTCCGGCTCCTGCGGTCGTACGACCCCGCCGCGGGCGACGATCTGGACGTCCCCGATCCGTATTACGGACATATGGACGGCTTCGAGGAATGTCTTGAGATGGTGGAAGCGGCGAGCCCCGGACTGCTCGCCGCAATACAGGAGCAAGTGGAGGGACGGGCGGCATGACGTCAGGGGATTTCGTCAGGGGAACAGGTGACGGCACGCGCGCGGTGCGGGCCGGACTGCCCGAACCCGTCAAGTACGAGCCGACGCTCCCGGGCCCGGTCTTCGCCGCGCACTTCCATCTGCCGGGCGAGCCCACCGGTCCGTACACCTACGGCCGTGACGAGAACCCGACGTGGACTCTCCTGGAGCGTGCCATCGGCGAGCTGGAGGCCCCCGGGCAGGAGGGGGTCGAGACGCTCGCCTTCCCTTCCGGCATGGCCGCGATCTCGGCGGTGCTCTTCTCCCAGCTGCGCGCCGGCGACATCGTGGTCCTACCCGACGACGGCTATCAGGTGCTGCCGCTGGTGCGCGAACAGCTGACCGCGTACGGCATCGAGGTGCGCACCGCCCCGACCGGCGGCGACGCCCAGCTGGAGGTGCTCGACGGCGCGAAGCTGCTGTGGATCGAGACCCCGTCGAACCCGGGCCTCGACGTGTGCGACCTGCGGCGGCTCGTCGCGGCGGCACACGCGCAGGGCACCCTCGTCGCGGTCGACAACACCCTGGCGACCCCGCTCGGCCAGCGCCCGCTGGAGCTGGGCGCCGACTTCTCCGTGGCCAGCGGCACCAAGATGCTCACCGGGCACGGCGACATCCTTCTGGGATACGTCACCGCGCTCGACGCTGCTCTGATGGCTCCGGTCCGGCGCTGGCGGAAGGTCGTCGGCGCGATCCCCGGCCCCATGGAGGCCTGGCTGGCACACCGATCGCTGGCCACGCTCCAGCTGCGCGCCGACCGGCAGACCGCCAACGCCCTGGCGATCGCCGTGGCGTTGCGGGAGCGGCCCGAGGTCACCGGACTGCGCTATCCGGGACTGACCGACGACCCCTCGTACAAGATCGCTTCGCAGCAGATGCGGCGATTCGGGTGTGTGGTGTCCTTCACTTTGCCCACGCGCGCGCGTGCCGACCGTTTCCTCGACGCGCTGCGCCTGGTGGACGACGCGACGAGCTTCGGTGGCGTGCGGTCCACGGCCGAGCGGCGCGGCCGGTGGGGCGGGGACGCGGTATCGGAAGGCTTCATCCGCTTCTCGGCCGGCGCCGAAGATCCTGAGGACCTGGTGGCGGACGTGCTGCGGGCACTCGACGAATCCGCGGAGTGAATGCCTGCTGAGCGACCGGTGAGTACGCGGCGGCGCGCGTCCGCGCCGCCGGTTTAGTACCCCACTACGTACAACGGACGGTCCGAGCCTCCCCCCTCGTGGCTCGGACCGTCCCGGTTCCGCGCGCGAAGAACCGCGCAGACAAGGCTAGTTGACTCTGTGTCAGTGTCCAATCACGGTAGCGACAGAGACCTATCGACTTATTTATAGTTGAGGCTCGCGCGGGGGTGCTGAGAGGGGAGGGGCACCATGGACTTGGCCTTGCTGCGCACTTTTGTGACTGTGCACCGGGCCGGTTCCTTCACCCGCGCCGCCGCGTTGCTCGGACTCTCGCAGCCCGCCGTCACCTCGCAGATCCGCACGCTGGAGCGGCAATTGGGGCGGCCCCTGTTTCTGCGCCAAGCCCGCGGGGTGACTCCGACCACCACCGGCGACGAGCTCGCCCACAAGGCCGCTCCGCATCTCGACGCCCTGGTGGAGATCGCCGAGGCCGGGCTCGACGAGGACTCGTCCTTACGCACCCTGCACCTCGCAGGGCCACCGGAGTTCACCGCCGAACGGGCCCTGCCCGCGCTGACGGAGCTGACGGGCGATGACGGCCAGGGCTTCGCACTGCGCGCCTCCTTCGGAAACGCCGAGGAGACGCTGGAGGGGCTGGCCGCCGGACATCATGATCTGGCCATTACGACGGCCCGCCCACGGGGTGCGCTGCTCACCGCGACTCCGCTCTGCGACGAAGAGCACGTCCTGGTCGCCGCCCCGCGCTGGGCCGCGACCGTCGGCCCGGGCAAGCTGCGCCGCAAGGGTGCGCACGCACTGGAGAACCTCCCCGTGGTCGAGGTGCACGAGACGCTGCCGCTCGTCGCCCGCTACTGGGCCTCTGTCTTCGACTGCCGCCCGGCCGCCTCGGGCACCGTCGTCGTCCCCGATCTGCGCGCGGTCCTCGCCTGCGCCACGGCGGGCGCCGGCCTCGCGGTGCTGCCCCGGTATCTGTGCAGCAACGCCCTGGAGCGCGGCGACGTCGTGGCGCTCCTCGACCCCGCGGTCCCTCCCCTGCGTACGTACTTCCTGGTGGTCCGCACCGGAACGCTGGCGATGCCGCATATCGCGCGGGCGCACGAGTGGCTGCTGAGGGCGGCCGCCGATTGGAGCTGAGGCGGCCCAGGCGTCCGCTGGAGCCAAGGACGGGAAGCGCTCGACCCGTACGGAGGCCCGTTCTGAAGCTCTTAGGGCTTTGCGATGTTTCACGTGGAACCAGCCGGGCCACATTTCTCCCATGACCGTCCGACCCGTGGTCAAGCGCACCGCCCGCGCCATCCTGCTCGATGGCGACGACCTGATCTTGATCAAGCGCACCAAACCCGGCGTCGATCCCTACTGGCTCACACCGGGTGGCGGGGTCGAACCGGAGGACACGACTGTCGTCGACGCACTCCACCGTGAAGTACACGAGGAGCTCGGCGCAAAGATCACCGATGTGGTGCCCTGCTTCGTCGACACCGTCGAGCACATTGGTGACGACGGCGGCGCGACCGGCGTGAAGGTGCAGCACTTCTTCGTCTGCCGCCTTGAGTCCATGGACCCGGCCCTGCGGCACGGTCCCGAGGTGGACCAGCCGTGCGGCGAGTACGAGATCGTACGCGTGCCGTTCACGCGGGTCGGGATCGCCTCCGTCCACCTCGTACCGCTGTCACTGCGGCACTACCTCGACGGGAACATCGAGGGCGTACGGGCAATGCATGCGCCCGACCTGGGCTGACCTGCGCGGCTGCGGCTTGTCCCGAGGGGCCAAGGTCCCGGCTCAGTCCCCGGCAGCGACGAGTTCCTCCACCGAATCGTGGCGTATGCGCTCCGACGGGATGCCAATGTCCCTCAGCGCGTCCACGCCGCTGCGGATCATCCCGGGCGGACCCGAGAGATACGCGTCGTACTCATTCCACGGCCCGTACTCGCGTACGACGTCCGGCAGCTGGAGATGGGCCTGCTGGTCGACGACCGGGCGCACCGCGAGCCACGGGTGGCTCTGCTGGAGCCGCAACATCGTGTCGATGTCGTACAGGTCATGACCGGTGCGAGCACCGTAGAAGACCTCGACCGGGCGGCGCTCCCCGTGCTCGGCGACATCCTCGACCAGGGCCTTGATGGGCGCTATGCCGGTGCCGCCGCCCAGACAGAGCAGTCCGCTGTCTGTGGTGTGGTCCACGGTCATCGAGCCGGCCGGCGGTCCGAGCCGGATGATGTCGCCGGGCCGGGCACGGTGCACCAGCGCGTTGGACACCCAACCCGCCGGAACCGCCTTCACGTGGAACGACAGCAGCCCGTCGGAGCGGGGCGCCGAGGCGAACGAGTAGTGCCGCCAGATCCGCGGCCACCACGGCGTCTCCAGGCTCGTGTACTGCCCGGCGAGGAAGGGGTACGGCTGGTCGGGGCGGACGGTGATGACCGCGACGTCCGGGGTCCTGAGATCGTGCGAGACCACCTCGGCGTACCACCAGGCCGGGGCGCGCAGTTCGTCGGCGGCCGCCGCGTCGATCATGACCTGGGAGATGGTCGTGTACGCCCGCACCCAGGCCGCCTCCATCTCGGCGTCCCAGATCGTCGAGGCGTACCGGCTGAGCGAGCCGATGAGGCACTCACCGACGGCCGGGTAGTGCTCGGGCCGCGTGCCGTACTTGCGGTGTCCACGACCGAGGTTCTGCAGATACGCGACGAGGACCTCGGTGTTGTCGATGTGCTCGGCGGCGGTCAGCAGCGCCTTGAGCAGCCGGTCCCGCTGGGTGTCCATAGCGACGGGGAACATTGGGCGCAGTTCCGGGTGGCGCACGAAGAGCAGCGCGTAGAAGTAGGAGGTGACCTTGTCGGCGACGGGGCCGACCTCGGCCATGGTCCGGCGGATCAGCACGGCGTCGGGGGACGCCTTTGGAGCGGGCCGTTGGGCGGGCACACGCGGCTGCGGGCCGGGATCAGGCTGCGGAGAGCCGTACGGGTGCCGCTCGGGACCCGACTGCAGTCGTTCGGCGTCGTGGGCGTCGTGGGCGGGCTCGGGTTCCGGATATCGCGCCTCGGGCTGTGGTGCCTGGTGGAGGCGCGCCTGCGTCGGCACGGGCCCGTGGGGCCGTATCTCCGTCGGCGCCGCCTCGGGGTGTCGCGTCCCAGGCGATGGCGCGTCGTGGGATGTCGGCGCCGGATCATGCGGGGTGGGTGGCGCTTCCACGGCCGGGGATATTCGTTCCTGCGCCGACGATCCCTGCTCCGGCGCTTCCTGCCCCGTGGCGGGCCGTCCGACCGGACGCATCGCGGCCAGGCGACGGCCGTCGGCCGACCCCTGATCCCCGACGGAAGGCGCCGGATCCTTGCGCGGCGTGAACCAGCCGCCCCCGCCGTTGCCGCCGGAAGTACCGCTGTCGGCCGACGTGGTGGTCGGAGCGTCCATGGTGTGCCTCGCCTCGAACATCTTTCGGTCGGTCTGCGCACTCCCGCTGTCGGAAAGTGCCTGCTTTCCCCCGCAGACGGCTTGCTTACCTTCCCCGTTCAGTCCCCGTCGGCCAATGCGGCCACATTGAACCCGGATTCCCGCTCCGTACGGACAAGTAAGGCGAGAATGTGACATTGACCGCAGTAGTCTCACCGCAGCATCCCACCTCGAGCCAACGCCTGACCGCATAACGGAAAATGCGGGTCTTCGATCTCTCCGTCCCGTTAGGCTGCATTGGCCTGCGTTCGTGTCCCCACGGGACATGCGCACATCTCGGCGGACACGAACCGGACTCGACCATACCGGCAGCGGCCGCACACACAAGTCCCCCCTCGCGTCACCACGAATTGGCGGGGCCGATACATCAATTGCCTCAATTACCGGGCGCGACGGACCAATTCATAGGCGCCCCACAGATCCCGCCCCACGTAGGCGTGGGTGGCGAGACCCTGCAGATGCCGATCCGCATTGACCGCGACGGATACCGGCACGGCACCGAACAGGTCCTTGTCCGACAATGAGTCGCCATAGGCGACGCAGTCGGCCCGGCTCACTTCGAACTCTTCACAGAGCCGGTCCGCGATCTGCACCTTGGCCGCACTGCTGAGAACCCCCGCCGGATCGACCGCCTCCGTGAATGGCACGAGGGGAAAGCGCGAGCCATGCGCCGCGTGCGCTCCCCACGCCGTCAGCCGTTCCACGAAGAAGGAGGGTGACAGCGAGATGACAGCGCAGTAGTCGCCGTTCCTCCGGATCTCCGCCCAGACGTCCTCGATGCCGGACATCCAGGGCGCCCCTCGAAAGCGGCCGCCACATGGGCCTCGGTGAGCTCCGCCCACAGGGCATGCACCCGCCTGGCGTACTCCGGCGGGTCTATGCGCCCCGCGGAGATCGCCTGATCGAGCGCGACGGTCTCGGCTTCCAATCCGAGCTGCCGCGAGATCTCCACCGGTGCGGTGCTCCCGTACAGCAACGTCCCGTCGAGATCGAAGAGATGAAGTCGTGCCATGTCCGCTGAGGCTAGCGGTGCCGGCTGTCCCTCCATCGAGGAGCCCAGCGGATAATCCACGCCGTTTCACGTGAAACATCTGTCCGCTCAGTGTGCGGTTGTGCACGACAGGGCCAAAAGCGCGTACGTGTGCCCGCAAACCGGTGGACGTCCGGGGTACGTGTCAGACAGCCTGACATGCGTGTCGACACCTTCCCCCGCCGCTCTGCCCATTCGCCGTCTGACGCTTCGCGATCTCACCGCCTGCGCCGACTTGTCCGAGAATCGGGGCTGGCCCCGTGAGGAACACAAGTGGGGTCTGCTCCTCGCGGCGGGAATCGGTTACGGGATCGATGATCCCGACGGAGGTCTCGTCACCGCCTGCGTCGTGACCGAGTACGGACCGCGGGAGCGCCCTGATCTGGGGGCGATCGGCATGGTGCTCGTCGCCGAGCGGCATGCCCGCCAGGGCATCGGCCGCCGGCTGATGCGCCATGTGGTCGCGGAGGCGGGGACCACCCCGCTGACCCTGCACGCGACTCCGAACGGCCGCCCGCTCTACGAGGAACTGGGCTTCAAGGTCACCGGCCGGGCCGAGATGGTCCGTGGCCACTTCGTCCCCGGCGGGGCGGAACACGAGGTCTTCACCCGCCCGGCCACCGCGGAAGACCTCACCGCCATTCTCCGCCTCGACGAGGAGATCTTCGGGGTCGACCGCACCCATATGATCACGCGGCTGCCCGCCTTCTCCGACCATCTGCGCGTCGCCGAGGAGAACGGCCGGATCATCGGATACGCGTCCGCCTGGCCCAACATGGACAACCATGTCGTCGGTCCGCTGATCGCCCGTGACACGGAGACCGCGAAGGCACTCATCACCTCGCTGGCCGCCCACACCGACCGCCTGCTGCGCACCGACATCGACGTACGACACGAAGAGCTGCTGTCCTGGCTGAAGGACCGCGGCCTGGCGTCCATCGCCTTCAACTCGGTCATGACGTACGGAATCTCGGAGCTGCCTGGAGACTGGACACGACGGTTCGCTCCGCTGACTGTAGCGGCGGGTTGAGACGGCTGTAGACGTACGTCGACTCCTGCACACGCCTCTAGCTCCTCTGGATGCCGTAGACGCCCGGTAAGCGCCTGTAGCGAAGCACCGGTCCCCCACAGAGGCCGGCGCTTCTCCACTGAGGTTCACTCAGGCGAGCGACTCCACGGCGGCGGCAGCGAAGCCGTGGTCCTGGTCCGGCGCACCGCCGCCGACGCCGATGGCTCCGATCAGGCGGCCGGCGCGGTGGACCGGCATGCCGCCCGCGATGAACAGCAGAGGCCGGTCGAGTGCGGTGGGCAGAGTGTGGAAGAGGCCGCCGGGCTGGACCGCGTCGACGAGGTCGGCGGTGGCGGAGTCCAGCTGGAGCGCCGTGTAGGCCTTGCGGGTGCTGGTCTCGCCCGAGATCAGCACGGCCTGGTCGTCGCGCCGGAAGGCGAGCAGGTGACCGCCCGCGTCGAGGACGGTGACGCTGACCCTGACTCCGGCGGCTTCGGCGGCGCGGCGGGCCGCGGTGACGAGAACTTCGGCGTCCTCGGTGGTCAGCGGGGCGATGGCGGTGGTGGTGCTCATGAGGGAGTTTCTCCTTGTGGGGCACGTGCTGAATCGGTTGCGGGTGGTGCCGAGTCGAGGCAGTGCGGGGACGGCCCTGGCCCCGCGCCGTCTCGACCCCGGTCAGTGGTGGACGGCCGTTCGCTGTTCCACGGGCGCACCGCCGACGACGACGGTGCTGGGGGTGTCCGCACGGCGCTCGAGGGCAGCAGAAAGGACAGCGAGGACGAGCGCGCTCGCGGCGAGGACGACGCCGACCCAGTTGGGGGCGGTGTAGCCCAGACCAGCCGCGATGACGATGCCGCCGAGCCAGGCCGAGAGGGCGTTGCCGAGGTTGAAGGCGCCGATGTTCACGGCCGACGCCAGTGTGGGGGCGCCGTGCGCCTGGTCGAGGACTCGCTTCTGCAGCGGCGGCACGGTGGCGAAGCCCAGAGCGCCGATGAGGGCGATCGTGACCGCCGCAAGGATCTTGTTGTGCGCGGTGACGGTGAACAGGGCGAGCACGACAGCGAGGCCGCCAAGGGCCACGTACAGCATCGGCATCAGCGCGCGGTCGGCGAACTTGCCTCCGATGAGGTTTCCGCCGACCATGCCGAGACCGAAGAGGACCAGCAGCCAGGTGACGGAGCCGTCGGCGAAGCCCGCGACGTGCGTCATCATCGGCGCGATGTAGGTGATGGCCGCGAAGACGCCGCCGAAGCCGAGCACGGTCATCGCCATGGCCAGCAGCACCTGGACGTTCTTGAAGGCGGCCAGCTCATGGCGGAGGTGTACGCCTTCGGGCTTCGGCAGCTCGGGTACCAGCTTGGCGATGCCCAGCAGACCGATCAGGCCGAGCGCGGCGACGCCCGCGAAGGTGACGCGCCAGCCCGCGGACTGCCCGATCAGCGTGCCCAGGGGGACTCCGACGACATTGGCGACGGTGAGCCCGCTGAACATCATGGCGATGGCACCGGCCTTCTTCTCGGGCGCGACCAGCTCGGCGGCGACCACCGAACCGATGCCGAAGAAGGCGCCGTGGGCGAGGGAGGCGACCACTCGGCCTGCCAGCATCAGCCCGAAGACCGGAGCGACGGCGGAGAGCAGATTGCCGAGGACGAACAGCCCCATCAGCAGCATCAGCATTCGCTTGCGGGACACCTTGGTGCCGAGTGCGGTCATGATCGGAGCACCGATCACCACGCCGAGGGCATAGCCGGTCACCAGCAGTCCGGCGGTGGGGATGGAGACACCGAAGTCACCGGCGACGTCGGGCAGCACACCCATGATCACGAACTCGGTGGTTCCGATTCCGAAGGCCCCGATCGCGAGGGCCAGAAGCGCGAGAGGCATGGTGGGGTACACCTTCCCAGACGATTGCAGGAGCGCTTTGCGTGCGTCCACAATAGTTGCACACGCGTGCTATACGCAACAGCGGGCTATTGCACCCGTGCTCTATCCTGGGTTTCAGCCGCTCCGGGACGGAGGAAAACGCCATGACAGCCACGGACCCCGCACTCACCGCCCTTGCTCAGGGCTGGTGCGCTCTCTCCCTTTTGCACGGGAGGATCGAGGCCCACATCGAGCGCGAGCTGCAGGCCAAGCACGGCCTGAGCGTGCGGGAGTACTCGCTGCTCGACGTGCTCAGCCGACAGCACGAGGGCGAAGGCGGTCATCTGCAGATGAAACAGGTCGCGGACGCGGTCGTCCTGAGCCAGAGCGCCACCACGCGTCTTGTCACCCGGCTCGAGGACCGCGGGCTGCTCGCCCGCTACCTATGCCCGACCGATCGCCGCGGCATTTACACGAACGTCAGCGAGGCGGGCCTCAAGCTCCTCGAAGCGGCACGGCCCACCAATGACGCTGCCCTGCGCGAGGCACTCGACGAAGCGGCCAAGAATCCGGAGCTGGCCCCGCTGGTCCGAGTCGTGGAGTCGGCGAGCGTGCCCGTATAGACCGTGCGCCCCATGAGCGTGCTCTCGTAGGGTGCGGTCATGGGAGATCTTGAAATACGAGCCGCTGTCGCCGAAGACGTGCCCGCCATCGTCGCAATGCTCGCGGACGATCCGCTGGGCGCCCAGCGGGAGTCGCAGGACGACCTGACCCCGTATCTCGCCGCCCTGGAGCGCTTGAGCGCCGACCCGAACCAGCACCTGGTCGTCGCCGTGCGCGAAGGCCGCGTCGTCGGCACCCTTCAGCTCACGGTGATTCCCGGGCTGTCCCGCAAGGGAGCGACTCGCTCCATCATCGAAGGCGTACGCATCCATGCCGACGAGCGTGGCAGCGGCCTAGGCACCCAGCTCATCGAGTGGGCAATCGACGAATCCCGGCGCCTGGACTGCCAGTTGGTCCAATTGACCTCCGACGTCACCCGCACCGACGCCCATCGCTTCTACGAGCGGCTCGGCTTCGCAGCCTCCCACGTGGGTTTCAAGTTGCCGCTCTGAGGCGTGCCCCCTGCATGGTGAGGGGCGGTGTGTTTCACGTGAAACACACCGCCCCTCACCCTGGCGCCGTCTACTGAATCCCTCGCCAGCCCTCGGGGTCCACCCCACCCGGCACGGGAGCCCCCTCGTCGTAGGGCTGCCGCGTGAAGACGAACGACCCGAGGTCGAGGTGACTCACGGAGCCACCCGGACGCCGTACCGCCCGCAGTAGCTCCCCCGCGTAGTAGCCGTCGAGCCCCGTCCATGTCCCGTCACTGTTCGCTTGGAACCGGGCGCGCCGACCGATGCCGGACAGCGGCTCCAACGCGACGTCCCCGCCGGCCACCAACCGCAACCCGAATGCCTGAGTCCCCCAATACCACTGCCCCACCAACTCCAGTACGGAGCTGTCGACTTCGGTCATGGGACGCCAGGGTTCGGGGATCCTCGGCTCGGCCTCCGCGACGATCCGTACGAGATCAGCGGCGACGGTCAGCGCGGGCGGGCCGGAGGTGCAGTTGGACAGCACGACCGCCGCCACGTCGTCCTCCACACCGATCACCAGGCCGGCCAGGAATCCCGGCAGGGAGCCGGAGTGTCCGACGAGCATCCGGCCGTCTCGGTGCAGGATTTGCATGCCGAGGCCGTAGGCGCCGCCGGCGGCCAGCTCCGCCGCCTCGGACGGCGCGGCAGGTGTACGCATCTCCCGTACGGACTCCGCGCTCAGCACCCGGTCGTCGCCCTGAGCCAGGAAGGCGGCGAAGCGCGCCAAGTCCGCCGTGGTGGACCACAGTTGTCCGGCTGGAGCCATCCGACCGAGATCCTGCGCGGGTTCGGACATCATCACATCCGCCCAGGGGTGGACGGCCCAGCCTCCCGCGTGCGGCGCCTGCGGACGACCGCTCGTACGGTGCAGTCCCAGCGGCTCGAGCACCTCGCGCCGCAGCGCCTCCTCCCAGGGAGCGCCCCTCAACTCCTCGACCAGCGCGCCCAAGAGCGTGTAGCCGGGGTTCGAGTAGTGGTGTCGGCGCGCTACCGGGTGCCGGAAGGGCTGCTCGCCCAGGACGTCGGACAGTTCGGGGCGGAGCGAGCCAGGCGTACGCTCCCACCAGGGTGCGGGCGACTCTGCGGCCAAACCGCTGGTGTGCGCGAGCAGTTCGGCGACGGTGGCCTCCCCCGCGCCGGTACCCGGCAGATGCTTCTCCAGCGGGTCACCGAGGTCCAGCGCGCCCTCGTCACGCAGCCGCAGTACGAGTACGGCGGTGAAGGTCTTGGTAATGGAACCGATCCGGTACTGAACGTTCTCGTCGGGGCCGTGCCCCTCCACCGAGGTCCTCGCCCCGTTCCACACCGTCTCCCCGCCCCGGACGACCGCCGCGACCAGTGACGGCGCCCGACCCTCGGTCTGTGCGACGGCGATACGGTGCAGCAGAGCCCGGCGCGTGGCGGGAAGCAGATCATCCTGAGGTGTCGTCATGACACCAGTCCACCCGGCCTGGCACCGCACGTCGAGCGCATTAACCCGCGACCGCCCCGAGTCGGACATGACGCCACGGCTGCCGAACGCCGACCTGCGGAAACGACCCCGGGGGCCCGGGGATCCCCGGGCCGGATAGCCGAGAGCGCCGACGGGGCGGCGTACGCCGACGCGGTGTCGGAGTACGCCGCCCTGGGGCGGGACGAGTTGCGGGAGGCGGCCCGCGCTGTCATGGCGGTTACTTCGGGTCGCGGTTGAACTTCGAGGTCGACCAGAAGTAGCCGAGCACCACGAGACCCAGGCACCAGACGATGGCGAGCCACCCGTTGTGGCCGATCTCGCTGCCGAGCAGCAGGCCCCGCAGGGTTTCGATGGCGGGCGTGAACGGCTGGTACTCGGCGATCGGCTGGAACCAGCCGGGCATGGAGTCGACCGGGGTGAAGGCGCTGGAGAGGAGCGGCAGCAGGATCAGCGGCATCGCGTTGTTGCTGGCGGCCTCGGCGTTCGGGCTGATCAGGCCCATGCCGACCGCGATCCAGGTGAGCGCCATGGCGAAGAGCACGAGCAGCCCGAACGCCGCCAGCCACTCCAGGGCGGTTGCGTCCGTGGACCGGAAGCCGATGGCCACGGCGACGGCGCCCACGAGGACCACGCTGATGATCGACTGCAGCACACTGCCGACGACGTGCCCGACGAGCACCGAAGGGCGGTGGATCGCCATCGTGCGGAAGCGGGCGATGATGCCCTCGGTCATGTCGTTGGAGACGGACACCGCGGTTCCGACCACGGTGCTGCCGATGGTCATCAGCAGCAAGCCCGGGACGACATACGCGATGTATGCGGAGCGGTCCGGACCGCCGCCGTCGATGCCCGAGCTCATCGTGTCGCCGAAGATGTAGACGAAGAGCAACAGCAACATGATCGGGGTGAGCAGCAGGTTCAGGGTGAGGGACGGATAGCGCCGCGCGTGCAGGAGGTTGCGGCGCAACATCGTGGACGAGTCGCGTAGGGCGAGGGAGAGGGAGCTCATCGGACAGCCTCCTTGGGCTGGCTGGGCAGGCTGGACTGGCCGGGCTGCGGGGCGGTGCCGGTCAGGGCGAAGAACACGTCGTCGAGGTCGGGGGTGTGCACGGTCAGCTCGTCGGCCTCGATGCCGGCCGCGTCCAGCCAGTCGAGGATGGAGCGCAGCTCGCGCTGGCTGCCGTCGCTGGGAATCTGCAGCGCGAGCGCCTCGTCGTCCCGGGTGACCTCGCGCAGGGCGAGGGCGGCGCTCCGGTACGCGGCCGGGTCGGCGAAGCGCAGCCGCACGTGTCCGCCGGGGATCAGCCGCTTCAGCTCCTCGACGGTGCCCTGGGCGGCGATCTTGCCGTCGTCGAGCACGGCGATACGGTCGGCGAGCTCATCTGCCTCCTCGAGGTACTGGGTGGTGAGGAAGACGGTGACGCCGTCGGAGACCAGCTCGCGGATGATCTGCCACATGTTGTGCCGGGCGCGCGGGTCGAGGCCGGTGGTCGGTTCGTCGAGGAAGATGATCCGCGGGTCGCCGACCAGCGTCATGGCGATGTCCAGGCGGCGCTTCATGCCGCCGGAGTAGGTGGAGGCGGGCTTCTTCGCCGCCTCGACCAGGTCGAAGCGCTCCAGCAGCTCGGCGGCGGTGCGCCGCCCCTCGCCGCGGGAGAGGTGGTGCAGGTCCGCCATGAGGAGCATGTTCTCCTCGCCGGTGATCAGGCCGTCGACGGCGGAGAACTGGCCGGTGACGCCGATCGCGGCGCGCACCGCCTGGGGGTCGGTGGCCAGGTTGTGGCCGCCGATGTTTATGTCGCCCGTGCCCGGGTCCGCGGAGATGAGCGTGGAGAGGATCTTCACCGCGGTGGTCTTGCCGGCGCCGTTCGGACCGAGCAGGGAGAAGATCGTTCCTTCGGGGACGGCCAGGTCGACGCCGTCGAGCACGACCTTGTCGCCGTAGGACTTGCGCAGCCCGTTCGCCGCGATGGCCAGGTTGGTCATGAGGGGTGCTCCTTAGAGACTGCGGGCGGTGATGTCGCCGTGGGCGGTGGTCGCGTGGATGTTCAGGTCGGCGGCGCCGTCGGTGTTCTTGAGCGCGTTGTGAATCCGGCCGAGGGTGGTGCCGGCGTCCAGGGAGGCGGAAACTCCGCGGGCGGCGCCGACCGACACGTCGCCTGACTCGGTGCGCAGCACGACCGTGCCGCGCACGGCCTCGGTGATGTGGATGTCGCCCCGTAGGGTGCTGATCTCCGCGGGGCCGTTGAGGCGGCCGACCGAGACGTCACCGCCGAGGGCGGTGAGGCGGACGCTCGCAGCCTCGTCGAGCTTGATCGCGTCGTGCGCGCCGTACGCGCCGTCGAAGGCGACGTCGCCGAGCCGTCCGACGCCCCGGAACTCGGCGCTGGCCGCCTTCGCCTCGATGCGGGAGCCGGCGGGCAGCTGGATGGTCACCTCGATCGATCCGGAGCTGCCGAGGATCCGGTTCTTCGCCGGTGCGGCCTCGATCCGCAGGACGCCGTCGCCGTATTCGACCGTGGTCTGCTCCGCCGCCTTCAGGTCGCGGCCCTTCGAGGCGTCCGCGGGCAGGACGTCGACCGTGGTGTCGGCCCGGTCGGCGGCGATGAACCGGATGCGTCCCGCGGGGATGTCGAGGACGGCGAAGACCGGGGTGGGGGTGTCGAACTTCTGCATCGCGCTCTCCTTCGGCTCGTTGTTTCTCATGATGAAAACGCTACGTTGCATTCACAGATGTGGCAACACAATCGTTGCGCAAAATCACCATCATGGCAGATGAGAGCTAGGAAATCGTTGCAATGACTTTAGTTCTAATGCAACAACAGTCCCCTTGTTCGTTGCAATGAATTAGGGGTGAACGCTACACTCGAGACACCAAGGACCACGAAGGAGACCGCGATGCCGGGAGGCAGACTCACCCAGCAGGAACGCCAGCAGATCGCGCTGGGACTGGCCGACGGCCACGCCTACGCGGAGATCGCCAGACGCCTCGACCGCCCCACCTCGACGATCACGCGCGAGGTGACGCGCAACGGCGGCCCCACCGCCTACCGCGCCGACCTGGCCCACCGCGCCACCGAACACCGCGCCCACCGGCGCAGGCAGGCCGCGCCCCGGGGGCCGGGGACGCCCCCGCAGGCCTACGGACGCGACGCCGAGGCCGTGCGCGAGTACGAGGAGACGTTCACGACCGTCTTCATGCAATCGGGCCTGCCCAAGATGACGTCCCGAGTGCTGGCGTCCCTCTACTCCACCGACGCGGGCAGCCTCACCGCGTCCGAACTCGTCCAGCGCCTCCAGGTGAGCCCGGCGTCTATCTCCAAAGCGATAACGCTCCTCGAAAGCATGGGCCTCATCCGCCGGGAACGGGACGAACGCCGCCGCGAGCGCTACGTCGTCGACGACGACGTCTGGTACCAGGGGATGGTCGCCAGCGCCCGGTCCCACGCCCAGCTCGCCGAGACCGCACGGCAGGGCGTCAGCATCCTCGGCCCCGGCACCCCGGCCGCCGTCCGCCTCGAGAACATCGCCCGCTTCGTCGACTTCGTCGGCGAGAGCATGATCCGCGCCGCGGAGCAGGCCCGCGAGGTCCTCTACACGAAACCCGAAACAACCTCAGACGGCACTGCCAAGCCAAGTTCAGATCGCGGATAGACAGCCGTCTTGGTGGTCACAGCCAGTGGTGCCCGCGCCGGATCCTTCAACCTGAGCCGACCCCATCGCCCGCCCTCCAGGCAGCCTCGTTCATGCAGGGGTCGGTGAGGTCGGCGGGACATCGGAAATGTGAGCCTGCAGGCGTGTAGGGTCTCGCCGCTCGTGACATGTCGATCTTGCGTGACCTGGGCGTTCTTGGCTGTCTCACGGCCTTGTCATCCATGATCAGTCTCAAATCCGTGGCATTTCCTCGCGAGGGCGAGGTCGAGATCAGGCGGCTTGTCCGAGTCGGCCGAGTACACCACGCTGAGCCCCGAGCACGAGGGCTACCGGCGAGCCCAGATCGCGCACCGATGAGTTTCCCGCGCCGCGCTGGTCTATACGCCGGACACCCACGAACGGAAGGCTGAGCCATGCGGAAACTGATCTACGGCATGAACCTGACCCTGGACGGCTACATCGCCGCGGCCGGCGACGACATCGGCTGGAGCGGACCGCCGAGCGACGAGCTGTTCCAGTGGTGGCTCGACCACGAGCAGGCGAGTGGCCTGTCGCTGTATGGGCGCAAGCTGTGGGAGACGATGAGCTCCTACTGGCCGACCGGCGACCAGCAGCCCAACGCCACCCCGGCGGAGATCGAGTTCGCGCGGAACTGGCGGGACACGCCGAAGGTGGTGTTCTCCTCGACGATCGACAAGGTCGACTGGAACACCCGTCTGGTCACCGGCGACGCGATCGCCGAGATCACCCGGCTCAAGGCCGAGGACGGCGGCCCAATGAACATCGGCGGCGCAACGCTCGCCGGGGCGGCCATGCGCGCCGGGCTGATCGACGAGTACGCGATCGCCGCCCATCCGGTCCTGGTGGGCAGCGGCACGCCGTTCTTCACCGCGCTGGACAGCTGGGTGAACCTGAACCTGGTGGAGACGCGGACGTTTCCCGGCGGCGTGGTCCTGACCAGGTACGAGACGAGGCGCTGAGCAGCAGCACCCACGCGCTAGTCTCAAGGTGATGTCGTATACGACATCGGTACGACACGGCCCGTGAGATTACGACATCAGCCGCGAGACCCTACAAGGCGTCGGATCAGGTCTGCGCCATGTCGACGAAGCGCGAGTAGTGGCCCTGGAAGGCCACCGTGATCGTGGCCGTCGGACCGTTACGGTGCTTGCCGACGATGATGTCCGCCTCGCCCGCGCGCGGTGACTCCTTCTCGTACGCATCCTCGCGGTGCAGCAGGATCACCATGTCCGCGTCCTGCTCGATCGATCCGGACTCACGCAGGTCGGAAACCATGGGCTTCTTGTCCGTACGCTGCTCGGGACCACGGTTGAGCTGCGACAGCGCGATCACCGGCAGCTCCAGCTCCTTCGCCAGCAGCTTCAGGTTTCGCGACATGTCGGAGACTTCCTGCTGGCGGCTCTCGGACCGCTTGCCGCCCGACTGCATCAGTTGCAGATAGTCGATGACCACGAGCTTCAGGTCGCTGCGCTGCTTGAGGCGACGGCACTTGGCGCGAATCTCCATCATCGACAGGTTCGGGGAGTCGTCGATGTAGAGCGGGGCCGCCGAGACGTCCGGCATACGGCGGGCGAGCCGGGTCCAGTCCTCGTCGGTCATCGTGCCGGACCTCATGTGGTGCAGGGCCACGCGGGCCTCGGCCGACAGCAGACGCATCGCGATCTCGTTGCGGCCCATTTCGAGCGAGAAGATCACGCTGGGCATGTTGTGCTTGATCGAGCAGGCCCGCGCGAAGTCCAGGGCCAGCGTCGACTTACCCATGGCGGGACGAGCCGCGATGATGATCATCTGGCCCGGGTGCAGACCGTTGGTGAGCGAGTCGAGATCGGTGAAGCCGGTCGGAACGCCGGTCATCTCCCCCGAACGCGAACCGATCGCCTCGATCTCGTCGAGAGCGCCCTCCATGATGTCGCCGAGCGGCAGATAGTCCTCGGTGGTGCGCTGCTCGGTGACCGCGTAGATCTCCGCCTGGGCGCTGTTGACGATCTCGTCGACGTCGCCGTCGGCCGCGTATCCCATCTGGGTGATGCGCGTACCCGCCTCGACCAGGCGGCGCAGGACCGCACGCTCGTGCACGATCTCCGCGTAGTACTCGGCGTTCGCCGCGGTCGGGACCGTCTGCACCAGGGTGTGGAGATACGGTGCGCCGCCGACCTTCGTGATCTCGCCGCGCTTGGTGAGCTCGGCCGCGACCGTGATCGGGTCGGCCGGCTCGCCCTTGGCGTAGAGGTCGAGGATCGCCCCGTAGATGGTCTCGTGCGCCGGCCGGTAGAAGTCGTGGCCCTTGAGGACCTCGACAACATCGGCGATGGCGTCCTTGGACAGGAGCATGCCGCCGAGGACGGACTGCTCGGCGTCCAGGTCCTGGGGCGGTACGCGCTCGAAGGACGAACCGCCGCCCTCCCACGAGCCACTGTCCCGGTCGCGGTCGTGCTGCTCGTCTCGGCCGCGGCCACCGTTGCTGTGCTGGCGGGAAGAGGGTAGACGATCACTGGGACCACTGTCGGCCCAGGGGTCGTCCAAGGGCTCGGAAATACTCACCGAGCCACCTCCTCCCGTCCGCCGAGCGGACCTAACCGTGCCCCTCATTTCTACGGCACGGCACTGACAACTGAGATGCCCAACTCCGGTTCTGACGCGTCGGTTTTGCCAGGTTTCCGAGGACGGAGGAGAGAGCGGGCGCCGCACCACGTTAGGCCCGCGGGCACCGTCAGCCAATCTGGTTATCCACAGGCCATGTGGACGACGGCCCGGATGCTGTGGAGAACCCCACAAAACCTGTGCACGACCCGGTGGACAGCCCTGTGAACAAGCCCTCAGCCCCCGCGATACACCCGCCCTGACCTGCCACTTTCCCGTCCACCGGCTGTGCAGAAGAAAAACTTCCCCAGTCGGATCAAGATCGCTGCAAACGGTACGCGGCGGCCCACCCCACCAGAGGCTGAGTAAGGGTCCATTCGGCATTGCATCTCTTACCTGTGGAAGATTAGATTGGTGCTCATGACACAGGCTCCCGTGGCACCCAGGGCCACCCGCCGCCAGCACGACCGAGAGATCGTCGCGCTGGCTGTTCCGGCCTTCGGCGCACTCGTTGCCGAGCCTCTCTTCGTGATGGCCGACAGCGCCATCGTCGGCCATCTCGGCACCGCACAGCTGGCCGGCCTCGGCGTCGCCTCGGCGCTCCTCATGACCGCCGTGGGCGTCTTCGTCTTCCTTGCCTACGCCACCACGGCCGCCGTCGCCCGCCGTGTCGGCGCAGGCGATCTGCGGGCCGCAATTCGCCAGGGCATGGACGGCATCTGGCTCGGCCTGCTGATCGGCGCAGCCGTCATAGCCGTCGTCCTGCCGACGGCACCCAGTCTCATGGCGCTGTTCGGTGCCTCCGACACCGCCGCCCCGTACGCCACCACCTATCTGCGAATCTCGACGCTCGGCATCCCGGCCATGCTCGTCGTGCTGGCCGCCACCGGTGTCCTGCGCGGACTGCAGGACACGAAGACCCCGCTCTACGTGGCCGTCGGGGGCTTCGTCGCCAACGCCGCCCTCAACGCGGGCCTCGTCTACGGTGCCGACCTGGGCATCGCAGGCTCCGCCTGGGGCACCGTCGTCGCCCAGTGCGGCATGGCCGCCGTCTATCTGTACGTCGTCATCCGCGGAGCGCGGAAGCACGGTGCCTCGCTGCGACCGGATTCCGCCGGGATACGGGCCAGCGCCCAGGCCGGTGCTCCGCTGCTCGTGCGCACGCTGTCGCTGCGGGCCATTCTCATGATCGCCACGGCAGTCGCCGCTCGGCTCGGGGACGCCGAGATGGCAGCACACCAGATCGTCCTCTCGCTGTGGAGTCTGCTCGCCTTCGCACTCGACGCGATCGCCATCGCCGGACAAGCCATCATCGGGCGGTATCTCGGCGCGGACGATGCCCAAGGCGCCCGCGAGGCCTGCCGGCGCATGGTGCGGTGGGGCATCGCCACCGGGGTCGTACTCGGCCTGCTGGTCATCGCCGCTCGCCCCCTCTTCCTGCCCCTCTTCAGCAGTGATTCGACCGTGCGAGACGCCGCGTTGCCCGCCCTGCTGATGGTGGCCGTCTCGCAACCGATCTGCGGCATCGTCTTCGTCCTGGACGGAGTCCTGATGGGAGCGGGGGACGGACCATACCTGGCGTGGGCCATGCTGCTCACCCTGGCGGTCTTCGCTCCCGTCGCGCTGCTCGTCCCGGCACTCGGGGGCGGTCTTACCGCGCTCTGGGGTGCGATGACGCTCATGATGACGATGCGGATGCTGACCCTGTGGCTGCGTTCTCGATCGGGGCGCTGGATCGTCACGGGCGCGACGCGCTGACCGTTTCACGTGAAACCCCCGTTTCACGTGAAACAGCGAGCGCCGACATCCGCGTGAGACGCAGCCTCACGCTCGCGAAACGCAGAAGGGCCGCACCCTGAGGGGTGCGGCCCTTCTCTCAGCTATGCCGAGCGCTGCACTCAGGCAGCGACAACCTCGATGTTGACCTTGGCGGCAACCTCGGGGTGCAGACGCACGGACGTCTCGTGGGCGCCGAGGGTCTTGATCGGCGCGCCCAGCTCGATGCGGCGCTTGTCGACCTCGGGGCCACCGGAAGCCTTGATCGCCGAGGCGATGTCGGCCGGGGTGACGGAACCGAAGAGACGACCGGCGTCGCCGGAGCGAACGGCCAGGCGGACCTTGACGCCTTCGAGGCGGGCCTTGATCTCGTTGGCCTGCTCGATGGTCGCGATCTCGTGGATCTTGCGAGCACGACGAATCTGCTCGACGTCCTTCTCGCCGCCCTTGGTCCAGCGGATCGCGAAGTTCCGCGGGATCAGGTAGTTGCGAGCGTAACCGTCCTTGACGTCAACGACGTCGCCCGCGGCACCGAGGCCGGAGACCTCGTGGGTGAGGATGATCTTCATGTGTCGGTCACCCTTCCCTTATCGCGCGGTGGAGGTGTAGGGCAGCAGCGCCATCTCACGGCTGTTCTTCACGGCCGTGGCGACGTCACGCTGGTGCTGCGTGCAGTTGCCGGTCACGCGGCGGGCACGGATCTTGCCGCGGTCGGAAATGAACTTCCGCAGCATGTTCGTGTCCTTGTAGTCCACGTACGTGACCTTGTCCTTGCAGAAAGCGCAGACCTTCTTCTTCGGCTTGCGCACAGGCGGCTTCGCCATGGTGTATCTCCTGTGTGATCAAGAAGTGGGGGTACGACCCACCCTCGGCCCGGAGGCCTAGAAGGGGGGCTCGTCCGAGTAGCCGCCGCCGGAGCCGCCGCTGCCGCCGGAGCTTCCGCCCCAGCCGCCGCCACCGCCGCCGCCCTGGTTGCCACCCGCAGGGGCGCTGGTCGCCCAGGGGTCGTCGGCGGGAGCGCCGCCACCCTGCTGCTGACCGCCGCCGGAGCCTCCGCCCCAGCCGCCGCCCTGCTGGCCGCCGCCACTGCCGCCGTAACCGCCCTGGCCGCCTCGACCCGTGGTCTTGGTGACCTTGGCCGTGGCGTTCTTCAGGCTGGCGCCGACTTCCTCGACGTCCAGCTCGTAGACCGTGCGCTTGACGCCCTCACGGTCCTCGTAGGACCGCTGCTTCAGCCGGCCCTGCACGATGACGCGCATGCCCCGCTGGAGCGATTCGGCGACGTTCTCCGCCGCCTGACGCCAGACCGAGCAGGTCAGGAACAGGCTCTCGCCGTCCTTCCACTCATTGGTCTGACGGTCAAAGGTGCGGGGAGTGGACGCGACACGGAACTTCGCGACCGCCGCACCGGAAGGGGTGAAGCGCAGCTCGGGGTCGTCGACAAGATTGCCGACGACCGTGATGACGGTCTCGCCTGCCATGGGGGAACCTCTCGGCGGGTTTGCTGCTGGCTGCTTGTGCTACTCGATGCCCGAGATCAGCTGAGCAGAGCTCAGTGGGTCTCGGGACGGAGGACCTTGGTCCGGAGGACCGACTCGTTCAGGTTCATCTGGCGGTCGAGCTCCTTGACGACCGCAGGCTCGGCCTGCAGGTCGATGACCGAGTAGATGCCCTCGGGCTTCTTCTTGATCTCGTACGCGAGACGACGACGGCCCCAGGTGTCGACCTTCTCGACCTTTCCGTTGCCCTCACGGACGACGGAGAGGAAGTTCTCGATCAGTGGGGAGACAGCGCGCTCCTCGAGATCGGGGTCGAGGATGACCATCACCTCGTAGTGACGCATGTGGAACCCACCTCCTTTGGACTCAGCGGCCACGGTCGTTCCGTGGCAGGAGGGTTGTGATGCGTACGCAACGGTATCGGCCGCCACTGACAATCGGGCTCCCCGTCGGTAGACCGAGCGGGAATCCCTGTCGTGACCTGGCCTTGGCCTGGGCAGACACCGGTGCAGACGGTACAGACTACCTGCACACCGGCTTCCGGTTGAAATCCGAGCGGGTTGACCGTCAATCTGTACGCATCGGGTGTGTATGGCGCTACGATGCGCCGCCTTCCGCAGGAGGTGCCCTATGGCACAGGTATTGCGACCCAACACCACCGGCTCCACTGGCTCCCTCTTCGCCACGGATGGCAAGGCCCATCCGCTCCAGGACACCTTGCTCGCGGTGACACTGGTGCTCGGGATCACGGCCTTCGTCACGGCGATGTTCGACAGCCTGCATCTGCTCAGCTCCTGGGCCGGCCTGGTCGGAATCCTCACCGGCGCGTACGGGCAGTTCATCTCCGAGACGACGCGTGAGCGCTTCGGACTGATCCTGGGGCTCGGTGCGTCGGCCGTGGGCTTCTTCCTCGGCATGGCCCACGGGGGCCTTTTCGGCGGCCTCTTCTAACCCGAACGCCCGTTTTCCTCTGGCCCCGGGACTCTTCTTCATCCGTCCCCAGGGCGCAGGTTCCATACGGCCATTCGAGGCGCTCCCAGGGCGCAGTAGGCTTCGGCGCGAGAGCCGGAGCCCCTGTACCCATGGGGACACACCAGCCCGAGGAGCGCCCCGAATGAGCCTGACCCTGAGGACCATCAGTCGAGAGCAGCATCTGGCCTACATCCAGAGCCTGCCCGCGGCGAGCCACATGCAGGTCCCGGCCTGGGCAGACGTCAAGGCGGAGTGGCGCTCCGAGAACCTCGGCTGGTTCGACGACAGGACCGGCGAGATGGTCGGCGCGGGTATGGTGCTGTACCGCCAGCTGCCCAAGATCAAGCGCTATCTCGCCTATCTGCCCGAGGGTCCGGTCATCAACTGGTTCGCGCCGAATCTCGACGACTGGCTGCAGCCGATGCTCGCGCACCTCAAGCAGCAGGGCGCCTTCTCCGTGAAGATGGGCCCGCCAGTGATCATCCGGCGCTGGGAGGCAGCTTCGATCAAGGGCGGCATCCAGAACCCGGACGTGAAGCGCCTGCGCGACATCGAGGCGGACTTCATCGAGCCGCGCGCCTTCGAGGTCGCCGACAAGCTGCGCCGCATGGGCTGGCAGCAGGGCGAGGACGGCGGCGCCGGCTTCGGCGACGTACAGCCCCGCTACGTCTTCCAGGTGCCGCTGGCCAACCGCTCCCTGGAAGAGGTCCACAGGAACTTCAACCAGTTGTGGCGCCGCAACATCAAGAAGGCCGAGAAGGCGGGCGTCGAGGTCGTCCAGGGCGGTTACCAGGACCTGGAGGAGTGGCAGCGGCTGTACGAGATCACGGCCGTGCGCGACCACTTCCGGCCCCGCCCGCTGTCGTACTTCCAGCGCATGTGGACGGCCCTCAACACCGAGGACCCCAATCGCATGCGGCTGTACTTCGCGCGCCACAACGGCGTGAACCTGTCGGCCGCGACGATGCTGGTCGTCGGCGGACACGTCTGGTACTCGTATGGCGCCTCGGACAACATCGGCCGCGAGGTCCGGCCCTCGAACGCGATGCAGTGGCGGATGCTGCGCGACGCGTACGCCCTCGGCGCGACCGTCTATGACCTGCGCGGCATCTCCGACTCGCTGGACGAGACGGATCACCTCTTCGGTCTGATCCAGTTCAAGGTGGGCACGGGCGGGCAGGCCGCCGAGTACCTCGGCGAGTGGGACTTCCCGCTGAACAAGCTGCTCCACAAGGCGCTCGACATCTACATGTCGCGCCGCTGAGCCAGCCCGAACCGCATGCCGAGCCGATGTTCCGGCACGGCGTCGCCCCGTCGGTCCGGCGAATCCGCCACAATTTCCTTTCATACCTCTGATACACCGCAGCCACGAGAAAGGTTCCGGGACCGGCCATGGCGCTCACGCTCTACGTCGACACCGCGCGCTGGCGGGCACACCACAAGCAGGTGTCCGAGCAGTTCCCGGGTCTCGTCCCCGTCTGCAAGGGCAACGGCTACGGCTTCGGCCACGAGCGGCTCGCCGACGAGGCCACCCGCCTCGGCTCCGACGTCCTCGCCGTCGGCACCACATACGAGGCCGCCCGGATCAAGGACTGGTTCGGCGGCGATCTACTGGTCCTGACGCCGTTCAGGCGGGGCGAGGAGCCCGTACCGCTGCCCGACCGTGTCATCCGCTCGGTGTCGTCCATCGACGGCGTGTACGGCCTCGTGGGCGCCCGTGTCGTCATCGAGGTGATGTCCTCGATGAAGCGGCACGGTGTCAGCGAGCAGGACCTGCCGCATCTGCACCAGGCCATAGAGAACGTCCGGCTGGAGGGCTTCGCCATCCACCTGCCGCTCGACCGCACCGACGGCTCGGACGCCGTCGAGGAGGTCATCGGCTGGATGGACCGTCTGCGCGCGGCCCGTCTGCCGCTGCACACGATGTTCGTCAGCCACCTCAAGGCCGAGGAACTCGCCCGTCTCCAGCAGCAGTTCCCGCAGACCCGCTTCCGCGCCCGCATCGGCACGCGCCTGTGGCTGGGGGACCACGAGGCAACCGAGTACCGCGGGGCCGTCCTGGACGTCACACGCGTCTCCAAGGGCGACCGCTTCGGCTACCGGCAGCAGAAGGCCGCCTCCGACGGCTGGCTGGTCGTCGTGGCGGGCGGTACGTCGCACGGAGTGGGACTGGAGGCCCCGAAGGCGCTGCACGGCGTCATGCCGCGCGCCAAGGGCGTGGCCCGCGCCGGCCTCGCGACGGTCAACCGGAACCTTTCGCCGTTCGTCTGGGCGGGCAAGCAGCGCTGGTTCGCGGAGCCCCCGCACATGCAGGTCTCGATCCTCTTCGTGCCCGCGGACGCCACGGAGCCGAAGGTCGGCGACGAGCTGGTGGCCCATCTTCGGCACACCACCACGCAGTTCGACCGCATCGTCGAACGCTGACCCCAGGGCTCGCCCCGCTCGGACACAGCAGAAAGGCCGTACACGGACACCGTGTACGGCCTTTTGCGTGGCTTCCCTACGCCCTGTTCGCTCAGGGCGAACTGTCTCCGGCCGCCGCGCTCCGACTGCCCCACTCGACCTGCGGCCCGTCGAAGTGCGCCGCGTGCCGCGGCGGATGGGCTGCGGCCCCGAGTACGAAGACGTCCTCCGCACCGTCCAGGACACCGCCCGATGGATCGTCGTCACCGGCTCGGCGCACCATGTCGCGCTCCGGCATGAAGATGTCGCGTACGACCACGGCGCACAGATACAGCGTCCCCAGCAGGTGGACGGCGATGGCGACTTGGTACCCGTCGGTCGGCAGGCCCTTGTGGGCGTCCCCGCTGGTCGTATACGCGAGGTACATCCAGATGCTCAGGAAGTACGCGACCTCGCACGCCTGCCAGATCAGGAAGTCCCGCCAGCGCGGCCGGGCCAGCGCGGCGAGGGGGACCAGCCACAGCACGTACTGGGGCGAGTAGACCTTGTTGGTGAGGATGAAGGCGGCGACGATCAGGAAGGCGAGCTGGGCGAAACGGGGGCGGCGCGGGGCGGTGAGCGTGAGCGCGGTCAGGCCCACGCAAATGAGCAGCATCATGATCAGCGCCCAGTTGTTCGCCGTCTCGAAGGTGATGGTGATCTTCAGCCACTGTGAGATGAACAGGAACACCGATCCGAAGTCGACCCCGCGGTCGTGGCTGAAGCTGTAGAACTTCGCCCAGCCCTCCGGCGCGAAGTACATCACCGGAAGGTTCACGGCGAGCCAGGCGCCGACAGTGCCTAGCAGCGCGGTTCCGAACTCGCGCCACTTGCCGGCCCGCCAGCACAGCAGGAAGAGCGGTCCGAGCACCAGGAACGGGTAGAACTTGGCGGCTGTAGCAAGCCCGATCAGCACGCCGAACGCCAGAACCCGGCCTCGCGACCACATGAGCATGGCGGCGGCCAGCAGGGCCACAGCGAGGAGATCCCAGTTGATGGTGGCCGTGAGCGCGAAGGCGGGCGCGAGGGCGACCAGGAGGCCGTCCCAAGGGCGCCGGCGGTGGGTGCGCGCGGTGCACACGGCGATGACCGCCGCGCACAGCATCAGCATCCCGGCGTTGACCATCCAGTAGATCTGCTCCTGGTCCTGGATGCTCCCGCTGCCCGGGGTGAGCCAGGCCGCGACCTCCATGAACACACCGGTCAGCACCGGATACTCGAGGTAGTCCATGTCGCCGGGGATCTTGTCGAAGTACGGCACAAGACCGTCGGCGAAGCCGCGTCCCTGGTAGAGGTGCGGGATGTCGGAGTAGCACGCGTGTGTGTACTGCGAGCTGGCACCGAAGAACCAGGCGCCGTCGTAGCACGGCAGCTTCTGCACCATGCCGAGGGCGAACATACCGATCGCGACGAGCGCGACGACCCGCACGGGCGTCCACCAGGACGTCCCGAGCAGGGCTCGTCGCCCGATGGGGCCGCCGATCAGCTCGCTGCCGCGCGCGGCGACCTCGTCCTCCTTGGTCGGCCGTACCAGCTCCGGCTCGTGCACGCTCACTCGCGTCGTCTCTGCACTGGGCATGCCGCACATCCTGCCGTACGCAGCTAGGAATACGCCGAGGGCCGCCGCACCTGGTCGGTGCAGCGGCCCTTGTTTCACGTGAAACGGCGTGTTTCACGTGAAACACACACGGAGGCGGCTATCCGGTCGGCCCTCCGAAGATCCCACCGTTGCCGTTGCCGTTACCTCTGGTGGATCCAGTGCTGGTGGTCTCCGTCGGTGTGGCGGTCACTCCTCCGTCCGTTCCACCGGTGTCCGTGCCACCCGTGTCCGTCCCTCCGGTACTGCCGCAGTTGAAGTCCCACTTCTTACAGGTCTCGCTCACCGAGGGTGAGGGAGATGTCAGACTCTCGCTGGGGGTCGGGGTCGGCGTCGCACTCTCGGTGGCGCTATCAGTGGGCGAGGGGGTCACGCTCGGGCTCGGGGTGTCGTTGAGGATCTCGCCGATCGGCTCGGGGGTCGGGAAGTCCTCCGCGGGTTGCCCCTTGAGCGCCTGTTCCATGTAGTCGCGCCAGATCTGGGACGGGAACGAGGCACCGTGGATCGTCTTCTCGCCGCCCGTGCCGTACATCTGGAGGAACTCACGGTTCTTGTTGGTCTCGTTGTCGTCCATGCGATACATGCCGATCGCGGTTGACAGCTGAGGGGTGTACCCGACGAACCAGGCGGACTTGTTGCCGTCGGTGGTACCGGTCTTACCGGCCACTTCACGACCGGTCAGCTGGGCGTTGGTACCGGTTCCCTTCTCGACCACGGTCTTCAGCACGTCCGTGACGTTGTCGGCGACGTTCTGGGTGAAGGCCTGCTTCGTCTTCGCGACGTCTTCGTGCCGGAAGACCGTGCCGTCCTTGCTGGTGATCTTGTCGACCGAGTACGGATCGCGCTGCTTGCCGCTGGCCGCGAAAGTGGCGTACGAACCGGCCATACGGATCGCGCTCGGGGAGGACGTACCCAGAGAGAAGGACGGATAGTTGGCATCGGCAAGGCTCGACTTCAGAATGCCCGCGCCCAGGACGGACTCCTTGACCTTGTCCAGGCCGACGTCCATACCCAGCTGGACATACGCGGAGTTGACAGACTCGCGCATCGCCTCACGCAGGTCGATCTTGTAGCTGGGCGGGTTGTACGACCGCCCGCCGTCGTTCTTCTGCAGCCACTCCTTGCCCTTGTCGTCCTTCCAGTCAGTGCGGTCGTAGTCCTGGATCTTGAGCTTGTTCTTACCGCTGTACAGGCTCTTCGGAGACACGATGGTGCGTTCGTCCTGCGCCTGGACCGGGTCGCCCTTGGGATCACGGGCACCCCACGACATGGCAGCCGCCAGCACGAAGGGCTTGAACGTCGAACCCACCTGGGCACCGGTCTGGTCGGCGTTGTTGGTGAAGTGCTTGGTCGCGTCCTCGCCGCCGTATATGGCCTGAATCGCACCGGTGTCCGGGTCAACCGAGGCCCCGCCGAACTGGACGTGCGTGTCCGTCGTCGGGCGTTCTTTGGGCTTGATGTTGGCCTTGCGGACCTTGTCCACGGCCTTCGTGAGCGCTGCGACCTTCTTCTTGTCGAAGGTCGTGTGAATCGAGTAGCCGCCCTGCTGAAGCTGGTTCGCCGTGATGTCTGTGTTGTTGATGATGTAGCCCTTGGCGAGGTCGACGAGGTAGCCGACCTGGCCGCTGAGCCGGGTGTTCGACCGCGGGTTCTGCCACTTGGGGAGGTCCTTGTACCTGGCCCGCTCCGTGGCGCTCAGGTGGCCGTACTCGACCTCCTTGTCCAGAGTGTCCGACCACTGGGCAGTGGCGCGCTTCATGTTGGCCTTGGCCGTGGCGGCCGGGTCGAACTCCGTCGCGCCCGCCGGGTCGTAGTACGTAGCGCCCTTGAGCATCGCCGAGAGAAAGGCGCATTCACTCGCGTTCAGCTTGACGGCGTCCTTGTTGAAGTACGCGCGCGCGGCCGCCTGGATACCGTAGGCCCCGCGACCGTAGTACGCGGAGTTCAGGTAGCCGGCCATGATGTCTTCCTTCTTGACCGTGGCGCCGACCTTTATCGCTACGAAGAGCTCCTTGAACTTCCGCGAGACCGTCTGCGACTGGTCGTCCAGCATCGCGTTCTTCACGTACTGCTGGGTGATGGTCGAGCCGCCCTGCGTCTGACCACCCTTGGCCATGTTGAAGAGGGCGCGGGCGATGCCCTTCGGGTCGATGCCACTGTCGGTCTCGAAGGTCTTGTTCTCCTGCGAGATGACGGCGTACCGCATCGCTGCGGGGATCTGGTCGTAGTTGATGATCTGGCGGTTGGTCTCACCACCGGTTGCGACCATCTCGGTGCCGTCGGACCAGTAGTAGACGTTGTTCTGCGCCTTGGCGGTGTCGGCAACCTTCGGGACGGACACCATCGCGTACGCGATACCGGCCACCGCGACCATGCTGCCGAAGAAGCCGATGAACAGCCCCGTCACGAGCTTCCAGGACGGGACCCACCGCGCCGCTCCGTATTTGCCAGCGCGCGGGTAGTCGATGAAGCGCTTCTTGGCAGGCCCGGGGGCACGGCCTCGGCCGCGTCCCGGCCCGTTCGGCCCCGGCGGGCCACCGCGTCGGCCACCACCGCCTCCGGGGCCGCCTCGACCCGCGCCGTCGGCCGCTCTCCTTCGGCCTCCGCCACTACTTCTCTGTGCCGCCCGCCGGGCCTCGGCACGGCCACCGTACGGGCGCTCTTCACCCCCCGACCCATAGGAGTCGGAAGGAGACCCGGTGGCGCCTCGCGGTGCCGCACGGCGACCGGAGGACGCGCCGGACGGGCCGCGTCGGGCCGCGGCACGTCCGCCTTCCTGCGGCTGCGGCAGTTTGCGACGGTGCTCGCTCATCGAACGATTACTCCTCGGGCAGGCGCACCCATGGGCGCCTGGAAACGGCGGCTGGTTTCCGGTCCCCCCGAAGTACGGATGCGGTCGTTTGCGCATTCACCCGTACTGCACCAAAGACGATGACGCCCTCAGGCGTCACTCGGTTCCCGGTGGTGTGCATGCCGCACAGACTACGCACCGCCAAAACCCACCTAGGGCCAAAGTTCACCCCAAATCAGGCAACTCGCTTCGTATGAATCGGTGATGTGACGCCGTTCACCGTGACCCCTCTTGTCGCATCCGGATGACCGTTCTATCGTGCTGATGTATCGAGTCGATACATCAGCACGGCATAAAGACCGTGCCGACGAGGCAGCGACAGGGAGGAGGCGACGATGAGCCGGCGTTCCGGGATCCTCGAGTTCGCCGTACTCGGCCTGCTCCGCGAGTCCCCGATGCACGGCTATGAGCTGCGCAAACGACTCAATACGTCACTGGGTGTGTTCCGTGCTTTCAGCTACGGGACGCTCTACCCCTGCCTCAAGACGCTGGTCGCCAACGGCTGGTTGATCGAGGAATCGGGGTTCACCTCCGAGGACGCCCTCGCAGCTCCACTCGCAGGGCGCCGCGCCAAGATCGTCTACCGGTTGACGGCGGAAGGTAAGGACCACTTCGAGGAGCTGCTTTCGCAGACGGGTCCCGACGCATACGAGGACGAGCACTTCGCCGCTCGCTTCGCCTTCTTCGGGCAGACGTCGCGCGACGTACGCATGCGCGTACTGGAGGGCCGCCGCAGCCGGCTGGAGGAGCGCCTGGAGAAGATGCGCGCCTCCCTGGCGCGCACCCGGGAGCGCCTCGACGACTACACGCTTGAGCTCCAGCGCCACGGAATGGAGTCCGTGGAGCGCGAAGTGCGCTGGCTGAACGAGCTCATCGAGAGCGAGCGGGCGGGACGGGACGTCAAGAGTTCCGCCTCCGAAGGCTCCGCTCAGCAGGACAACACATCTGGAGAGACGGGCGGCCTGCCCCGGCACCGGGACAGCACCCGGCCGGATCCGTCCGACGACACCGCCACGTGAGGCCCGTTCGGGGTTTCACCGATACACACAGGGAGCAACCGGAATGGGTTCGGTTCGCGTAGCCATCGTCGGCGTGGGCAACTGCGCCGCCTCGCTGGTACAGGGCGTCGAGTACTACAAGGACGCCGACCCGGCGGCCAAGGTGCCCGGTCTGATGCACGTCCAGTTCGGGGACTACCACGTCGGTGACGTCGAGTTCGTCGCCGCCTTCGACGTCGACGCGAAGAAGGTCGGACTCGACCTCTCCGACGCCATCGGTGCCAGCGAGAACAACACCATCAAGATCTGCGATGTCCCGAACAAGGGCGTCACGGTCCAGCGCGGCCACACCCTCGACGGCCTGGGCAAGTACTACCGCATGACGATCGAGGAGTCCGCCGAGGCCCCGGTCGACGTGGTCCAGATCCTCAAGGACAAGCAGGTCGACGTCCTCGTCTGTTACCTGCCCGTCGGTTCCGAGGACGCGGCGAAGTTCTACGCCCAGTGCGCCATCGACGCCAAGGTCGCCTTCGTCAACGCCCTCCCGGTCTTCATCGCCGGCACCAAGGAGTGGGCGGACAAGTTCACCGAGGCCGGCGTCCCGATCGTCGGCGACGACATCAAGTCGCAGGTCGGCGCGACCATCACGCACCGTGTGATGGCGAAGCTGTTCGAGGACCGCGGTGTCCGTCTTGAGCGCACCATGCAGCTCAACGTCGGCGGCAACATGGACTTCAAGAACATGCTGGAGCGCGACCGCCTGGAGTCCAAGAAGATCTCGAAGACGCAGGCTGTCACCTCGCAGATCCCCGACCGCGATCTGGGCGAGAAGAACGTCCACATCGGTCCGTCGGACTACGTGGCCTGGCTGGACGACCGCAAGTGGGCTTACGTGCGCCTCGAGGGCCGTGCCTTCGGTGATGTCCCGCTGAACCTGGAGTACAAGCTCGAGGTCTGGGACTCCCCGAACTCCGCGGGTGTCATCATCGACGCCCTGCGCGCCGCGAAGATCGCCAAGGACCGCGGCATCGGCGGCCCGATCCTGTCGGCGTCTTCGTACTTCATGAAGTCCCCGCCGGTCCAGTACTTCGACGACGAGGCCTACGACAACGTCGAGAAGTTCATCAAGGGCGAGGTCGAGCGCTAAGCGAGACACGGCGCTCTGCGCTAAAACTCGTCTCGTAGAAGGCTGTTAAGGGTCCCTGGGCATTCTGCCCGGGGACCCTCCTCGTATGTGATGGTCAGCAGCAGTGCCTCGATTGGCCTGCTTCTCCTGGTGTTGCTGTGGTTCTTGTGGGTTGCGCCCGGTCGGGTGTGACTTTGTGGGGTTGGGTTCGTTGGGTATGTCAGTCCGATCGTCGGACAGCTGAGTCATCGGGGCGGGGGTGGGTGGTGTGCGGCGGAAGATCGTGGTGGGGGAAGAGGAGACGGAGCGGGTCGCGTGTGCTACCGCGTCCGCTTTCCGGGGCCTGGACACGGTCACCGGTGAGGTGCTGAACACGACGCGGCTCGCGGTGCGGGTGGGCTGGCTGACCGGTCTGGTGGAGTCGATGGCCGCCGCCGTGATCGCCGGGCATTGGTCGCGGCCGGAGATCGAGCAGCTCGCTTCCGGGCGCGCCCCGTCGGGAGAGAAACTGCCGTCGAACGCATGGATGGCGTTGCGCACGCTGGGCTGGACCGCTGCTGTGCCCGAGGGGCGGTATGTGCCGGACCGGGTGCGCAGGATCGCCGAGGAACAGGCCGGAAGAGTACTGCGCTCGGCCCACTGGCGTTCCCGCATCGTGGACGCCGTCCTGGCCACCTGGCCCGCTGACAATTCTGATCCGCTGCGGCGTACCGATGCGGAGTGGCAGGCGCTGCGGGAGACATGTCCGGACGGCGCTGCGGTGCCCGTGTCGGTCCTGCGGGGACGCACCCGCCAGGTGCAGCGCTTCATCGCCGCCCGTCACCGGATGCCTGCGGATGTGTCCGAGCTGGAGGCCGCTCCGGGCGCAGGCCGTCAGGTGGTCCTGGCCGCCGCGGACAAGCAGCTGACCACGCTGACCCGCTGCGAGGACGACCCCGCCCACTACGGGGTGCTGACGGTACGCCTCCCTGTGCGTCCCGACCCGCGCTCGCGTACCGACTGGCGTCCGGTGATCCTGCGCTTCCGGCTGCCCCCGACCGTCGACGCGACGGCCGCCCTGCACGCCCCCACCCTGCGCCTGCGTAGCGGCCAGGTACGCATCGATCTCGCGTACACCGCCGCTGCCCCGAAGAGCCGACGGGACGGCCACACCCGTGCGGTGGCCTTCGACTACGGGCTGAACACCCTCCTCACCGGCGGCACCCTCACCCTCACCGGCGGCACCCAGCCCGCCGTCCTCACCGACGGTAGGCCCGTGTTCCTCCACGTGGACGGGGCCTTGGCGAAAGCCGACCGGCTGCGCATCGAAGCCGAACAGCTGTGGACCAAGACCGCCCACCTGGACATCCTCATCGAGGGCCACCACACCCAAGGCTCCCGCCCCGACCCGATGGACGTGGCCAAACTGGCCGTGCTGCGGACCGAGCACCGGTGGGTCAGCCGACGGCGTGAACGGCTGAACCGGGCACTCGCCCAGGCAGCGGCCCGCTTCATGGTGGACCACGCGCGGGCCGCCGAGGCGAGCGTCATCTACCTCGAAGATTTGCGGGACATGGAGGCCCGGGGCAAGGGCCGCACCCTCAACACCCGCCTGTCCTCCAGTGTCCGCGGCCAGATCGTCACCGCCACCGTCCACGCCGCAGCCCGGCACGGCATCGCGGTGGTCATCGTGCCCGCGCGGGGGACGTCGAAGTACTGCCCCCGCTGCCTGACCGCCTTCCGCCACCACGCCGCCCCCGACCGTCCCGAACGCGGCTGGAAATGGGCCACCTGCCCGAACCCGGCCTGCCGTTACAGCGCTGACCGCGATGTCGCGGCCTGGCAGCGGATCGGCGCCCGCGGCCTCCAACACCAACCCCACACCGTCCTTAACCGCACCGACGGCAGCTATACGCTCCGCCGCACGGTTGAGGAACTGGACCAGCCGGTCCGGCACACCCCCCACCCGGCCCCACCCCCGTCCGGTCCGCAGGTTCGGCCTGTGGACCGGACGAAGGCGGGGCCGACGAGAAGATGCCCTGTGCCCAGGAAGCGACGCAGGGTCCCCGCCCCACCCGGACCACCACCGGCACCGATTCCGGCCGTCGGCAGTGGTCCGGGTGGAAAGCGTCCGGCGGGGCGGACGCCCCAGCCACCCACCCACCGCACCCGGCGGTGGCGCAGGCGGCAGGCACCGCACACGATGAGCACCCCCACCCGGCACGAGCCGTATGGGGCCAGACTCGGCGCAGGCTTCCACCTGCACGCCCACGCCACCTCCTGGGGCCCAGACACCGGCAGCCGAGATCTCTTTTCCACCGGGGCGAAAACCCAGCCCCACCCAGGAAAACCTAAACTCATCTGAGACGCTGTGCCCCATGGCTGTCGTGCGTGACCTGCGCGTCCTCCTGCGCTTCCAGGGCTTCAGACGCCTGCTCGGCATACGGCTGCTGTCCCAGGGCGCGGACGGGGTCTACCAGGTCGCGCTCGCCACCTACGTCGTCTTCTCGCCGGAGAAGCAGACCTCGGCGGCCTCGATCGCCTCCGCCATGGCCGTACTGCTGCTCCCGTACTCCCTCGTCGGCCCCTTCGCCGGCGTCCTGCTGGACCGCTGGCGCCGCCGGCAGGTCTTCCTGTACGGCAACCTGCTGCGGGCGGCGCTGGCCTGCGTGACGGCCCTCCTGATGCTGAGCCACGTCCCCGACTGGCTCTTCTACGCCTCCGCCCTGTGCGTCACCGCGGTCAATCGCTTTGTCCTGGCCGGCCTTTCGGCCGCGCTGCCCCGCGTCGTCGACTCGGACCGCCTGGTGATGGCCAACTCCCTCTCGCCGACCGCCGGAACACTCGCCGCGACCCTGGGCGGAGGTCTCGCGTTCGTCGTACGGCTGGTCGCCTCGGACTCCGACGCGGCGGTCGTCCTCGTCGGGGCGGTCCTGTACCTCTGCGCGGCGCTCGCCTCCCTGCGCATCGCCCCGGAACTGCTCGGCCCCGATGAGGAGTTGGTGCCGCCACATCTGGCGACGGCGCTCGTCGGCACCGCACGTGGCCTCGCGGAGGGCGTACGCCATCTCGCCGGGCCCCCGCGTCGGGAGGCGGCCTGGGCGCTCGTGTCGATGACGCTGATGCGCTTCTGCTACGGCGCCCTGTTGGTCATGGTGCTGATGCTCTGCCGGTACGCCTGGTCGTCCAGCTCGGACGACGGTCTGGCCCTGCTGGGACTGGCCGTGGGCATCTCCGGGGCGGGCTTCTTCGCCGCGGCCGTGGTGACGCCCTGGGCGGTCGGGCGGCTCGGCGCCGGCGGCTGGATCGTCGCGTGTGCGGGTGCCGCCGCGATCCTGGAGCCCGCGCTCGGCCTGCCGTTCGCCCCTACGCCCACGCTGGTCGCCGCCTTCGTCCTCGGCCTGACCACACAGGGCGCGAAGATCGCCACGGACACGATCGTGCAGTCCTCGGTCGACGACGGCTTCCGCGGCCGGATCTTCTCCGTGTACGACGTACTGTTCAATGTGGCGTTCGTAGGAGCGGCTGGAGTAGCCGCTCTGATGCTGCCTTCTGACGGGCAGTCGGTGACTCTGGTGGCCATAATTGCCGTTATCTACGCATCAATTGCAGCTTGTATGTCCCAATCTGGCGCGCACTGAGTGTCAGAAACCTCTGGTGAACCTCAACTCCCTTGTTTCATTGGGTGATTGGCTGCAAAGATCTCGATTCGCGCCCGGAGATGACCAACCCGAGCACACGACCAGGAGATTTTCACTCCAGAAATCGGGGAACGTTCATGAAGACTCGTACCTCGCACGGAATAGCAGCAGCCCTCAGTACCGTCGCCATCCTCGCTGGCACCGCATCACAGGTTTCCGCCGCTGAGGCGCAGCAGACCGTGGCCAAGCAGACCGATCCCGCAGCCACCCCGGCCGCATACGCCAAATATCTGCGTCACTCCCACGAGGAGGGTGCAGCTGAGGCCCTCAAGCAATTCCAGCACCTACCGCGGGCCGAGCAGAACAAGTTCATCGGCTACCTCCACGACCCGGCCCTGCTCAAGTCGCTCTTCGACAAGAGCGCAGACCAGGGCAACGGAGCTTCTGCCTACGCCCGGAACACCAGCAGTACGACCTCGCTGCGCAACGGCGACGTCACCATTGGGCAAGAGCGCACCGTCAGCGACCTTTCCACCAGCGCAAGCAGGCCACTGCCCAGCGGAAACCACACGGTGACGTACACCGCCTACATAAAGCTCTTCAACGTAAAGGTCATAAAGCTCAACCTGTCGGTGAACTTCCACAGCAACGGGACAGACATCACCAAGGCGAATTACGCCGAAGCCAGCAAGAAGAACCTCAGCGGCGTCATCAGCCTTTCCCACGACATCCCGAAGAAGTCGCTGGGCACGTGGGAATTTTGTACGCTTCACCCTACCCGCTGCCATCACGGACACCACGCCAACGCCTCGGTCATCTGGGAGGGCTCGATTGGGTTTCACGGGAGCGTCTTCCAGGTCGACAAGAAGCAGTACATGGTGGCCGACAACTATGGCGCTGTCATCGACTACTACCTTCACAACGTGTAGGTAGGGGCGGAATAGCGCGATGGCTCTCTGATACATCGCCGCCGGGCAGGGAATGCCCCCTCTAATGCCCACCCAGGCTCGTGGGAAGGAGGCGCCAAGTTTCACATGAAGCAAGGCGCCTCCTTCCTGTGACATTCCCCTGCCCGGCCCGCCACTTTTGAGCAAGGCCACAGCCGTATCACGGTGTTGTCAAGGTCGGACAGATCGAGTCAGCTCTCCCTCTCCGGGAGCGGCTCGAGGCGCTCCTCAAGGCTCTCGTACGCCCGCGATAAGACGGTTGGAGCTGGGTGAGCTTGTGCAGTCACAGAGGAGCGCGCCCACGCAGGACACGTAGGTGCGTACGTGGGGGCGGCTGCGGCGGCCGCACTGAACCTTCCGACACTCGGCTTCCCTCGCCGTTGCCGTGGCGACGCTCTAAGCAGCAAATGCTGTCGCTATGGCCCGCTTTGAGTTGCAGTAAGTGTCACATCAGTGCCACAGAGCCCCTCCGGGCTACTAGGTTGTCACAGGGTCCCGATAACTTACGTGCGTCTTATTCGCGTCACGCGCCTACGTTCTAGGGGGACCCCAAAGTGACCACTCCGCCGCCCCAGGGCCAGAACCCGTTCGCCCAGGGCCAGCCGCCCCAGGGTCAGGCCCTGTACGGCCAGCAACCGCCGCAGGGTTACCCGCAGCAGCCCGGCTATCCCCAGCAGCCCGGCCAGCCCGGCTTTCCGCAGCAGGCGACCGCCCCGTACGCCCCGGTCCCGCCGCAGCGTCCGAAGCGCGGCATCAAGCAGTATCTGCGCATCGGGATCGTCGTCGTCGGCCTCATAGCCGCCGGCGTCGGCTACCTCGCGAGCCGCCACGACCCCGACACAGCCAAGGTCGGCGACTGCATGAGCATCAGCGACCCGAACAATGCCACCCACCCTGGCCTCAAGGTCGTGGACTGCAGCAGCTCCAAGGCCAAGTACAAGGTGGCGCAGAAGAAGACCGACGACTCCGGCTGCGACCGCACCAAGTACGCCGAGTACACCCAGAGCGGCAGCAGCGACTTCACCCTCTGCCTGACGCCATACTCCGCAAAGTAGGGGATTCAGCGAAGGGGCGGTGTTTCACGTGAAACACCGCCCCTTCGCGTCGCCCGGGGTCATGTTTCACGTGAAACATGACCCCGTTCCATGAGCCTCAGTCCTGCTCGGCCCACCACTGCTTGAGCGCAGCCACCGCCGCGTCGTGCCCCATGGGGCCATTCTCCAGCCGCAGCTCGAGCAGAAACCTGTACGCCTGACCGATGGCCGGGCCCGGGCCGATGCCCAGGATGTCCATGATCTGGTTGCCGTCGAGGTCGGGACGGATCGCGTCCAGCTCTTCCTGCTCCTTGAGCTGGGCGATGCGCTCCTCCAGGCCGTCGTACGCGCGGGAGAGTGCGGTCGCCCTCCGCTTGTTCCGCGTGGTGCAGTCGGAGCGGGTCAGCTTGTGGAGGCGGTCGAGGAGCGGGCCCGCGTCACGTACGTAGCGACGGACCGCAGAGTCCGTCCACTCGCCGGTTCCGTATCCGTGGAAGCGCAGGTGAAGTTCGACCAGACGCGAGACGTCCTTCACGAGATCGTTGGGGTACTTGAGCGCCGTCATCCGCTTCTTGGTCATCTTGGCGCCGACCACCTCGTGATGGTGGAAGGAGACCCGCCCGTCCTTCTCGAAGCGACGTGTCCGCGGCTTGCCGATGTCATGCAGCAGCGCGGCGAGCCGGAGCGTCAGATCGGGGCCTTCCTCCTCCAGCGCCATCGCCTGCTCCAGGACGATCAGCGTGTGCTCGTAGACGTCCTTGTGCCGGTGGTGCTCATCGCTCTCCAGCCGCAGCGCGGGAAGCTCCGGCATCACATGGTCGGCGAGCCCGGTGTCGACGAGCAGCGCCAGGCCCTTGCGCGGGTGCGCGGAAAGGATCAGCTTGTTCAGCTCGTCCCGCACCCGCTCGGCCGAGACGATCTCGATGCGGCCGGCCATGTCCGTCATCGCCGCGACGACCTCGGGGGCCACCTCGAAGTCGAGCTGCGCCGCGAACCGCGCGGCCCGCATCATCCGCAGCGGATCGTCGGAGAAGGACTCCTCTGGGGTCCCCGGGGTGCGCAGAATGCGAGTCGCCAGATCGTCCAGGCCGCCGTGCGGGTCGACGAACTTCTTCTCGGGCAGAGCCACCGCCATCGCGTTCACCGTGAAGTCCCGGCGCACCAGGTCTTCCTCGATGGAGTCGCCATAGGACACCTCGGGCTTGCGCGAGGTCCGGTCGTACGCCTCGGACCGGTACGTCGTGATCTCGATCTGGAACGACTGCTGTACGTCGTCCACGACGGCGTCCTTCTGCGCGCCCACCGTGCCGAAGGCGATCCCGACTTCCCACACTGCGTCCGCCCAGGGCCGCATGATCTTCAGTACGTCCTCGGGCCGGGCATCGGTCGTGAAGTCCAGGTCGTTGCCGAGTCGGCCAAGGAGCGCGTCCCGGACCGAGCCGCCGACCAGGGCGAGCGAGAACCCGGCTTCCTGGAAACGGCGGGCGAGGTCGTCGGCGACAGGGGACACCCGCAGCAGTTCAATCACCGCGCGGTGCTGCACCTGACTCAGGGCACTGGGGTTGTCTTCGTTGGCGTTCGGCACAACAGAAAAGGGTACGTGGCCGAGGCACCCGCCGGCGCCTCCATAAAACGTGCACAGGCACCCCCTCCGTCTACGGGCTTCAATAGGCGCACATACAGGACAGTCGGCCCTGTCCCCCGATCTTGTCGAGCACTCCGCGGCACTTACCCTCAGCGCGCATCGTTACCATGCGTGGACGCACATTCCGACGACCACTGACGACGACGAGGGACGGGCGAGCGCGTGGCCGAGGCGGCAGACTTCCAGGGGACGAGTCCCTCACCTGCCCGCCGGTGGCTCCGGCGTAGCGGCGCACTGCTGGCCGGGGTACCCCTGCTGGCGGGGCTGCTCCAGGTGCCCATCGGCACATCCGCGGCCGCCGCGGACAAGACCTCCGTGACCGACGCCACCGGGTCGAGCACGGTCGACGTCTCCCTCGACTCGCTCAGCCCCAGCGCTCCCACGGACGGCGACACGATCACCGTCTCCGGCTCCGTCACCAACAACGGCAAGCAGACGGTCACGGATGCCCATGTGGGCCTGCGCGTGGGACCGTCCCTGAGCAGCCGCTCCGCCATCGACAGCGCCGCACAGCGCACCGGGTTCCAGCTGGGACTGGACGCCCCGGAGGTCGGCGGAAAGTACGTCGCGAAGTTCTCCAAGATCGCGGCGGGCGGCTCTCAGCACTTCAGCATCTCGGTGCCGGTCAAGGAGCTGGACCTGGGCTCCGACGGGGTCTACCAGCTCGGTGTCTCGCTCACGGGCCGGACCGCCGCCCAGCCATGGGACCAGATCCTCGGCATCCAGCGGACGTTCCTGCCGTGGCAGCCCGAGGCGGCGGACACGAAGACGAAGACGACGTACCTCTGGCCGCTCATCTCCACGGTCCACCTCACGGCGGAAACCGGCTCGGACGAGCAGCAGACGCCCGTCTTCAAGAACGACGACCTGGCCAAGGAGATCTCCCCGGGCGGCCGCCTGGACCAGATGCTGTCCCTGGGCAGCGACCTCGACGTCACCTGGGTGCTCGACCCGGACCTGCTGGCCTCCGTCGACGCGATGAGGGACGGCTACCAGATCCGGACCGAGGACGACAGAACCACGAAGGGCAAGAGCCAGGCGGTGGCCAAGGCCTGGCTCGACAAGCTGGAGAAGACGGTCCAGGACAAGGAGGTCGTCGCCCTCCCCTTCGCCGACCCCGATCTCGCGTCGCTGGCCCACAACGGCAAGGACGTCACCGGTTCCCTGAGCCACCTGAAGGACGCCACCGATGTGGCCTCCGACTCGGTGGACACGATCCTTCATGTGAAGCCGAGCACCGATTTCGCCTGGCCCGCTGACGGTGCCGTCGACCCGTCGATCGTCAAGGTGGCCACCTCGGCCGGTGCCGACAAGGTGATCGCCCGCAGCGACAGCCTGCGTGAGACGGGCGGACTGCCGTACACGCCGAGCGCGGCGCGCCCCATCGGCGGCGGAACGACGGCGGTAGTCGCCGACGCCCGGATGTCGACCGCGTTCCAGGGCGACATGACGAAGGCCGACACCTCCACCCGCGCGGTACAGAAGTTCCTCGCCCAAAGCCTGATGATCAACCTGCAGCAGCCGGACGAGCAACGCAGCATCGTGGTCGCCCCACAGCGCATGCCATCCGGGAGCCAGGCCCAGACGATGGCGCAGGCGCTCAAGGCTCTCCAAGACGGAAACTGGTCCGAGTCCCAGGGCCTGTCCGCGGCCGCCCAGGCCAAGCCGGACGAGGGCGCCACCACGAAGGTGCCCTCCACGCACTCGTACCCGTCGTCGCTGCGCAAGCAGGAGCTGCCGCGAGCGGCCTTCGAGCGGATCCAGGGCACGCAGACCACGCTCGACAACTTCCAGGTGATCCTCACCGACAAGTCCCGGGTCGTCACCCCGTTCGGTCGGGCCATAGACCGTGGGATGTCCACGTCCTGGCGGGGCCGTGCCTCCCAGGGAGTGACCTTCCGCGAGGGCGTGGACTCGTACCTCAACGACCTCACCGGCCTGGTCCATCTGATCGACAAGTCCGACGCGAAGCTCTCCGGGCGCAGCGCCACGATCCCCGTGACCGTGCAGAACAACCTCGTGCAGGGCGTCGACAACCTGGTGCTGCGCCTCACCTCGCGCCAGCCCACCCGCCTCAAGATCGGTGACGGCCCCTACGACGAGCAGCCGATCCATGTCGCGGGCGAGCACAGCCAGTCGGTGAAGTTCACCACCTCGACCAAGGCCAACGGTCCGGTGGAGGTGGTCGCCCAGCTGTACACGAAGGACGGCCAGGCGTACGGCCCCAAGGTCCGCTTCGAAGTGAAGGTCACCGAGATCACGTCCACAGTGATGCTGGTCATCGGCGGTGGCGTTCTGCTGCTCGTGCTCGCCGGATTCCGGATGTACACGCAGCGCAAGCGCGCCGCCGCCCAACAGAGCGAGGAAGAGCCGGAGGACGGTCCCGAGGCCGACGGCGTGAACAAGGACACGGACGGCACCGTAGACACTGAGGACACCGAAGACTCCGAGAAGGGTCCCGAAGGGGAGTCCGGCGCGGAGTCCGGGGCAGACGACCCGGAGCACCCGAGTGACCCGACACCGGACACCGCACCGGAAAGCACCGACCCGTCCGGCACGGGTGAGAGAGTGGACCGTTGAGCGATGTCGTGGCCGGTGGGCCCGGGGACGATGAGGTGGGGTAACCATGAACGCGCCGTACGACGGTGACCGTGGCCAGGGCGCCGGCAGCCCGGGCCACCCCGAGGGCTACCCGGACCAGGGCGCGGGTCACTCCGGCTACCCCGAGGGTTACCCGGAGGGCCCTCCGCCCGAGCACGCCCAGATGCCGCCGGGATCTCCCGCGGACATGTACTTCCAGGACGCCTACAACCAGGATCCCTACCGGGCACAGGACCTCGCTGCCCAGGACCCGGTGACCGAGGCGCTCTACGACCGTGCCGCGCACCCCCCGCCGCCCCCCGGCACGTACTACCCGCAGCAGCCCCTCTACACCCAGCCGCCCACGCCGCAGCACGCCCCCGACCCCCGCGTGTGGGCCCAGACGCCCCCTCCGGAACCAGCCGGCCCGACACGGCATCTGCCGTACGGCGAGGACCCGCGCACGACTCAGTTCGTGGGCGTCGACGACCTGGTCACCCAGGCCGGTGAGGAGCGCCACGAGCCCGACGCGTTCGCTCACCTCTTCCGCGACCAGGGACAGGCCGACAGCCATCCCCCCGTCGGCGCGCCCGGCGTGCCGTCACAGGCCCCCGAGCCGACTGCGGCCGCCGTACAGCCTCCGGCGCCCGCACCCGCGGCCGCGCCCGCCACGAGGAAGTCCGGTGGACGCGCATCGGGCCTGCTGAAGTCGAGCGCGGTGATGGCGGCGGGCACGCTGGTCTCCCGGCTCACCGGCTTCATCCGGTCCGCGCTGATCGTCTCCGCGCTGGGCGTCGGCCTGCTCGGCGACACCTTCCAGGTCGCGTACCAGCTGCCGACGATGATCTACATCCTGACCGTCGGTGGCGGCCTCAACTCCGTCTTCGTGCCGCAGCTCGTGCGTGCCATGAAGGAGGACGACGACGGTGGCGAGTCCTATGCCAACCGGCTGCTGACGCTCGTCATGGTGGCTCTCGGCGCGCTCACGGTGCTCGCGGTTCTCGCCGCGCCGCTCCTGGTTCGCATGCTGTCGGCCCCTGTCGCCGGCGATCCGGCAGCCAACGAGGTCGCCGTCACCTTCACCCGCTACTTCCTGCCCACGATCTTCTTCATGGGCATCCATGTGGTGATGGGGCAGATCCTCAACGCGCGCGGAAAGTTCGGCGCGATGATGTGGACCCCGGTCCTCAACAACATCGTCATCATCGTGACGCTCGGGATGTTCATCTGGGTGTACGGCACGGCGGCGAACTCCGGCATGAAGGCCACGACCATCCCGCCGGAGGGCGAGCGGCTCCTCGGCGTCGGTGTCCTGCTCGGTCTCGTCGTGCAGGCGCTCGCGATGATCCCGTACCTGCGCGAGACCGGATTCCGGCTGCGGCTGCGCTTCGACTGGAAGGGCCACGGGCTCGGCAAGGCGGCGATGCTCGCCAAGTGGACCGTGCTCTTCGTGCTCGCCAACCAGGCGGGCGCGATCGTGGTCTCCCAGCTCTCCACGGCGGCGGGCAAGGACTCTCACGTCGACGGCACCGGCTTCTCGGCCTACGCCAACGCCCAGCTCATCTGGGGCCTGCCGCAGGCCATCATCACCGTGTCCCTGATGGCCGCCCTGCTGCCAAGACTCGCCCGCTCGGCCCACGAGGGCGACGCCGGCGCGGTCCGTGACGACATCTCCCAGGGCCTGCGCACCACAGCCGTCGCGATCGTGCCCATCTCCTTCGGCTTCGTCGCACTCGGCATCCCGATGTGCACCCTGATCTTCGGCTCCTCGGGCACCAGCGAAGCCACGAACATGGGCTTCATGCTGATGGCGTTCGGCCTCGGCCTGATCCCGTACTCCGTGCAGTACGTCGTGCTGCGCGCCTTCTACGCGTACGAGGACACCCGAACGCCCTTCTACAACACGGTCATCGTGGCCGCCGTCAACGCCGGGGCCTCGGCGCTCTGCTACTTCGTGCTGCCGTCCCGCTGGGCGGTGGCCGGCATGGCCGCCTCCTACGGCCTCGCCTACGCGATCGGCGTCGGGGTCGCCTGGAGCCGGCTGCGCAAGCGGCTGGGCGGCGACCTGGACGGCTCCCGCGTGCTGCGGACGTACGCCCGCCTGGGTATCGCCTCGCTGCCCGCGGCCCTCCTGAGCGGCGCGGCCTGCTACGGCATCGGCCACACCCTCGGACAGGGAGTCGGAGGCTCCATGGCCGCCCTCCTCGTCGGCGGGATCGCCCTGCTCGGCGTCTTCTACATCGCTGCGCGCAAGATGCGCATCGAAGAACTCAACTCAATGGTCGGAATGGTCCGCGGGCGCCTGGGGCGCTGAGGCGGGGGTACGCGCACAACCATCGTGCGTCGCTGTGTGTCGTGCATAGCGCCGGACTGTGGGCACAATTGGTTTCTGCGTCGGAGAGCGCGCAACGGATGGGGAGGCAGGAACGACGGTGGCGGAACGGAGCACGGCTGCCGTCGACGTGGCAGACAACAGCGGTGACGAGCCGCTGACCGCCAAGGCGGACCAGTCCACGGCCGACGGGGTGGCCCAGAACCGGGAGCGGGACACGGAGAGCGAAGAGGCACAGGGGAGCGGCGGGACCGAGGGTCCCGGAAGGGCCTCACCGCCCGAGCTGCACAGCGGTCACAAGCTCGCCAGGCGCTACCGCCTTGAGGAGTGCGTCACCCGTCTGGACGGTTTCAGCAGTTGGCGTGCGGTGGACGAGAAACTCCGCCGCGCCGTCGGCGTGCACCTGCTGCCCGCCGACCATCCGCGGGCCCGCTCGGTACTGGCGGCGGCCCGCTCGTCCGCCTTGCTGGGCGATCCCCGCTTCGTCCAGGTCCTGGACGCGGTCGAGGAGAACGACCTCGTCTATGTCGTGCACGAGTGGCTGCCGGACGCCACGGAGCTGACGACGCTCCTGGCCCCGGGCCCGCTCGAAGTGCACGACGCCTACCAGATGGTCAGCCAGGTCTCCCAGGCCATGGCCGCAGCGCATCGCGAGGGCCTTGCGCATCTGCGGCTGACCCCGGGTGCCGTGCTGCGCACCTCGTCCGGCCAGTGGCGCATCCGCGGGCTCGCAGTGAACGCCGCGCTGCGCGGCATCAGCTCCGACACCCCCCAGCGCACCGACACGGAGGCGATCGGCGCACTCCTGTACGCCGCGCTCACCCAGCGCTGGCCGTACGAGAACGACGCGTACGGCCTCTCCGGGCTGCCCAAGGGCGTCGGTCTCATCGCCCCCGACCAGGTACGGGCCGGTGTTCACCGCGGCCTGTCGGAGCTCGCCATGCGTGCGCTCGCCAACGACGGCGCGACCGCCTCCCGCCATGAATCCCCGTGCACCACGCCTGAGGAGCTGGTGAAGGCGATCAGCGAGATGCCCCGCATCCGCCCGCCGGAGCCGGCGTTCACCGCCCCGCCCGAGTACCAGCGCACGACGTACCAGCAGGGCACGTACGGCCGTCAGGCGCCGCGCCCGGGTGTCACGCAGCCCGTAGCGCCCCCGCCGCCCCCGCTGCAGAGCCGCACCGGCAAGGCCCTCAAGTGGGCCGTGTCGGCTCTCCTCATCGCCGCGCTGGGCCTTGGTAGCTGGCAGCTCGCGGACGCGCTGATGGACCGCGGCAAGTCGGACGACAACACCAACCAGACCCACACGAACGACGGCAACGACAAGAGCGGCGACAAGAGCAAGCCGGTCAAGCAGATCAAGATCCAGGGTGCCGAAGAGTACGTCGCGAAGGGGGACGCCCAGGCACCAGGGGACGTGGCCAACACGTACGACGGCAACAGCTCGACGTATTGGCGGACCAAGAGCTTCATAGACGGTCCTGAGATGAAGCCGTCCTTCAAGCCCGGCGTCGGTATCGTCTACGACCTCGGTTCGCAGCAGACGGTCTCGGCCGCCTCAATAGGGCTCCTGTACGCCGGTGACCACACGACGATCACCCTCTATGCGACGGACTCGACGAGCCCCTCGACGCCCCTTGAGTCGATGACGAAGATCGGGACCGTGACGACGAGCGGCACCACCGCGAAGATCACGATCAGCAAGAAGGTGAAGAGTCAGTACGTGCTGCTGTGGATCACCGCGATGCCCCGTGCGGCCGGTGACCAGTACAGCGGCGACGGCTACAAGCAGGCCATCACGGACGTGAAGTTCACCGGCTGACGGCTCGGCGGCGAAGGGGAGGGGGTCCGATGGCCGATGAAGCCGGATACGGCGAAGCAAGCGATCAGGATCTCCTCGCCCGCCATGTAGAGGGCGATCCCGACGCCTTCGGTGAGCTCGTACGACGTCACCGCGACCGGCTGTGGGCGGTGGCGCTGCGGACGCTGGGAGACCGCGAGGAGGCCGCTGACGCCGTCCAGGACGCGCTGGTCTCCGCCTACCGGGCCGCTCACACCTTCCGCGGCCAGTCGGCCGTCACGACTTGGCTGCATCGCATCACGGTGAACGCCTGCCTGGACCGCGCACGCAAGGCCGCCTCCAGGAAGACCTCTCCCGTCGACGACACCGAACGCCTGGAGCAGCTCCTCGAGCCACACGAGTCCGCCTCCGCTCCGGCCGAGCGCAACGATCTGCACCGTGAACTCCTGGAGGCACTGGGCACGCTCCCGGCCGACCAGCGTGCCGCCCTCGTCCTGGTGGACATGCAGGGCTACCCCGTGGCGGAAGCGGCCCGCATCCTCGATGTGCCGACCGGCACCGTGAAGAGCCGTTGCGCACGCGGCAGAGCCAGACTGCTCCCGCTGCTCACCCATCTCCGTACGGAGAACGGCAGCGGCGAGGACAGCAAGAAGTCGGGTGGCGGAAGGAACCGGACGCAGGGGACATCCGTCCCACCGGCAGCGGGACCACACGATGCAGGGCCAAGCGATTCAGCTGCTGTGAAGGGCGGAGGTGGGCGAGCGTGACATCCACGACGGATACGGCCGGGCACCCGGACGTCGCGGAACTCTCCGACCTCACCGAAGGTCTGCTCCCGCCTACCCGTACCGCGGACGTGCGACAGCACCTCGAAGACTGTGTGCTCTGTGCCGACGTCTACGACTCACTGGAGGAGATCCGGGGTCTGCTCGGCACGTTGCCGGGCCCGACACGCATGCCCGACGACGTGGCCGGACGCATCGATGCCGCCCTGGCCGCGGAAGCCTTGTTGAGTGCCACATCGCCCGATCATGCATCCGGTGCGGAGGACGACGGGGCGAGTGTTTCACGTGAAACATCCGCCGCCGGCCTCTCCGTCGCAGCGGCCGACTCGGGCTCCGCTGCGTCCGCAGACCGCCCTTCGGGACATCCTCGTGCGTCCACCGGCCCCGGCCGTGCCCACCGGGTACGTCGTGGGCACCGTAGGGCGGCGGTTCTCGGCACGGTCTTCACGGCTGCCGCTCTGGGGCTGGGCGCGATCCTCGTACAGTCGATGGGCGGCGACGGTAAGGGCTCCGAGACAACGACGCAGCAGGAATCGGGCTCGACGGTCACCTTCTCCGAGGGGCAGCTGAAGCATCACGTCGCGGATCTCCTCGCGAAGAACAAGAGCACCGGCAGCCGTTCCGGCAGCGCGAAGCCCTGGGGAATCGAATCCAATGGCGCGGAGACCGACTCCGGCGGGGTCGGCACCTTGATCACGCCCACTGTTCCCGTCCCTGACTGCGTCCAGCAGGGGACAGGCAACAGTGGGGTAGTCCTCGCTGCCGAGAAGGGCACCTACAAGGGCACGAGCGTCTATCTCGTCGTGCAGCCCGACGCCTCCGACAGCACGAAAGTCGCGGCCTACATCATCGACGACGCCTGCGAGAATCAGGGCTCGGCATCCCCCGGGAAACTGCTGTTGACGCAGTCCTACGCCAAGTCCTGAGGACGTCAGCACCCGACCGACTCCTCCCCGGATACCGCATGGCATCTCTGTGCGGTAGCGCGTCCTCGTGTGCCCTGACACACCGGGAATTGAAGCCCCTTAGGATCCGTTGGGTGGGGTGAGAGTACCGAGAGAGGCTCCCACCGGTACCCAGCAGTCTCCAGAGACGAGGAATCAAGCCGTGAGCGACGTCCGTAACGTGATCATCATCGGCTCCGGGCCTGCCGGCTACACGGCGGCGCTCTACACCGCGCGCGCGTCGCTGAAGCCGCTGGTGTTCGAGGGCGCCGTCACCGCAGGCGGTGCCCTGATGAACACCACCGAGGTGGAGAACTTCCCCGGCTTCCAGGACGGCATCATGGGCCCCGAGCTCATGGACAACATGCGCGCCCAGGCCGAGCGGTTCGGCGCCGAGCTGGTTCCGGACGACATCGTCGCCGTCGACCTGACGGGCGAGATCAAGACCGTCACGGACACCGCGGGCACCGTGCACCGCGCCAAAGCCGTCATCGTCACGACGGGCTCGCAGCACCGCAAGCTCGGTCTGCCCAACGAGGACGCTCTCTCCGGCCGCGGCGTCTCCTGGTGCGCGACCTGTGACGGCTTCTTCTTCAAGGACCAGGACATCGCCGTGATCGGCGGCGGCGACACCGCGATGGAGGAGGCCACCTTCCTCTCCCGCTTCGCCAAGTCCGTGACGATCGTCCACCGCCGGGACAGCCTGCGCGCCTCGAAGGCGATGCAGGAGCGCGCCTTCGCCGACCCGAAGATCAAGTTCGTCTGGGACAGCGAGGTCGCCGAGATCAAGGGCAGCCCCAAGCTCGAGGGCCTGACGCTGCGCAACCTGAAGACCGGCGAGCTCTCGGAGCTCCCGGTGACCGGCCTGTTCATCGCGATCGGTCACGACCCGCGCACCGAGCTCTTCAAGAGCCAGCTCGACCTGGACGACGAGGGCTACCTGAAGGTCGAGGCGCCTTCGACCCGGACGAACCTGACCGGTGTCTTCGGCGCCGGTGACGTGGTCGACCACACGTACCGCCAGGCGATCACCGCGGCCGGTACCGGTTGCTCCGCCGCCCTCGACGCAGAGCGCTACCTCGCCGCTCTCGCGGACAGCGAGACCGCTGCCGCGACCGCCACCGTCTAATCCCCCATCCGCCCCACCACAGAAACAAGTTAAGGAGCCCGCCGTGGCCGGCACTCTGAAGAATGTGACCGACGACTCCTTCGAGCAGGACGTCCTCAAGAGCGACAAGCCCGTCCTGGTGGACTTCTGGGCCGCCTGGTGCGGTCCGTGCCGCCAGATCGCTCCGTCCCTCGAGGCGATCGCCTCCGAGTACGGCGACAAGATCGAGGTCGTCAAGCTCAACATCGACGAGAACCCGGGCACGGCCGCCAAGTACGGCGTCATGTCGATCCCGACCCTGAACGTCTACCAGGGTGGCGAGGTCGCCAAGACCATCGTCGGTGCGAAGCCGAAGGCCGCGATCGTTCGCGACCTTGAGGACTTCATCGCCGAGTAGTCGGTGACGGCCGCACGAGCGGCAGATGTTTCACGTGAAACACGAATGGGCCAGCCCTTCCGGGCTGGCCCATTCGCCTTACGTGCAGAACGCCGGCTACAGAGGACGGAGCGCCGGTTCTTTCTGTACCGCTCCCAGGAGGCGGTCCAGCGCCAGCTCGACGTCCTCCTTCCAGGAGAGCGTCGTCCGCAGCTCCAGCCTCAGTCGCGGATAGGTGGGGTGCGGCCGGACCGTCTTGAAGCCAACGGCGAGCAGATGGTCGGCGGGCAGTACACAGGCCGATTCCTTCCACCGCGCGTCTCCGAAGGCCTCGATCGCTTTGAAGCCACGGCGCAGCAGATCCTTGGCAACCGTCTGGACCATCACCCGTCCGAGTCCCTGCCCCTGATAACCCGGCATGATGAAGGCGGTCATCAGCTGAACCGCGTCCGGCGACACCGGGCTCGTGGGAAACGCCGTTGAGCGGGGGACGTACGCGGGGGGAGCGTACAGCACGAAGCCCACCGGTACGTCGTCCACGTAGACGACACGGCCGCAGGAACCCCAGTCCAGCAGGACCGCGGAGATCCAGGCTTCCTTTTCCAGTGCGGGAGTGCCCGCCCTTACCGCGGCCTCGCCGCTGACTGGATCCAGTTCCCAGAAGACACACGCGCGACAGCGGTTGGGAAGGTCCTGAAGGTTGTCCAGCGTGAGCGGTACGAGCCGACGCCCCATGAAGGCTGTTCCTCGCTTCCTTCGCCCGCAGCTTCGCGGGCGTGTGTCAGAGCACTCCGCTCCCGGAGCAGGCTGCCGACGAAGCCGCCGACCGCGCCCAGTCCCAGGCCCGCGGTCACCAATCCGGTACGGCTCACGGTTTGCATGGCCCCCGCCTCCCCAATGAAGGTGCCGCCAGGTGGATGCGCCATACCCGTTCGCATCGTATCCACGATGCGATTCCATCGATACCGTCAGAAAGCAAAGAGCGGGCCGTGTTCCGGTACACACCGGACACGGCCCACGCTGCTGTTCGACCTGCGAAAGTGCGTCCCGTCGTTGGGCGACTCAGTCTTCCGTGTCCTCGGAGTCACCGTCCACGAGACTCTTCTGAAGGACCGGGCCCTCGCCCGGGGCGAGGGTGCCCAGGATGCGCTCAAGGTCGTCCATCGAGGCGAACTCGACGGTGATCTTGCCCTTCTTCTGCCCCAGATCGACCTTCACCCGCGTCTCGAAACGGTCCGAGAGGCGCGTTGCCAGATCGCTCAGCGCCGGGGAGAGCCGAGCGCCGGCTCGCGGCCCCTTGGAACGCGGAGCGCTCTGCGGCCGCGATCCCATAAGGGTGACGATCTCCTCGACGGCCCGCACCGAAAGCCCTTCGGCCACGATGCGGTGAGCGAGCCGATCCTGCTCCTCCGAGTCATCGACGGAGAGCAGAGCCCGCGCATGCCCCGCGGAAAGGACTCCGGCCGCAACACGACGCTGGACCGCCGGCGAGAGCTTCAGCAGACGCAGGGTGTTGGAGACCTGCGGACGCGAGCGGCCGATACGGTCCGCCAACTGGTCGTGCGTGCAGTTGAAGTCCTTGAGCAGCTGGTCGTAGGCGGCTGCCTCTTCCAGCGGGTTCAGCTGAGCGCGGTGCAGGTTCTCCAGCAGCGCGTCCAGGAGGAGCTTCTCGTCCTCCGTGGCCCGCACGATCGCCGGAATGGCCTCCAGCCCCGCCTCACGGCATGCCCGGAAGCGCCGCTCGCCCATGATGAGCTCATAACGCGCCGGGCCCACCTGCCGAACGACGACCGGCTGGAGCAGCCCGACCTCCTTGATGGAGGTCACGAGCTCAGCGAGAGCGTCCTCGTCGAACACCTCACGGGGCTGGCGCGGGTTGGGGGTGATGAAGTCGAGGGGCAGCTCGGCGAAGTGAGCGCCGACAGGTGCAGAGGGAGCCTCCAGGGCTCCGTTTGCCGAAGGCTCCTCCGTTTCATGTGAAACAGGCGGCAGTGTGGCCACCTTCGCCGCCGCCACCCCGCGCTCCGCGGTGAGCACGGGTACGGCCGCCGGCGAGGTGGAGGCTCCACCCGCTGCCGGGGAAGCCGCCTTCTCTCCGGTCGGAGCCGCGGGGATCAGTGCGCCGAGGCCCCGCCCCAGCCCTCGTCGTCGCTCACTCACTAGATCCCCTCCACCATGCTCTGATCATTCTGTGCGCCCAGGTGGGCTTGTTGCGCGTCGTAAGCCACACCGACTCCGCGGAGGGCGATTTCTCGTGCGGCCTCAAGATACGAGAGAGCACCGCTCGACCCTGGATCGTAGGTCAGTACCGTCTGCCCGTAGCTCGGGGCCTCGGAGATGCGGACCGAGCGAGGAATGCTCGTCCGCAGCACCTCGTCGCCGAAGTGGTTCCGCACCTCGTCCGCGACCTGGGATGCGAGGCGCGTCCGGCCGTCGTACATGGTGAGCAGAATCGTCGAGACATGGAGGTTGGGGTTGAGGTGCCCCCGGACCAGGTCGACGTTGCGCAGAAGCTGACCCAGGCCTTCCAGCGCGTAGTACTCGCACTGGATGGGGATGAGGACCTCCGCACCGGCAACCAGCGCGTTGACCGTCAGGAGTCCGAGCGACGGCGGGCAGTCGATGAGGATGTAGTCCAGCGGCTGCTCGTACGCCTGGATCGCTCGCTCCAGCCGGCTCTCTCGTGCCACCAGGGACACCAGCTCGATCTCCGCACCGGCGAGATCGATCGTGGCGGGGGCACAGAAGAGACCCTCGACATCAGGGACCGGCTGAACGACTTCGGAGAGCGGCTTGCTGTCGATCAACACGTCGTAGATGGATGGGACTTCGGCGTGATGGTCGATGCCCAGCGCGGTTGAGGCGTTGCCCTGAGGGTCGAGGTCGATCACCAGGACACGACCGCCGTGCAGGGCCAGCGAGGCAGCAAGGTTGACCGTGGTCGTGGTTTTACCCACCCCGCCCTTCTGGTTGGCGACCACCATGACGCGGGTCTGCTCGGGCCGTGGCAGGCCCTCACCGGCGCGACCTAGCGCCTCCACAGCCAGTTGGGCAGCACGACCGATGGGAGTGTCGTCCATCGGGGGCGGTGTTTCACGTGAAACATCCTCCCCCATCGACTCGGTACGGGGACCGGGGACCGGATCGGTCATCGGTCCCGCGATGTTGGCGTCGGACCGCAAGGATTCACTCTCCTCGACTTCAGGCTCGCAATGAACAGAGCCTCCCATGCCTTCGGGGTCGTGAACCAGCGAGGCCCGTTCTTCTGTGGAGAAATCCACCTCTGTGGACAACTCCGCACCCTCTCCGAGTGAGCCGAGAGGCCTCCGGTCGCGGGGTTCGGCCGCGGCGCGGCCGCGACTAATGATGCCGTGCAACAGTGAGCGACGTTTCACGTGAAACACGATGCATAGCGGCCGCGGCCATCACGGCGCGACACTCCGAGATGCGTAGGTTTGGCAGCTTGTGTGGCGTACGGCTCGTCCTCAGGACGGATCAGCGGGAGTGACGAAGAACTCCTGGCCCCGCACAGAAAAACTCTCGGCTCCACACACGGCGGAGCCGAGAGTGTCAGAGGCAACCGGAAACCGTGTGAGTCAGCGGTGCCGTCGGGTCCGCCCCGTCCGGGCCGCCTTGGCCCGCTTCGCGGCGAAGCGCACCCCGCCGGGGCTCTCCCCGACCTCGACGCGCACCACAGTGGACAGCGGGTCCACGACGCCCTCCCCGACGTGCAGGATGGACGTCTTCACGGCGCCGAGCTTACTCAGAGCCGTGGCGGCGGCCTTCAGCTCCTCCTCGGCGGTGTCGCCCTTGAGCGCGAGCATTTCGCCGTACGGGCGAAGCAGTGGGATCCCCCACGTCGCCAGCCGGTCCAGCGGAGCGACCGCCCTGGCCGTCACCACGTGGACGGGTTGCAGCTTCCCCATGACCTCCTCGGCGCGACCGCGCACGACGGTGACATGGTCGAGGCCCAGCAGCTCGACGACCTCGGTGAGGAAGTTGGTCCTGCGCAGGAGCGGTTCGAGCAGTGTGATCTTGAGGTCCTCACGGACGAGGGCCAGCGGGATACCCGGCAGCCCGGCGCCGGAGCCAACATCGCACACGGTGACGCCCTCGGGCACGACCTCGGAGAGCACGGCGCAGTTGAGCAGGTGCCGCTCCCACAGCCGGGGCACTTCGCGGGGGCCGATCAGCCCGCGCTGCACTCCCGCCTCGGCCAGCAGTTCCGCGTACCGCACCGCGTCCGCGAAGCGATCGCCGAATACCTCGCGCGCCTGCTCGGGCGCAGGGGGAAGCTCCGCTGCCTCCGTCACGGGGGACCGTCCTTCCGTACCGCATGAGCGCACTGAGCGCTGAGTTCCAGGACTATCAAGGACCACAGCTGCCCGGGACCGAAGCTGTCGGGGACATCTACAGCTGCCGAGGACTCCAGCTGCCGGGACTACCAGCTGTCAGGGACTACCAGGCTGACAAAGTTCGGCCCCGCCTGCGCAACAGACGGGGCCGGAGGAACGTACGTACCGATCAGGCGGGAAGCACGACGACGAAGCGCTCCGGCTCCTCGCCCTCGGACTCGCTGCGCAGTCCCGCGGCCTTGACCGCGTCGTGCACCACCTTGCGCTCAAAGGGCGTCATCGGCTTCAGCTTCACGGGCTCACCGGAGCTCTTGACCTCGGCCGCCGCCTTGGCGCCCAGCTCGGAAAGCTCCTCACGCTTCTTGGCGCGGTAGCCCGCGATGTCGAGCATCAGGCGGCTGCGGTCGCCGGTCTCCCGGTGCACGGCCAGGCGCGTGAGCTCCTGCAGAGCTTCCAGTACCTCACCGTCCCGGCCGACCAGCTTCTGCAGATCGCGGCTGCCCGCTTCACTGATGATCGAGACAGCGGCGCGGTCGGCCTCGACGTCCATGTCGATGTCGCCGTCGAGATCGGCGATGTCCAGCAGACCCTCGAGGTAGTCCGCCGCAATCTCGCCTTCCTGCTCAAGGCGGGTCAGGGTGTCGCCCTCAGCGGCGGCGGAGGTGGTGCCTTCCGTCACGGGATGGACTCCTTCTTACTTCTTGGACGGGGACTTGGGCCGCTGCGGGCCCTTGCGCTGTCCGGACTGGGCTTTGCTGCGGGTACCGGTGCCGGGCTTGCTTCCGCCGCCGGCCGCCTTGGGGGCGGGCTTGGCGTCCTCCGGCTCGTCGGACTTGGTCAGCGAGGTCTTCGGCTCGGACTCGCCCGCCGCCTTCGCCGTGCCGCCCGCCGCAGCGCCCGACTGGCGCTGGGACTTGGACTGGCGCTTCGGCTGCTGGCGCTTGGGGGCGCCGCCGGTGGTGGTCGTGGTGCCGTCCTCGGCCTCGACGACCGTCGCGGCTTCACCCTTCACCACGGTGCCGTCGGCCTGGGCCACCAGACCTGCCTTGGTCAGGCTGTTGATGAACTTGCGCTCGAAGTCGTTGCGGTCGCGGCCCTTGGCGACGATCGCCTTCACGATGGCCTTCTCGCCACGGCTGCGCGTCTTCTCGTGGTGCGTGACGTGCTTCTGCAGGCGCTCCAGGTACGCGGCCTGGGCCTTGCTGCCGGGGGTCGGGTTGTTGTGGATGACGTACATCTGCTGGCCCATGGTCCACACGTTGGTGGTCAGCCAGTAGACGAGGACACCGACCGGGAAGTTGATGCCGAAGACGGCGAACATGACCGGGAAGACGTACATCAGCATCTTCTGCTGCTGCATGAAGGGCGTCTTCACCGTGGTGTCGACGTTCTTCGTCATCAGCTGACGCTGGGTGTAGAACTGCGAGCCCGACATCAGCACGATCATGATCGCGGTGACGACTCGGACGTCGGTCAGCGTGGCTCCGAGCTGGGCGACCTTGTCGGCACTGTCGGTGAACTTCGCCGCGAGCGGGGCGCCGAAGATGTGCGCCTTACGGGCGCTGGCAAGAAGCTGATCGTCGATGACGCCGATCGTCTTGCCCGTCGCGATGCCGTTGAGCACGTGGTACAGGGCGAAGAAGAACGGCGACTGCGCCAGGATGGGAAGGCACGAGGAGAGCGGGTTGGTACCCGACTCCTTGTACAGCTTCATCATCTCTTCGGACTGGCGCTGCTTGTCGTTCTTGTAGCGCTCCTGGATCTTCTTCATCTCGGGCTGCAGGGTCTGCATGGCCCGAGTGGCCTTGATCTGCTTCACGAAGAGCGGGATCAGGCAGATACGGATCAGGATCACCAGGGACACGATGGACAGGCCCCAGGCCCAGCCCGTATCGGGACCGAAGATCTTCCCGTATACGGAGTGGAACTGGACAATGACCCAGGAAACGGGTGTCGTGATGAAGCTGAAAAGACTGGCAATCGTGTCCACTAATCAGGCTCCTTGAGCATGGGACGGGGTCTCGGCGGCCGGGCTCGAGAGGTGGTCGGACATACCGTGCCCCTCGGTGGCCGGTTCGGCGGCGGAGTTCCCGCCCTTGCGTGCACGCCAGGCGTTACGCAGCATTTCGTGCCACCGCGGACGCTTGCGCGGCGGGACATGGTCCACACCACCCAGCGACCACGGATTGCACCGGAGGATGCGCCAGGCGGTGAGTGCCGTTCCCTTGATCGCACCGTGCCGGTCGATGGCCGTGTAGCCGTAGTGGGAGCACGACGGGTAGTACTTGCAGACCGGCCCGAGCAACGGGCTGATCGTCCACTGGTACAGCTTGATAAGAGCCAGCAGCGGGTACTTCATCGCGCGCCCCCTCCCAGCAGCCGCTGAAGGGCGGCATCCAGGTCTCGGGCCAGCTGTCCATGGTCGGCGTCGCCCGCACCGGGCAGCGCTCGTACGACTACCAGGCTACCGGGGGGCAACTGGGCCACTCGGTCACGCATCAGATGGCGAAGTCTGCGCTTCACCTTGTTGCGTACGACCGCTCCACCCACGGCCTTGCTCACGACGAAACCCGCACGCGTCGGGGGAGCGCTCTCCCCAGGCGCGTGCGGGTCCGTTGCACCGCTACGTAGATGGACGACGAGAAGCGGGCGTCCGGCCCGACGTCCTCGGCGTACCGCGGTCGCGAAGTCCTCGCGCCGCCTCAGCCGATGCTCGGTAGGCAGCACGACGTCATGACCTGTTAAGTGATCAGGCGGACAGGCTGGCGCGACCCTTGCCACGACGGTTCGCGAGAATCGCGCGGCCGGCACGGGTGCGCATCCGCAGGCGGAAGCCGTGGGTCTTGGCGCGACGACGGTTGTTCGGCTGGAAGGTGCGCTTGCTCACTCGGGGGCTCCAGAAAGAATCGGTAGTGGCGGGGTGCCGTCCTGGCTGTCACCGTGCGCCCACGAGGTAGCTCGTATTACGCCCGAGTGCACCGCTTCCCGATCACTCTTCGCGATCTGTGCCCATCGGAGGCAGGCGGCAGCAGCCATCGACAACTCGACCTGGTTACGGTACGCGCGGCTACGCCATCCGGTCAAACCAGCCCCCGCCAGGAGACACTATCCACAGGCTGGGGACAACAACTTGAACCGCACCGGTCGCCCTGACTACCGTGGCTGGACTCCGATTCGTTCCCTTCCCACCACCCCAGCGGTTTTGTTCCCCCCGCCCCACCCGACTGACTTCCCAACCCGTTCCCAGAACCACACGTTCGTGGGACCCATGAGAGAGCGTGCCCTGTGGCTGACGTACCTGCCGATCTTGCCGCAGTGTGGCCACGAGTACTCGAACAACTCCTCGGAGAGGGCCGCGGTCAGGGTGTCGAGGCGAAGGACGAGCACTGGATCAAGCGCTGCCAGCCGTTGGCATTGGTCGCGGACACCGCTCTCCTCGCGGTCCCGAACGAGTTCGCGAAGGGCGTACTCGAAGGTCGCCTCGCGCCGATCGTCAGCGAAACGCTGAGCCGTGAGTGCGGCCGTCCGATCCGGATCGCGATCACCGTCGACGACTCCGCCGGTGAGCCCCTGGCCCCGGCACCGCCGGCCCAGTCCCGATACGAGGAGCCCGAGCTCCCCTCCCAGTCGGGCCAGGGACGCGACGCGTACGAGGGCCAGGGACGCGACGAGCGCGGCGGGTACGAGTCAGACGGGCGCGGCGAGCGCAACGGCTACGACGGCCAGGGGCGCGACGAGCGCAGCGGCTACGAGCCCGACGGACGTGGCGAACGCAACGCCTACGAGCCCCAGGGACGCGACGAGCGCAGCCCGTACGACACCCAGCGCCGCGACGGCTACGAGGGGTACGGCCGCCACCGCGCCGACGACCGCAGGAACGGCCGATCCGACCAGCTCCCGGGCGCCCCGGGCGACCAGCTGCCGTCCGGCCGCCCGGATCAGCACGCATCGGGCCGCCCGGACCAGCTCCCCACCGCCCGTCCCGCGTACCCGGACTACCAGCGCCCGGAGCCGGGCGCCTGGCCGCGGCACTCGCAGGACGACTACGGCTGGCAGCAGCAGCGCCTCGGATTCCCGGAGCGCGACCCGTACGCCTCGCCGTCGCAGGACTACCGGCCGCAGTCCATGGAGCGCCCGCCGTACGAGCAGCAGCGCCCGGACTACGACCAGCCGCGCTCCGACTACGACCAGCGCCCCGACCGCCGCGATCTTCAGGAGCCGCCCTCGGGCGGCGGCCAGATGCACCGCGGCGGCCCCGCGCTGCCTTCCTCCAGTGGCGCCCCCGGCCCGCTGGCCGCGCAGCCCGCGCCGGCGACCGGTCCGGGCGAGCCCACCGCGCGCCTCAACCCGAAGTACCTCTTCGACACGTTCGTCATCGGCGCCTCCAACCGCTTCGCACACGCTGCCGCGGTCGCCGTCGCCGAGGCGCCGGCGAAGGCGTACAACCCCCTCTTCATTTATGGGGAGTCGGGGCTCGGCAAGACGCACCTGCTGCACGCCATCGGGCACTACGCGCGCAGCCTCTACCCGGGCACGCGGGTGCGCTACGTGAGCTCCGAGGAGTTCACCAACGAGTTCATCAACTCCATCCGCGACGGCAAGGGCGACAGCTTCCGCAAGCGTTACCGCGAGATGGACATCCTGCTCGTCGACGACATCCAGTTCCTGGCGGACAAGGAGTCGACGCAGGAGGAGTTCTTCCACACCTTCAATACGCTCCACAACGCGAACAAGCAGATCGTGCTGTCCTCCGACCGGCCGCCGAAGCAGCTGGTGACCCTGGAGGACCGGCTGCGGAACCGTTTCGAGTGGGGCCTGATCACGGACGTCCAGCCGCCCGAGCTGGAGACCCGTATCGCGATCCTTCGTAAGAAGGCGGTGCAGGAGCAGCTCAACGCCCCGCCGGAGGTACTGGAGTTCATCGCGTCCCGGATCTCGCGCAACATCCGCGAGCTGGAGGGCGCGCTGATCCGGGTGACGGCGTTCGCGTCGCTCAACCGGCAGCCGGTGGACCTGGGCCTGACAGAGATCGTCCTGAAGGACCTGATCCCTGGGGGCGAGGACTCGGCCCCCGAGATCACCGCGACCGCGATCATGGCGGCCACCGCCGACTACTTCGGCCTCACGGTGGACGACCTGTGCGGTTCCTCCCGCAGCCGTGTCCTGGTGACGGCGCGGCAGATCGCCATGTATCTGTGCCGCGAGCTCACCGACCTGTCGCTGCCGAAGATCGGCGCGCAGTTCGGCGGCCGCGACCACACGACCGTCATGCACGCCGACCGCAAGATCCGCGCGCTGATGGCCGAGCGCCGCTCCATCTACAACCAGGTCACCGAACTCACGAACCGCATCAAGAACGGCTGACGGGCACGGCGATACGCCGCTGAGGGCGCCCCGGGACACGTCCCGAGGGCGCCTTTCGCCGTTCCAGTCCGCGCGTCGAGGGCGACCGTCCGCCTTCCCATCCGCGCGGCGAGGGTGCCCGTCCGCCTTCTCGTCCGCCCGTCGAGGGCGACCGTCCGCCTTCTGGTGCGGGTGCCGAGGGCGCCCACCACCGTTCTCGTGCACGTGCCGAGGCGTCTTTCGTCGTTCTCGTGCACGTGCCCAAGGCTTCCGCCCTCTTGTCGCCGCTACCGACCCGACACCTGTTGTTCGAATACGAGCCCGGTTACGGCCACTCTCCACAGATTCGGCGACTTTCCGGCGTCCACACCCTGGGGACTGGGAAGTTGTCCCGATCGTGTCCACAGGGGCCGCTGTTGAGAGATCATCGGGCCAGGTCAACCCCCTGTGGATTCGTGGACGAAGACTCTCCACAGACTGTGGACGAAGAAAAGATCCACAGGGTGTGCACGGAGTTGTCCACCGGCACCCCACAGGCCTGAGCCGGTTGTCCCCAGTGATCCCCAGCTTCTCCACACCTCTGTCCACTGTTCGGCAACGCGACGCGGCATCTCACCGTGTCGAGTGAAAGGCGTCACACAAAGGTGTCCGGTTGGCCTGTGGGGAACGTGGGTAAAGCTGGGGACGGTGCTGGGGAGAAGTGGCCCGAGGCTGTGCATCGAGTGTGCAGAACTTTTCGTCGTCCACAGAGACGCCCGGTTGTCCACCGCCTCCGCCCACAGGGTCAGTGGACAAAAAATCGCCTCTGAGCTGCGAAAACACGGTTATCCACGGTTTCCACAGGGCCTACTACTAAGACCAACTAGAGAGAGCCTGGGAATCGCTTCGAAGACGGGGCTGTGCACAACTCGCTCTCGGAGGCTCAGGTGCCGCTCAGCACGACTTGACCCCGAGAGGCACCGACTGTCAGCGCGGTGCGTCAGACTGTTCCCCGGTGTCCTTCCCCTCACAGGGCCGAGCGACACCGAGTCAGACGACGAAGGCCAGCAGGGCGAGAGCGCCGGCAACAGACGGAGGCGGCAACGGTGAAGATCCGGGTGGAACGCGACGTACTCGCGGAGGCAGTGGCCTGGGCGGCACGCAGCCTCCCGGCCCGTCCGCCGGCGCCTGTGCTCGCCGGCCTTCTTCTGAAGGCCGAGGACGGCGCCCTCAGCCTCTCCAGCTTCGACTACGAGGTCTCGGCGCGCGTCTCCGTGGACGCGGAGGTCGACGAAGAGGGCACGGTCCTCGTCTCCGGCCGCCTCCTCGCGGACATCTGCCGCGCCCTCCCCAACCGGCCGGTGGAGATTTCCACAGACGGTGTACGGGCGACCGTGGTCTGCGGCTCCTCGCGATTCACACTCCACACCCTGCCTGTGGAGGAGTACCCGGCGCTGCCGCAGATGCCGTCGGCGACCGGCACCGTCCCGGGTGAGGTCTTCGCCTCGGCCGCTGCGCAGGTCGCCATCGCGGCAGGGCGTGACGACACCCTCCCCGTCCTCACCGGCGTGCGCATCGAGATCGAGGGCGACACGGTCACCCTCGCCTCCACCGACCGCTACCGCTTCGCGGTCCGCGAGTTCCTGTGGAAGCCGGAGAACCCGGACGCGTCCGCGGTCGCCCTGGTGCCCGCCAAGACGCTCCTGGACACTGCCAAGGCACTCACGAGCGGCGACAGCGTGATCCTGGCGCTGTCCGGCTCGGGCGCGGGCGAGGGCCTGATCGGCTTCGAGGGCGCCGGGCGGCGTACGACCACCCGTCTGCTCGAAGGCGACCTCCCGAAGTACCGCACGCTGTTCCCGACGGAGTTCAACTCCGTGGCCGTGATCGAGACCGCCCCCTTCGTGGAGGCCGTCAAGCGTGTGGCCCTGGTCGCCGAGCGGAACACCCCGGTGCGGCTCAGCTTCGAGCAGGGCGTGCTGATCCTGGAGGCCGGCTCGAGCGACGACGCACAGGCTGTGGAAAGGGTCGACGCCCAGTTGGAGGGCGACGACATCTCGATCGCCTTCAACCCGACGTTCCTGCTCGACGGCCTGAGCGCCATCGACTCTCCGGTGGCCCAGCTCTCCTTCACGACGTCCACCAAGCCCGCGCTGCTGAGCGGCAAGCCCGCCGTGGACGCCGAGGCGGACGATGCCTACAAGTACCTGATCATGCCGGTGCGCCTGAGCGGCTGAAGTACTGCGCGCCCGCCGGTCCGCACGGCCCGGCGGGCGAATCCGCAGGTGGGGCGTTCGCCTGAGCGGCTATGCCCACAGGTGTGCGTGAGCGTCCGGGTTTAGGCTCGGACCAGGTACGAGAGTGCCCTCACGCCACGTCGCAACCCCTAAGGAACAACTGATGGAGCTCGGTCTCGTCGGCCTCGGCAAGATGGGCGGCAACATGCGCGAGCGGATCCGCCGCGCAGGCCACACCGTCATCGGATACGACCGCAACCCGGACCTCGCCGATGTCCACAGCCTGGAAGAGCTTGTGGGCAAGCTCAAGGGCCCGCGCGTGGTGTGGGTCATGGTCCCGGCAGGTGCCGCAACCCAGGCCACCATCGACGAACTGGCCGACCTGCTGGAGCCGGGCGACGTCGTCGTGGACGGCGGGAACTCCCGCTGGACGGACGACGAGAAGCACGCCGTCGAACTGGGCATCAAGGGCGTCGGGTTCGTCGACTGCGGCGTCTCCGGCGGCGTCTGGGGCCTGGAGAACGGCTACGCGCTGATGTACGGCGGAGCCGCCGAGAACGTCGCCAAGGTGCAGCCGATCCTCGACGCCCTCAAGCCCGAGGGCGACTTCGGGTCGGTGCACGCGGGCAAGGTCGGCGCGGGCCACTTCGCGAAGATGGTCCACAACGGCATCGAGTACGCCATGATGCAGGCCTATGCCGAGGGCTGGGAGCTCCTGGAGAAGGTCGACTCCGTCACCGACGTCCGCGAGGTCTTCCGCTCCTGGCAGGAGGGCACGGTCATCCGCTCCTGGCTGCTCGACCTCGCGGTCAACGCGCTGGACGAGGACGAGCACCTGGAGAAGCTGAAGGGCTACGCGGAGGACTCCGGCGAGGGCCGCTGGACCGTGGAGGCGGCCATCAACCACGCGGTGCCGCTCCCCGCGATCACCGCGTCGCTCTTCGCACGCTTCGCCTCGCGGCAGGACGACTCGCCGCAGATGAAGATGATCGCGGCGCTGCGCAACCAGTTCGGCGGCCACGCCGTCGAGAAGGCCTGATCCGCGCCCCGGGTTCGCCACCCGGGGGCCCCCGGTTGTCCACAGCCGGGGGAAAAACCTGAGGGCCGGGGCAGACCCGGCCGTCGGGAAGAAGAACCGAAACACCACGCTGGGGGAGGTCGGCGAACGACCATGCACGTCACGCATCTGTCGCTGGCCGACTTCCGCTCGTACGCCCGGGTCGAGGTCCCGCTCGACCCGGGCGTCACCGCGTTCGTGGGCCCCAACGGACAGGGCAAGACGAACCTGGTCGAGGCGGTCGGCTATCTGGCGACCCTCGGCAGCCACCGCGTCTCCTCGGACGCGCCGCTCGTCCGCATGGGCGCCGACCGCGCGATCATCCGGGCCAACATCCGCCAGGGCGAGCGCCAGCAGCTCGTCGAGCTGGAGCTCAACCCCGGCAAGGCCAACCGCGCCCGCATCAACAGGTCCTCGCAGGTCAGACCCCGTGACGTCCTCGGCATCGTACGAACTGTGCTGTTCGCCCCCGAGGACCTCGCCCTGGTCAAGGGGGACCCCGGTGAGCGGCGCCGCTTCCTCGACGAGCTGATCACCGCCCGCTCCCCGCGGATGGCGGGTGTCCGCTCGGACTACGACCGGGTCCTCAAGCAGCGCAACACCCTGCTGAAGTCGGCCGCGCTGGCCCGGCGGCACGGTGGCCGCACCATGGATCTGTCCACGCTCGACGTGTGGGACCAGCACCTCGCGCGCGTGGGCGCCGAACTGCTCGCCCAGCGGCTCGACCTGATCTCCGCGATCCAGCCGCTGGCCGACAAGGCGTACGAGCAGCTGGCGCCCGGTGGCGGGCCGATCGCGCTGGAGTACAAGCCGTCCGCGCCCGGCGAGGCACACACGCGCGAGGACTTGTACGAGCAGCTGATGGCGGCGCTCGCCGAGGTCCGCAAGCAGGAGATCGACCGGGGCGTGACCCTGGTAGGACCCCATCGAGACGACTTGCTTCTCAAACTCGGTCAGCTGCCCGCCAAGGGATACGCCTCCCACGGGGAGTCCTGGTCCTACGCGCTGGCGCTGCGCCTGGCCTCGTACGACCTGCTGAGGGCCGAGGGAAATGAGCCGGTGCTGGTCCTGGACGACGTGTTCGCGGAGCTCGACACGCGTAGGCGGGAGCGTCTCGCGGAACTCGTCGCGTCGGGCGAGCAGGTGCTGGTGACCGCCGCGGTCGACGGCGACGTACCGGACGTACTGGCAGGGACGCGGTACACCGTGTCCGAGGGCACGGTGGAGCGCGTATGACGGAGAACACACCCGGAAAAAACGCGCCCGAAGGCGCATCCGGCGAATCACCCAGGAAGAAGACCCCCGAGCCCTCCGGCGTCGACCTCGCGCGCGTGGCCCTGCGCGCCGCGAAGGAGCAGGCACGCGCGCGTGGGGACGCGGCGCAGCAGAAGAAGCAGGCGCGGCGCGGCGGCCTGCGCTCCGGCGCGCGCGCCGACGGGCGCGACCCGATGGCGCTCGGCGCTGCCATCAATCGGCTGCTCACCGAGCGTGGCTGGGAGACCCCGGCCGCGGTGGGCGGTGTGATGGGCCGCTGGCCGCAGATCGTCGGCGACGACTTGGCCAAGCACTGTGTGCCGCAGCGCTACGACGAGGACGAGCGGGTGCTGACGGTGCAGTGCGACTCGACCGCCTGGGCGACCCAGCTGCGCCTGCTCGCCCCGCAGTTGGTCGCGCGGCTGAACCAGGACCTCGGGCACGGCACGGTGCGGTTGATCAAGGTGCAGGGCCCCGGGGGTCCCGCGCGCCGCTTCGGGCCCCTGCGCGCTCCCGGCAGCACGGGTCCCGGCGACACCTACGGGTGACCGCGGCCTGCGGGAACCGTCCGTCACCACCGATCTTGACCGGCCCCGGCCTTTCGCTGCGGCCGATCGTGAAGCGGCCCCGGCCGTGCGTCACAGCCGATCGTGGAGCGGCCCCGGCCGCCGCTCACGGGCGAGTGCATGCGGTTGCGAACACCGACCTGACTCCGCAGTAGCCAAGGGTTGACACCCGGAAGCGCTGAGTGCCGCTGTGAGCCGCTTTGGGCCCGGGTCCGCATATGGGGAGTCGGGCGAGACCGGTTCAGGGCGGCACATGCGGACTCAGGTACCGGCAAACCCCCATCACTGTCGGCGCTACCGGTAGACTGGAAGCTAATCCCGCCCCGCTTGCGGGGACCATCGGGAAATGGTGTGCAACGCTGACTAAGGCTTACCAACGCAACACGCCGCAGCCACTCCGGCCACCCGCCGGGAGCTTGGCTTGTGCTGTGCCAGAAAGGGCGCTTCGTGGCCGATTCCGGCAACCCCAACGAGAACATCCCGTCCACCGACGCCGGCGCCAATGGCGAGGTCACAGCCTCGTACGACGCCAGCGCCATCACCGTCCTCGAGGGTCTGGACGCGGTCCGCAAGCGACCCGGCATGTACATCGGCTCGACCGGTGAGCGCGGACTGCACCACCTCGTGTACGAGGTCGTCGACAACTCCGTCGACGAGGCGCTGGCCGGCCACGCGGACACGATCGGCGTGACGATCCTCCCCGACGGCGGCGTGCGCGTCGTCGACAACGGCCGCGGCATCCCGGTGGGCATCGTCCCCTCCGAGAACAAGCCGGCCCTCGAGGTCGTGCTGACGGTCCTGCACGCGGGCGGCAAGTTCGGCGGCGGCGGCTACGCGGTCTCCGGCGGTCTGCACGGCGTCGGCGTCTCCGTCGTGAACGCCCTGTCGAGCAAGGTCTCCGTCGAGGTCAAGACCGACGGTCAGCGCTGGACGCAGGACTACAAGATGGGCGTCCCGACGGCCCCGCTCGCCAAGCACGAGGCCACGGACGAGACCGGCACCTCGGTCACCTTCTGGGCCGACGCGGACATCTTCGAGACCACGGACTACTCCTTCGAGACGCTCTCGCGGCGCTTCCAGGAGATGGCGTTCCTCAACAAGGGTTTGACGATCAAACTCACTGATGAGCGCGAGTCGGCGAAGGCCACCGCCGGGGCGGACGAGGCGGGTGCTGACGAGAAGGACGAGGTCAAGACCGTCACGTACCACTACGAGGGCGGCATCGTCGACTTCGTGAAGTACCTCAACTCCCGCAAGGGAGACGCGGTGCACCCCACCGTCATCGACCTCGAGGCCGAGGACAAGGACAAGAGCCTGTCCCTCGAGGTCGCGATGCAGTGGAACAGCGGCTACAGCGAGGGCGTGTACTCCTTCGCCAACATCATCCACACCCACGAGGGCGGCACGCACGAGGAGGGCTTCCGCGCGGCGCTGACCTCCTTGATCAACAAGTACGCGCGCGACAAGAAGCTGCTCCGCGAGAAGGACGACAACCTCACGGGCGACGACATCCGCGAGGGTCTGACCGCGATCATCTCGGTCAAGCTGAGCGAGCCCCAGTTCGAGGGCCAGACCAAGACCAAGCTGGGCAACACGGAGGCGAAGACCTTCGTCCAGAGGGCGGTCTACGAGCACCTCAACGACTGGCTGGACCGCAACCCGAACGAGGCCGCGGACATCATCCGCAAGTCCATCCAGGCCGCCACCGCGCGCGTGGCGGCCCGCAAGGCGCGTGACCTCACCCGCCGCAAGGGTCTGCTCGAGTCGGCGTCCCTGCCGGGCAAGCTCTCCGACTGCCAGTCGAACGACCCCACCAAGTGCGAGATCTTCATCGTCGAGGGTGACTCCGCCGGCGGCTCGGCCAAGTCCGGCCGCAATCCGCAGTACCAGGCGATCCTCCCGATCCGAGGAAAGATCCTCAACGTCGAGAAGGCCAGGATCGACAAGATCCTGCAGAACCAGGAGATCCAGGCACTGATCTCCGCCTTCGGCACCGGAGTCCACGAGGACTTCGACATCGAGAAGCTCCGCTATCACAAGATCATCCTGATGGCGGACGCCGACGTCGACGGCCAGCACATCAACACGCTGCTGCTCACCTTCCTGTTCCGCTTCATGCGGCCGCTGGTCGAGGCCGGGCACGTGTTCCTCTCCCGCCCGCCGCTCTACAAGATCAAGTGGGGCCGGGACGACTTCGAGTACGCGTACTCGGACCGCGAGCGCGACGCGCTGATCGAGCTGGGCCGCCAGAACGGCAAGCGCATCAGGGACGACTCGGTCCAGCGCTTCAAGGGCCTCGGTGAGATGAACGCCGAGGAGCTGCGCATCACGACGATGGACCAGGAGCACCGCGTCCTCGGCCAGGTCACCCTCGATGACGCCGCCCAGGCCGACGACCTCTTCTCGGTCCTCATGGGCGAGGACGTCGAGGCGCGCCGCGCGTTCATCCAGCGCAACGCCAAGGACGTCCGCTTCCTCGACATCTGAGTCGGTCTCAGCTGACCGCACCAGAAAGGATCTTCACCAGCAATGGCCGACGAGAACACCCCCAGTACGCCTGAAGAAGGCGGCGAGATCGTCCTGCGCGTCGAGCCCGTCGGGCTCGAGACCGAGATGCAGCGCTCGTACCTCGACTACGCGATGTCCGTCATCGTGTCGCGCGCGCTGCCCGACGTCCGGGACGGTCTCAAGCCCGTCCACCGCCGCGTCCTGTACGCCATGTACGACGGCGGCTACCGGCCCGAGAAGGGCTTCTACAAGTGCGCCCGCGTCGTCGGCGACGTCATGGGCAACTACCACCCGCACGGCGACTCCTCGATCTACGACGCGCTGGTCCGCCTCGCGCAGCCGTGGTCGATGCGGATGCCGCTGGTGGACTCCAACGGCAACTTCGGCTCTCCGGGCAATGACCCAGCCGCCGCCATGCGGTACACCGAGTGCAAGATGGCGCCGCTGTCGATGGAGATGGTCCGCGACATCGACGAGGACACCGTCGACTTCACGGACAACTACGACGGCCGCTCCCAGGAGCCGACCGTCCTGCCGTCCCGCTTCCCGAACCTGCTGATCAACGGCTCCGCGGGCATCGCGGTCGGCATGGCGACCAATATCCCCCCGCACAACCTGCGTGAGGTCGCGGCCGGTGCCCAGTGGTACCTGGAGCACCCGGAGGCCTCCCACGAGGAGCTCCTGGACGCGCTGATCGAGCGCATCAAGGGTCCCGATTTCCCGACCGGCGCCCTTGTAGTGGGCCGAAAGGGCATCGAGGAGGCGTACCGCACGGGCCGTGGCTCCATCACGATGCGCGCGGTCGTCGAGGTCGAGGAGATCCAGAACCGCCAGTGCCTGGTGGTCACCGAGCTCCCCTACCAGGTCAACCCCGACAACCTCGCGCAGAAGATCGCCGACCTGGTGAAGGACGGCAAGGTCGGCGGCATCGCGGACGTCCGCGACGAGACGTCGTCCCGTACGGGCCAGCGTCTTGTGATCGTGCTCAAGAGGGACGCGGTCGCCAAGGTCGTCCTGAATAACCTCTACAAGCACACCGATCTGCAGACGAACTTCGGCGCCAACATGCTGGCGCTGGTGGACGGCGTCCCGCGCACGCTGTCGCTCGACGCGTTCATCCGCCACTGGGTGACGCACCAGATCGAGGTCATCGTCCGCCGTACGAAGTTCCGGCTGCGCAAGGCCGAGGAGCGCGCGCACATCCTGCGCGGCCTGCTGAAGGCACTGGACGCCATCGACGAGGTCATCGCGCTGATCCGGCGCAGTGACACTGTCGAGATCGCGCGCGAGGGCCTGATGGGCCTCCTGGAGATCGACGAGATCCAGGCCAACGCGATCCTCGAGATGCAGCTGCGCCGGCTGGCCGCCCTCGAGCGTCAGAAGATCATCCAGGAGCACGACGAACTCCAGACGAAGATCCGCGAATACAACGAGATCCTCGCCTCGCCGGTGCGTCAGCGCGGCATCATCAGCGAGGAACTCGCCGCGATCGTCGAGAAGTTCGGCGACGACCGCCGCTCCAAGCTGGTGCCCTTCGACGGCGACATGTCCATGGAGGACCTGATCGCCGAAGAGGACATCGTCGTCACCATCACGCGCGGCGGCTACGTCAAGCGCACGAAGACGGACGACTACCGGTCCCAGAAGCGCGGCGGCAAGGGCGTACGCGGCACGAAGCTCAAGGAAGACGACATCGTCGACCACTTCTTCGTGTCGACGACGCACCACTGGCTGCTGTTCTTCACCAACAAGGGCCGCGTCTACCGGGCGAAGGCGTACGAGCTTCCCGACGCCGGCCGTGACGCGCGTGGACAGCACGTGGCCAACCTGCTGGCCTTCCAGCCGGACGAGGCGATCGCCGAGATCCTCGCGATCCGCGACTACGAAGCGGCGCCTTATCTGGTCCTCGCCACCAAGGGCGGTCTTGTGAAGAAGACGCCCCTGAAGGATTACGATTCCCCGCGCTCCGGCGGTGTCATCGCGATCAATCTCCGTGAAACGGAGGACGGTTCCGACGACGAACTGATCGGAGCCGAGTTGGTTTCGGCAGAGGACGATCTGCTTCTGATCAGCAAGAAGGCGCAATCGATCAGGTTCACCGCTACGGACGATGCGCTGCGCCCCATGGGCCGTGCCACCTCGGGCGTCAAGGGCATGAGCTTCCGCGAGGGAGACCAGCTCCTCTCGATGAATGTTGTTCGACCCGGTACGTTCGTGTTCACTGCCACAGACGGCGGGTACGCGAAGCGGACCGCCGTCGACGAGTACCGCGTCCAGGGTCGCGGCGGCCTCGGTATCAAGGCCGCCAAGATCGTCGAGGACCGTGGATCGCTCGTCGGCGCGCTGGTGGTCGAGGAGACGGATGAAATCCTCGCCATCACACTGTCCGGCGGTGTGATTCGCACGCGAGTCAACGAGGTCAGGGAGACAGGCCGTGACACCATGGGCGTCCAACTGATCAACCTGGGCAAGCGCGATGCCGTGGTCGGTATCGCACGTAACGCCGAGGCCGGTCGCGAGGCGGAGGAAGTCGACGGCGATGTCGCTGTGGACGAGACCGCCGAGGGCGTGGAGGCCGTCGGTACGGACGAGGGCGAGCCGTCCTCGGCCGAGTAGCGCGAGGAGTGAGTCATCGTGAGCGGAGCCACGGGCGCCGGATCGACCGGTACGGAAACGGACGGCGGCCGTGGCCCCGCCACGGATACTGACTCCCATGACTCTCATGGATCCCAGGGGGGAACTGTGACGGACACCCGAGGCCCGCAGGCCCAGCAGTACGCGGGCGGGCAAGCGGCCCCGGCCGCGGCGCCACCGGCGCCTGGCTCGCCGCCGCCGGGTTCGCCGCTTCCGGGGGAGCGGCAGCCGCAGCCGGCTCAGCCGTACCACCCGCCGCAGGCGTACCCCGCTCAGCAGCCGCCGGCGGGCGCGGTCCGTCGGCCGCGCACCGGGGCGCGTACGACACCGCGCACGCGCAAGGCACGGCTGCGGGTCGCCAAGGCCGACCCGTGGTCGGTGATGAAGGTCAGCTTCCTGCTCTCCATCGCGCTCGGCATCTGCACGATCGTGGCGGCCGCGGTGCTGTGGATGGTCATGGACGCGATGGGCGTCTTCTCGACGGTCGGCGGCACGATCTCGGAGGCGACGGGCTCGAACGAATCCAACGGATTCGACCTCCAGTCCTTCCTCTCGCTCCCTCACGTCCTGATGTTCACCACGGTCATCGCGGTCATCGACGTGGTCCTCGCCACTGCGCTGGCCACCCTCGGCGCGTTCATCTACAACCTCTCCGCGGGCTTTGTCGGGGGCGTCGAGCTGACGCTGGCCGAGGACGAGTAGACGCCGGGAGGCGCCCTCTCAAACGTCCGCCGACTATCGATTTTGGGACTGGCCACGTCGTGCGCTAATCTTCAGAGGTCAGCGCGCGGGACACACACCGCAAAGCGCGGCGGGGCTATAGCTCAGTTGGTTAGAGCGCATCCCTGATAAGGATGAGGCCACAGGTTCAAATCCTGTTAGCCCCACCAGCACGAAGACCCCCAGGCGATCAAGCCTGGGGGTCTTCGACATCTACGACTGACATCAACCCATGAGGCGCGACGACTGATCCCGAGAGAGCGGGCAGCAGCCACCCCAGCTACGACGATCCCTTTGAACGCGGGAAGCTGGATCAGGCCTCTTGCGGCTGGATCCTCCTGGGTGCGTTCATCATCGTGGTGCTCACAGGGATCCTGTTGATGTTGGGGCTCATCTTCGATGGTCCGGATCCCTACTAGTCCTCATCCGATCACGGCTGACAGCTTCCTCGGGTCGCGCTGACCGATGAGTGGATCTTCCAGAAGCTCTGCGAGCAGCGTGACGGCTTCCCGCTCGTCGGACCCGACCACGTACGTGTAGACGTCCATGATCATGCTGATCTGGCTGTGCCGCAGGACCGCTTGCGCGACCTTTGGATGGACCTTCAGGAAGGCGACCAGGGTCCCGCAGGTGCGGCGGGCCAGCCGGACCGTGATGCGGCGGACGCCGGCGCGGCTCACCAGGCGGCTGAAGCTCCGCGAGAAGCCCATCGGGTCGATCATCCCACCGGCCTTCGGCGCCAGGGCCGAGCCCTGAGGCCGCAGCGGCGTGCGGCCCCGAGTCGAGAACAGTCAACACGCGGATAGGCCGGTTGGCTCCGAGGCTTTAGGCAGCCACCGAAGCCGTACAGCAGAGAAGTACAGCAACCTTGCCGATTGGCAGCAACCATTCAGCCGGGGGTGCCTAGGCGTGCGGAAGGCCCGGCAACTCATACGAGTTGCCGGGCATTCGCCCTGTGTGGCTTTGTACGCAAGTTCGCCGCTACGTCAGGGGTGCCGTGGGGTGGTGCCGCGCGCTCAGAGCTGGAGGGGCGTGATGGGCTCCGTGACGAGCTCCGTGTCGGCCTTGGCGAGGGCCTGTGGACCACAGAGGGCTGCGAGGTCCGCCATGGCGTCGTCGGCGGGCGGGCGGTGGCGGCAGCTCGGCGAGGAGCCGTGGGCCTCGGCGCGGATGCGTTGCTTCATCGTGGGGGGCAGGGCGCGGCTGTTGGACCAGGTCCCGTAGGACATCGCCGGCAGTGTCAGGGAGGCCGCGCTGTTGCGCGTCGCCTCGGCCTGCGGTACAGCGGCGGCCTCGGTGGTCGTGATGAGTCCGAGCGCGGTGCACAGTGCCAGGAAGGCGGTGACGAAGGCGGTCCACAGCTTCATGACCTTGTTCTGGGTCATGGCCCCTCACTTTCGGGTCAGGCGATTTGCGTACTTTCCTCATGATGTGTATGCGGGCCGCGAAGTGGTGTACCGACGCCCGTGGCGCGTCGATGTTCAGATGAACACCACCCGGATGGCCGCAAGAGACCCGAAAAGTCAGAGATCGCGGCGAAAGTCACTTTCTGTGAGGTGTGATCACCCTGTGGTGGCTCTTCGATCGGAGTGGTCGCGTCCGGATCTATTGCTGTGTTCCGGACGGGAGTTGAGGGGCGATCCAGGTCACCGATCGATATCGGTCGGTGTGTATAGTCGGGCGCCAGAGGTCCCCTACGTCAACGAAAGACGAGGTCGCGCGGTGAAGAAGCTTCTCCTGGTCGCACTGGCCGCCATCGGCGGGCTCCTCGTGTACCGCCAGATCCAGGCGGATCGCGCCGAGCAGGATCTGTGGACGGAGGCGACTGACTCCGTGCCCACGGGTTCGTGAGCATCGACAACAGTCTCAGAGCAGACCCCGGCCGCCTTGCGGTCGGGGTTTTGTGTTGTCCGGGAAACCTCGGATTCACCTAAGCAAACGAATTGCTTGCGTTGGCAACGTGCGAGTGAGGGTGAGGGCTCAGTAGAAGCTCCCTTTCGGCCGCTCGTACGGATAGCACGGGTAGCGCGGTGGTCGGCGGGGCAGTATGGGCCACGGTCCGGGGCTTTGACGAGGGACGAGGGGTGGCGCGTGATGGGGCGGCGCACGGTGAGGTGGTACGGCCGGGCGCTCGTGGCTGTCGCAGCGGCGCTGTGTGCGATGTTCGCGGGGGCGGCGGGGCAGGCCGCCGCGGACGGAATACCGACGCCGTACGCCTTCGCTCAGGACGCCACCACCGTCAAGGGCACGACGGACACCACCAACTCCGCACGGCTTGAGCCGGGCAGGACCTACAAGAGCTCCATAGGCAGGGACGGCAAGCTCTACTACCGCCTCGAACTCGACGCCACGTCCAACGCGTACGTCTCGGCCACCGCCGTCCCCAGGCCGGGGACGACGGTCTCCTACTCGGACGGCGTCAAGGTGTCCGTGCAGGACGCCAACAGCCGCCACTGCTCCTTCTCGGGAACCGCCCACTTCGGCGCCACCCAGAGCCCCCACCCCATCGCCGCCTGGGCGTCACGCGAGACGGGCGGCGATCAGTACGCCTGCCAGACGGCGGGCACGTACTACGTGGTTGTCGAGCGCAGCGGTACGGCGAACTCCCCGTCCGGCGACTGGGACCTGGAGCTCAGCTACGTGTCGGAGCCCGCCCTGAAGAAAGCGGCCGGTTCGACAAGCGCTCCTGAGGTCTGGAACTCTGCGTCGCCCGACGCCCTCGCGGGGAATCCGAAGCGCCGCAGGGGCGGCGCGGGATTCACCACGGCGAGTTCGCTGAGGCAGGGAATCTGGCAGGACGGGATCAGCCCCGGACAGACGCTCTTCTACAAGGTGCCCGTCGGCTGGGGACAACAGTTCTACGCCACGGCAGATCTGGGCAGTTCGGGCCGCGGTAACGGCTATGTCGGCACCGCTCTCGTCATGTCCCTCTACAACCCCGTACGCGGCTTCGTCGACGACGTGGGCTCCGGCTACGACGGCAGCCAGCGCTCCGCCGCGCTCGATCCGCTGCCCCCTGTCGCGTACGAGAACCGCTACGCCCTCAACGACCGCGTGAGCGGGATGCGGTTCGCGGGCTCGTACTACCTCGTGGTCCATCTTTCCGCGCAGGTCGCCGACAAGATCGGCGACGGGCCGTTCGGGCTGACACTGCGCGTGCGCGTCGATGGAACGGCGCGGACAGGTCCCGCGTACGCGGGGCAGCCAGAGCCCCGCGACGCGTTCGCCCTGCCGGCGGGGGACTCCGACGAAGCGGCCGACGGCACGGTGGGCGGTGCGCCCGCCACCGGAAGCCGTGGCGGCAGTGGCAGTGGCCGCGGCACGATGAGGCTGGTCGCCGCGGGCGGGATCGGCACGGGGAGCGTACTGGTGCTGGGGCTCGGGGTGTGGATGGCGGTCGCGCGGCGGCGGGCGGGGGTGCCGCCGGAGGACGCGGATACGGCTTCGGCTCCGATGCACGCGCCCTGGGAGCGCGGGGCGCCTCGGGGCCGGTGACTTCAGCGGGCCCCGCTCAGATCTGGGCAAGCGCCCAGAATCCCACCGCGAAACAGGCCAGCGCGAGCAGCAGGACAGGGACGGCAACCTTCGCGGGCGGCCCTGGACGCGGCCGTGCGCGCCTGGCGCGGTGCTCCGGAATTGCCCCCGCCTGAGGCGGAACCTGCGCGGACCGAGCGGTGTATGAAGCAGTAGAGGCGTACGCGTGCTGCGGCATCGCGGCGGAAGGAGCCGCGGCCCGATGGGGGGAGGGCACTTGCGTAGGTGTGGGGGTGGCAGTGGGAGTCGGCGTGGGTTCGAAGGGCGGGGTGTAGAGGGGAGTTTGCGCCGGGAGCGCGACCGCGGTGGGGGGAGTGGGCGGCTGCTCGGGCTGGGGTCGCGGATGGTGGGGAGCCGGCTGCAGCTGCGTCTCTTGCCATGCCTGCTGGGGCTGTGGCTCGGGCTGCGCGTGGCCTTGAGGCCGCGCCTGCCGCTGCGACTGCGTGTCGGGAGCAGCAGGCTGTGGTGGCGGCAGGTGGAAGCTGCCGGTGTCCGACATCGTGGACGGCTGTGGGGGGACGGTGTCGGGGTCGGGAGCCGGGTGCGGTGGTACGTCATCGGGAGCGGGGTTTGGCCGTACGCTGCTGAGGACGGACTCCGGCTGTACGTCACTGGCAGCGGGCTCGGGGTGTACGCGATCGGGGGTGGACTCCGGGCGCCCGCGATGGCCGGCGACCTCGGGGCGTACGTGATCGGAGGTGGACTCCGGCCGTACGTGCCCCGTGCGGAGGTCCGGGCGTACGCCGTCGGTGCCGGACCCGGGCCAGACGCTCCCGGAAACGGCGTCGTGAGACAGCATTCCCGAGCCGTGGTGCCATGGCCCGGAGCCGGAGCCGGAGCCGGAGCCGGGTTCAGGACCGGAGGCCGAGCCAGGACCGGGGTTGGAAGCAGAGCCCGGACCAGAGCCTGGGCCGGAGCTGGGCACCGGCACGGAGTTGGAGCCGGAGTCCGCTTCGGGGCCGGACCAGGACGGTGTGTCGTCGCGTCCGGGCCAGGACGGTGTGTCGTCGGGCCCAGGCCAAGAGGATGTGTCGTCGGGGCCGAGTTGTGGCGCTTCCGGCGCGCCCGGATGCGTCCCGGACGACGAGCCCCCGGTGCTTGGCCCCGGCGCTGCTCGCAGCGGCCCCTTCGGGCCGAACCCCTCAGGGAGCGGGCCGAGTTGGTCGAAGACCTCGACGAGTTCGTCGTCGGGCCCGGGCTCGGGCAGCAGCTCGGCGGCCGAGACCAGCGCCTTCCGCGCCCCGGTGGCGGTACGGAACCGCGCGTGCGGATCGGGTTGCACCAGCGTGGCCACGACCTGCCACAACGGCTCGGGTATGCCCCGCGGAGCGGACGGCGTGCCGTTCTCGGCGAAGTACTCGATCAGCGCCTTGGCGTCGGGCTTGGCCCCCTCCAGCAGATAGAGGGCGACCAGACCGACGGCGAACAGGTCGGCAGGGAAGTCCGGTTCGGCGCCCATCATCTGCTCGGGGGCGAAGTAACCGGGCGTTCCCACGACGTAGTTGGTCTCCGTAAGCCGTGGTTCGCCCAGCCGCATCGCGATGCCGAAGTCGGACAGGCGCAGCCGTGGCCGAGCCGTGCCGGTCGCTTCGAGCAGCACGTTGGCGGGCTTGATGTCGCGGTGCACGACGCCCTCCGCGTGCACGGCGGCGAGGCCCGCCAGCAGCTGGTCGAGCAGGACGCAGACGAAGGGGGGAGGCAGGGGGCCGTAGTCATTGACCAGGTGGACCAGGGAGCCGCCGGCGACCAGATCCATGGTGAACAGGACCTTGTCGTCATCGGCGGCCCAGCTGGCGGGAGCGAGCACATGTGGATGGTCGATCCGCATCGCCTGCTCCCGCACGAAGCGCAGCAGCGCGTGCGCGTCGCTCTGCTGCAGCACCTTGGCAGCCACATACCGCCGCCGCCGGTGGTCCCAGGCGCGCCAGACCGCACCGACTCCCCCGCGTCCGATCGGGTCGACCAGTTCGTACCGGCCTGCGAAGACCTCACCCATGGTCGTGCGTCGCTCCCCTTCGGCGGTCGGTCCGGAGACCTCTTCCGAGGTGCCCGGCTGCCTGACTTGCGGCGGCTGGAAGGTGTAACGGGCCTTCAGCGGCCGAGCCTTCAGCGGCCGGGCGTTCGGCGGCCGGGCGGCCTGCTCAGCTCTGGTGGGACTGGTAGTGCGCGACCGCGTCGGAGGTACGGCCGGCGCCGTACACCCGGAGGAACTCTGCCAGTTCCGGGTGGGTCGGGGCGAGGGTGTCCGCCGCCTCGATGATGTCCCCGGCGGCCGCCACCGAGCGGAGCAGCGACTGAATCTCCCGGACCACCCGCTTGACCGTCGGCGCACCCGAACTCGTCGTCGACTGCGTGGTGTTGCTGAGCACCGATCCCCCCTGCGACTTCTTGATCTCGTCCATGCGCTCGGTCGCTTCGACGGCGCTGACGCTGCCGTCCGCTACCTGCCCCGCCAGGTCCTGCAGCAGCTGCACACGCTGGACCACCGCAGGATTGCCGATCTTGGCGCGCTGACCGCTCATCAGCTGCGACAGCATGGGCGCGGACAGGCCCAGCACCCCGGCAAGACGCGCCTGGTTGAGACCCAGATCGTCGATGAGCCTACGGAAGAGCGCCCCCAACGGCTCCCCGTACCAGTTCCGCTGCAGCTCCCGGGCTCTTGCGGTTGCTTCCTGCTGTGCGGCGTCCATTGCGTCTCCCCATCGCTTCCCCAAGTACCGCGGTTCGCTGTAGCGAACCACGTCGAGCATCTTACGGAGAGTGGTCGTCCACGGGGACCCCCAATCTTTTTGCGAGATCCCGGGGGTGACCCGGTACTCTGGTCTGCGGCGCCCGTCGGCAGGTGTTTCTTGCGGCCGGACGCTCATCTTCCGGGGCCTTAGCTCAGTTGGTAGAGCGCTGTCTTTGCATGGCAGATGTCAGGGGTTCGACTCCCCTAGGCTCCACACCTCGGACCGGTCAGGCGCCCCTTGCGGCGGCCTGGCCGGTTTTTGTATGTCCCATTTTCTTCCCGCGGCGGTCGCGGTGCGTGCGGCCGTGGGGGATGCGGTGGGGGCGACGCGAGCATGAGCGGTGACGTGTGTCACAAACGAGGCTTTGCGGGCGTTGCAGTCCTTTGCGCAAATGGATGCGGGGAGTGATGTCCCTGCAGCCGCTGCGCCGGCGATCGAGGCGCCGCATGTGGGGGCGCCGCTCGACGCTGGAGCCTTGTGTGAGCTGGCGTGAATGAGCTGAAGTAGCCGGAGCGTCACACTCCGTCAACAAGATCTGCACGGATACTGCACACGTAGGCCGTTGCAAACGTCATCGCGGGCAGTATGCGTAAATCTGCCTCACCGGCGTTCGTGTGTCGGTCTCACGCCTGTTCCACGTGAAACAGCGCCGTGGGGCAGAAGAGCTTCAAGTCTTCTGCCCCACGGCGCCGTTGAGTGAGGTCGCGCTCAGCGGCGGTCGTCGCGCTTCGCCGCCTGCTCCTCGGCCTCCCTGGCCTCCTTGGCCTCCTTGGCCTGGACCTCGGGGTCCAGGTCGGACGGACCGCTGCCGTCGACCGACCTCAGACGATCGCTTGCCGGAACCTCGGTCGCTGCGGGCGGCTCGACCAGCCAGTCGGGGTTGGCCTGCTTGTCCCACCACTTCCAGGCGGCGAAGGCGCCGGCCGCCAGAATCCCCACGACGGCCAGTCCCTTGGCGAGCCGGCCGGCCCTCGCCCGCCGCTCGTGCTTACGGGCCAGCTTCTGGATCTCCTTCGGCGAGACCTGGCCGCGCAGCGCGGCCAGTGCCGCCACACCGCGCGAGGCGGCCTCCTCCCGAACGGGCTGGGCCGCGGCCACGGCCTGTTCGATCCGCGGCTTGGAATAGTCGGCGGCCTGACGAGCCGCCTTGCGCGTACGGATGGCGGCCTCATGGGCGGCGTGGTCCACCTTCGGCGGCACATGGGTACGGGCCTGCTCAAGGCGCGGCGCGAGATGGGCGTCGTACTGCACGCGGGCCTGCTCGGCGGCCTGCGACACCTTAGGTGCGAGCCGTACGCGTGCCTCTTGCGCATAGTGCGAGGCCCTGTCCTTGGCCGTGTCGGCGTAAGGCGCCACCACTTCCGCGGCGTGCAGCACGCTGTCCTTCGCCGAGCCGGTCGCGGCGCGCACGCTGTCGATGCGGGTCACGGGTTTTCCTCCTCCTCGGTGGCGTACGTCGGGGGTTCGGGTACCCCCAATGACACACAGTTCACCTTTCCACCCTTATCGGGATCATGCCCGCCCACGAGGTCCGGGGCATGTGAGGACGGGCATCCGGGTCACGCGTACTGACTACGGGTGACTCCGGAACGGGACCCGGTCGGGTGTCGATCACGTGCAATAGCGGATTAATACGGGGCAACGGGAGCTTGTCGTCGACAATGCCACGGATCGACGCGACGCGCCCCCGTCCCGAGGGGACTCGCCTGGTTTTCTGCAACCGCGACGCACGGACAGCCGCCCAGAGGTGGTGGTCGGGCGACGTGCGGCCCTGTCCGTGCGAGGATCGGGGAGTCAAAAGAAGGCAACGGAAGGCAGATCGTGGCCGAGCAGCTCTACGCCACCCTGAAGACCAACCAAGGCGACATCGAAGTCCGGCTTCTGCCGAACCACGCGCCCAAGACGGTCCGGAACTTCGTCGAGCTCGCCGAGGGCGAGCGTGAGTGGGTCAACCCGGAGACGGGTGTGAAGTCCGCGGACAAGCTCTACGACGGCACGGTCTTCCACCGGGTGATCAGCGGCTTCATGATTCAGGGCGGTGACCCGCTGGGCAACGGCACCGGCGGTCCCGGCTACCAGTTCGAGGACGAGTTCCACCCGGACCTCGCCTTCGACAGGCCGTACCTGCTGGCCATGGCCAACGCCGGCCCGGGCACCAACGGCTCGCAGTTCTTCATCACCGTCTCCCCGACGGCCTGGCTGACCCGCAAGCACACCATCTTCGGCGAGGTCGCCAACCCGGCCAGCCAGAAGGTCGTGGACGCCATCGCGAGCACCCAGACCAACCCGCGCACCGACCGCCCGGTCAACGACGTCGTCATCGAGTCGGTCCTCGTCGAGACCCGCGAGGGCTGAGCCCCAGCGGCACGCCAGGGCTCGGCACCGCCGAGTCCGAAGGCTCCCGCAGGGAACCAAACGCCCCGTTCATCCGTAAGGATGGACGGGGCGGTGCGTTGCGCACACGGACCCGGTGTGCCCGCGCGCGAGCCGTCGTACGGAGATTGAGGGGACCCCATGGACCAGGCGCCAGGCAGCCCGCAGGACCCGCGGGATCAGGAACCGCAGAACGCCCGGAGCCTGCCTACCTGCTACCGGCACCCGGACCGCGAGACCGGCATCCGCTGCACCCGCTGCGAGCGCCCGATCTGCCCCGAGTGCATGGTCAGCGCCTCCGTCGGCTTCCAGTGCCCCGACTGCGTGCGCAGCGGATCCGGCACCGGCCACTCCCCGGCGGCCACCCAGCCCCGCACCCTCGCGGGCGGCACCGTCACCGCGGACCCCCGGCTCGTCACCAAGATCCTTATCGGCATCAACCTCGCCATCTACCTGGTCCAACTGTCGGTCGGCGACGCCTTCACCGACCGCTTCGACCTCTTCGGACGCGCGCTGCTCTCCGGGCAGCTCCAGGGCGTCGCCGAGGGCCAGTGGTACCGGATGCTGACGTCGATGTTCCTGCACGGCAGCTACATCCACATCCTGTTCAACATGCTCAGCCTGTGGTGGATCGGCGGTCCCCTGGAGGCCGCCCTCGGTCGCGCCCGCTATCTCACCCTCTACTTCGTGTCGGGCCTCGCGGGCAGCGCGCTCAGCTACCTCCTCGCCGCGCCCAACCAGCCGTCGCTCGGCGCCTCCGGCGCGATCTTCGGCCTCTTCGGCGCGACCGCCGTCCTCTTGCGCCGGCTCAACTACGACATGCGCCCGGTCATCGCCCTGCTGGTGATCAACCTGATCTTCACCTTCAGCCCCGGATTCAACATCGCCTGGCAGGCCCACATCGGCGGCCTCATCGGCGGCGTGCTCGTCGGCTACGCGATGGTTCACGCGCCGCGCGAGCGCCGGAACCTCACCCAGTACGGGGTGAGCGCCCTGGTCCTGGTCGCCGTGGTGGTCGCGACGCTGGTCAGGACCGCTCAGCTCACCTGAGGAGCCCCACAGCTCACCTGAGAGAGCGCTCGGCTCACCTGAGGAACCGATGTTGTCCACAGATCGTGGCGGATCTTGTGCACGCTGTGTGGGAACAGCTGTGCCCCCTGTCGCTGACCCGAGTTTTCCCAGGTCGGACAGGGGGCGAACAGATTTGCGGATCCCGGTAGGTCAGTCACACCGGCGTCAACCCCGGATGAGTTATCCACAGATCGTCGTTCTTTTTCCACCTGTGGAAAACCGCTGTGGATAACTCAGTGGATATCCCTGGGCAGAGCTACTTCCCGGGGGCTTCCGGGAGTCTCCCCGAGCATCTCCGAGGCGCTACTTCCACTGTGTGGAGACGCCGAACCCCGCCGCGATGAAGCCGAAGCCGACGACGATGTTCCAGTTGTCGAGGGCGTCGATCGGCAGGGATCCGTCCGTCACGTAGAAGACCACGATCCAGGCGAGGCCGATCAGGAACATGGCCAGCATGACCGGTGCGACCCAGCCGCGGCTGGTCAGCTTGATATTGGTCGCCTGCTTCGCCGGAGGCGGCGTGTAGTCGGCCTTCTTGCGGATACGTGACTTCGGCACGAGGGTCTCTCCTGTCGATGCGCTGCGTGGCCGCGCAGGGAACTGGGGCGGGCTCCGGGGCAGCGTACAAGGGGACACTGAGCGCTCCCCCGGGCGTCCGTTAGCGTAGTGCTTCCGCGGCGCCGAAGGAGATAAGGGTACGTTGAGCAATTCTGCCGACACCCCAGGGACGGGTTCCAGTCCGGCCGGTACGCGCCGTTTCCGGCCCGTACGCGTGCTTACGGCGGCCGTGTTCGCTCTCGCCGGCCTCATTTTCTTCACCAGCTTCAACACGGCCAAGGGCACCAATATCCGCACGGACACCTCCTTGCTGAAGCTGTCCGACCTGATCCAGGAGCGCAGCCACAAGAACGCGTCGCTGGACGAGTCCAACGGCACCTTGCGCGATGACGTCGACGCGCTGGCCGGGCGGGAGGACGGCAGCAGCAAGGCCGAGGACGCCAAGCTCGCCGCCTTGGAGGAGAACGCCGGCACCCAGAAGCTCAAGGGCGAGGCCGTCACGGTCACGCTCAACGACGCCCCGCCGAACGCCACGGCCAAGCTGCCCGGCTACCCCGAGCCGCAGCCGGACTACCTGGTGATCCACCAGCAGGACCTGCAGGCGGTGGTGAACGCCCTGTGGCAGGGCGGTGCGAAGGGCATCAAGGTGATGGACCAGCGGCTGATCTCCACGAGCGCCGTGCGCTGCGTCGGCAACACCCTGATCCTCCAGGGCCGGGTCTACTCACCCCCGTACAAGATCACCGCTGTCGGTGACCCGCAGAAGCTCCAGGACGCGCTCGCCGCTTCCAAGGCGATCCAGAACTACATGGTGTACGTCAACGTCTACGGGCTCGGCTGGAAAGTCGAGGAGGACGGGACGGTGACTCTTCCCGGCTACTCGGGCACAGTGGATCTCCACTACGCGAAGCCTGTGGAGTAGCTGAAGCAGCTGCCGCTGGGGGGACCTTGTGTCGGTGCGAGTGGTCGTCAGGACGATCAGCGAACTGTGCATCACCGTCGGCACACTGATCGTGCTCTTCGTGGTCTACGTGCTGTTCTGGACGGGTGTGAAGGCCGACAGCGCGATGGACCATCAGATCGATGTGCTTCAGAAGCAGTGGTCGAAAGGGTCGGTCGGGCAGGAGTCGAAGGCGCCCGCGGAGGGCACGGGTGCCACCGAGAGCCCGAAGGCGCCCGGCCCCTACAAGTACGGCGGGCCCTTCGCGGTGATGTACATCCCACGGCTTGGTTTCACGTGGAACAAGCCCGTGCTCGAAGGCACCGCCACGAGCGTCCTGAAGAACGGGCTCGGCCACTACAGGGGCACGGCCCAGCTGGGGCAGACGGGGAACTTCGCGGTGGCCGGCCACCGCCGCACGTACGGCGATCCCTTCAAGGACTTTCCGGAGCTGCGCCGGGGCGACGCGGTGGTGCTGACCGACGGGGCGACCTGGTTCACGTACCGGATCGACAAAGGTCCTTACAAAACCGTGCCCTCGGACATTGAGGTGATCGACCCTGTGCCACGTAAGTCCGGGTACACGCGGCCGGGCCGCTATCTCACGCTGACCACGTGCGACCCGGAGTGGGGACACAGCCACCGGCTGATCGTCTGGGCACACCTTGATTCCACGCAGCCCGTGGAGGCAGGGAAACCCGGGGCTCTACGCCGTTAGTCTGGTGCAGTACGGCATGAGTCCGGTGGTGTGGGATGTGACTCCGGTGCCGTGGCGCGACGGAAGGGACGGCATGTACGGCTGGATCTGGCGGCATCTGCCGGGGAACGTATGGATGAGGGCGCTGATCTCACTCGTACTGGTCCTCGCGGTGGTCTACGTGCTCTTCCAGTACGTCTTCCCGTGGGCCGAACCGCTGCTTCCCTTCAACGACGTGACGGTGGACAACCAGTGAGCGCGCGCATTCTCGTCGTGGACAACTACGACAGCTTCGTCTTCAACCTGGTCCAGTACCTGTACCAGTTGGGCGCAGAGTGCGAGGTGCTGCGCAACGACGAGGTGTCGACGGCGCACGCCCAGGACGGCTTCGACGGGGTGCTTCTGTCACCTGGCCCGGGCGCTCCCGAACAGGCCGGGGTCTGCATCGACATGGTCCGGCACTGCGCCGCGACCGGCGTCCCCGTCTTCGGTGTCTGCCTCGGCATGCAGTCGATGCAGGTGGCGTACGGCGGTGTGGTGGACCGTGCGCCCGAGCTGCTGCACGGCAAGACCTCGCTCGTGGAGCATCAGGGCAAGGGCGTCTTCGAGGGGCTGCCGTCGCCCTTCACGGCCACGCGCTACCACTCGCTGGCGGCCGAGCCGGAGACCGTGCCGGACGAGCTGGAGGTCACGGCCCGCACCCACGACGGAATCATCATGGGCCTCAGACACCGCGAACTCCCCGTCGAGGGTGTGCAGTTCCACCCCGAGTCGGTGCTGACCGAGCACGGTCACCGGATGCTCGCCAACTGGCTGATGGAGTGCGGCGACAAGGTGGCCGTGGCGAGGTCGGCGGGGCTCGCCCCGGTGGTGGGCAGGGCCACGGCGTGACCGCGCTGCGCCCCGAGCGCGACAGCTCCCCCTACGGCGGCGAGGCCGCGTACGGGGGCGCCGACGCGTTTGAGGGCGCGGGCGCCTTGGAGGGCGCCGGTGCTTTCGAGGCGGCGGTCGAGCGGCTCGCGGACCCGCTGACGGATCCGCTGCCCGGGCAGCGGCCGACGGGCCGGCAGGAGGAGTGGTACGACCCGGAGGGGTACGCGCGCGACTGGTACGCGGGGCAGGACCCTGCGCAGCCGCAGCCGCAGCCGCAGCCGGTGCGCCAGGTGCAGCAGCCGCTGCAGCAGACGCCGCCGTCGTACGAGGGGACGTACTCCCCGCCGTACGAGGAGCGGGTGGCGGTTCCGTACGAGGAGCCGACCGTCGCTTCCTACGAGGAACCCGTCGTCGCGCCCTTGCCGTTGGACGACGAGACGGTGGCGCTGCGGATCCCGGAAGCGCCCCGAATAGCCGGGAGCGGCACGGGCGCGGCCGGGAGCGGGTCCATGTCCGCGCCAGGGGGCCGTGCGGCGCGGCGCAAGGCGGCACGGCGTCATGGGCGGCGCGGAGGCGCTCAGGAGCCCCAGGAGTCGCAGGAGTCCCGGGAGTCGGCGGAGAAGGCCGCTGAGGCGCCTCTCAGCCGTATGGAGGCCCGGCGGGCGGCGCGGGCGCGGAAGCCCAGTGCTGGCGTCGTCGTGAGCCGGTTGGTCGGCGAGGTGTTCATCACCACCGGCGTGGTGATGCTGCTGTTCGTGACCTACCAGCTGTGGTGGTCGAACGTGCGGGCGCATCAACAGGCGGGCAGCGCCGCGCACCACCTCCAGCAGGACTGGGCGAACGGCAAGCGGAACCCGGGGACCTTCGCGCCCGGGCAGGGGTTCGCCATTCTGCACATCCCGAAGCTGGACGTGGTCGCGCCGATCGCGGAGGGCACGAGCAAGACGAAGGTGCTCGACCGCGGGATGGTGGGCCACTACGGCGAAGGCGCGACCAAGACCGCGATGCCGGACGCCAAGACGGGCAACTTCGGGCTCGCGGGGCATCGCAACACGCACGGGGAGCCGTTCCGGTACATCAACCGGCTCAAGCCGGGCGACGAGATCGTGGTCGAGACGCAGGACGACTACTACGTCTACGAGATGGCGTCGATTCTGCCGGTGACGAGTCCGAGCAACACGAGCGTGCTCGATCCGATACCCAAGGGTTCGACTTTCACCAAGCCGGGCCGCTACATCACACTGACCACCTGCACGCCGGAATTCACCAGCAAGTACCGGATGATCGTCTGGGGCAAGATGGTCGAGGACCGGCCGCGCAGCAAGGGCAAGCCGGACGCGCTCGTCAACTGAGAGCACGGCGGCACGTCGTCGGCCGAGAGCACGACGGCACGTGAGACAACCTGAGACAGACCAGACGGGGCAGATGCACAGTGGCAGCGAGGACCGACCACGACGAGCGCGCCGAATCCGCGGCCGGGGCCCAATCGGCAGCGCCCGCACCGCGACGCCGCGGCTCCGGCCGCGTTGCGATGGCGGTCAGCGTTTTCGGTGAACTCCTCATCACCGCGGGTCTGGTGCTCGGCCTGTTCGTCGCCTACTCGCTCTGGTGGACGAACGTCGTCGCGGACCGCGAGGCGCACAAGCAGGGCGACAAGGTCCGCGACAACTGGGCGCAGGACAAAGGCGGCCCGGGGGCGCTGGACACCAAGGCCGGCATCGGCTTCCTGCACGTGCCTGCGATGAAGAACGGCGAAGTGCTCGTGGAGAAGGGCACGTCGACCAAGGTCCTCAACGACGGAGTCGCCGGCTACTACACCGACCCCGTCAAGGCCTCCCTGCCGATGACCGGCAAGAACGGCAACTTCACCCTCGCCGCTCACCGCGACGGCCACGGCGCCAAGTTCCACAACATCGACAAGCTCAAAAAGGGCGACCCGATCGTCTTCGAGACCAAGGACAAGTGGTACGTCTACAAGGTCTACGACATCCTCCCGGAGACCTCGAAGTACAACGTCAAGGTCCTCCAGCAGGTCCCCAAACAGTCCGGCAAGAAGAAGCCCGGCCACTACATCACCCTGACGACCTGCACCCCCGTCTTCACCTCCCGCTACCGCTACGTGGTGTGGGGGGAGCTGGAGCGGGTGGACAAGGTGGACAGTGACCGGACTCCGCCGAAGGAACTGCGTTAGGGCCGTCGTAAGGGGGCCACTATTCGAGAGTGACACGTTGTCCCTCTCGACATGAGCTGGGCCCGAAGTCGCAACTATCCCTTGCGACTTCGGGCCCTTCTGCGTCGCGGTGGGCTTAATCCAAAACTGCCAGTGCTGCTCCGGCGCTCCACTCCTCCAGTAGGCCGCGGTGTACGGCGGTGACGCCGCCTTCGGTTGCGACGTTCAGGGCATCATGCGTGAAGGGGCACGTCGCCACGAAGAGGGCCACCTCCGAGGTGTGCAGAACCTTGGCCGCACCGACGAACTTCTGCACGTCAGGGCTGGTGACAGAGAGGTAGGGCGCGAATCTCTTGCACTGAACGGCGAGGTGCCGCCCGTCGGCCGTGCGTCCGGTGATGTCGATGCCGCGGTCTCCACGGCCGCCTCGTAGGACCACATCGGTGCAGCCGTCCCGTCGCAGCAGTTCGGCGACATACTCTTCGAACTCGCGACCGTTCATGGCGTCGATGGACGCCATGACTCCGGCGAGAGGGCGCTCTTCCCGTGGGCCTTCCAGTCGCTGCAGCCGAGCGTGGTGTTGGCGGAGCCTCCGCTCGACGGTCTGGACCCCTGCTCGCAGTGCGATCAGTTCCCTGCGGTGCTCGCCCGATGTCTCGATCAGAGCGTTGAACATCGGGACGACGGTCTTGCCGAGGATGTGAGTGATGCGCTGGTCGATGCGGTCGTCGAGGGAGTCGGCGTCCTTGTGGACAGGGTTATCCACAGGTTGGGTGCGGGCCATGTACTCCATGTCAAGGAGGTACGTCCGTACTTGACGTGCAACTTTGCTGTCCCGGAGCAGCATGGCGACGTTGAGGACCGCGCGGCGGGAGAACACCGCGATCGCCTTTGCGCGTGACTCGATCCCACAGGCCCCCTTAAAGAGGGCCAGTCGCGTATCTGTCAGCACCTGGAGGCCATTGGCGTGCAATTCTTCCTTGTGGTCCTCCATCACGGACTCAAGCGTCTTCACCGTTACCTCGAAGTACGCCGCGACCATCGCCGTCGTCACATGCATACCGTCTGGCAGCAGTGACAGCGCCTTGACCCTGTCGAGCACTTCCGTGCGGTTCTGCACTCGGTCCCGTAGCGACCTCGACTCCAGCAGTACAGCCTCGTTGATCACGCTCTCGTCCCTTTCACTCATGAACTGGTCGTTTGTGAGGGCGGAGCACGTACTCCCCACCCCAACCCACCCGCTCAACGAGTCATGACATATGAAGACACGATCGAGACTGGTACAAGAGTATGGGTGGTGCAGCTGTTGTCGTGGGATGCGGTGCCGTTGGCGGGCGCGTGTGCTCTTTGGCTTCTAGATGCCAAGAAAAGGGACTTCGCGCTGGCGGAGCCCCGGGACGGGAATGGGGCGAATTCCTGCAATATCGACGAGATTGAGGTCGGCGACTCGATGCGTATCGAGATGAAGGACAAGTGGTATGTCTACAGGTCGACGACATCCTCCCGCAGACCTCGAAGTACAACGTGGATGTCCTGAAGCCGGTCCCGAAGGAGTCCGGCGTGAAGAAGCCGACCGCTACATCACGCTCACCACGTGCACGCCTCACATGTCGCAGTATTGGTACATCGTGTGGGGGAGAGTAGGTCAACAGCAAGCGGACACCGCTGGCGGAGCTGCGCTGACGTGAAGGGGTCGTTTCAGTCCCGGCCGCCACGACGACAAAGGCCCGAAGCCACAACTTCCTCTTGTGGCTTCGGGCCTTCTCAGGTGCCTATCGCAGTACCTTGAGGCGCGCCCTGGCGCTCCATGCTTCCAGCCTTGCCGCCGCCCTCTGCTGCTACAAACGGCTCGTCCGCCTCACCACGTAGGACACAGTCTTACTTGTGATACGGGGCATGGGGTACGGGACATGGGACATGAGAAAGGCCCCGGCACTCACATGAGTGCCGGGGCCTTTCGTATCGGCTGCGCGATATCAGTCCTTGGTGAAGGACTATCCGGTGGTGCCGCCGAAGATGTTCGTACCGCCGTTGTCGTTACCACCGTTGTTCTGGCCCGTTGTGGTCAGATTGATCACGGTGCCTACAGCAACCGGCTGGTTGGCGCCAGGGTCCGAGGTGATCACGAATGCGTTGTCGTCCTGGGAGCCGCTGATATTGCCGACAGTCAGACCCAAGTCCTCCAGGGCCTTCTTGGCGTCCTTGAGACGCTGGCCACTCAGGTTCGGCACCGTGACCTGTTGTTGCTGCGCCGCCTTGCCGATCTGGATCGAAACCTTGGAGCCGGGGTCGGCTTTATTGGTGGCCGGCGGGACGGTCTGGATGACCTTGCCGACCAGGTTGGGGTCGCTGGTCTCCACCTCGGTGCATTCGCCGACGAGGTTGTTCTGCGTCATCTGTTGCGTCGCCTCGTCACAGGTCTTGCCGGTGACGTCGGGGACCGTGACCTTCTTCTTCTCCGCGGCGACGGTCAGGGTGATGGTCGTCCCCTTTTCCGCCTCCTTGTCGCCCTTGGGGTCCTGCGCGATGACGACGCCCGGCGTCTGGTCGGACTCTTGGGTTTCCTTCTCGACCTGGAACCCCTTGGCCTCAAGCTCGGACTTCGCCTTCTCGTATGTCAGACCCTTGACGTCCGGAATCGCAACTTTCGGCGCCCCGGTCGACACGACCACATTGATCGTGTCGCCCTTCTTCACCTGCGTCCCCGCGACCGGGTCCTGGGTGCAGACGTTGCCCTTGGGTTCCTTCTCGCAGGCCTTCCTGCTGGGATTCAGCTTCAGATCGCGGTTCTCCGCCATCTTCTGGGCGTCGGTCAATGTCTGGCTGACGAAGTTGGGGGCGTCGAACGAGTCGTCGGTCACACCCCCACCCCCGAACGCCCACTTCCCGATCAGGATCGCTCCGACCAGGACCAGGATGCCCGCCACGATCAGCAGGATTGTGGAGGTGTTGTTCTTCTTCTGTCGGCGGCGGTCGGGGCGGTCGTCGTAGCCGTAGCCGCTGTCGTCCGGGTTCATCGGGGGCAGCATGGACGTGGCGCCCGCGTCCGTGGAGCGCAGGGCCGTGGTCGGCTGGTCGTCGGGGTAGCCGCCGTAGCCGACCGAGCCCATGGCGGCGGTGGCCGCGACGGGCTGGCCGTCGAGGCAGGCCTCGATGTCGGCGCGCATCTCGTCGGCGGACTGGTACCGGTAGTCCGGGTCCTTGACCAGCGCCTTCAGGACGATCGCGTCCATCTCGGGCGTGATCTCGGGGTCGAAGACGGAAGGCGGCTGGGCCTCTTCCCGTACGTGCTGGTACGCCACCGCGACGGGGGAGTCACCGATGAACGGGGGCCGGACCGTCAGCAGCTCGTACAGCAGGCAGCCGGTGGAGTAGAGGTCCGAGCGGGCGTCGACCTGCTCGCCCTTCGCCTGCTCCGGCGACAGGTACTGCGCCGTGCCGATGACCGCGGCCGTCTGCGTCATCGTCATGCCGGAGTCGCCCATGGCGCGGGCGATGCCGAAGTCCATCACCTTGACCTGGCCGTTGCGCGTCAGCATGACGTTGGCCGGCTTGATGTCGCGGTGGACGATGCCGTTTCTGTGGGAGTACTCGAGCGCCTGGAGGATGCCGATGGTCATCTCCATGGCGCGCTCGGGCAGCAGCTTGCGCCCTGAATGCAGCAGCTCTCGCAGCGTGGACCCGTCGACGTACTCCATCACGATGTACGGAATGGAGGTCCCGTCGATGTAGTCCTCACCCGTGTCGTACACGGCGACGATCGCGGGATGGTTGAGCGAGGCGGCCGACTGGGCCTCCCGGCGGAACCGGGCCTGGAACGACGGGTCGCGTGCGAGGTCCGCCCGCAGCGTCTTCACCGCCACGGTGCGGCCGAGCCGGGTGTCATGTGCGAGGTAGACCTCCGCCATGCCACCACGGCCGAGCACCTGGCCCAGCTCGTACCGGCCGCCGAGGCGACGCGGCTCTTCCATAGCTACCTACCAGCCCTCTCCGTCGGTCCCGACCGCACCTTTGTGTGGTCCGGCGGTGTGCCGTCCGGGCATACCGTACCCGGCTCCGCTTCTGTGACCTGGCCAGAACCGTCACCCGATACAGGACCGGTATCGCAACGTGCACCGATGTGAAGGGGACGTGAGCGGGGTCACTTCTTGCTGTCGATGACTGCCTTCATCACGTCCCTTGCGATGGGGGCGGCGAGACCGCCACCCGAGATGTCGTCACGGTTGGCGCTGCCGTCCTCGACCACCACGGCCACGGCGACCGGCGAGCTGCCGTCGCTGAGCTTGGCGTACGAGAGGAACCAGGCGTACGGCTTCTCGCTGTTGTCGATGCCGTGCTGGGCGGTGCCCGTCTTGCCACCGACGGTCACACCGTCGATGGCGGCCCTGGTGCCGGTGCCCGACTTGACCACCGTCTCCATCATCGACTGGAGGACCTGGGCGTTCTTCTCGGACAGCGGTTGGCTCAGCTTCTGCGGGTCGGTGTGCTCGATGACGTCCAGGTTGTGGGTGCTCAGCTCGCTGACCATGTACGGCTTCATCAGCGTGCCGTCATTGGCGACCGCGGAGGCCACCATGGCCATCTGCAACGGGGTCGCCGCGGTGTTGTACTGGCCGATCGAGGACAGCGCGGTCTGCGACTTGTTCATGCCGTCGGAGAAGACCGACGCGTTGGAGCGGACCGGCGTGAACTGCTCGGAGCCGAAGCCGAACTTCTTGGCCTCCTCCAGCATCTTGTCGTTGCCGAGGTCCGCGCCGACCTTGCCGAAGACGCTGTTGCAGGAGACCCGAAGCGCGACCCGCAAGGTGGCGTTCTTGCAGGGGAGGTTGCCCTCGTTGGGCAGCACGGTGGTGGTGCCCGGCATGGTCCACGGGTCCGGCGAGTCCGTATTGGTGTCCGCGTCGGGAACCAGCCCGTTCTCCAGCGCGGCGGCGGCCGTGACGACCTTGAAGGTGGAGCCGGGCGGGTAGGTCTCGCGCAGCGCCCGGTTGAGCATCGGGTCGTCGGAGTTGTTCTTCTTCTGGAGCCTGTTCCAGGCCTTCGTGTCCGTGTCGGTGCTGTTGCCGGCGAACGTCGACGGGTCGTACGAAGGGGTGGAGGCCAGTGCCAGGATCGCGCCGGTCTTGGGGTCGATCGCGGCAACGGCGCCCTTCTTGTCGCCCAGGCCCTCAAAAGCGGCCTTCTGCGCGGCCCCGTTGAGGGTGGTGACGACGTTGCCGCCCTGCTTCTTCTTGCCCGTGATCATGTCGAGGGTGTTGCGGAAGAAGAGCCGGTCGTCGTTGCCGGTGAGGATGCCGTTCTCGAGGTTCTCCAGCTGGCTGGTGCCGAAGGCCTGCGACGCGTAGCCGGTGACGGGCGCCCACATCGGGCCATCCTTGTACGTCCGCTTGTACTCGAAGTCACTGCCCGACGTCTTCGTGGATCCGGTGATCGATTTGCCGTCCACGATGATGTCGCCGAGCGGCTGGGCGTAGCGCTCGATGGCGACGCGGCGGTTGTGCACGTTGCTCTGCAGGGAGTCGGCCTGCACGTACTGGAGCCAGTTGTCGCGGATGAGCAGGGCGAGGACGAGGAGTCCGCAGAAGATCGCGATCCGGCGCAGGGGCTTGTTCACGGGCGGACCACCTGGGTCATCTCGGCGTCGGGGTTGGGGGCGGGAGCGGGCGCCGGGCGGCGTGCGGTGTCGCTGATGCGGATCAGGATGCCGATCAGGGCCCAGTTGGCGATCACGGAGGAGCCGCCGTACGCGACGAACGGCATCGTCATGCCGCTCAGCGGGATCAGGCCCATGACACCGCCCGCGACCACGAAGATCTGGATGGCGAAGGCGCTGGACAGGCCTACGGCGAGCAGCTTGCCGAAGGGGTCGCGGGCGGCGAGCGCCGTGCGCACTCCGCGCTCCACGACCAGCCCGTAGATCAGCAGGACCGCCATGACGCCGGCCAGTCCGAGTTCTTCGCCGAAGGTGGCGAAGATGAAGTCGGAGTTGGCCGCGAAGCCGATCAGGTCGGAGTTGCCCTGGCCGAGGCCGGTGCCGAGGACACCGCCTGAGCCGAACGACATGAGCGACTGCGCGATCTGGTCGCTCTGCGCCATCACCGACTTGGAGAAGGGGTGAAGCCAGGCGTCGACGCGCTGCTGGACGTGCGGCTCGAAGCTGGCGACGCCGACGGCGCCGGCCGCCGACATCAGCAGACCGAAGACGATCCAGCTGGTGCGCTCGGTGGCGACGTACAGGACGACGACGAACATGCCGAAGAACAGCAGCGACGTACCGAGGTCGGTTTCGAAGACGAGGATGAGCAGGCTGATCGCCCACACGGTGATGATCGGCCCGAGGTCACGGCCGCGCGGCAGATACAGGCCCATGAACCGGCGGCTGGCGAGCGCGAGTGCGTCTCTCTTCACCATGAGGTAGCCGGAGAAGAAGACCGCGATGATGATCTTCGCGAACTCGCCGGGCTGGATGGTGAATCCGCCGATGCTGATCCAGATCTTGGCGCCGTTGACCGCGGGAAAGAACACCGGTGCGACCAGCAGTACGAGCGCCACGACCATCGAGATGTACGTGTAGCGCTGCAGGATCCGGTGGTCCTTGAGGAACGCGATGATCAGGGCGAAGAACGCGATGCCGAGCGCCGAGTACATCAGCTGCTTGGGGGCGTCCGGGCTGAACGCGCCGAACAGGGTCTTGGCGCGTTGCTGCAGCCGGGGCGACTGGTCCAGACGCCAGATGATCACCAGACCGAGCCCGTTCAGCAGCGTCGCCAGCGGCAGCAGCAGCGGGTCGGCGTACGGCGCGAACTTGCGTACGACGAGGTGGCCGACTCCCGCGAGGAGGCCGAGGCCGAGGCCGTAACCCAGCAGACCCGACGGCACAGAGCCGTTCATCGCCAGGCCCACATTGGCATAGGCGAACACCGGGATGACGACGGCGAACACCAGGAGCGCCAGCTCGGTGTTGCGCCGACTCGGTGTGCCGATCGAGCCGATCGTGGACGTGTGGTGCGTCGGCGTGTTCGTACTACTGCTCATCGTGTGACAGGGCCCCTCACGGCTGCTTACTGCTTACCGCACAGCGAGACCAGCTTCTGCTCTTCGTCGGAGAGGCTGGGGCCGGGTGTGGGAGTGGGTGCGGTCGTGGACTTGGAGGACGACGGTGCCGAGTTCGACGGAGTCGGCGTCGGGCTGGACGTGGCCTTGGACGTCAGGGAGGTCTTTGTGGTTCCCGTGGTTCCGCCGGCCTGGCCTTCACCGGTCTGGGAGTTGTTCTTGCTCTCGGCGGCTCGGCGCTCGGCATCCTTCTTGCACGCGGAGGCCTGTACGGCCAGCTCGTCGATCTTCGACTGCGCGTCGCTCAGGCCGCCTTCGGCGATGGTCGCCTTGACCTGCTTCTGCTGGTACGGCGGCAGGTACTTGAGTTCGATCTCGGGGTGGTCCTTCTCCACCTTCGAGAGCGAGACCCAGGCCAGGTCCTGGCTGATGCCCTGGTACAGCGCGACGTGCTCGTCCTTGGTGCCGACGTAGTACTGCGTCTGCGTCCAGCGGTAGCCGCCGTACAGGCCGCCGCCGATGACGGCGAGCGCGAGCGTGATGTAGAGGGATCTCTTCAGCCACTTGCGTCCGGCGCGCGGTTTGACGAAGTCCTCGTCGGAGTAGTCGCCGAAGCCGTCCGTGGGCACATAGCCGGTGGTGTCGCCGCTGCCGGGCGGGCCGAACTCGCCGCCGCCCTGTCCGGGCACCGGACGGCCGAGGCTGGAGGCGCGGCCCGCGGGCGTCTGCATGGCGCCGTTGTCGTGCAGCTGGTGCTGGTTCTCGGCGACCGCGCCGACCACGACCGGGGTGTCGGAGAGCTGCCCGGCGAGGGTGTCTCCGGAGTCGATGTCGAGGACGTCGGCCACGATGACCGTGATGTTGTCGGGGCCGCCGCCGCGCAGCGCGAGCTGGATGAGCTCCTGCACGGTCTCCTGCGGGCCCTGGTAGCTGGCGAGGGTGTCCTCCATCGTCTGATGGGAGACGACCCCGGACAGTCCGTCGGAGCAGATCAGGTACCGGTCGCCGGCGCGGACCTCACGGATGGAGAGGTCGGGCTCGACGTGGTCGCCACTGCCCAGCGCGCGCATGAGGAGCGACCGCTGCGGGTGCGTGGTGGCCTCTTCCTCGGTGATGCGTCCCTCGTCGACGAGGCGCTGCACCCAGGTGTGGTCCTGCGTGATCTGTGTCAGTACGCCGTCCCGCAGCAGGTACGCACGCGAGTCGCCGACGTGTACGAGACCGAGCCGCTGCCCGGTCCACAGGAGCGCGGTGAGGGTCGTCCCCATGCCTTCGAGCTGGGGGTCCTCCTCGACCATCATCCTGAGCTGGTCGTTGGCACGCTGTACGGCGGTGCCGAGTGAGGTGAGGATGTCGGATCCGGGCACGTCGTCGTCGAGCGCGACGATCGTGGAGATCACCTCGGAGCTGGCGACCTCACCGGCGGCCTGGCCGCCCATCCCGTCGGCGATCGCGAGCAGGCGGGGACCGGCGTAGCCCGAGTCCTCGTTGCCCTCGCGGATCATGCCTTTGTGCGATCCGGCGGCGAAGCGCAGTGACAGACTCATGCGCACCTCGCCCGTCGGCTCCGGGTACATCCGCACGGTGCCCACCCTCCGGTCGGGAGCGCGCCGGGGCCCGTCGTGTGGACCACCGCTGCGTGCTCGCTCCGCTCGCTCATTGTCGTACTACTTCCGCAGCTCGATGACGGTCTTGCCGATGCGGATCGGCGCGCCCAGCGGTACGGGCGTGGGAGTCGTCAGTCGGCTCCGGTCGAGATACGTGCCGTTCGTGGAGCCGAGGTCCTCGACGATCCACTGGCCGTCCCGGTCCGGGTAGATCCTGGCATGCCTGCTGGACGCGTAGTCGTCGTCCAGCACGATGGTGCTGTCGTGCGCGCGGCCCAGCGTGATGGTCTGCCCCTGCAGCGCCACCGTCGTGCCCGTCAGGGTGCCCTCGGAGACGACCAGCTTGGTGGGGGCGCCACGGCGCTGCCGGCCGCCGCCACTGGGTGCCGCCTGCTGGCGCTGCGGCGGCGGCGCGGCCTGGCGCGCGGCCTGCTGCGTTCTGTTGGCGTCCCGGCGCGAGCCGCGCTGTGTGACGCGCGTTCCGAACAGGTCGCTGCGGATGACCTGCACGGCCACGATCACGAACAGCCACAGTACGGCCAGGAAACCCAGCCGCATGACCGTGAGGGTCAGCTCTGACATTGCCCCCGCTTCACCCTTCGGCTTGCCGGTAAATGATGGTGGTGCTGCCCACGACGATCCGCGAGCCGTCGCGGAGCGTAGCGCGGGTGGTGTGCTGCCCGTCCACCACGATGCCGTTGGTGGACCCGAGATCCTGGATCGTCGAGGGCGTTCCGGTCCGGATCTCACAGTGCCGGCGCGAGACGCCGGGGTCGTCGATCCGCACGTCGGCTTCGGTGCTGCGGCCCAGCACCAGCGTCGGGCGGGAGATCTGATGGCGGGTGCCGTTGATCTCGATCCAGTGCCGCATACGGGCGCCCGGCTGCGGGCCGGCCGGGGGGCGTGCGCCCATCGCCTGTCCCATGGGGGCCGGTCCAGGCCGGCCGCCGGGCGGCGGCGCGGACGGCATGGGGGGAGCGGCCGCGGGCGGATAGCCGTAGCCACCCTGGCCGCGCGGGGCCGCGGGAGCGGGGCCCGCGGGGGCGCGCTCGGGAGCCTGCTGGTTGCTGGAGGAGGCGAGCGTACGGCTGCGTACCCGGTACAGACCGGTGTCGAGGTCGTCCGCCTTCTCCAGGTGGACCTTGATGGGGCCCATGAAGGTGTAGCGCTGCTGCTTGGCGTAGTCGCGCACCATGCCGGCGAGCTCGTCGCCGAGCTGGCCGGAGTAGGGGCTGAGGCGCTCGAAGTCCGGCGCGCTCAGCTCCACGATGAAGTCATTGGGGACGACGGTCCGGTCCCGGTTCCAGATGGTCGCGTTGTTGTCGCACTCCCGCTGGAGCGCTCCCGCGATCTCCACGGGCTGGACCTCGGACTTGAACACCTTGGCGAAGGTGCCGTTGACCAGACCTTCGAGACGCTGCTCGAACTTCTTCAGGACTCCCATGGGGCACCTCCTCCTTCGTAGCCGTCCTGGTACAGCTTGCCGTTGTCTACCTGGCCCTGCGGGTCTTGCCGACCCTGCTGGTCCTGCTGGTCCTGCTTACTGATCGTATCCACGCGTCGGGAAATCGGCTGGTTCCCCCTGTCGGCCCGGTCGACGGGTTGTCGACACCTTCCGAAGTCCCCTCCCGAGGTTCCCTCCGGGACACCTCTTCGAACTCCTCCCGGCACTACTCCTGGCAAGGATCGTAGAGGCGCTCCATGACCAGTGTCCCGCACCTGACCGTGCGGCCCGTCCGGCTCCTGGGGAGATGCCCGGGACCGGTACGAGGTTGATACGTGAACTGGTTCTGGCTGAGACGTACGACGTGCGCCGACGTCGGTACGGGGGACGTGGCCTGCGCGGGAGCCCTGCCGGGCGCGGCCGCGGGGCCGCGGGAAAGGGATGTGATTCCACCCCTGGCAGCGTGCTAATCTTCTCGATGTCGGCAGGCGCTCACACCAGTTGGTGGGAGACGGACGACACACCCAATGCGCGGGTGGCGGAATAGGCAGACGCGCTGGATTCAGGTTCCAGTGCCCGCAAGGGCGTGGGGGTTCAACTCCCCCCTCGCGCACAGCGAAGAACCGACGAAACGGGTCTCTGCAGGTGACGGAAGTCATCGCAGGGCCCGTTTCTCGGTTTTCGACGGTTTGTGAGGCAACGCACAGCCTGGTCAGGACATACGACGGGCCCTGCCCGTGAGCTATCTCACGGGCAGGGCCCGTCTTCGTTGTTCTGTGGTGGCGGGGGTCGGATCGATCTATGCCGCCGGTGTCAGGTGGCCGGTCGGGGTCCAGGTCCTCGGCTCTCTGGTCGGGCCCTGCTCCGCGCTCTGGCCAGCTCCAGGAGCCGGTACATCTCCTCGTCGGGGACGTTGGCGAGGTGAGTCTTGCCGACGCCATGACCGACGACAGGCCTCACAGTTGGATGGGCAGGTGGCGGGGTCCGCGGAGCATGGCGTTCTGCCGGTAGGGGGGCGGGTCCTGGACCAGGCGTGCCGTGCCGAGGTGGGGGAGCAGTGCGCCGAGCGCGGCCTCGGCTTCGATACGGGCGAGTGGCGCGCCGAAGCACAGGTGGATACCGCTGCCGAAGCCGACGTGCTGGTTGTCCGGGCGGGTGGGGTCGAACCGGTCGGGTTCGCTGAACCGCATGGGGTCGCGGCTGCCTGAGGCCAGCGCCAGGATGACGGACGTGCCGCCGGGGATCGTGGTGCCGGCGACGTCGATGTCGACGAGGGGAACCCGCTCGCGCATGTGGACCGGGGGCTCGTAGCGCAGCAGTTCCTCCACCGCTTGCGGCAGCAGGCCGGGGTCTTCGCGCAGACGGTCCAGCTGGTCGGGCCGGCGCAACAGGGTGAGGACGCCGTTGGCGATCAGATTGACCGTGGTCTCGTGTCCGGCGATGAACAGCAGGATGGTGTTCACCGCCAGGTCCTCCTCGCTGAGCCGTACGGCCGGGTCCGGTTCGTTGACGAGGTCGGAGAGCATGTCGCCGGTGGGCCGACCGCGGCGCTGTTCGGCGAGTTGGACCAGGTACTGGCCCATCTCCTGCTCCGCCTGGCCGGCCGCCTGGTCCCGTTCGGCGGTGTCACCTTCGGGCCCGATGTCGGCGGACGCGACGAGGGTGTCGGTCCAGCCCTGGAAGAGCTGCTCGTCCTTGTCCGGGATGCCGAGCAGGCGGCAGATCACGGTCACGGGCAGTGGGTAGGCGAAGTCGTCGACGACGTCGATCTGCCTGCCCTCCTGGAACACTTCCGCCAGTTCCTTGGTCAGCTGGACGATCTCGCCGCGCATGGAGTCGACCCGGCCCGGACTGTGCGGCGGGCCGAACGGCCGCATGGCCGAGTTGCGCAGCCGGTGGTGCTCGGGGTCGTCGAGCCGCAGGAACGACGGTTGTCGTGTCACCTCGTACGGAGCGGGAGCGGTGCGCGAGCGCGGATCGGCACTCATCCGGGGGTCGTGCAGCAGCGCGACGATCTCGTGGTAGCCGCCGATCAGGTAGCTGCCGTCCGCCTGCCGCACCGCGGGCCCCGCCTCGCGGAGTTCGGCGTACAGCGGGTAGGGGTCGGGGCGGTTGGCGTAGTCGGTGATCCGGGCCAGCAGGGTGTCGGAGGCCATGGTGGCTCCTCGTGGTGGGGCGGGACGTAGGTCAGCCGGGCTGCACCAGCGTCAGTCGGCGATCCGGCAGGTAGCCGGTGAGCGCCACGGTGGGGCCGTGGGACAGCACCGACGGATCCGGCACGTCGGACGGAATCGCGACGTCGGCCGCGATCGCACGGTCCTGGGCGCCGGGCGGGGGCGGGAACGGAGCGGCCGTCTCGATCAGGTGCCGGTAGTAGTCGAGCGACTTGGCCATGTCGACGGTGACCGCGGCGGTGACCCGCCCCTTGTAGCCGTAGACCATGGCCAGACGGCGGGCCTCCAGGGAACCCTGGGCGATGACCACGTGGTCGGAGTAGGTGGGCACGCCGACCGACTTGATGTTGAGCCCGAACTGGGTCGACCAGAACACGGGGATGGACAGGTGCGGGCGCCGCAGCGGCCCGGGGTTGACCATGTTGTGGGCCGCCACCTCGGCCTGCTCGACCGCGTTTCCCCAGTGCTCCAGGGACAGCATCTGATACCCGAACAGCGGGTGGGGGAAGCGGGAGACGTCACCGGCCACGAAGACGTCGTCGGTGACGATCCCGTACATGTCGAAGGCCCGGCATCCGGCGTCGCAGGCGATCCCGCGCGGGCCCGCCGCCAGCCCCGACTCCGCCAGCCACTCGACGTTGCGGACCGCGCCCAGCGCCACGACGCACACGTCGGCGTCGACGCGGCTGCCGTCGGACAACTGCGCGCCGGTGAAGCTGCCGTTGCCGTTCAGGGCGGTGACCGTCACCCCGGTGCGCAGGTCCACGCCGTGGTTGCGCTGCATGACGGCCGCGAGCTTCGACAGGGTGCCACCGAGCGCGCCCACCAAGGGTGCGGGGCCGCGTTCGGCGACCGTGACCTCCAGCCCCCGCTCCCGGCAGGCCGAGGCGATCTCCGAGCCGGTGAAACCGCCGCCGATCACCAGCACCCGCTCCGGTCCGGCGGCCAGCCGCTGGGCCAGTCCCCCGGCGTCCTCGAGGGTGCGCAGGGCGAACACCCCGTCCAGGGCGGCTTCCTCCGGGTTGGGCCAGGGCCGCGCGCGGGTCCCGGTAGCGATCAGAAGCCGGTCGTACGGCAGTGACTCTCCGTCCTCCAGCAGCACCTGTTTTGCGAGCAGGTCCACGCCGGTGGCGCGTATGCCCAGCCGCCAGTCGGCGTCCGGGTCCTGGCGCATCGGCAGCCCGGTGGTGTCCGCCGTCGCCTGGCCGAGCAGCACCTGCTTGGACAGCGGCGGCCGGTCGTAGGGCGGGTGGGGCTCGTCCCCGACCACGGTCAGTGAGCCGGTGAAGCCCTCCTCGCGCAGCGCCTCCGCGGCCCTGAGCCCCGCCAGCGACGCTCCGACGATGACGATACGGCCGTCCTTGAGGTCACCGGGCACCGGCGCTCACCTCCTCACCGAGGAGGATCGCCTGCACCGGGCACGCCGCCGCGGCTTGGCGCACGCGCTCGACCTGGTCGTCGGGGACGGCCGTGGCGTACAGCAACCCCTCCTCGCCGTGCAGCTGGAACACCTCCGGCGCGAGGAACACGCACTGCGCATAGCCCTGGCAGCGCGTGAGATCCACAACGGTCTGCATCCCCACCAACTCCCTCCGTTGTCTCACCCCCCTCGTTTCCAGCATGGGGCCGGACCCGGGCGCCCGCACGCCACGGCTCCGGAGATGGAAATCCGGGACAGCTCGTCCCCCAGGGCGACTGCTCAGCCGAGGGCTTGGCCTGGTCCGAAGGCCGCGTTGATGAGGAAAAGGTGGGTGAACGCCCAGAGATGGCTGCCCAGTTGCTCGCCGGCCTGGCTGATTTCCTTGGTTCAGAGCCCGAGATGGCCGGTGCAGGTGAGCATCTTCTCGAAGGCCGGGCGGACTTCGGCCAGGCGGCCGACGCGGTCTGGGCGAGGACGTCGAGCTGTTCATGCCGCTGCCGGCCGTGCGGGCCATTTTCGTTGCCTCGACATTTCCATACGTCGTATGGTAATCCTGATGGGGTACTTCCATACGCCGTATGGAAGAGTTTGCGCGGACCACGCCAGGCACCGCACGGCGCCTGCCTGCAGCCGATGGCGTAGATCGCACCAATCCGGAAGGAAAGACCATGAACAAGCTCACGAGGCGCGTTGCCGTCACCGCTTCCTCCGTGGCGGTCGCGGGTGTCGCCATTCTCGGTGCCGGGGGCACCGCTTCGGCCGCGAATTCTGCATCCGCGCACGTCCAGCGCCCGGCCGTCAGCGTCAACGCCGGCGACTACCGCTGGGACCACGGTGTCGGCTACCTGCTCGAGCAGGGCTACTCCTGGGACGAGATCCGTGGCTGGCACCAAGACGGCCAGGAGGAGATCTGCGGTCGTTGACCGCCGCCCAGGCGGCCGGCGCTCGGGCGCCGGGCCCTGCTGTAACGCCTCTCCCTCCGTTGCCCCTTCGCTGCCGGCCCAGCGGCGGTACGGCGGCGGGGCGCAGCCGAGGCAGAGACACCTTGGAGGGAAAGTCGATGGAGTCTTCGAAGACCGTGATGCAGGGGGTGGCGGTGCAGCTTGTCATCTCGCGCACCTACTCGCTGTCCATGTGCATGAGCCTGCGTTACGAGCCCACCGATCCCTATGTCGTCCGTGCCACCTTTTTCACCGACACCGACGAGCCGGCCGAATGGGTCCTGGGGCGTGATCTTCTGACCGATGGTCTGAGGGGTTCCGCAGGCTGTGGGGACATCCGGATCTGGCCGGCCGTCGGCCGTGGTGACCAAGCGATGTACATCGTCCTCGGGTCTCCCGCGGGCACCGCCTTGCTCGAGGTTCCCGTGCAGGAGGTCAGGGCCTTCCTGGACAACACGGAGGCGCTGGTGCCACGGGGTACCGAGTCCGGACACATCGACTGGAACCTCGAACTGCCGAACCTGTTCGCGAAAGGCTGAGAGAAGCCTCCCAACCGCCGTGCGGATGAGGGTCTTTGTCCCGGCGGAAGATCGAGGCGGCGGCGACCACGGTCCGGTACGGCGGCCGACGCCCAGTGCCATGGACGCCCAGCCGGCCAGGGTGCAGCCGACCGCGACCCAGGCGTTGAGGAGCAGGAAGTGTGAACCGGGTTGTAGGGCGCTCGCAGGCGGACGTGACACCGATTCAGCGGCCCGGCATGGCGCGGTACGGTCCCGGCTGGGCCTGACGCGGTGGTCGCCCCGTTGACCTGATCGTCTCCCGGGCGGGGCGGAAGGAGATCGGGCAGCAGCGCGGTTGTGCGCAGGAGTCTCGCCCAGCAGGCGAGCTCCCGGTGGTCGGCCCTGCCGGATTCGGCATCGGCCGGCAGCGGTGCCAGGGCCTGGTGCTCCGGGGAGTGGACGCGTACCAGCGACACCGTGCACCAGGCTTCGACTGCTGCCCCGTCCGCAGCTCGAGGCCACCCCGATCGGCGCTCCGGGCAACGTCGTCGTCACGTTCGGCGGCGCCGGCTGCGCCTTCTTTCCGCAGCGCTTTGCCGACATCCCAGGCCACCTCGCGCTCACCCTTGCCGCTGGTTCGCTCGCCTGGATGGTCTGCATGGCCCCCATCTCGCACGGTCCCAGGAGCCACAGCCGTCTGGTGGTGGCCAGGGCACCTGGACGCTGCTGTACGGCTCGCTCGCACTCCGGACGACGACCCTGCCCATGCCTCGGCCTGCCGGCACGAGCTTGTGAGCAGCGGCAAGGAGGGCTGTCACAGCACCCGGGACCGCGGTGCTGCGGGTGGCGGGCGCGGTCGCCAGACCCACCCGTTCACGACCATACCGAGCACCGCACAGGCCAGGGCGCCGGCAGCGTAGGGCAGGTTGTGCCCGTAGAGCGCGCACGTGGATCCGCCGACGTGTACACCATCAGATCGACTCGGCCCACGGCCAGCAGGACCAGACGGGGCCCGGCCATCGCGAGCTGGACACTGATTGCTGCCTTGGGACAAAGATCGGCTCGCCCGGCCACGGGCCTGCCTCAGGCGCAACGCCTCGGCCGGCGCCCTGGCCGTCACCATCGGCGGTGAGCCGGCTTTCCAGGCCCGTGATGATCGTGTCCAGCACCAGGCGGAACATGCGGTCCTCCTCAGGACCTGCGTCCGCGGGCCCGTCTTCGCCGGCGGCGGGGGCGGTGGGCTCGAGGTTCGACCACTGGTGAAGGGCGCCGTTGAGTTCGGCGGTGAGGACACCGATGACGACCGCGCACATGAGAGCGGCGATCGGCCGGATCTCTGAGCGCGGTACCCCTGCGGCGTCCAGTGTCGCGGTGAGCGCAGCCCAGAACGGGTCTTCGGGCTGGATGAAGTCCGGCTGGCTGAACGAGTAGGCCATGAGGTTTGGGTGGCGGTGCGCCAGCGTCCGGAAATCTGTGGCGAGCAGGCGGATCCGCTCCTGCCAGGGAGCGTCTTCCAGCGTCACGGTGCGGAACTGGGAGCCGACCATCCTCGCCACGCCGCGCAGCAGGGCGCCCTTGTTCGGTACGTGGTGATACAGCGACATCGGGTTCGCATCCAGCGCGGTCGCGAGTTTGCGCATGGTGAGCGCCTCGACCCCGTCCGCGTCGATGAGCCGCAGGGCGGCGGCATGGATCCCGGTCTCGGTCAGAGGCACGTCTCTCTTCCTTGTTCCCCGCGGGGGACGCTTTGCCTTTGTCATACGCCGTACGGTATCGGTTTCGTACGGCGTATGGAAATGAACTCGACCACGCAGTGACGGAGCAGACACTCCCGCAGCCGGGATTGCGCTCGATGTTCCGTACGGCGTATGGTTCTCTTCCATACGGCGTATGTTTCTGTGGTGCACCGCGGCATCGACCGGCGCCCTTGCCCATCCCTCCTCTCCACACAAAGGAGCAAGCCATGACCACGTCATCCGCGAACGACCTTCGCCCCATTCGGTCCCCGCGCGGGATACCCCTGCTCGGCCACACGCCGCAGATCCCCAGCACCAACCCGGTGGAGTACTTCGGCGAGCTGTCCAAGCAGTTCCCCGAGGGCATCTACGGCATGGACATCGCCGGCATCGAGCAGGTCTTCGTCTACGACCCGGACCTAGTGGCCGAAGTCTGCGACGAGACGCGGTTCTTCAAGCAGATCGAGAAGACGCCGCTGCACCACGTCCGGGACTTCGCGGGGGCGGGCCTGTTCACGGCCCACCAGCACGAAGAGGAATGGGGCATGGCGCACCGTGTCCTCCTGCCGGCCTTCAGCCAGCGGGCCATGAAGGCCTACTACGGGCAGATGCTGGAGATCGCCCAGAACCTGGCGGGCAAGTGGGAGCGCAGGGAGGGTCAGCCGATCAACATCACCGACGACTACACCCGGCTCACCCTGGACACGATCGCTCTGTCGGGGTTCGGCTACCGGTTCCAGTCCTTCGACAAGGAGGAGCTGCACCCCTTCCTCAACGCGCTGCTGGGCGCGCTGGTGGAGTCGCTGCGGCGCTCGCAGGAGCTGCCGATGATGACCAAGCTCCGCAAGGCGGACGACAAGAAGTACCGCGAGAACATCCAGCAGATGCAGGACCTGGTCGAGAGTGTGATCAAGGAGCGCCGCGAGGGGAAGGGCAGCGGTGAGGAGGACCTGCTGGGCCTGATGCTGGAGGCCACCGACCCGGAGACCGGCAAACTGCTGTACGACGACAACGTCCGCGACCAGGTGCTGACGTTCCTGATCGCCGGTCACGAGACCACCAGCGGCCTGCTGTCGTTCGCCACCTACTCGCTGATGCGCAACCCGCACGTGCTGGCCCAGGCCTACGCCGAAGTGGACCGCCTGCTGCCCGGCGACACCGTCCCGGACTACGACACGATCATGCAGCTGGACGTCATCCCGCGCATCCTGGAGGAAACCCTGCGCCTGTGGGCTCCCATCCCGGCATTCGGCAAGGCCCCACTGAAGGACACCGTCATCGGCGGCCGCTACGAGCTGAGGAAGGGAACGCGGGTCAACATCCTCGAGGGCCCGCTGCACACCCACCCCAAGGCGTGGGAGCGGCCCGAGGAATTCGACATCGACCGCTGGCTGCCGGAGAACCGCGCCAAGCAGCACCCGCACGCCTACAAGCCGTTCGGCAACGGTGTACGTGCCTGCATCGGCCGGCAGTTCGCGCTCACCGAGGCCCGTCTGGCCCTGGCGCTGGTGCTGCAGAAGTTCAAGTTCTCCGACACCGGCGACTACAAGATGGACGTGCGGGAGGCGCTGACGCGCAAGCCCGGCGACTTCCAGCTGGTCGTCCGGCGCCGTCAGGAACACCAGCGGACCGTTTTCGGCGCCGCGGACCTGCAGACCGCCGACACGCAGGCGCAGGCCGCGGTCAGCGGTGTCGGGGTGAACCTCACCGTCGCCTACGGCTCCAGCCTGGGCTCGTGCGAGGACCTGGCGCGCACCATCGCCGACCGCGGCGAGCGCTCCGGCTTCGGCACCACGCTGACGAGCCTGGACGAGCTGGGCGACAACCTGCCCACCGAGGGCCTGCTCGCCGTCGTCGCCGCGAGCTACAACGGCAAGGCCCCCGACAACGCCCAGCGCTTCGACGACCTGATCGCCGCCGGCCTGCCCGAGGGCTCGCTGTCGAACGTGCGGTACGCGCTGCTGGGCGCCGGCAACACCCAGTGGGTGGCGACCTACCAGGCGTTTCCCAAGCGGATCGAGGAAGCCCTGCTGGCCGCCGGTGCCACCCCCGTCATCGAGCGCGGCATCGCCGACGCCGCCGGTGACTTCGACGGCATGGCCACTCGCTGGATGGACACCCTGTGGACAACCCTGGCCGAGGAGTACGCCGCCGACACCTCCGACGCGAGCGGCCCGCGCTACCAGGTCCAGCTGCTCACCGAGGCGGACGTGCGCCCCGCCATCGTCTCCGAGCAGGCTTACCCCCTCACGGTGGTGGCCAACGAGGAACTCGTGGCCGACGCGACCGGCCTGTGGGACTTCAGCCTCGAGCCGCCGCGCCCCTCGGCGAAGTCCATCACCATCGAGCTCCCCGAGGGTGTCACCTACGACACCGGCAACCACTTGGCCGTCTTCGCCAAGAACGAGCCGGCCCTGGTCAACCGCGCCCTCGCCCGCCTCGGCGTCGACCGCGACCAGGTTCTGCGCCTGGACCAGCCGGCCGGCGGCCGCACCCACCTGCCGGTAGGCACCGCCGTCACCGCAGGCCTGCTGCTCACCGAGTTCCTGGAGCTGCAGGACGTGGCCACCCGCACCCAGGTGCGCATCCTGGCGGAGTACACCGAGTGCCCGTGGACCCGGCCGCAGCTGCAGGCCTACACCGCCGACACCGAGGAAGCCGAAGAGCGCTACCAGAACGAGATCCTCGGCAAGCGCATCTCCGTGCTCGGCCTCCTGGAGCGCTTCCCCGCGGTCGAACTGCCGCTGGCGGTCTTCCTGGAGATGATGGGGCCGATCCGTCCCCGCTTCTACTCCATCTCCTCCGCCCCGTTGGCCAACCCGCGCCACGTGCGCCTGACCGTGGGCCTGCTGGAAGGCCCGGCCCTGTCCGGTGACGGCCAGTACCGCGGCACCTGCTCCTCCTACATCGCCGGCCTCGAGCCCGGAGACGTCTTCTACGGCTACGTGCGCGTGCCCTCCCCGACCTTCGCCCCGCCGGCCGACCCCGCCACGCCGCTGATCCTCATCGGCCCCGGCACCGGCATCGCGCCGCTGCGCGGATTCCTGGAGGAGCGCGCCTCGCAGCACGCGAACGGCACGCAGGTCGGCCTGTCGCAGGTCTTCGTGGGCTGCCGCCACCCGGAGCACGACTACTTCTACCGGGACGAGATGGAGATGTGGGCGCTGTCCGGCATCGCCCAGGTCCACAGCGCCTTCTCCGCGGTGACCGGCCACCCGGCCCGGTTCGTGCAGAACGCCATCGCCAACGCCGCCGACACGGTGTGGCAGGCCATCGAAGACGGCGCGTACATCTACGTCTGCGGTGACGGCCGCCGCATGGCACCCGCTGTCCGCGAGGCCCTCGCCGCGATTCACCGCCGGCGGACCGGCAGCGACGACGAAACCGCCCAGCAGTGGCTCGCCCGGCTCGAGGCCGACGAGCGATACCAGCAGGACGTCTTCGCCTGACCCCCAGCCGCCGGGAGGCGTGGGGCCGTCCTGCCACCCGCCCGCCTCCCGGCCACCACAAGCCCGCCAGACACCACACGGCACCGATCGGCCCGAATCGCCGGGAGTGCCACTCACAGAAGGAAGATCACCATGGACACCATGCTCGCCGGACGCTTCCACCTGGACAGCAAGAAGTTCGTCGTGGAGGAGGTCCCCGTCCCCGTGCCGGGCCCGGGCGAGGTCCTCATCGAGGTGAAGGCCGCCGGCGTCTGCCTTTCGGACGTCCACCTGATCGACGGCTCCCTCGTTCCGCTGTTCGCCACCTCCGACGTGGTCACCGTCGGCCACGAGGTTTCGGGCGTCATCCACACCCTCGGCCCCGACCTCAAGCGCGGCCTGACCGTCGGCACCCGCGTCACCCTGGAGGCCGGCAAGACCTGCGGCCAGTGCGCCGGCTGCGTGCGCCGCCGCCCCTGCACCCAGATGCTCACCGCCGGCATCGACTACGACGGCGGCTGGGCCCAGTACACCCTCGCCCGCGAGGACACCCTCATCCCCATCCCCGACAGCCTCCCCTTCGACCAGGCCGCGATCATCCCCGACGCGGTCTCCACCCCCTACGCCGCCGTCGTCACCACCGCAGGCGTCCGACCCGCCCAGTCCGTCGGCATCTGGGGCGTGGGCGGAGTCGGCGCCCACAACGTCCGTGTCGCCCGCCTGGCCGGCGCCGCGCCCGTCATCGCAGTCGACCCGCTTCCCAGCGCCCGGGAGCGCGCCCTCGCCTTCGGTGCGGATTTCGCCCTGGACCCGGCCGCCGACGACTTCGCCGACCAGGTCCGCGCGGCCACCGGCGGACGGGGCCTGGACTTCGCCTTCGACTGCGCCGGCGTGCCGGCGGTCCGTGAGCAGGCCGCCGCCGTGCTCGGCCTGAACGGAGTCCTCATCCTGGTCGGCATCAGCCCCAGGCCGATCACCATCAGCGAGGGCCTGACTTTCAACTACCTGGGCAAGCAGGTGCGCGGCCACTACGGCGGCACCCCCGAGTCCGTCACCGAGCTCGTGCAGCTGACCGCAGCCGGCCGCCTCGACCTCGCCCCCTCCATCACGGACCACATCCCGCTCGCCGACGCCGCCGACGCCGTCCACCGGCTGGAGAACAAGATCGGCGACCCGATCCGCCTCATCCTCGTCCCCTGACGACTCCTGAGGAGTCGTCCAGAAGCCACCTCGGGCAGGGGTGAGTGGGCGCCGGTGCTTGAGGGAGTACCGGCGCCCACGGCTTTCCGGTATCTGCCGGCCCGGCACGCGCCGACTCCGGGCCAGCGGAGGTCGGTCAGGGGCGCGGCGCCGAGCGGGCTCCTCCCGCCGCGGGCCGGGGAACCCCGCTGCCGCCGACTCGTAGCCGGGTGCCAGAACCCGGCGCCCTCTGTAGCGGCGCGCACATGAACCGAAGTGGAGATGGGAGTCATGCGGTGCCGACCCGCTGGAGGCGATGGCGCGGCACTGATGCCGGCCCTCGCCGAGAGGAACGCCACGTCCACCTGGGCGGATCCCACGGGCGAAGCTGCGGCGACCGCGCTCCTCGTCGCCGCCGGCGTAGCACCACAGGTGGCTGCGCCCCGCGCGCGGGACGTTCTGCGTGAGTCAGAGGGGCATGAACGGTGTTCCGACGTCCGCCCCTTCGCCGCCTCGGCGCGCAGTCACTGAGGCAGCGACGAAGTGTGCGTCAGCCGAGCCCACGGCAGCCGCTCCCCTCCGTCACGGCTCCTCGCGGGTTCGCGCGATGTGGCTCTCCAAGCCGACGATCGTGGCGTCCAGCGCACAGTTGAACATCGCGTCGATCACGTCTTTCGCGGGTGCGGGGGCGTCTTCCCCGTCGAGGCCGGCTGGTGCTGGCGGCAGGGTGGTCCACCGCTGCAGCGCTCCGGTCAGTTCGCTCATCAGCAGCCCCGTGAAAACCGCGCACAGGGAGGCAGCGACGCGCGGAATCTCCGAGGGCGGCAGTTCCGCGGCAGACAGGATGCCGATGAGGGCCTGCCACATGGGGTCCTCCGGCTGGACGTAGTCGGCTCGCGCGAAGGAGTACGCCATCAGTTTCGGATGGCGGTGCGACAGTTTACGGAAGTCCAGAGCCAGTTGGCGGAGGCGGTCCTGCCAGGGGAGGTCCTCCCGCTCCCCCGTGCGGAACTGCGAGCCGACGCGCTCGGCCAGGCCACGCAGCACGGCGTCCTTGTTCGGCACGTGGTGGTACAGCGACATCGGGTTCGCATCCAGCGCGGTCGCGAGTTTGCGCATGCTGAGCGCCTCGACCCCGTCGGCGTCGATGAGCTGCAGCGCCATGGCGTAGATGCCGTCCTTGGTGAGCGGGACGTCCCTCTTCCTGGTCCCCCGGGGGGCCTTCCTTTGCTTTTCCATACGTCGTATGGTACCAGTGGAGCAGTTCCGTACAGTGTATGGAAACTTGTCGCCGCTGCAACGGCGGCCGAGGGCCTGACCTTCAACTACCTGTGCAAGCAGGTGCGCGGCCACTACGGCGGCACTCCCGAGTCCGTCACCGAGTTCGCAGCTGACCGCAGTCGGCCGTCTCGACCTCGCCCCCTCCATCTCCGACCGCATCCCGCTCGCCGACGGCGCCGACGCAATGTGCCGGCCGGCAGACAAGATCGGCGCCCCGGTCCGCCGCAGCCTCGCTCTGGCGAGTCGTCCAGAGGCCGCCCCGGGCGGGGAATCAGGTGAGGTCGGGCAGGGCGCGCCGGGTGACCTCATGGGCGTCGTCGGCGGGGACGCCCAGCATGCGCAGGACCATCTCGGCCAGGTCCGAGGCGGTCTCGTCGCCGTCGAGGTCCGGGCGGGCCAGTCGCAGCGCCACGAGGGACAACAGGGTGCCGCCCACGGCGGACAGGGCGGTGGTCGCGTTGCCGCAGGTGAAGCGGCCCGAGGCGATGCCGATCTCCAGGTCGCGCAGGGCTCGCGGGGACAGGCCGCGGTCGGAGTGGATGTAGGCCAGACCGCGGTCACGCAGGATCCGCATGAGTTCAGGGTGGGAGTCGGCCATCCGGGCGGTGAGCCGGAAGCCCGCCGCGACGAGTTCGGCCGGGTCCTCGATCCCTTCGACACGCTCGTCGATGGCCTGACCGAACTCCTCCAAGGCGTCCGTCACCGCGGCGTCGAAGAGCTCCGTCTTGGACTCGAAGTGGTTGTAGAAGGAGCCGAAGCCGACGTCCGCGCGCTCGGCGATGGCCTGGATGCTGGCGCTGGTGTCCCCGGTCTCCGCGAGGATCTGCCGGGCCGCACGGACGAGCGCCTGACGGGTCTCGGCGCGGCGCCGCTCGAAGCGGTTCTTGGGCGGGGCTGACGTCGGCATACGGCGAGTGTAACAACCGTCGCGATGAGTCTGCCATTACTGATGAGATCATCAATTATTTGGCCTCACCCTATTGACGATGGGTTACCGCAAAGTTGATGATTTCCTCATTACAGCAGTGTTGCTTGGAGGACACCATGTCCCACACCCCTGTTAACAGGGCCGATCCCCAGACGCCCCACCAAGACCTTCACAGTGAGCAGGGCGCCCTGCGCGGAGAGCACCCCGGACGTTCCCGGAATCCCGTGATCAAGGTGGCGGATCTGGCCTGGCTGGAGTTCGAGAAGCCGGACCTGGACCGGGCCGAGGTGTTCGCGCGTGACTTCGGGTTCGCGATCGCCGCCCGCACCGAGGGAGAGCTGTGGCTTCGTGGCACCTTCGCGGGCTCACCCTGCGTGGTCATCCGGCGTGGGCGTACGTCCCGGTTCATCGGGCCGGCGTTCCGCGCGGCCGAGCGGGCCGACCTCGACCGGCTGGCCCGCGCCACCGGCAGTACCGTCCGGGACATCGGCGTACCGGGCGGTGGGCAGTCGGTCGCCCTGCTCGATCCCTCGGGCCTGACGGTCCGGGTCGTGTACTGCGCCGAGCAGCTGCCCGCGCTGCCCGAGCAGCAGCCGCTGATCCTCAACTTCGGCACCGAACCCCGTCGTACGAACGCCACCCAGCGTCCGCCCTGTGAGCCGTCCCGTATCCAGCGGCTGGGCCATGTGGTGCTGGAAACAAGGGTGTTCGCCCGCACCCTGGACTGGTACCTGGACACCCTCGGGATGATCGTGTCCGACTTCCTGTTCCTGGACGGGCAGCGCGGGCGCGGGCCGACGATGGCGTTCATCCGGTGCGACCAGGGGAGCGTGGCCGTCGATCACCACACGCTGGCCCTGCACCTGGGGCCCGGAACCGGCTACGTCCACTCGGCCTACCAGGTCACCGACCTCGACGCGATCGCCGCCGGTGGGGAGTACCTGGCCGAGCGCGGCTACAAGCGCAGCTGGGGCATCGGCCGGCACATCCAGGGCAGCCAGCTGTTCGACTACTGGCGCGACCCCGACCACTTCATGCTGGAGCACTTCGCCGACGGCGACCTCTTCTCCTGCGACCTGGAGCCCGGCTGGGCACCGATGTCGGCGAGCGGCCTGGCCCAGTGGGGCCCGCCGGTCACCCGCGACTTCCTGGGCGCCAAGCCGTCCCCCGCCAAGCTGCGCGAGGTCATTGCGGCCCTGCGCGACGACAACGAACTCGACCCCGCACGCCTGCTGGGCCTGATGAAAGCGATGAGCTCATGAGCACCAATGTTCTGCGCACCGCCGACGGCTGGTGGGTCGTACGCGCCGAGCGCGCCGTCCGCATCGAGACCAAGGCCGTAACCACTGCCGAGCTGCTCGCCGACCGGGACGCGGTCCGCGAAGCCGCCGCCTCCGCCGAGAGCGGGACGCCCGTCGCCGACCTGGTGGCGCTGCCTCCGGTCACCACCCCCTGCCGGGTGGTCGCCCAGATGGTCAACTACCGCAGCCACGCCCGCGATTCGGGCTTCACCGGCGACATCCCGCCCACCTTCTTCCGCAAGGCGTCCGGGTCGGTCAGCGGCCCGCACGAGAAGATCGTCCGCCCCGCGCATGTGAAGTTCCTCGACTACGAGGTGGAACTCGGCCTCGTCATGGGCGCCCCCCTGCCCGTGGGCACCGTCGTCGAGGAGCGGGACCTGCCGCGCTACGTCGCCGGGCTCGTCCTGACCAACGACGTCAGCGCCCGCGACGTCCAGCTGACCAAGACCCAGTTCTACGAGAGCAAGTCCTACCCGACCTTCACGCCGACGGGGCCGTACCTGGCCCTGTTGGAGCCCGAGGACTTCGACCAACTGCTCAACCTGCGGCTGCGGCTGTCGGTCAACGGCGTACCGCGCCAGGACCGCACGCTCGCCGACATGATCGTAAGGCCCGCACAGGCGCTCACCCTGCTCGCCCGCTTCCAGACCCTCGACCCGGGCGACCTGTTGCTGACCGGCACCCCCGGCGGCACCGCCCTCAAGGCCCCGCCCAAGCCGGTCGCGAAGATCAGTGCTTTGCTGCCGCCCGCGGTGAGGTGGAAGGCGTTCTTCAAGGGCCAAGCCAAGAACCCCCTCTACCTGCGCGACGGTGACCTCGTCACCGCCACGATCGCCACCCCCGACGAGCAGATCGACCTCGGCGAGCAGCGGACCCCCGTTACGGACGCACCATGAAGGCCGCATCCCGGAGACCGGTGGTGATCATCGGTGCCGGACCCGTCGGGGTCACGGCCGCCCTCCTGCTCGCCCGGCACGGAGTGCGCAGCTTGCTCCTCGAACGCCACCGGGACATCTACCCCCAGCCGCGCGCCGTCGTCGTGGACGACGAGATCCGCCGGATCCTGCAGAGTGTCGGTGTCCACGAGGAGTTCGCCGCCCTCGCCCGCCCGGCGCGCGGGCTGCGGCTGCTGGACGCCCGGCGCCGCATGATCGCCGAATTCCCGCGGTCCCTGCGCGGGCACCACGGCTTCCCGCAGACCAGCATGTTCGACCAGCCCGAGCTGGAACGCCTGCTGCGCGACGCCCTGGCGCGCCGCCCCGAGTGCGAGCTGTGGGGCGGGGTGGAGGTCGTGTCCGTCACCCAGGACAGCGACGGGTCGAACGATCCCACGGGTCCGGTCCGGGTCACCTTCCGCCGCGACGGCAGCGACGAGGAGGAGCACCTGTGGGCCGATGCCGTCCTCGGCTGCGACGGTGCGGGCAGCCTCACCCGCGACGCGATCGGCACCCTCTGGGAGGACCTGCACTTCGAAGAGAGCTGGCGGGTCATCGACGTGCGCACCAGCCGCCCGGTGCGCACCTGGGAAGGCGTCGAGCAGATCTGCTGCCCCACCCGGCCGTCCACCTTCATGCGCGTCGGCGAGGACCGCTACCGCTGGGAGTTCCGGCTGGCCGACGATCAGCCCCTGGACGGCCCGGACGGATGGGAGCGCCTGCGCGAGCTGGTCGCCCCCTGGGTGGACCTGCCGCCCGACGCCTCGCCGGGCGACGACTTCGAGGTGATCCGGCAGGCCCAGTACACCTTCCGGGCCCGCCTCGCCGACCGGTGGCGCCGGGGGCGCGTCTTCCTGCTGGGCGATGCCGCCCATCTCACCCCGCCCTTCGTCGGCCAGGGTCTGTGCGCGGGCCTGCGCGACGCCCACAACCTCACCTGGAAACTCGCCCGCGTCCTCCAACAGGGCGCGCACGAGGGGCTGTTGGACACCTACGAACGCGAGCGCAAGCCGCACGCCCGCCATGTGATCCGGATCGCGGTCGCCGTCGGCTGGGCCATGACCGGCGGGCAGGACCGCGGTGCGGCGCTCCGCCGGGCCGTCGTGGGCACGGCCTGTCGCATCCCCGGTGTGACCGCGGCGGTGAGCCGTGACCTCAGCCCCGCCCTGACCGCCGGTCCACTCGTACGGCGCCGCCCCAGGCTGACCGGCCGCGTGCTGGCCGGCACCTTCTGCCCGCAGCCCTGGGTACGGCACGACGGCAGGCAAGTGCGCCTCGATGACGTCCTCGGGGACTCCTTCGCCGTCCTGACCGCTGTGCCGCCCACGGCGCGGATGACTGCCGTGGCGTCGGCACTGGGCGCCCCGACGATCCACGTCGACGACCTGAGCGACGACGGCACCATGGCCGCCTGGCTGGCACGCGGCCGGTCGGACGCCGTCCTGCTGCGTCCCGACCGCGTCGTGATGGACACCGTCCCCGCCGGCACCGGCGACTTCACGGACACCGCCGCCTGGGCTCCCCTGCTGCACACGGCCCGCCATACCGCCGATGTCCGGCCCGTCCCCTGACGAGGAACACCACACCATGACCAGCCCGCACTCCACGCCGTACCCGGAACCCTTCTTCACCCCCGCCCCGAAGACGGCCGCCCGCAGCCGCATCGCGGACTTCGCACGATGGGCGGCCCGGCACCAGGGCGCCGAAGGGATCCAGGACCCCACCGACTACCAAGCCCTGTACCGCTGGTCCGTCACCGACCTGGAAGGGTTCTGGGCCGCGGTGTGGGAGTACTTCGACATCGAGGCGACGACTCCGTACGAGCGGGTGCTGGCCGAGGAGACCATGCCCGGCGCCCGCTGGTTCCCCGGTGCCACCCTCAACTACGCCCACCACGCGCTGCGCAACCTGCAGCCGGACGCTCCCGCCATCACCGCCCTGGACGAGACCGGATCCGGCTACGAGATCACGGGCCGGGAGCTGCGCGCCCGAGTCGCCTCCGTCGCAGCCAGCCTGCGCGACCTGGGCGTCGGACAGGGCGACCGGGTGGTGGGCTATCTGCCCAACACCCCCCACGCCGTCATCGCCTTCCTCGCCGCCGCAAGCCTGGGCGCAGTGTGGTCGGTATGTGGCCAGGACTACGCACCCAAGGCCGCCGCCGACCGCTTCGCCCAGCTCGAACCCGCGGTACTCATCACCGCGGACGGCTACCTTTTCAACGGCACCACACACGACCGCCGTGCCGCCTCGTTCGAACTGGCCGCCGCCCTGCCGACGCTGAAGGCCACGGTGCTCGTGGACCACGTGGGCCTCGCCTGGCCCGAGGGCGGCCACTCGGGGCTGACGGTGCCCTGGGAGGACGCGGCCACCCGCGTCGAGTACCTCACCATCGCCCCGGTGCCGTTCGACCACCCCCTGTGGGTCGTCTTCTCCTCCGGCACCACCGGCCTGCCCAAGGGCATCGTCCACGGGCACGGTGGGGTGCTGCTCGAGCACCTCAAGACCCTTGGCCTGCACACCGATCTGGGCACCGGGGACCGCCTGCTGTGGTACACCACGACCCACTGGATGATGTGGAACCTGGTCGTCTCCACCCTGCTGACCGGTGCCACCACCTGCACGTATGACGGCAGCCCCGCACCGCTTGCGCGACCGGACATCCTGTGGGAGCTGGCGGCCCGCCACAAGGTCACCGTGTTCGGCACCAGCCCCCAGTACCTGCTGGCCATGACCAAGCTGGGCATCGAACCCTCCGCACACGACCTGTCGGCCATCCGCGTCGTCGGCTCCACCGGCTCCGCTCTGCCCGCCTCCGCCTACCCCTGGGTCCGCGACCACGTGGGCGCCGGCGTCCAGCTGGCCTCCACCAGCGGCGGCACGGACGTCGTCTCCGGCTTCGCCGGCAGCGCCTCCACGACCCCCGTCTGGGCGGGGGAGCTGTCCGCCCCCAGCCTGGGCGTGGCGCTGGCCGCCTACGACGCGACGGGCACCCCTGTCCTCGACCAGGTCGGCGAACTGGTCGTCACCCGGCCCATGCCGTCCATGCCGCTGCACTTCTGGAACGACCCCGACGGCAGCCGCTACCGCGACGCCTATTTCGACGCCTACCCGGGCGTGTGGCGGCACGGCGACTGGATCACGCTGACCTCGCACGGCTCGGTGATCGTCCACGGCCGCTCCGACGCCACCCTCAACCGCAACGGCGTGCGCCTGGGCAGTGCCGACATCCACGACGTCGTCGAACGCCTCCCCGAGATCACCGAGGCCCTCGTCATCGGCGCGGAGGAACCCGACGGCGGCTACTGGATGCCGCTCTTCGTGGTCCTCGCCGACGGGGTCGGCCTGGACGATTCCCTGCGCGACCGAATCCGCGACGCGATTCGCACCGGCGCCTCACCCCGCCACGTCCCCGACGAGATCCTCGCCGTACCGGCCCTCCCGCACACGAGAACCGGCAAAAAACTCGAGGTTCCCGTCAAGCGCCTGCTCCAGGGCGCCCCCGCCGAGCAGGTCCTGAACGCCGCGGCGGTCGACAACCCCGAACTGATCGCCTACTTCGCCCGCCTGGGCGCGGAGCGGAGCAAGCGGTCAGCACACCACATATGACGTCGGCCAGGGGCCACAGGCCCACGTGACAGCACCGGGTCCTTGTGGCCCGCCCGGCTCCGCAAACCCCGTCCCCACCGCGTGGTGCCGGGGCGGTCGACCCGCCCCGGCACCACACCATCCGCACAACCGAAGTAAGAGAGAAACCGTGATCATGACCGACCGCGAACCGCAGGCCCTCGATGACCTTGACGACGCCGGGCGAAAGCTGCTGTTCACCGAGGCCCGCACCGTGAACACCTTCGCCGAGGTGGCCGTTGCCGATGACGAACTCGCCATGATCTGGGAACTCGCCCGCTGGTCGCCGAGCGCCGCCAACGGTCAGCCTCTGCGGGTGCTCTTCGTGCGCACCCGCGAGGGCAAGGAGCGACTGGTCCGGCATCTCGACGAGGGCAACAGGGCCAAGACGCTCAGTGCGCCGGCCGTGGCGATCCTGGCGTACGACGTCGACTTCCACGAGCAGATGCCGACCGTCTTCCCGGCCCGCGGTGACATGCTGCGAGCGGCGTTCGCCAACCAGACCGAGACGCGCGAGAGCATCGCTGCCTACAACTCGGCACTGCAGACCGGGGTCTTCCTCCTCGCGGTACGCGCGGCGGGGCTCGCGGCCGGTCCCATGGCGGGCTTCAACAAGGCCGGCGTGAACGAGGAGTTCTTCGCCGGTACCAGCTGGCGTTCGCATCTGGTGGTCAACATCGGTCACCCCGGTGCCGACCCGTGGTTCCCGCGGCTGCCCCGCGTGCCCGTCGAGGACGCCGTCGCCTATGCCTGACGGCACTGCCGCCGCCTGGTCGCGCGGGATCCGAAGTCCGAGCACCCGAGAGCGGTCGGCGTAGAGGTGAGGGGTGCCATGCCGTGGGCGCCGGTGCTCTCCTGATCTGCTGATCGACGGTCTGAAAGGCCCCGTCGGCGAGGGGGACGTCCGGATCTGGCCGGCCGGCGAGCGGGACCGCGGTGCTGTGTACATCGTCCTCAAGCCGCCGGATGGTGTGGCGTTGCTCGAAGCTCCGGCGCAGGACATCAGAAGGTTCCCGCAGGAGACAGAGACACTCGTGCGCAGAGGATCCGAGTCGGAGCACATCGACTCGGACGCGCTGCTGAGGCACCTCCTCGCCGAAGGCTGAGGTTTTCCTGCCCGGAACCAGGCTCTGGCTGTGATTGCAGCAAACGTCCGTTGCGGGCCGAGACCGCCCTGACCAGCTGCCGTTGCCCCATGGGCGACGTTTAGCGTGCCCACCCTGAGGCTGGCACACTGAAATTGTGCTTCCGCTGACGGCCGCTGCTGATCAGAATGCGTTCTCATCGCTTTCTGCTACCAGCGTTGTGGCGGTCAGTGCACTGGTCTTCACCGTCGCCTCATTCTGGTGGCTCAACGCCAGACAGGGGCGCCTGGAGACGTGGGAGCCTCATTCCTTTGCGGCGATTTGCCACGGCTCCATGGTTCGCCTGCGGCTTCCGCTCGTCCTTCACAACACCGGTGCCAAGCCGATAGTCGTGCAGGATCTCATGCTGAGCTTCCCCGATGAGCCCGCCTCTCATCTGCCACTCCTGTGGACGTCTTCACCATCCCGTCTCCAACCCGGGCCGGACGAGGAACCGAAGTTGCCGGCCGGATTCGTTGTGGCCGGCAGAGAGGCGCAACAACTCTTCATCGAGTTCGAGGCACCGTTTTCTGGGTTGGTCCCGGAGGCCCGTGACTACAAGGTCCGAATCCAAGTGAGGGTTGGCCATCGCAAGGGTTGGCGCTCGCTTCTGACGTTCACCTTGAGGACCACCAACATCATTTATCCCGACCGGTACACCGTCTACAACAACGCACCTCTCGAACTGACGAAGGAAGACCAGAAAAAGGCAGACGCTGCGCTCCTGGAGCTGTTGGAGGGGCAGGAGAAGGACCCATCCGCAGAGGGCGAGACCAAGCGGCGAGACTCTTCGAACGGCGAGGGCAACGCCGGTACGGACCGATAGGTCGGGAAGATGTTCCAGGCGAACGTGTCGGCGGCCTGCCCGCTGCCGTCGGAGCCGGTCATGGAAGTGGCCGAGAGGGCGATACCGAAGGTTTCGGTAACGAGCTCGTACGAGCGGCTCACCATGGCGGTGGGAAACGATCTACATGTTCGCGGGAAACGATCACCGAAGGGCCGGAGCAGCCCCTGCCCACCGCATTCCGTCCCTACCCTCCACATGGGTGGTCGAGCCCTTCGTATGGTTCAACCCCCAGGGGTGTCGGGTGAGGCTTCATTTCGTCTGCCATCAGTGGCTC
>NZ_JBVHRI010000010.1:0-319450 GCF_055566975.1 Streptomyces sp. NPDC027189
ACCGGGGTGCGGTAGGTCAGCGCGATGCGGGCGGCTTCGAGGGCGGCGTCGAAGCAGTCGGCGGGGGTGCGCGGTGCGACGACCGGGACCGGGGCCTCGCCGTTGCGGCCGTACATGGCCTGCAGCAGGTCCGCCTGTTCGGTCTTGGTCGGCAGACCGGTCGACGGGCCGCCGCGCTGGATGTCGATGACCAGCAGCGGCAGTTCGAGCGAGACGGCCAGGCCGACGGCCTCCGCCTTGAGTGTGACGCCGGGGCCGGAGGTGGTGGTGACGGCCAGCGAACCCCCGAACGCGGCGCCCAGCGCCGCGCCGACGGCGGCGATCTCGTCCTCGGCCTGGAAGGTCCGTACGCCGAAGTTCTTGTGCTTGCTGAGTTCGTGCAGGATGTCGGAGGCCGGGGTGATCGGGTACGAGCCGAGGAAAAGGGGCAGGTCCGCCTGGGTCGAGGCCGCGATCAGGCCGTACGACAGCGCCAGGTTCCCGGAGATGTTCCGATAGGTCCCCGCCGGAAACGTCTCCGCCGCGGGCGCGACCTGGTACGAGACGGCGAAGTCCTCGGTGGTCTCGCCGAAGTTCCAACCGGCGCGGAACGCGGCGATGTTGGCGGCGGCGATGTCGGGCTTCTTCGCGAACTTGGTCTGCAGGAACTTCTCGGTGCCCTCGGTGGGCCGGTGGTACATCCAGCTCAGCAGGCCCAGCGCGAACATGTTCTTGCAGCGGTCCGCGTCCTTGCGTGCCAGCCCGAAGCCGGCGAGCGCCTCCACGGTGAGGGTGTTCAGGGGGACGGGATGGACGTGGTAGCCGTCCAGCGAACCGTCTTCCAGCGGACTCCTCTCGTAACCGACCTTCTGCATCGCCCGCTTGGTGAACTCGTCGGTGTTGACGATGAGTTCACCGCCGCGCGGCACATCGCCGATGTTCGCCTTCAGGGCGGCCGGGTTCATGGCGACGAGGACGTTGGGCGCGTCGCCGGGCGTGAGGATGTCGTGGTCGGCGAAGTGCAGCTGGAAGCTGGACACGCCCGGCAGGGTGCCTGCGGGGGCGCGGATCTCGGCCGGGAAGTTGGGCAGCGTCGCCAGGTCGTTCCCGAAGGACGCCGTCTGTGAGGTGAACAGATCACCAGTGAGCTGCATGCCGTCGCCGGAGTCACCCGAGAAACGGATGATGACCCGGTCGAGCTGATCCGTCTGTTTCGTCACCTGCAAGTGCCTCTCCCTGGGGCGGAAATGCGCGTGCGCGGGCATGCACCCGCAGAGCCGTCGCACTGAACGAGGGTTGGGCGCCCGCTGCGAGCGTAGGGGGATCGGGGACTAATTTCAATGGGCGTTGAATTGTGTGGCCGAGGCTGACGCGCCCATGGATCGGCGAGCCCTCCGGGTGTCGCTCACCTGTGCTGGTACGGTGCCAAAAGCCTGATGGGGCAGGGGTGTTGAGGATCCTTGCCGATGCACGGAAAGCTTTGACCCAAGAAGTCACTGAGTGTAGACTTCATGGCTGAATGAATTGCTGTGGGGCTCGGCGTCACGCTGTCCCGTCGTTGCGGACACCCGTGTCGAGACCGGGCGGGAAGCACGTCCTTCGGGGGACTCGTGATCGAGAGGAAGTGCCGCCGTGGCCGAAACCAGAGGCACACCCGGTACCCGCCAGGCCATCATGCGGTCTGCCGCGGATCTCTTCGCCGAACTCGGCTACCGCAACACCTCGCTGCGCGCCGTCGCCGCGGACGCGGGCTGTGACCCCGCGCTGATCGGGCACTACTTCGCCTCCAAGGAAGCGCTCTACGACGCCGTCGTCGCGGAGACCGTCAGACCGGCCGAGTTGTTCCGGGAGGCGATCGGGCGACGGGATCACGGCGCGGCGGAGTGGCTGCTGCGTCACGCGGTGACCGACTGGGGCGACCCCGTGCAGCGACGGCGCATCCTGGGTGTGCTGCGCTCCGCGCTCGATCTGCCCGCGGCTCGGGAGAGGTTCACTCAGTCCCTGGTCCCGGAGGGAATCGCCGGGGCGGACGAGATCAGGCTCGCGCTGATCAGTAGTCTGCTCGTGGGTGTGATGACGTCACGTCACATGGGCTTGCTGCCACCCGAGTTGGCCAAGGACGGCGACTCCGCCGAGCTGGTGCGTGCGCTCGCGCCGGCGGTGGCCGCGCTTCTGGTCGCCGATCCGGCGGGGGTCGCTGGTTCTGATCGGAGCAAGTGAGGTGCGCTCGTGGCGACAGGCGTTTGAGGTCATGTCGGGCGTGTTATCAACGTGCCCTGTTTCAGGCTTTCTTGGAGTCTGAGCACTCCCGGTAACCGTGATGGCCCACAACGAGGGGTCGCCGCGCTGGACGCCCGGGTCGAGGCCCGGTCCCGCCGGCACCAGGACGCCGGGGTGATCCTCAGGCTGCCGGGCATGGGTCCCGCTCCGGGGCGGAGTTCATCGCCGCGACCGACGGGGGCCTGAGCGCCTTCGGCAGTGCCGGGCCCGACTGGCCGGCTTCGCCGGCCTGGCTCCCGTGCCCCGGGGTTCCGGCAGCGTGAGCGGCAATCTGTGCAGGCCCAGGCGCTCCATCGAGGCCTCCAGCTGTGCTTGTACCTGTCCGCGCAGGTGAGCGTGTTCTTCCGCTCAGTCTCGAAGGCGTACTGAGACCGGAAGTGGAGCGAAGGCGCAGGGCGCAAGCGGGCCGTGCTCGCCCTCGACCGTTGCCGGGCCGACGACCTGTGGGTCACTTCCGCATCCCCTTCGCGCTCCCGAACAGCGAACGGCCCCCCGGTGTCCTCCTGTTCATCAGTCGATGACCGTACGAGTCGCACGTGATTGCCGAGGCGTCAGACTCGGCCGCTCCCGCGTGATCCGGAACTACCCAGGACGCAGCCGCTTCTGACCATTCCGCAGGTGTCACCGCACGTCAACAGGTCGCGCTCGCACCACTGTTGAGTGGGACCGCCCTGTCCGGAACAGGGTCATCGAGCTTGCGGTTTGGAATTCAGTACTCGTAGACTTCATTGGAGAATGAATAACTCGCGGGGTGCTGTCAGCGGACGGCGGACCCAAGGAGGAAACATGGAATCGATTGACACGGGCGTGAAGGCGGCGGCCCCGCCCGGCACTTCGCCCGGCCCGGGGTCCGTCGCGAACCCGGCGCGCTGGGTGATCCTCGCCGTCACGCTGTCCGCCATCTTCATGCAGATGCTGGACACCACGATCACGATGGTCGCCCTGCCCTCGCTGCAGAGCGACCTCGGCTCGACCTTCGCCGAGATCCAGCTGGTCGTCGCGGTGTACTCGCTGGCGTTCGCCTGTGTGCTGGTGACGGGCGGCCGGCTCGGCGACATCTACGGCCGCCGCAAGATCTTCCTGATCGGCATGCTGGGCTTCACCCTCGCCTCGGCGCTGTGCGGCGCGGCCCCCAGTTCGACCTTCCTGATCGCGTCCCGGGTGCTCCAGGGCATGTGCTCCGGCCTGATGTTCCCGCAGGTGCTGTCGATCATCCAGGTCACGTTCTCGGCGAAGGAACGCCCCAAGGCGCTTGCCATGTACGGGGCTTCGGTGGGACTCGGTACGGTGCTCGGACCGGTGCTCGGCGGCTGGCTGATCGAGCTGAACATCATGAACACCGACTGGCGGGCGATCTTCTACGTCAACCTGCCGGTCGGTCTGATCGCCCTGCTGCTCGGCCTGGCCAAGATCCCGGAGTCCTCGGGGGGCGGCGCACGACGGCTCGACGTCACCGGTGCGGTCATCCTCAGCGCCGGACTCTTCAGTCTGATCCTGCCGCTGGTCATCGGCCGTGAACACGACTGGCCGGGCTGGAGTTTGGTGCTCCTGGTGCTGAGCCCGCTCGTGCTCGCCGAGTTCTTCGTGTACGAGAACAAGCTGTCGAAGCTGGCCGACAGGTCACCGCTGGTACCGAGCGGACTCTTCAAGGAACGGTCGTTCACCGTCGGGCTCGTGATCAGCGTGGTGTTCTTCGCCGGTATCCCGTCGTTCTTCATGGTCTTCTTCATGAGCCTGCAGATCGGCTTCGGCTACACCCCGATCTCCGCGGGCCTGGTCAGCCTCGGCTTTGCCGCGCTCATCGCGGTCGGCTCCGCGCGCTCGGCGGCCGTGGTCAAGCGGCTCGGCACCAAGACCCTCGCGGTCGGCACCGGGCTGCTGCTCGTCGGCATGTCCGGGGTGATCGGCACGCTGCAGTGGGCCGGATCGGACCTGCACGGCTACCAGTTGATCCCCTCGCTGATGATCGCCGGACTCGGCGGTGGCTTCTTCCTCGCTCCGTGCACCGGGATCATCCTGGCCGGCATCCGATCCCGTGAGGCCGGTTCGGCGTCCGGCATGCTCGCCACCGTGCAGCAGGTCGGCATCGCGATCGGTATCGCGGTCGCCGGCATCCTCTTCTACGGGCTGCTCGGCTCGAACGCCGACGGTGCCAGCCGAACGGCGCTGCCGGAGCTGCGCAGCGACCTGGCGGCGGCCGGCCTTTCCTCGGAGCAGCAGGCGCAGGTCACCGCCGGTTTCCAGACCTGCTTCCACGACAAGATGAACCAGAAGGACCTGACCGCGACTCCGGCGAGCTGCGCGGCCATCGAGAAGCAGATGGCGAACGCGCCCGTGCCGGCGGAGACCAAGGCGAAGGTGCAGGCCGCGGTGATCGGCAAGGCCGTGCCCGAGGCGCGCAAGTCCAACTTCGGCGACAGCTTCGAGCAGGTCGTGTTCTGGCAGATCGGCTGCTTCGGTCTGTCCTGCCTGCTGGTCCTCGCCCTGCCGAAGGTCCGTCCCGAGGACGTCCTGGACGTTCCCGGGGGCGCCTGACCGGGCCCGTACGCCCGTAGGTCTGGGCGCATGGGCGCATGGACGCACGGGCACGGCGCCCGCGCCGGCCGGGCGAGCGATGTCGGCACATCGCTCGCCCCGGCCGGGATCCGCTGACAACACCGCGTACATCGTTGAGAAACAACACGCGTACACCTTTGAGGAACGACACGCGTACGCCGTTGAGGAACGACACGCGTACGCCGTTGAGGAACGACACGCGTACGCCGTTGAGGAACGACCGAGCAACGAGGGTCGGGGGCCGGGGGAGGTGCGCCCCGGTCCCCCCTTCCCTCTCGACGCCGGCCGCCCGCTGTGAGGGCGCGCCCGCGCCTCCGACTTCGCCCCGGCCTCCCAGCCCCCAACACCCGTGCCCCCCGCGGTGAAAGGACGAACCGTGTTCTCGGTTCTCGCGCTCGGCGTGGCCTCGGCCCTGGCGTACGCCGGTGCGGCCGTCGCACAGCGGGCGGTGGCCTCGTACGTGAGCGAGCGGGGACGCCGCGGGGTACTGCGCGGCGCGGCCTGGTGGGTGTCGCTGCTGCTCAACATGCTGGGGGCGGCGCTGCACACGGCGGCGCTGCGCTTCGGCTCGCTCGTCGCCGTGCAGATGCTCGGCGTGCTCACCTTGGTGGCGGCTCCGCTGTTGTCCACGGCCGTACTGCGACGACGTATGACCAGAACCCAGTGCTCCGGCATCGCCTTCACCGTGGCCGGTGTCGCCGGACTGCTCTTCCTCACGCGGTCCGCGCAGTCGAGCCGGACGCTCGCGCCGGCGGAGACGGCGGGCGTCGTCGGTCTGACCGTCGGGGTGCTCGCGATCTCCACGGTGGCCGCCGCAGTGGGCCGTCGCACGATGACCACCAGCCTGTGGTACGCCGTCGCCGCCGGCGTCGCCTTCGGTGCCGCGTCGGCGCTGACGCAGACCGCGGTGCTGAAGCTGACGGACGACGGCGCGCTACGGCTGCCGGTCTCGGCCGTCGTTCTCACGATCGGCGTGATCTGCCTGGCGCTGGGCGGCCTCGTCCTGTGCCAACTGGCCTACCGGGGCGGGCTGGAGGCACCGCTGGCCACCATGACCCTGGTCAATCCCGTGTTCGCGGCGGTCATCGGTGTCGTGGTCCTCGGGGACCGCTATGCCACCGGAATCCCCGGCGCCCTGGCGGGACTTGCCGCGGCGGCCGCGGCGGGGCGGGGTGTCTTCGTGCTGGCCCACGCGCGTTCCAAGACCCGCACGCGCCCGGAGGCACATGTGTACCCCGAGGCCCACACGCGCCCCGAGGCCCATACGCACTCCGCGGCGACCGTCCCGGAGTGGCGGCTATCCCTGGGACAGCCGGTCGAAGTGCACCTCGATGGCGGGCACGAACCACTCGATGAGTTCCTCGAAGTCGAGCGAGGCCAGCGGCTCCGTCTGGAGGACGTACCGCAGCATCACGAGGCCGGCGAGCTGCGCGGACACCAGTGAGGCGAAGGCGGGGGTGCGGTCGCTGTTCTCGGGCGCGATGCGCCGGACGCAGGCCGCGAAGCTGTCCTCGATCTGGTCCCGGAAGGTCTTCGAGGTCGCCTCGTCCGACAGCCCGGTCCGGTAGATGGCGATCAGCGCCGGCCGGGTCGACTCGTCCTCCCAGAAGGACAGGAACGTCCGCGCGACCCGCTCACCGCGGCGCTCCAGGACCGGCTCGGCGTCCGTGTCCGTCAGGGAGTCGAAGAGGGCCGACACATCGAGCCGGGACGAGACCGCGTCCTGGAACACGCCTTCCTTGTTGCTGAAGAAGTGGTGGATGAGGGCCGGGTCGACCTGCGCCTGCTGGGCGATGCCTCGCATGGTGGTGCCCGAGTAGCCCTTGGCCGCGAAGAGTTCGAGCGCGGCGTTGAGGATCTGCTCCTTGGTGCTGCTCTGTCCCGGGCGCCGGCCGCCGCCGCGCGAAGGCGACCGGCCGCGGCGGGCGCCAACGCCCTGCTGTGCGTCCGCCTGCGTGGCGCAGGGGATCCCGTTTCCGGTGCTCACCAGTCCCCCTCCGGGTACTAATTCATGTGTGCAGGAAATCGACGATATCAGCATCCCACATGGGAAGACTCCCCGGTAGGGAGCATTCCGGCAGTCCGTTGCGGTGTCGAGTCCCCCTCGCGAAACCGGTGCGGTGGCTGGCCGGATTCGATCAGCGGATCGCGCCGTCGCGTGCCCCGCGCGCGCCGACGCGACAAGGAACCGCCGTCCCCGGCCCGCGCGGGCGAGCCTGTGCGGGGCGGCGGTTCCCTGCCCGAATTCTTTCAGTTGCCTGTGAAGTCCCTGTCTACCGTTCGACGTCGGGCAGGACGGTGGCCCCCCGGGTGAGCACCCTTTGGACCATGTACGGTGCCCTGCGCTTGGCCCACAGCAGTACCTTGACCCGTTTCAGCGGCGTGAAGTTGTAGTAGCGGTCGGTGGGATCACCGAAGGCGAAGAGCGGCGGGACGAACGACGCGCTGTCCAACTGGCCGAAAATCCGCTCGGCCGCCGCGCCCGGTGCCAGCCGATTGTCGGCCACCTGCCGTGCAGCGGCGACCATGTCGTCGAACAGGGCGACGAACCCGGGATAGACGGGGAACCAGAATCCCGCGCCCCGGTAGCGCTCCAACTCCCGCCACTGGTCCGGCCGTCCGGGACGGGCCAGCGCGTCGTTGCGGGCCCGCTTGAGGGACAGGGCGGCGAACATGGAGTGCAGCAGCCAGACCCGGCAGAAGGCGTTCCAGAGCCGGAAGTCGGTGGTGGCCGACAGCGCCGTACGCAGCAGCTTGTCCCCGTGCTCGATCAGCGACGCCTGGAACGACTCGAGGGGGCGGAAACGCTCCACCGACCAGTCGCCGCTGCCCGCCGCGGAGATGAGGTGCGCGGCCGCCTCGTGGACCAGTTCGGCGGTCAGGGTGACGTCCCTGGAGAGCGTGAAGTCGCAGCGGACGGCGGAGCGTTCGAGGACGACGAAACCTTCGCCGACGGCGGCGTTGGCGCCGTACTGCCACGGCTCCGAGCCCGTCCACGGGCGGACCGGGGTCGCTTCACCGAACTGCCATTCCAAGTCCGGGAATTGGCGTATTAGCTGCTGGAAGTCGTCCTCCGGCGAGGCCGATCGCTGCGGCCACAACTTGGCGTCGAGGCTCACCGCCACGCTGGTCAGCGTGGTCTCGCCGGTGCGCTCCTCGCCGAACGGGACGAGCTGGATCCAGCCGCCGGGGAAGACCACCTGGGTCGTGCCGCCCGTCCAGGGGGTGCCGCCCTTGCCCGGGTCCACCCGTCGCTCCAGCGGCCGTACGCCCCGCAGACGCGCGGTCAGTACCCGCGAGGAGTGCCGCAGCGGGCGCAGCGCCGGATCGGGACCGAGGCGCCGCAGCATCGGCGCGTCGGGCCCGGACATGTCGACCACGAACGTCGCACCGATGCTGCTGCCGTCGGCCAGCTCGACGGTGAAGTCGCCCGCTTCGCCGCGCACTTCGCTCAACGCCGAGCGCCCCTGTGGCACCTTGGCGCCGTAGCCCACGGCGAGCCGGTGCACCCAGGCGTCGACGTCGGGCCGGTACAGATGCGACTCGCCGTGCTCGCTGGGCACGTTGAACTGCACCACGTGGTGCGGCCGTACGGGTGCGCCCGGGCGCGCGTACACGAAGCCGATGCTCGACTTGATCCCCGAGGTCCTGCGGACCTCGGCGGGCAGCTCTCCGAAGTGTCCGAGCGCGGACAGCTCGGGCACGCCGTAACGGCGCGCGAGCAGTTCGAAGACCTCCGCGGTGTACGGGACCGTCGTCTCGCCCGACGGGGTGGTGGCGTCATGCGGCGAGTCCACCAGGACCACGTCGATCCCGGCGCGGGCCAGGATCGCGGCGAGCATGCCGCCGCCGAGGTGGGCGCCGAGGATGGCGACGGTGTGCCGTGGTGCCGGGTTCCCGGGACGGCCGGGTGCGGCCTCCGTGTCCGCGGCAGCAGCCACTCCTGCCGCGGAACCGGCGGGCGGCACCGCCTCGCCCGTCGGTTCGGTGCGCCGGACCGTCTTGGGGGTCGGTACGGCGGGCCGGGCGGCCTTGGGCGTAGGTACCGCGGGCCGAGCGGTCTTCGGGCTCGGTGCGGCCGGCCGGGCTGTCTTGGGTGGTGCAACGGCACCCGCAGCTGCAGGCTGTGCCCACCCGTCCCGCCCTGCGGGACGACTGCCCACAGCAGTAGCAGTAGCAGTAGCAGTAGCAGTAGCAGCGGGAGCGGGAGCGGGAGCTGGAGCGGAAGCAGGAGCCGGAGCAGGCGCGGCACTCGGCTCGGCGAGCCGGCTCGGTGTGGGCGTCGGCTTGGCGGGCCTGTTCGTCCTGCGCGGGTGGTCGACCGCCGGAGCGGTCTCCGTGGCCGGCTCGTACGGCAGGGCCGACTCGGCCGCCGCCACCGTATCGGCGCCCTCCGCCCAGCTCTGGTCCGCCGGTTGGGCGGGGCCCAGGATGGGTGGTCGTTCCGTGTGTTCGTTCCGGGGCATGGGCCCGTCCTCCCTCATGAGTGCCTGCGGAAGCGGGAGCGCAGGAAGCCGCCGAGCGCGCCGGCCACCACGGGGCCGGTGTCCGCGGCCGCCGATCCGCGCTTGGCCCAGTGCATGGTGCGGATCATGCGGGCCGGGTTGGGGTTGTAGAAGCGGTTCGCCGGGTCGTGCAGACCGAACGGCGGCGGCGCGTAGCCGTCGTCCTGCAACAGGTCGAACAGCTCGCCGGTGGCGCGGTCGGGCGTCATCAGACCGGCCTCGACGTCCCGGCAGGCGGCCCAGGCGGCATCGGTGATCTTGTTGAAGCCGACGCTCGCCGGGAACAGGGCGCCGGGGTGCGGCTGCGCCTCCAACTCGCGCCAGATCAACGGGTCCTTGGACCGCTGGAACCGTACGAGGGCGTCCTGCGCGTTGAGCGTGCCGAGCACCGTGCCGAGCGCCCACATACGAAACGTGCCGTTCCACATCCCGTAGTCGCGGAACGAGGTGAAGGACGACGCCACCACCTCGTCGTGCGCGCGCACGAGGCCCTGCTGGAGCGTCTCGATGTGCCCGAACCGCTCGGCGGAGAAGTCGTCGTCCTTGGCCGCCTCGATCAGCCGCCAGGCGAGCGAGTTGACCACGTCGGTGGTGTTGGTCAGTCCGCGCGAGTACAGCGCGTCCACGAAGCCCGCGGCGTGCGAGGTCAGGCAGAAGCGGTCGCCGACGACCTGGTGCGAGGAGTACTGCAGCCGCCCGGTGGACACCCAGGGGCGGGCGGCCTTCGCGTGCTTGAACTGCGGGGCCACGTCCGGGAACCGCTCCAGGAACTGCGCGAACTCCTGCTCCGGCGGCAGATCCGTCTTCGGGTGCTTGCGCGGGTCCAGGGTCAGACCGACGCTGCACAGCCGGTTGGTGGCGCCCCGGTGGTTGTCGAACGGGATGACCCACACCCAGCCGCCGTCGAAGACGTGGTGCAGGGTGCCCTGGTGCCAGGGGCTCGGGTTGTCGTGCTTGCGCCCGGCCGGGCAGTCGTCGAACGGGCGCACCCCGACCATGTGGGTGAAGAGGGTCCGCGAGTGCGTGCGCTGCTGGGGCACCTCGTCGCGCAGCGCGAACTTCTTGGCCAGCGGCGAGTTGTGACCGCCCGCGTCGACGACGTACCGGGCACGGATCGCCGGGCCGTTCTCCACCGCGAGGGTAACCCCCGAGCCGTCCACCTCGACGTCCGACACCCGGGTGCCCAGGCGTGGCACGGCGCCGTAGCGCACCGCGACGTTGAACATGTAGGCGTCGACGTCCTGGCGGAACATGTGGGACTCGGTGGACAGCGCCACCGGAATCACGAACTGGTTGATCTCACCGGGGACTTGGGCCTCGCCCTCGCGGTGGTAGACGAAGCCGAAGTTGCGCTTCTGGCCGGAGTTCGAGGACACCTTGGAGCGCATCGTGGAGAAGTGGCTCAGATGCGCGATCTCCGGCACTCCGTAACGCGCGGCGAGGATCCGCAGCATCACGGAGGTGTACGGGATGGTGGACTCGCCCACCGCGAAGCGCGGGTGGGTGCCGGCGTCGATCAGGACCGTCTTCACCCCGTTGCGGCTCAGGACGGCCGCGAGGATGGAGCCGGCGATTCCGGCGCCCAGGATGGCGACGTCATGGACGGCCTTGTCGGGCGAGCCGGACGCGGGCAGCGGTTGCATGATGCTCGTTCCTCCAGAGGTCGGGGCGGAGTTGTGGTGCCGGGGGCCCGGGCCGCGCGGCCAAGGCCCCCGGGCGGTCATGCCTGGTCCGTCGGCCCCTCGGGGCCGGACGCGACAGTGGTGGCCGGGTACCTCTCCTCGATCAGCTCGTGGAGGAAGGAGCCCCAGTGGATGCCGGGGCAGGCGAAGAAGTCACGGCTGTTGATCTCCAGGCCCAGATCGTCCCGGCAGCGGCTGATCAGCTCCATCACCATGAGGCTGTCCAGGCCCATGTCCGCGAGCCGGGTGTCCTCGGTGAGGGTGTCCAGCTCCAGGCGCAGGATCTCGGAGAGCTGGACGCGGATGTACTCGTTGAGCTCGGCACCGCGTTCGGTGCGGCTCAGGCCGAGCAACCGGGCCGTCAGCGCGCCCAGTTCGGCGTCCTGCGCCTGGTGCGCGGCCGGCGCGCTGCGGATCTCGCTGAGGATGGGCCGCTCCCGCCGCGCCTCCATCAGGTCGCGGAACAGGGTCCAGTCCGCCGAGCACACCGTACGGTGGGCGACCGAGTCGACCACGGCCTCGCCGAGCAGGTCCAGGGCGTGGTCGGGGTTGAGCTGGTGCAGCCCGATGGAGCGCAGGAACGCCATCACCGAGTCGTCCGCCAGCCCCGACCGGGCCGCCCACGGTCCCCAGCTGACCGTCGTGGCGGACAGGCCCTTCAGCTGCCGGTAGTAAGCGAAGGAGTCCAGGAAGGCGTTGGCCGCCGAGTAGCCCGCCAAGTGCTGCGAGCCCCAGACCGAGGCGATCGAGGAGAAGGAGATGAACAGGTCCAGGTCCTGGTCGACGGTGGCGTTGTGCAGCGCCCAGGTGCCGTCCACCTTCGCGTGCAGGCAGCGGTCGTACGTCTGCGGGTCGCTCTCCCGCAGGAACTGCGGCTCCGACAGGCCCGCCGCGTGCACCACGCCGCGCAACGGCCGCCCGGACAGACCCAGTTGGTCGGTCAGGGAGCGCAGCGCCGTCTCGTCGGCGGTGTCCAGCGCGACCACGCGTACATCGGCGCCCTGGGCCTCGATCCGGCGCACCCCGGCGATCCTGGCGGCGGTGGTGTCGTTGTGCGGCTCGTCCCAGGCGGAGCGGTCCGGCAGACCCGTCCGGCCGGCCAGCACGACGGTGCCCGCGCCGTTGCGGGCGAGCCACTCGCCGATCAGCAGGCCGAGGCTGCCGAGGCCGCCGGTGACGAGATAGCTGCCGAGGTCGCTCAGGTGCGGCGCCGGACGCTTCGCGGACTCGTCGCCCGAGCCGGCCGCCACCAGCCGGGGCACCAGGACGATGCCGCCGCGCCGGGCCGTCAGATCCTCGGCGCTCGGGGTCGCCAGCAGGTCGGCGATCCGCTCCGCCTCGTCCGGCTCGCCCGCCGGATCCAGGTCGAGGAGACCGCCCCACAGCTCGGGGTGCTCCAGGGCGGCGACCTTGCCCAGGCCCCACAGGGGGGCGGCGGGCAGGCAGATCTCGCTCTGCTCGGGCCCGGTCCACTGGGCGCCGCGGGTCACCACCCACAGCTGGGTGGCGGCCTCGTCGACGGCCAGCTGCCGGGTGGCGGCCAGGAAGACGTGCTCCGCCTCGGCCCTGGCCTGCCCCACGGACTCGGCGTCGTACCCGGCCACCGGCAGCTCCAGGCCGCTCAGCAGTACGAGATGTCCGTACGGCCGGCCCGCGTCGAGGGCCCGCAGGACCGCCTTCGAGGACGGCTCGGCCTGCGTCACCACCGCTCCGCGCAGAATCAGTTGCTTGGACACGGCCTCCACAAGCCCCGTGTCCGTGCCGCCCGAGCCGACCAGCAGCACCCGCTCGTCGCGCAGGCTCCGCTCATCGAACGCCTCCGGGTCGGCCGGACGCCAGACCTGCTCCCACACGGTTTCCGCCCGCGCGCTGCGCGGGACCTCCTGGGCGGGCTGGGTCGACGACCGCAGATGGACGTCCCGCATCATGATCAGCACGCTGCCGTCGGAGCCGAGGATCTCCAGGCCGCCGCGGAGTTCGCCGTCCTCCTCGGCCGGGTCCAGCCAGCCGTGGATGTAGCGGCGGGTGCCCTCGGGCACCGCCGTGGGCACCGGTGCCCCACCGGCCCCCGGGGCCTTCTCCGACTGGCGCAGCAGGCCGAGCGTCAGGTCGAGCAGGGCGCCGCGGGGCAGCTCCTCGGCGGCGCGGTTGACCTCGGCGAGCACCTCGCCCGGCCCCTGGTAGACCTCGTTGAGGACCGGCTCGGCCCAGCCGGGCACCACGATGTCGGCCGGGTCGACCGGCACGCACCTGGTGCGTACGGCATCGAGGCCGCCGTCGGCACGCCGGGTGTCCGTGGGGCGGCGCACCAGGACACCGCGGGCATGCAGCCGCCAGCTGCCGCTCTCGGCGGAGTCGACGCCGTGCCGGGAGAAGCAGAGGAACAGCGAGCGGCCCTCGTCGTCCTGGGGCAGCACATATACCCGTATCTGCGCGGGCCGGTGCTCGGGGTCGAGAAGCAGCGGCTCGCCCACCACGAAGCGGTCCACGAGCCGGGGCTGCGCGCCGGGCAGTTTCGCGGCGCCCGCCAGCGCCCAGTTGCAGAAGCCGCCCGCCGACACGGACCGGCGGCCGTCCGGGCCCGTCTGCACGAACACCTCGGACAGCTCGTCGAGTTGGGGCGAGAACGTGGGCGCGCCGGACAGCAGATGGCCCTCGAAGAGCGCCCCTGGGGCGTCGTCGGCCGCGTACTCGGGGGCGCCGCCCTGCGCGTCGTCGTTGAACCAGTACCGCTCGCGCTGCCAGGGGTAGCTGGGCAGCGAGGTGCGCCGCGGCTTCTCCTCGCGGTGCACCGCGGTCCAGTCGACCGGTACGCCGCGGTGGTGCAGCGCGCCCAGGGCCTGGCCCACGATGTGGGTGTCCTCGCGGTCCCGGCGCAGCGACGGGATCCAGCCGACGCCGTCCTCGGGCAGGCAGCGGGCGCCGAGACCGAGGAGTACCGGAGCCGGGCCGAGCTCCAGGAAGGTACGGCACCCCGTCTCGTACAGCGTGGTGACGCCGGCGTAGAAGCGCACCGGCGCGAGCACGTGCTCGGACCAGTAGGCGGGGCGCAGCTGTTCGGGCCCCCACTCGCGGCCTGTGACGTTGGAAATGATCGGGTACTTCGGCTGATGGAACGTCAGGGTCTCGGTGACCTCGCGGAATTCGTCGATCATCGGGGCCATCAGCGGGGAGTGGAAGGCGTGCGAGACGACGAGCCTGCGGTGCTTGACGCCGCGTCCGGCCAGTACGTCGACGACCTTGGCGACCTCGTCCTCGGGGCCCGAAAGGACCACGTCCGTCGGCCCGTTGACCGCCGCGACCGCGACCCGCGGCACCGGACGGGCCTCGGCGATCGCCGCGCGGACCGTCTCCTCGTCGCAGACCAGGGTCTCCATCACACCGCCCGCCGGCAGCGCCTCCATCAGCCGGGCGCGGGCCGTGACCAGCTTGGCGGCGTCGTCGAGGGAGTGCACCCCGGCGACGCACGCGGCGGTGATCTCGCCCAGGCTGTGCCCGATCAGCGCGGTCGGCCGGATTCTCCACGACTCCCACATCTTCGCCAGCGCGTACTCCACGGCGAACAGGGCAGGCTGGGTGAAGCCCGTGCGATTGATGCGCTCGCCGTCGGACAGGACGGGGCCGAGCGGCTCCTCCAAGTAGCGGTCGAGCGCCTCGACCACCTGGGCGAGCGCGTCCGCGAACACCGGCTCGGCGGCCGCGAGGGAGGCGGCCATCCCGGCGTACTGCGAGCCCTGGCCGGTGAACAGCCAGCCGAGCCGGCGCGCCTTCGCGCCCGACGGGCCGTGCGTGGTGACCTGGTCGGCGCGCTCACCGGCGGCGAACGCGGCCAGCCCGGCGACGAGTTGCTCGCGGTCGCCGGTCACACTGAGCCCGTGCTTCATCCGGGCCCGCCCGATGTGCGACGAGTAGCAGATGTCCGACAGGGTGCGCGCGTCCGCCGCCCGCACCCGGCTCTCGTACGCGCCGGCCATCGCGCGCAGCGCCTCGGTGCTGTTGGCGCTGAGGGTGAGCAGGCCCACCTCGCGCGGGGTGCCCTCGCGGGGCGCGGGCTGCGGCGCCTCGGCGAGCACGGTGTGCGCGTTGGTGCCACTGGCGCCGAAGCTGCTCACCCCGGCGATCCGGGGCCCGTCCGGCCAGCCGGTGTCCTCGGTGGTGACCTTCAAGTTGATGGCGTCCCAGGGGACTTGGGGGTTCGGGTTGTTCAGGTGCAGATGCTTCGGGAGCGTGTCGTGCTGGAGGGCCAGGACGACCTTCAGCAGGCCCGCCGCGCCGGCGGCCGGCTCCAGATGGCCGATGTTGGTCTTCACCGAGCCGACGAGCAGCGGTCGTTCGGCCGGTCGGCCGGTGCTGGTGACCGCGTTCAGGGCCTTCAGCTCGATCGGGTCGCCCAGCTGTGTGCCGGTGCCGTGCGCCTCGACATAGGTGAGTTCGGCGGGGGAGACCCCGGCGTCCTTGAGCGCGGAGGTGATGACGTTCTGCTGCGCGGCGGGGTTCGGGACCGTCAGCCCGCTGCTGCGCCCGTCGTGCTCCGTCGCCACACCCCGGACCACCGCGAGCACGCGGTCCCCGGCGGCCTCGGCTTCGCTGAGCCGCTTCAGCACGAACAGCGCGCCGCCCTCACCACGGGCGTAGCCGTCCGCGGAGGCGTCGAACGTCTTGCAGCGTCCGTCGGGCGACAGCGCCCGCAACTTGCTGACCAGGACGAAGCCGTACGGGGAGAGCATCAGGTTCACGCCGCCGACCAGCGCCATGTCGCACGCACCGGACCGCAGCGACAGGACGGCCTGCTCCAGCGCCACCAGCGACGAGGAGCAAGCGGTGTCGATGACCATGCTGGGACCCTGGAAGCCGAAGGTGTACGAGATCCGGCCGGCCAGGAAGCTCGGCTCACCGATCAGCTGATAGGCGTCGACGTCCGCCATCGAGCCCTTCTGCTGCCGCATACGGACGTAGTCGCTCGTACTGGCACCCAGGAAGACGCCGACCCGGCTGCCCTCCAGCTCGCTCGGCGGCAGGCAGGCGTTCTCCATGGCCTCCCAGGCCAGTTCGAGCACCAGCCGCTGCTGCGGGTCCATACCCGCGGCCTCGCGCGGCGAGATCCCGAAGACGGTCGGATCGAAGGTGTCCACCGGGCCTTCGAGGAAGTTCCCCGACAGCGTGTACGCGGTGCCCGGGTGGTCCGGGTCCGGGTTGTAGAAACCGGCGATGGAGTGGCGCTCCTCGGGGAACTGCGACGTCGAGTCCCGGCCGTCGGCCAGGGACTGCCAGAACTCCTCGGGCGTGGCGCCGCCCGGCAGCCGGCAGGAGAGACCGATCACGGCCAGCGGCTGTGGCTGCTGGAGCTCCTGGACCCGGGCGCGCAGACTGCGGATCGTGCCGAGGGAGTCCTTGAGCCGGCCGCGGAGGACCTCCTGGCTCGGCTGCTCGGCTTGGCTCTTCGTCATCAGTTCTCCTCAAATCCCAGCGCCCGTGAGTCGGAGATCTCCGCCTCCAACTGGCGTAGCAGTTCGTCGTCGTCGAGGTCGTCCAGGTCGTCGGCGGGCTCGGCCCCGGTCTCGTCGAGTTCGACCGGATCCGCGGCGGCGCCCTCGGAGCCGGCGGCCGGATGGCCGAGCTGCTCCAGCAGATGCGCGGTCAGCGCCACCGCGGTCGGGTGCTCGAAGGCCACCGTCGAGGACAGCTCGGTCTCCAGCTCGCGGGACAGCCGCAGCCGCAGCGTCAGCGACATGACCGAGTCCATCCCGAGCTCGAAGAAGCCCTGGTCGGCGTGGAGTTCGTCCTCCGACAGGCCGAGCACCCCGGCGACCTGGGCGCACACCCAGTCGAGCATCCGGTCCCGGCGCTGCACCGGGTCGAGCGAGCGCAGCCCGGCCACGAACTCGGTGCCGCCGGTCTGCCGCGCCGCGCCCAGGACCGCACGGAACAGCTCCCGGTGCGGGGCGTCGGCGAGCGCGCTCCCGAACAGCTCCCAGTCCACGTCGGCCACGCACGCGTGCACCGTGTGGTCCCAGGCAAGGAGGTCGAGGGCGCTCACGAGGTCCCGCTCCCGCAGTGGGGCGACCCCACTCGACTTCAGCAGTAAAGTCGTCCGTTCGTCGAGGAGTTGACTGCCTTCGAGCGGCATCAGCTCGATGTGCGTCACCGGCAGCCCGCTCGCCCTGCGCCGCGCCGCCAGCGCCCGCAGCGACCAGTCGGACGGAGCTGCCGCACCCGTGACGGCGCCGCCCCAGGTGCCCGGCACCGAACCCAGCAGGACGAAGAGGCGTACCGGGTCCTTGGCGGTCAGCCGGTGCAGCAGCTCGGCCGTCTCGGCGCGGTTCCACTCGGCCCGCAGCGCGGCCTCGGTGGTCTCCTCCAGCGGGGTCGCCAGCTCCGGAGCCGCCGCGCACAACACGCCCGCGATCCCGGTGTCTGCCCGCAACTCCTCGACCAGTGCGGTCAGTTCGTCCCGCGAGCCCTGGGTGCGTACGGTGCGGACCTCGGCCCCCGCGGCACGCCACTCGGCGACCCGGTCCTCGACGGACAGCCGCTCGGCCTGGTCGGGTTCCGTGTCGGCGAGCACGATCCGCCGGGCGCCCGCGCCGACCAGCCAGTCCACCGCGGGCGGCACCAGGGCGCCGCCCGCGCCGGTCACCAGATGCCAGCGCTCGGCCGACAGGGGCCGCTTCCCGGCCCGGTCCGGCGCGTCGGCGCGCACCAGCGAGCCGACCTGAACCGAGGAGTGCTCCACGCGTATGTGCTCGTCGCCCGGCGCGCACAACAGCCGCGTCACCAGCGTGCGCAGCTCCTCGGCGCTGCCCCGGCTCAGGTCGACATGGCCGCCCCAGGCCTCGGGGCGGGTCATCGCCAGGGTGCGGCCGAGCCCGGCATGGGCGCCCTGGTTGCCGTCGGGGAAGCCCTCGTGGCCGGCCGGCAGCAGGGCGTGCCGGGTGACCAGCCACAGCCGGGGCGGAGTTCCCTCGGCGTTGGCCAGGGCCGCGGTGAGCGCGGTGGTGACCCGCCAGCCGCCGGGGCGCGAGTCGAGGTCCTCCAGCGGCCACAGGTCGCAGATCCCGGTGGTGCCCTCGTTCGCGTGCACCGCGAGCAGCGTCTCCCACTCCGTCCGGTCCGCCGGGTTCAGGACGAGACCTTCGCCGCCCGGTACGTCCACCGAGCGCACCCGGCGCACCTCGCAGCCCGCGGCCCGCAGCGCGTCGGCCACCGTGCCCGCCAGGTGTTCGGTGTCACCGCACACCAGCCAGCGTGTGGCGGGCGCGACCTGCGCGCCGTCCCGGCCGGCCGGGCGCTGGCCCGCGGCGTTCCACTCCATCCGGTACAGCAGGTTCGCCATCCGGTCCCGGTCCGCGTCCGCCGCGGCCGGTTCGGGGTCGGCGGCCAGGCGCAGCCCGGTCAGCTCCACCACGGCACGATGTGCAGCGTCGAACACGGTCACGTCCGCCTCGGGCTGCCCGTCCGCACCCGCGCGAACCGGACCCCGGGACACCCGTACGGTGCTCTCGACCGCGGCCCTGACCCGGACCGACGCGATGGCGGCGGGCAGGGGCTCCGCCTCGGACGGTTCCGCGGCGCCGCCCGCGACCAAGTGCAGCGCCAGCCGCAGCAGATCGGCGGGCAGCCGGTGGCGGGAGGCTCCGTCGGGCAGGTCCACGGTGACCTCAGCACCACCCCGGCCACTGCCGGCCGACCGCACCCCGAGCCCTGGGAAGCGGTCGGCCAGCGTGGCCCGGAGGGGCTCGTCGTCGGCCAGTCGACCGAGGCCGGGAGCGTCCGAGGCTGGCCGGGTCGAGGCATCGGTCGACGCGCTCAGCGCGGGTCCGTGACCGTCCCCGTCCCCGGACAGCGGGCGCAGCACGACCGTGCCCTGCCGGGTGTCGACCACGGCCTGCAGGTCGGCCCGGCCTTCCGCGTCCGCGCGGGGCGCAGTGCCGAACCGTACGTCGTCGAGCGCCGGCGCCGGAGAGCCCGTCGCCGCGGCGCCGGCGAGGGCCGCCTCCAGCAGCGCGGGCGCCGACACCGTCGTACGGGATCCGGAGCCGCTGATCTGCCAGGGGCTGCGGGTGCCGTCGACCGTCACCGGAAGCAGCGCCGTCCATGCGGCGGTCGTCGGCCGCACCGGCGCGCCGACGAGGGCGCCCGATCCGGTGGCGCGGTCCACGGGCGTGTCCGGCAGCCAGTGCTCCTTGCGCTGCCACGGATAGCCGGGCAGATCGACCACCGCGCGGCCGCGGCCGGCGAAGGCCGCCCAGTCGACCGGGGTGCCCTGCGCGTGCAGCGTGCCCAAGCTGGTGAGCAGCGTGCCCACCTCGTCCTCGTCGCGCACCAGCGAGGGGAGCACCACCGGGCGTTCCACCCCGGCGGCCTGCAGGGACTCCTCGGTGCCGGAGACCAGCACCGGATGCGGGGACACCTCGACGAACACCCGGTCGTGCGGGTCCTCGACCGCGCTCACCGCGTCCTGGAAGAGCACGGTGTCGCGCAGATTGCGGCCCCAGTACTCGGCGGTGAGCGCGGAGCCCGCGACCTCGCCGCCCGCCACGGAGGAGTAGATCGGGACACGGGTCTCGGAGGGCACCAGGTGCGCGAGCCCGGACACCAGCCGCTCGCGCAGCGGTTCCATCAGCGGCGAGTGCGGCGCCACCGGCACCTTGACCCGGCGGACGAACACATTCGCCTCGGTCAGCTCCTCGGCGAGCTCCTCCAGGGCGTCCACGTCACCAGCGACGACCGTGGTGCGCGGGCCGTTGATCGTGGCGATGCCCAACTTGTCCTCGTACAGGACCAGATACGGCGCCAACTCCTCGCGGGGCAGCCCGACGACGACCGAACCACCGGTGCCGACCAGCGTGTCGAGCAGCCGCGAGCGCAGACACAGGATCTCCGCGGCCTGCGCCAGTGTCAGCGCCCCGGCGGCCCAGGCGGCGGCGACCTCGCCCATGCTGTGCCCGACGACCGCCTCGGGCACCACACCCCAGCTGCGCCACAGCTCGACCAGGCCGACCTGCACCATGAAGATCAGTTCCTGTGGGATGCCCTCGTCGAACGGGCGGCTGTCCGGCTCACCGCGCAGCGAGGCCAGCGGGGACCAGGCGATCCACTTCCGCATCTCCTCCTCGCAGGCCAGCACCGCGTCCCGGAACACCGGCTCGCTCCGCAGGAGTTGCCGTCCCATCCCGGCCCACTGGGAGCCGAACCCGGAGAAGACGAAGACACAGGAGCGCTCCAACTCCGCTGTCCCGGTGAGGACCTGGGGGTGCTCCTCGCCCTTGGTCACGGCGCGCAGGGCCGAGCGGACGCCGACGACGTCCTGGCCGACCACGACGGCCCGGTGGTCGAGATGGCTGCGGCGTGCGGACGCCGTGTACGCCAGGTCCGCCAGGGTCCTCGCGTCTCCCGACTCCAGCAGCGCGAGGTACTGCTTCGCGGCGTCGGGCAGTGCCGACTCCTGCGCGGCGGAGAGCGGCAGCGCGAAGCGGGCCGGCGGCTCGCCGCCCGTCTCCTCGGGAGCCGGGGCCTCGGCCACCAGGATGTGCGCGTTGGTGCCGGTGAAGCCGAAGGAGCTGACACCCGCGATCCGCCGCCGCCCGTCCTCCGGCCATCGCTCCGCGCCCGTGGCGATTTCCAACCCCAGCTGTTCCCAGGCGACTTGGCGGGTCGGCATGGTGGTCACGCCGATGTGCGGGGCGATCCGCCCGTAGTGCACCGACAGGACCGCCTTGATGAGCCCGGCCATTCCGGCCGAGGCCTCCAGATGGCCGATGTTGGGCTTGGCGGAGCCGACCAGGAGCGGTGTGCCGTCGGCTCCCTGGGGGCGCAAGGCCTGTGCGAGCGCGCGCAGTTCGATGGGGTCGCCGAGCGGGGTGCCGGTGCCGTGCGCCTCGGCGTAACCGACGTCGCGGCCGCTCAACCCGGCCTGCTCCAGGGCCTGTTCGATCAGCGCCCGCTGCGCGGTGCCGTTCGGCACGGTGAGTCCGCTGCTGGCGCCGTCCTGGTTCACCGCGCTGCCGGGCAGCACCGCGTAGATCCGGTCGCCGTCGGCGAGCGCGGTCGACAGCCGCTTCAGTACGACCGCTCCGGAGCCCTCGCCGCGCAGATAGCCGTCGGCCGCCTCGTCGAATGTCCGGCAGTGGCCACTGGGGGAGAGGGCGCCGCCGGCCGAGACCGCGACCGGGATCACCGGGCTGAGGATCACGTTGACACCGCCGGCCACCGCGAGGTCGCTCTCGCCCTGGCGCAGGCTCTGCATGGCCAGGTGCACAGCGGTCAGCGAGGACGAGCAGGCGGTGTCCACGGCCATGCTGGGCCCGGTCAGCCCCAGGAAGTAGGAGAGCCGTCCGGACGCCCCGGCGAAGGAGTTGCCGGTGCCGTAGTAGAGGTCCACGTCCTGGAGATGGCTGCCGATGTGCTGGGCGTGGTCGGAGCTGTTCATGCCGACGAACACGCCGGTCGCGGAGCCGCGCAGCCGGTCCCGGGTCGCCCCGGCGTCCTCCAGGGCCTCGTAGGCGACTTCGAGGAAGAGCCGGTGCTGCGGGTCGAGGCTGCGGGCCTCGCGGGGCGAGATACGGAAGAACGCCGCGTCGAAGCCGCGTACGTCGTCGAGGTAGCCGCCCCGCAGCGAGGTCATCGTGCCGGGCGTCCACGGCCCGTCGGACAGGAACGCCTGGCCGTCCCAGCGGTCCGAGGGCACGTCGCGGATCACTTCGCGGCCGTCGAGCAGGAGCTGCCAGTAGTCGCGAACCGAGGGGCTGCCGGGGAAGCGGCAGCTCATGCCGACCACGACGATCGGGTCGTCGGCGGGGGCCTTCACAGGTGCGGCTTCCACCGCGGGAGCCGGTTCCGCGGTCGGCGCCTGCGGTGTCCTCTTCGCGAGCACCTGCGGCAGCAGATGGTCGACCAGCTCGTCCAGGCAGGGGCGTTCGAAGGGGGTGGACAGGGGGATGTCGAGGCCGATCCGCAGTCCGAGGCGGTCCACGAACTCCACGATGCTCAGCGAGTCCAGACCGAGGTCGGCGAAGCCGCGCCGGGGCGGGATGCGACGACCCGGGTCCTGGCCGAGGGTCTCCGCCAGCGTCTCGGACGTCAGCCGCATCAGGGACCGGCGCTCGCGGTCGGTGCTCGCCGCGTCGGACGCGATGGCGGTGGTGGCGCCCGCGTCGGTGGCGCTCGCGTCGATGGTGCCGGGGGTGTTCCCGGACTCCGTCGTACTCGCGGAGGTTCCGGTCCCGTCCGCCACCGCTCCCGCCGGGGGATGGTACGGGGCGGTGGCGGACGAGTCGGCTTCCCGGTCGGCCCCGAGGGGGGTTGGGGCCAGGACCGGGGCGGCACCGCCGGAGCCGAGCGGCTCCGGCGGAGTCATGGGCGCGCCAGTGGGCGTGCCGTTCAGTTCGAGCTGCTGCGCGGGACCGAGGGGCTTGCCCGACGGGTCGAGCAGCTGCACGGCGAGCCGGGCGGGCACGACCTGCGCGTCGGGCACCGCGCCCGGGGCGTACTGCGTGCCGGGCGTGACCTCGGGCAGCCAGAACGACTCGTGCTGCCACGGGTGCCGGGGCAGCTCCGTGAGCCGGCCCGGGACCAGATCGGCCCAGCGGACCTCGGCGCCCGCGCAGTGCAGTTCGGCGAGCGAGGAGAGCAGCGTCGCGGGCCCGTCGGTGTCCCGGCGCAGCGATCCGACCGCGACGCCCTGGCGTCGCAGCGCCTTCAGGGCATCGGTCAGTGGGCGGACCAGGGTGGGGTGCGGGCCGATCTCGATGAAGTCGGCGCCCATGTCCTGGAGCAGGTTGCGAACGGCGGGCCAGAAGCGCACCGGGCGCAGCACGTTGGCGGCCCAGTACGCCGCGTCCAGCGTGGCCGGCGGCTCGTCGGGCCACACGGTCGACACGAAGGCCTCGGGCCTGGCCACCGCCGCCAAGTCGCGTAGTTCCGCGTGGAGTTCCTCGGCGAAGGGCGCCATCGCCGGGCTGTGGAAGGCGTAGTCGCCGGGCACGAACCGCGCGGTGACGGACCGCTCGCGCAGCAGCGAGGCGATCGCGGTCAGGTCGTCCTCGGAGCCGGCGAGCACCGTCGAGGTGGGCCCGTTGACCGTGGCGACCGTGACGGCCCGCCCGGTGCCGGCGGCGGCCTCGACCGCCTCTTCCTCGGACAGTGCCACCGCGAGCATCCGCCCAGTGCCCGCGGCGGCGGCCATGATGCGCCCGCGCCGCACGGCGAGGTCCAGCGCCGTGGGCAGGTCGAGGGCGCCGGTGAAACACGCGGCGGAGATCTCGCCGAGGCTGTGCCCGATGACCTTGGACGGTTCCACGCCGCGCGAGCGCCAGACCTCGGCGAGCGCCAACTGCAGTGCCACGACAGCGGGTTGGGCCAGCTCGGTGGCGGCGAGATCACTGTCGCCGAGCAGCTCGCGCAGACCGGGCAGGCCGGCCTCGCGCAGGACGGCTTCGCTGCGCTCCAGGCTGGCCGCGGCGACCGGTTCGCGGTCCCAGAGGTCCAGGCCCATGCCGCGCCACTGCGAGCCCTGCCCGGAGAAGACGAAGACGGTGCGGTGGCGCCGCCGGGGCTCGGCGGTGCCGTTGACGGTGCGCTCGTCGGGGTTGCCCTCGGCCAGTTCGAGCAGTGAGGCGCGCAGTTCCTCGGCGTCGGCGCCGATCACGGTGGCGCGCGCCTCGTGGTGGGTGCGCCGTACCGCCGCGGTGTGCAGGACGTCGGCCAGCGGCCGCTCCCCGTCGAGGGTGCCGGCCAGGTCGCGCGCGCGTTCCTGGAGGGCGGCCTCCGTGGAGCCCGAGAGCAGCAGCACCCGCGGGGCGTCCGCCTCGGGCGCACTCGCTTCGGGGGTCTGCTCGGGGGGCGCGGACAGCAGCAGATGGGCGTTGGTGCCGCTGAGGCCGAAGGCGCTCACGCCGAAGAGGGTGTCCTCGGTCGCCTCCAGCGGCCTGGCCTCGGCGGAGATGCTCAGCGGCCCGTCGGTCCAGGGGATGGCGGGGTTGGGCGTGCCGAGGTGCAGCTGCGGTGGGACGACCCGGTGCCGTGCGGTCAGCACGGTCTTGATCAGGGCGGCGACACCGGCGGCCGCGTCCGTGTGCCCGAAGTTGGCTTTGTGCGAGCCGATGTGCAGTTTGCGCCCGGGGTCACGGCCGGGGCCGAACACCTCCGACAGCGCGAAGGCCTCGATCGGGTCGCCGAGTGGCGTACCGGTGCCGTGTGTCTCGACGAACGCGACCTCGTCCGGGGTGGCATCCGCGCGCCGCAGGGCCTCCCGCAACAGGGCTGCCTGCGCGGAGGCGTTGGGGACGGTCAGGCCCGCGCTGCGACCGTCGTGGTTGAAGGCGCTGCCCCGGATCACCGCGAGCACCTGGTCGCCGTCGGCGAGCGCGTCGTCGAGCCGCTTCAGTACGACGACACCGCAGCCCTCGCCGCGCACGATGCCGTCCGCGTCGGCGGCGAACGGCTTGCACCGCCCGGTGGGCGACAGGGCTTGCACCTTGCTCATGAAGATGGACAGTTCGGGGGCGGCGAGGACGTTGACGCCGCCCGCGAGCGCGGTGTCGGCCTCGCCACTGGCCAGCGCGCGGCAGGCCAGGTGCACCGCCACCAGGGAGGAGGAGCACGCGGTGTTCACGGCGAGCGCGGGGCCGTGCAGCCCCAGGGTGTAGGCGACCCGGCCGGGCGCGAAGCTGAACTCCTTGCCGCTCGCGTAGTACGGGTCGATGCCCTTCACGCCGCGCGTCTTGGAGTGCAGCAGCGTGTAGTCCATCCCGAGCATGCCGAAGAACACGCCGGTACGGGAGCCCGAGAGCCGGGGCTTGGTGAGCCCGGCGTGCTCCAGGGCCTCCCAGGAGACTTCGAGCAGGAGCCGCTGTTGCGGGTCCATCTCGCGTGCCTCGCGGAACGAGATGCCGAAGAAGTCGGCATCGAACCGGTCGAGCCCGGGCAGCACTCCCGCGTAACGGCAGTACCCGGTGCCCGGTGCGGCCCCGTCCTCACTGATGTACTCGGGGCCCCAGCGCTCGGGAGGGATCTCCCCGATCACGTCGACGCCGTCGCGCAGGACGTGCCAGAAGGACGCGGGATCGACCACCCCGCCCGGGTAACGGCACCCGATGCCGACAAGGGCTATGGCCGGATCGGTGCTGATTCCGTTGCGGGCGGGCATGGATCCCCCTCCAGGAGTGCGACAGACGGATGGTGCGGACGGACGTCCGGGTCCGGGTGGCGGGAGGGGCGTCCACGCCACCCGGGTCGTGCCCGGCAGCGGTCGGCTGCCGTGGTGCCTCCCGGCCGGACGGGGCAGGTACGCCCGGCCGGCGAGGGCCTGTACGCCCGGCTGGACAGGGCCTTGTCCGGCCCCGGTCCGCCGGTGCGGGCCCAAGCGGCCCCCGGGACCCGGGGCCTAGAACTTGGCCGCCGCGGAGGGTGCCTTAAGCGTCCCCAGGTACTTGTGCCAGAGGTGGTTGGGGTCGTTCTCGACGGCCTCGACGATCTCCCGCATCGCGGCGAGGGCCTTGGGCTCCCCGTCGTACACATCGCCCTGCAGCATCTTGAGGACGTCCAGGCGGTAGCGCGGGTCCTGGACGAACGCCGTGAAGAGGATGTTGAGGCGGTAGTAGATCGAGATGAACTCGTACCAGTTGTTGACCGCGCCGCGGAGCGTGTTGACGTAGCCGTCGAACCGCTCCTTGCGGAAGTCGCCGGCCTTGTGCGCCGCGATGATGTCGGCGGCGGCCAGGCGCGCGCTGTTGAGGGCGACGCTGACACCGCTGGAGAAGATCGGGTCGACGAACCGGGCCGCGTCGCCGATCATCACGAGCGAGTCGTCGGCGATCTTGGTGAGCGCGTAGCTGTAGTCGCCCTCCGCCTTGAATTCCTTGACCCGCTTGGCGTTCTTCAGCGCGTCCTGGAGGGCGGGGCGGCTGCCGATGGTGTCCCAGAAGAAGGTCTCCAGGTCGTTCTTGGCCTCCTTGAACCGGGCCTTCTGGGTCACGACACCTATGGAGGTGATGGTGTCCGTGATCGGGATCTGCCAGACCCAGGTGTCCTCCAGCGGGAGGAAGTGGATGAAGATGTAGTCCGCCTGGTCCTTGTTGACCGCGAGCGCCTTGCGGTCGAAGTCGTCGAACCAGGTGTGCACGGCGTACTGGTTGAAGACCGGGTCCGGCTCCTTGACCTTGAGCTGGCTGCCCATCATGGTGCGGCGGCCGCTCGCGTCGATGACCATGCGGACGGGGACACCGACCGGCTGGTTGCCGACCTTCGCCTGGATGACCGGGCGGTCGCGGTCGGTGAAGTCGACGCGGTTGACGCGGACGCCGTGGTAGACCTTCGCGCCCAGGCTCTCCGCGTGCTGGAGCAGGATCTGGTCGAACTTGCCGCGGTCGACGTGGAAGGTGTGGTCCCGGTCGACGCCGGCCTGGTCCCGCTCGCTGAACAGCACCTCGGCGGCGCGGAAGTCGTGGTCCAGACCCTGGAAGCCCATGTGGTCGATGTCCCGGTCCTCCGCGGAGGTCCAGGCGGCACCGTACTTCTTGGGGAAGCCCGCGGCCTCGACCTTCTCCATGGCGCCGGTCTCGATGAGCACCGGCGTCGTGGCCGGGACCAGCGACTCGCCGACGTGCTCGCGCGGAAAGGTCTCCGATTCGAAGACCACCACGGACAGCCCCTCCTTGGCGAGGTAGGAGGCGGCGGTGGAGCCGGCCGGTCCGCCGCCGATGATGCCGATGTCGTAGTCGTAGTTCGCCGATGTCTCGGACAACGTGATCTCCTGTCGCGAATTCGGGTGGATGCGCTGTGCCGTGGCCGCGAGGGCCGGTGCGGCGGGTCAGGTCGCAGGCCCTGGTCAGTGAGCGGGCGTACGGAGGGACAGCAGCAGGTCGGTGATGCTGTCCAGGTTCTGGAAGTTGGTGCCGGTCAGCTCGGTCGGCGGGATGTTGGTTCCCAGCTCGTCCCGGATGAAGGTGAGCAGCTGAGCGGTGTTGATCGAGGTGAGGATCCCCCACTCGAGCAACGGGGTGTCCGGGGCGATGCCCTGGGCATCGGGCTCCGCGAGCAGCCGCTCCTGAATGAACTCGGTGAGCTGGGTGATCAGTTCGTCGCGGTCACTGGCCACGCCGTACCTCCTGGAGATGCGTTGAGGGGCGGGTGGTCCCGCCGGGGTTCAACGGGGGATCCGATGGAGTTCAACGCCCGTTGATTTCAACATCTGATGATGTCATTTCCTGATGAACTCTACTAGTGTTGAGTTCATCGTCAAGAGGCCAACGGGCAGTGATGGCCGAGTGGTTGGAGATGCGATGCCCGAAGTGATGGCTCAGGTGATGACTCCGACGGTGCCCCGAGCGAGGGCTCGATCGGTGACTGCGGGCCGGCTCGGGCCGCCCGCCGGAGAAGTGCATGTCTGGGCGGTACGGGAGCCCGGCCCCGGTTCCGAGCAGGCGCTGTGGCGCTGTCTGGAACTGCTCTCGCCGGACGAGCTGCGACGGTGGCGGCACATGGTGCCCTCGCAGCGCGCGCTGTACGCCTCGGCGCATGCCGCGCTGCGAGCGGTGACGGCCGCGTATGCCGGTCTCATGGCGTCCCAAGTCGCCTTCTTGGTGGGCAAGTTGGGCAAGCCCTACGTATGCGGTGACCCCGGGCTCAGGGTCAGCCTCGCGCACGCGGAAGGGATGTCCCTGGTGGCCGTGAGCCGTGACGGACCCACCGGCGTCGACGTCGAACGGATCAGGCCACTCAGGGATCCCGCGGGGCTGCGCCGTCAGGTCCTCTCCGACATCGAGGCGGAGCACTGGCCCGCGGACCGCGAAGGCCCCCTGAACAGTGGGCTGTTCACCCACTGGGCGTGCAAGGAGGCGGTCCTCAAGGCGCTCGGCAGCGGCCTGGCCGGCGATCTCACCGCGGTCAGGGTCACTCCCGATGCGCGACGCTCGGGGCCGGTACGGGTGCAGTCGGCGCCCGGTTCGGCGGCGCGGACGTGGAACCTCCGACTCGTCGACGTCGGGCCGGAGTTCAGGGCTGCCGTGGCGGTCGCCGGCGGTGGGGACGTCGTACGGAGCTTCGCCCTCGAACCCGGTGAGCGGCCCGAGTTGCCGTCGCCGGCCAAACCCTAGAGTCCCTCACGCCGGAGACATCGACCACGAACTCCCACCTCACGAAGGAGACCCCGCCATGCAGCAGTTGAGCAGCACCCCCGGACCGAGCACCGCCACGTCCGCGCCCGGCCGCGACCGCCAGGGCCGTCCCGCGCTGCTGTGCCTGCCGCACGCGGGCGGCGCCGCACGGGCCTTCGCGAGCCTGGAGGCGGCGTTGCCCGATGCCGCGCGCATGACCCTGCTGGAACTGCCGGGACACGGCACCAGGATGGCCGAGCCGCTCCGCGAGGACTTCGGCACGGTCATGGAGGACCTGATCCGCGGCTCCGCCCCGCACACCACGGGGCAGTACGTCCTGCTCGGGCACAGCATGGGGGCGGCGTTCGCGTACGAGACAGGCCGGTACTGGAGCGCCCTGGGCCGCCCACCGGCCGGTGTCGTCCTGGTCGGCCGCAACGGTCCCACCGCGCGGCGCACCCTGCCGGACCTGCACACCCTGTCGGCCCCGGCCTTCCTGGAGTCCGTGCGCCGCCTCGGCGGCACCCCGCCGCAGCTCTTCGAACACCCGGAACTGGTCAAGCTGTTCACCCCGGTCCTGCGCGCCGACTTCACCATCTCCGAGACGTACACCCCGCTGCCCGGGCCGCCGCTGGCCTGCCCCCTGTGGGTGTGCGCGGGCGTGGAGGACCCGATGGTGGACGATCCGGGCCTGCGCGACTGGGAGAACCACGGCGCCGGCGACGTCGCCATCGAGTGGCTGCCGGGCAACCACTTCCTGCTGGACGACCCGGCGTTCCACGCGTACGTGGCCGGCGTACTCCGGACGCTGCCGGACCCCGCGACAACGGGCTGACCCGTCGTCCCGCACCCGCACCACGCGCCCGGCGCAGCGGCTGGGCTCGGGGTGGGTTTCGCACCCCGGCGCTGACGGGGCGCCGCTGCGTCCACCCGTGCCGCCCCCTATGGCACGGCTGCCCGCAGCGAGGGAGGTCTGCGACGAGGACGGCCCGCGGTCGCTGTGGGCAGGGGAGGGGTCGTCCCGTAGTGCGGGAGGTCTGCGACGAGGACGGCCCGCAGTCGCCGTCGGATGGTGAATGGCGGTCCCTCAGCGCGGGAGGTCCGCAGTTGCTGTACGCACGGGAGGGACTGTCCCTCAGCCAGAACGGCCTGCAGCGAGGGAGGTCTGTGGCGAGCACGGCCGGCAGCCGCCCACGCACGGAAGGGGCCGTGCCGGTACATCACCGCCCGTCGCTTACAGCTCCGCACAGCCAAGTCGAACCATCTGCAACCCCGAGCAGTACGCACGCCACGCGACGGGCGGATGTACCGGCACGGCCCCGCCCCACCCACCGCTGGTAGGCGAACCGTGAACGCGCCCACGCTGTCGGCCCCCGCCCCTGAAGAACAGGGCGAGGGCCGGCGGCGTAACGGGCCGTCTCAGGCGGCGGGGTGTGCTCGTACCTCCGAGAACTGGGCCCGCCAATAGGCCAGCGGTGTATGGGCGGTGGAGACGTCGCCGTGCACCAGGCGGCCGATGAGCACCTGGTGGTCGCCCGCCAGGTGGCTGCTCGTCAGGATGCACTCCGCGAATGCCACGGTGTTGTCGAGCAGCGGCGCGGAGGTGCGCTTGCCCGCGGACCAGGGCACGCCCTCGAACCGCTCGGGCACCGGCGACGCGAAGGTGCGGGCCGTCTCGGTCATACCGGTGGAGAGGAAGTTCACCGCGAAGACCGAACTCTGATGGATGGCTTCGAGGGTCGCGCTGGGCTGTTTGACGCAGACCAGCAGCAGCGGCGGCGAGGCCGACACGCTGCACACCGCGCTGCAGGTGAGGCCGCGCGGCTCGCCATCGGCCGTGAGGCTGGTGACGACGCTCACTCCGGTCGGCAGGGACCCCATCACCGAACGGAAGGTGTGGAGGTCCACCTGGTCCAACAGGGTGTCGGGAGTGCTGAGTCGTTCAGACATGGGCAGGTCCTCGTCTCTGAGGCCGAGGCGGGTCAGGGCCGCGGAGGTCATCGGGGTTCACCGGGTGGCTGTCACGGGGATGGGCCGGACGTCTGGCACCGGCGCTCACCGCGCGTCTACGGCGGTGATCTGGTTCAGCAGGGCCTGACGGTCCGTCTTCCCGTTGCCGGTCAGCGGCAGTTCGGGGACGACATGAACCGCGTCGACCACCATGTAGAGGGGCAGCCGGTCGGCACACTCGCGCTTGAGTTCGAGCAGCCCGGGACCCTTCGGGCCCTCCGGGACCACCACGGCGTGGATCTTCGCGTCCAGACCGCTGCCCACGACGACACACGCGGCGGAGGCCACCTTGGGGTTGGCGGCGATCACCGCCTCGATGTCGCCGAGCTCGATGCGATGCCCGCGCACCTTGACCATGTGGTCGCGCCGGCCCACGTACTCCAGCATTCCGTCGGGCCCCATCCGGCCGATGTCACCGGTGAAGTACGCGCCCTTCTGCGGCTCCCGGCCCCAGTAGCCGAGCATCACCGTCGGACCGCTGACCACGATCTCGCCCTCGCGCTCGCGCGGCGGGTGCAGCCGGATGCGGTCGCCGCTGACCGCGGTGCCGATCGGCAGCGGACGGGTGCTGCCCAGATCCCGGTCGGTGACCTCGTAACTGGTGCACACATTGGTCTCGGTCGGCCCGTACCAGTTGAGCATCCGCACGTCCGGCCACGCCTTGCGCAGCTCGTGGACCTGCTGGACGGGGAACGGCTCTCCGGCGAAGACGCACACCCGCAGATCGGCAGGCGGCTCGCCGGTCAGCAGTTCGCCGCGCTGCATCATCAGGACCAGCGCGGACGGCACCGAGTACCAGACGGTGATCCGATCGCGGCGCAGCAGCGCGCCCAGCTGCGCCGGGTCGTACGCCAGGCCCTCGGGCACCAGGACGACCGAGGCGCCGGCCAGGAAGGTGGCGTACAGGTCGAAGACGGACAGGTCGAAGTTGAACGGCGCGTGGTTGGACAGCCGGTCGTCCGCGGTGACCCCCACCTCTTCGGCGGCCCAGCGGATGAAGGACAGGGCGTTCTTGTGGCTGATGCAGACGCCCTTGGGCTCGCCGGTGGAGCCGGAGGTGTAGAGGATGTACGCCGGCTCGTCCGGCTCGTTCTCGTACGGCGCCGGGGCGTCCGTGGCCGGGGCCTCCTCACGCACCTCGGCGAAGGAGGCGAGCGGCAGGGCATCGTCCCAGCCGACGTCCGCGGCGCGCCGGATGCCGTCGGCGTCGGCGACCACCAGGGCGGGTGTGCAGCTGGCGGCGATGCGCTGGACGCGGGCGGCCGGGTTGTTGGCGCTGACCGGTGCGTAGATCGCGCCGATGCGCAGCGCGCCCTGCATAAGGGCGATGGCGTCCAGGGTCTTGTGGGTCCACAGCACGACCCGGTCGCCGGGGCGCACGCCGCGCCGGTGCAGCGCGGCCGCGTACCGGTCGGCGAGGTCGTCCAGCTCCCGGTAGCTGAACACCCCCTGGGACGAGCGCACGGCCGGGGCGTCCGGGGCGCGCCGGGCGGAGTCGATGACGAGCTGGTGGAGCCTCACAGGCCTATCTCCTTCACTATCAACTGACGCTGGATGTCCGAGGTTCCCGAGAAGATCGTGCTGGGCACGGCGTCGCGCAGCGCGGCCTCGATGCCGTCCTCGCGCAGATAGCCGCGGCCGCCGAAGATCCGGACCGCGTCGGTGGCGGACGCCAGCACGCCCTCGGACACGGCCAGCTTCGACAGGGCGATTTCGAGCACGGAGGGATCGCCCTGGTCCATCGACCAGCAGGCGCGGTACAGCAGCAGCCGGGCGCTCTCCAGACGCAGCTTCATGTCGGCGATCCGGTTGGACACCGACTGGAACTCGCCGATCCTGCGCCCGAATTGACGGCGCTCCCGGGCGTGCGTCACGCACTGCTCCAGGAGCCGGTCGAGCAGCCCGACGTAGAGCGCGAAGAGGCAGGCGCGCTCCCAGCCCATGGAGTGCTGGAAGATCGCCGCACCCGCGCCGACACCGCCGAGCACCTGCTCCTCGGGCACGAAGCAGTCCTCGAAGGTGACCGAGCCGGCCGGGCAGGAGTGCATGCCCATCTTCTCGTAGGGCTTGCCCACGACGACGCCGGGCGTGTCCCGGTCGACGACCAGGCCGGTGACACCGAGAAAGCCCATCTTGGGATTGACGGTCGCGTACGTCACGTACACATCGGCGGCGGGTCCGTTGGAGACGAAGCTCTTCGTGCCGTTGAGCACGAACCCGCCGTCGGAGGGCGTCGCGATCGTGCCGAGCCGCGAGGAGTCGGATCCGGCCTCCGGCTCCGTCATCGCGTTGCCCGCGATCAGCCGGCCCGAGGCCAGTTCGGGCAGCAGCCGCCGGCGTATGGCATCGGTGCCGAACCGCGCGACGGGCACGGCGCAGGCGAAGGTGTGCGCCGCCGCACCGAACACCAGCCCGGTGTCGGCGCAGCCACGGCCCACGGCCTCCACGACGCGCGCGGTGTCGAGCGCGCCGAGTCCCTGCCCGCCGTACTCCTCGGGCAGGCAGGAGCCGAGCATGCCGATATCCCCGAGCCGCAGCCAGTCCTTGCGGGTGTAGAACCCGTGGCACGCGCCGGGCGGAGCGGGGAAGGCGGCCCGGGTCGCCTCGAGTATCTCGTCGTAGCGGGCCTGTTGGCCCTCGTTCCAGCCGAACTCCACATCTGCTCCTGGGGGTACGGGGAAGGGGGCGCGCCCTCCCCGAGAGGCGGTCGTTGAACCCCGGCCGGGCGTTCGAGGACCGCCTCTCATCGGATCGCTGGTCAGTTGTGCTCGGGGAAGTGGCGCAGGTTCCGCGGGCCGACGTAGCGCAGCCGTGGATGGATGCGCCCCTGCTGGGCCCGCTGCTCCTCGACGTGGGCGAGCCAGCCGGGCACCCGGGCGGCCGCGAACATCGGGACGAACAGGTCGGAGGGCATGCCCAGCAGGTGGTAGATCGCGGCGGCGTAGCAGTCCACGGTCAGATAGGGGCGGGGCCCCTTCGACGGGTGGGCCGCGGCCCGTACGGCGTCCAGGACCTGCAGGATGCGGTCGCTGCCGGGGCCCGCGTTGAAGCGGCGGGCCGCCTCGCGCAGCGGCCTGACCCGGGGGTCCTCCTCGGCGTGCGAGCCGGGCCTGGCCCGGGCGGCGGAGGCCTGGTCGGCCCGTCCGCGCAGATAGGCGGCGGTGGTGTCCGGGTTGCCGTCCTCGCGGGCCAGGTCGATCACCTGGTGAGCGGCGCCGCCGTGCAGCGGCCCGGTGAACGTGGCGAGCGCGACGGTGATGGTGGCGAAGGTGTCGGCGCCCGTGCCGGCCGCGACCCGGGCCGCGAACGCCGAGGCGTTGCAGCCGTGTTCGGCCTGCAGGACAAGGCAGAGGTCGACAAGGCGTACCCGCTCCGGATCGCGGGGCAGGCCCAGCATGTAGAGGATGTTCTCGGCGTGCGAGAGCTCGGGCGCGGGGCTCGGCAGCCGCCGCCCGGCGCGGGCCGCCTGCTGGGTCGCGAAGATCGTCGGGATCCGCGCGACCAGGCGCTCGCGCAGGTCGATGTGGGCGGCCGGGTCGGCGTTCGCCTCCGCGGCGACGCCGAGTGCGGGAACCGCGGTGCGCAGCACGGACGAGGTGCTGGAGTTGGCGTTGAGCACCAGGTTCGTGGCGACCATGGGCGGCAGTTCACGGGCCGCGACGAGCCGGGTCTTGAAGGCGCTCAGCTCCTCGGCGTCCGGCAGCCAGCCGCGGATCAGCAGATGGACGACCTCCTCGAAGGTCACCCGGCCGATCAACTCCTCGATGGGATAACCCCGGTAGGCCAGCCGCCCGCGGACGGGGTCCACCTCGGAGATCCCCGTCTCGCCGACCACCACCTCCGAGATGTCGGTCAGCTCCTGCTCGACGGCCGACGGCACCGGGCCCGGCAGCGCGGGGGCGATGGACGACGCGTCCGGCGGGGCCTTGATGTGGGACAGTTCGGAGAGCCGTTCGTCGTAGAAGGCACGTAACTGTCCGACCGACTCGATGTGCTCGATGAGATGGTCGTCGAGGGTGGTGCCCAACTCGTGCTCCAGATGGACCTGGAGTTCCACGGCGGTGAGGTTGTCCCAGCTGGCCACGGCGCGAAGCTGCATCTCGTCGCCGATGAACTCCGACGGCATGTCGAAGACGCGGGAAAGAGTGCTGATGACGGGGTGCACCTGGGCCATCTCCTTGTCTGAGCGTCGCCTGTCCTGCGGGTGCCGAGCGACGAAGGGGGGTGATGTGTGGCGTCGCGGCCCCGGTGTGCGGCCGGATCCGGGTGCGGGCCCTGACCGACTGCGCGACGCGCCACGTGTGTGGCCGGATCCGGCTATCCGGCCAGGTCCGAGGTCTGCCCGCCGGCCGGCTCGGGCATCCGGACCAGCGAGGTGGCCGAGTCGGCCCGGGCGGGCGTGGCGATCAGATCCATCCGGGAACGGGGGAAGAGGAACGGGAGGAGCGGGCCGGTCATGGCCGTGGTGATCAGCGCCATGAGGACCATTTCGGTGAACAGGGTCTGGTCGAGCACCCCGAGGCTCAGGCCGACGCCGAGGATGATCAGCTCGGTCAGGCCCCGCGTGTTCATCAGGACGCCGACGCCCGTCGACTCCCGCCAGCCGAGCCCGAAGGACTTGGCCGGCAGCCCGGCGCCGAGCAGCTTGCCGAGGATGGCCGCGGCGAGGATCAGGCCCAGTTCACCCCAGGCAGTGAGCGACATGGCCGCGACGTCGACCGAGAGTCCGGTGACGATGAAGTAGACGGGCAGCATGAGTTCACCGGCGTGCTGCAGCGGGCGCAGCATCTTCTCCTCCAGCAGGGCCTGCGGCTTGCGGGGCATGACCAGACCGAAGGCGAAGGCGCCGAAGATGGGGTGGATGCCGATCTTCGACGTGGTGTACGCGGAGAGCAGCAGGCCCGCCGTGACCAGCGTGGCCAGATGGACGCCCGTGCCGCGCTTGGAGATCCAGGCGACGCCGCGTGCCAGCAGCGGGCGGACCACGACGATCATCGCGGCACCGTAACCGGCCGACATCCACAGGGTGTCGGTGAAACCGGAGGGACCGGAGGCGGTCACGATCGCCACCACCCCGGCCAGCAGGCACCAGGCCAGTACGTCGCCGAAGGCCGCGCTGGTCAGCGCGAGCGCGCCGATCTTCGTGCGGCTGAGGTTGTTGTCCTTGAGGATCCGGGCCAGCACCGGGAACGCGGTGATCGACATGCTGACGCCCAGATACAGGCCGAACGAACTGAACGGCACCTTCTCCCCGTTGACGTGCGAGTGGCTGTGGTAGATCACCGCGGCGACCCCGAAGCCGAGCACCATCGGGGCCAGGATGCTGCCCGCGGTCACTCCGGCGACGGAGCTCTTCCTGCGCCGCATGGTCGTCCAGTCGAGCTCCCACCCCACGGTGAACATGAAGAGCAGTAAGCCCAGTTGGGCAACCATGGAGAGTAATGGGCGTACCTCGTCCGGAAACAGACGCTGTGTCGGATTTCCGGGGAGCAGTCCCAGCAGACTGGGACCCAGCAGGATTCCCGCCGTGATCTCGCCGATGACAGCTGGCTGGCGTACGCGTCGGGCGAGCTGTGCGAGGACCGTACCAGCGATCAGGATGCCGGCGATGCCGGCGATGGCGGTGGCCTGCAGTGCTTCGGCTGCGTGCGGATGCGTCACGGCATCTCCTCCGGCATCGAAACTCGTCGGACATTGAACTTAATTCACTGAACGTTGAACTCAACTGATGATGAGTTTTGCATGCGGGGCGGCGCGTACACAAGGGGCGTCGGCGGGGTGTCCGACGCGGAGTCAAGGGGCTTGCGGGGGTGAGCAGTCGGGGCTTGCCGGGGTTTCGGGTTCATGCGAAACTCCTTACTTGTTGAGTTCACTGGTTGTTGAGTTCTTGTCGAGTGTGAACCGCGGAAGGTGGTGCCTGACCATGCGCGAACTGGTGGAGGTGATCGAGTCCCCGGACTCGGTGCCGTCCGATGTGGCGGCTCTGGGAGTCCCCGAGTCCTTCCGGGCGGCGGTCCTGCACAAGGAGGAGGCGGGGATGTTCGAGGGGGTGGAGCTGCGCGACCGGCGTCCCGCCGACTCCATCCACATTCAGGACGTGCCGACCCCCGCCCCAGGACCGGGAGAAGTGCTGGTGGCGGTCATGGCGAGCGCGGTGAACTACAACACCGTCTGGAGCGCGCTGTTCTCGCCCGTTCCCACCTTCGCGGCTCTGGAGCGCTACGCGCGCCTCGGCGGTCTCGCCGCCCGGCACGACCAGCCGTACCACGTCATCGGCTCCGACCTGGCGGGCGTGGTCCTCAAGTGCGGGCCCGGAGTACGGCGTTGGGGCATCGGCGACCGGGTGGTGGCGCACTGCGTCTCCGTCGAACTGGAGCATGCGGAGGGCCACGGCGATCCCATGCTCGACCCCGAGCAGCGCATCTGGGGATACGAGACCAACTACGGCGGACTCGCCCAACTCGCCCTCGTCAAGTCGACCCAGCTGCTGCCCAAGGCCGAACACCTCACCTGGGAGGAGGCCGCCTCGCCCGGGCTGGTCAACTCCACCGCGTACCGCCAGCTGGTCACCCCCAACGGCGCCGGCATGAAGCAGGGCGACAACGTTCTCGTCTGGGGCGCCGTCGGCGGCCTCGGCTCGTACGCCACCCAGCTCGCGCTGGCCGGCGGAGCGAACCCCGTCTGTGTGGTCTCCTCGCCCGAAAAGGCGGCGCTGGCCCGCGAGTTGGGCGCCGAGCTGATCATCGACCGCAAGGAGGAGGGCTACCGCTTCTGGCGGGACCCGCACACCCAGGACCCCAAGGAGTGGCGCCGGTTCGGCGCGCGCATAAGGGAGTTGACCGGGGGAGAGGACGTCGACATCGTCTTCGAGCACCCGGGCCGCGAGACCTTCGGCGCCTCCGTGTACGTCACCCGCAAGGGCGGCACCATCGTGACCTGCGCCTCCACGGCCGGCTACACCCATGAGTACGACAACCGCTACCTCTGGATGAGTCTCAAGCGGATCGTCGGCTCCCACTGCGCCAACTACCGCGAGGCCTGGCAGGCCAACCGTCTCATTGCCAAGGGCCGCATCCACCCGACGCTCTCGCGGACTTACGCCCTCGACGAGGTGGCCCAGGCCGTCCAGTCCATCCACCGCAACGAACATCACGGCAAGGTCGGGGTGCGCTGCCTCGCACCCACCGAGGGGCTGGGCATCACGGCCCCCGAGTTCCGCGCCCGCCACGAGTGCGCCATCAACCGTTTCCGCACCCAGCGGCCCGAGACCGCGGCGCCCGTCCTGAGCGAGGTCGCGGCATGAGCGCACGGCACGGCACGGTCGGCGTCGTCGGCCTCGGGACCATCGGCGGCGCACTCGCCGGCCGGGCCGCGGCCGCCGGGCAGTCCGTCCTCGTACTCGACTCCGGAGAGCGGGCGGGGGAGCGGCTGCGGCAGCTCTTCGACCGGACACCCGAGGCTCGCGGACGCATCCGTCTCGTGCGCCGCTTCGAGGAACTCGCCCCGGCCGCCACCGTGCTGGAGGCGGTGCCCGAGCACCGTGACACCAAGGTCGACGTGCTGCGCGCCCTCGACCGGGCCTGTCCGCCCGAGACCGTCCTGGCCAGCAGCGCCGCGGCCCTCTCGCTCACCGACCTCGCGGCCGCCTCCGGGCGCCCGGGCCGATTCGTCGGCCTCCACCTGCCCCTGCCGACGGCGGGCCTCGCGGAGATCGGCCGTACGGTGATGACCGAGGAGTCGGCGGTGGAGCAGGCCCGCGACCTCGCCGAGGTCATCGGACTCGGACACGTGACCGTGGGCGACCGGGCGGGACTGATCTCCACTTCGCTCCTCTTCGGCTTCCTCAACCAGGCCGTCACGATGTACGACCAGCGGCTCGCCGGGCGCGACGACATCGACGCCGCGATGCGCTACGGCTGCGGACTGCCCCTGGGGCCGCTCGAACTCCTCGACCTGATCGGCACGGACACCGCCTGCGACATCCTCGACGTTCTCGCCGCCCGCTGGGCCGAGCCGACGCTCCAACCCGCCCGCCGGCTACGGCACATGGCGCTCGCGGGGCTCCTCGGGCGCAAGTCCGGACGCGGCTTCTACGACTACCGGGAATCCGACGGCAGCACGTCCTCCGCCGAGCGGCGGTCACCCGCCCGAACGCCGTTCCGTACGGTCGGCATCGTCGGGACCGGCACCATGGCCACCGGCATCGCGGAGGTCTTCGCCAAGGGCGGCGTCGCCACCGTGCTGGTCGGCCGCAGCGACGAACGCGCCAAGGCCGCCTGGGAGGCCGTCGCCGCGTCGACGGCCCGGGCCGTACGGCGCGGCAAGCTGGCCGAGGCCGAGCGCGACGCCGCCCTGGAGCGGCTGACCCCCAGCGGGGATCTCGCCCAACTGGCCGACTGCGACCTGGTGATCGAGGCCATCGCCGAAGACCTGGACGTGAAGAAGCGGCTCTTCCGCACGCTGGGCGAGCTCTGCCGGCCGGGCGCGCTGCTGGCCACCACGACCTCCAGCCTGCCAGTGATCGAATGCGGGCTGGCCTCCGGGCGCCCCGAGGACGTGGTCGGGCTGCACTTCTTCAACCCGGCCCCGCTCATGCGGCTCGTCGAGGTGATCCCCTCGCTGGAGACCGCGCCCCAACACGTCGATGTGGCACGGGATTTGTGCCTGAAGCTCGGCAAGCATCCGGTGCAGTGCATGGACCGTCCGGGCTTCATCGTCAACGCGCTGCTCTTCCCGTACCTGAACGGCGCCGTACGTCTGACGGAGAGTCACTACGCCACGGCCGACGAGATCGATGACGTGATGAAGCTGGGCTGCGGCTACCCGCTCGGCCCGTTCGAACTGCTCGACATCATCGGCCTGGACATCTCGCTGAGCATCCAGCGCGTATTGCACGACGCGGACCGTCATCCCCGTACCGTCCCCGCACCTCTGCTGGGACACCTCGTGGCCGCCGGCCGGGCGGGACGCAAGTCCGGCGCCGGATTCCGGGTGTACGGCTGACCGCCCCACTCAAGGAGACAGCAGATGACGAGCACGAACTCCGAGCGAACCGCCTCCGCCGATGCTCTTGGCTGGGCCATGCTCGCGGAGCTGACCGGCTGCGTCGACGTGGCCTGGGCGTTGGGGGGACCGGCGCCGGGGGACGGGGTGGACGGCGGGGATCCCGTGGCGGTGGACGGGGGCGAGCAGTGAGCGGCGCGGCGTCGCGGATTGGGGGTGCTCGTACCGGGTCTGGTTTTGGGGTTGGTTCCGGTTCTGGCGCGGGCTCGGGCTTTGGGCCGGGTTCGGGTTCTGGGTCGGGTTCGGACCTTGGGCCGGGCGCGAGTGCTGGTACCGGTTTTGGCCCTGTCGCAGCCACCGGCGCCGGTACCGTGCGCGACGCGGCGCTGGCCGCTCGTGTCGCGGCCACGCGGTTGTCGACCACGACCGGTGGCGAGCGGGATGCCGCGCTGATGGCCATTGCCCGTCGGCTGAGCGGGAGTTCGGGGGAGATCCTCGCGGCGAACCGGCAGGATGTGGAGGCGGCCCGGGAGGCCGGGCGGTCGGCGACCGTGCTGGACCGCCTCACCGTCTCCGAGCAGCAGCTCGAAGCGCTCGCGGGAACGGCGCGTGCCCTGGCGGACGAGGCCGATCCGGTCGGTGAGGTCGCGAGCGGCTCCGTGATGCCCAACGGCCTGGAGGTACGCCGGATCAGGGTACCCCTCGGCGTCGTCGGCATGATCTACGAGGGACGCCCGAACGTGACCGTCGACGCCGCCGCGCTCTGCCTCAAGAGCGGCAACGCGGTCCTTCTGCGCGGCTCTTCGACCGCCCGGCACACCAACGCGGCCCTCGTCGCGACCGTGCGCGAAGCCCTCGCGGACACCGCCGTTCCGGTCGACGCCGTGCAGCTCGTCCCGGGCTCGACCCACGCCTCCGTCCACGAACTGATGTCCCTGCGGGGCCTGGTGGACGTTCTCGTCCCGCGCGGCGGCCGCGAGCTCATCCAGGCCACCGTCAGCGACTCCTCGGTCCCCGTCATCGAAACCGGCGTCGGCAACTGCCATGTCTACGTCGACGAACACGCCGACCTGGACAAGGCGCTGGCCATCCTGCTGAACGCCAAGGCACAGCGCCCATCCGTCTGCAACGCCGCCGAGTCGCTGCTCGTCCACGAGAGGGTCGCTCCCGCCTTCCTGCCCCGCGCCCTGGCCGCGCTGGCGGCCCACGGAGTGGCCGTGCACGGGGACGAGCGGGTGCGCTCTTTCGACCCCACGGTGGTGCCCGCCACCGAGGAGGACTGGGGACGCGAGTACCTCTCCCTCGACCTTGCCGCCGCCATCGTCGGCTCGCTGGAGTCGGCCGTCGACCACATCCGCCGGTACGGCAGCGGGCACACCGAGGCGATCGTCACCGACTCGCAGAGCGCCGCACGCCGGTTCGTCGCGGCCCTGGACACCGCGGTCGTCGCCGTCAACGCCTCCACCCGCTTCGCCGACGGCGGGGAGATCGGGCTCGGCACCGAACTCGGCATCTCCACCCAGAAGCTGCACGCGCGCGGCCCGATGGGGCTGACCGCGCTGACCACCACCAAGTACGTCCTCGTGGGCGACGGGCACATCCGGGGCGGAGCCGCCGCCCCGCTGCCTTAGATCGGAGGTCCGGTCATGTACGTACGCATCATCACCGCGACGGATCCGTCCGGCCGGCTGCTGTACGAGGAGGAGCCGCGCCGGGAACGGCACACCGCGGCAGCGCCCCGACACTGGCCGGGACTGGCCGGAGTCGACGACGACCCGGCCGAGTTCCACATCGTCCGTGGCATCGACTGATCGACCGGCTGAGGGGTCCCGCGTCGGCGGGACCCCTCAGCGGTGGAAGGCGGCGGTCAGCCCCGAGGGGCGGCCGTCGCCTTCGGCGTGCCGCACCAGGGCGCCGGCAGTTCGCGTCGCGTCCTGGACACCGGTGTCGAGCCCCTGCCCGCCGGCCGGTGAGTGCGCCCACTCGGACACACCCGAAAGTTCACTGGGCCCGGCTCGCCCACCTGTGGCCGTGGGGTCGGGGCCGTGCCGGTACATCCTCCCGTCGCAGTGCGGGCGTCCGCTGTGCCGCTGAACCTGCCTCCCGTGAGCGAGGGGCATTCGATGTACCTGCACGGCCCCTTCCGCGCGCGGGCGACTGCGGGTGCGTGGGGGCCTGCTGCCGTACCGGCCCAGCCGACATCGCTGCGGGCAGTCGTGCCGCCGGGGCGGCGCCCATCCCGACGAGATCGGCACCCCGGTGGGCGGGTTCGCCGTACCACGCCCGCGTCGGCCCCGGTCACGGTCGTGCCTGGGCACGGGCTCCACTGGTCTGCGGTGATGAGCGGGCGTAGTCCTCCGCGGAGTGGATGCGGATCCTGACGCGGGTCGGTGGCGGCGGGGCGGGGGGCGTGGGGAGCGCGGCGGTCACCAGTGGCACCAGGTCGTCCTGGTGGACCACTTCTCGGGTGGAGTGCCCCTGCAGCCGGGGAAGTTCGCGCGCGTCGAGCCCGACGAGCCCGCGGGCGACCACTCGCCCGCTCTCGTCCTGCAGCTCCACCGGGTCACCGGCGACGAAGTCCCCCTCGACGCGGGTCACCCCGTCCGCGAGCAGCGGCCCCCGGCGCTGCGCGACGGTCGAGACCGCGTGCGCGGTGAGCCGGACCGCGCCGCGCGGGCTGCTGGCGTGCTCCAGCCAGAGCAGATGGTCGGCGGCCCGCTCCCCGGTGCGGTGGAAGAACGTACCCGTCTCGCGCCCGGCCAGGGCATCCGTGGCGTGCCGCGCGGCGGTGAGCACGACGGGGATACCGGCGTCGGTGGCGATGCGCGCCGCCTCCACCTTGGTGACCATGCCGCCGGTACCGACCCCCGAGCGGCCGGCGCTGCCGATCTCCACGCCCGCCAGGTCCTGGCGACCGCGGACCTCTCGCAGCCGCTGCGATCCCGGCCTGCCGGGGTCGCCGTCGTAGAGGCCGTCGACGTCCGAGAGCAGGACGAGCAGGTCGGCCCGGACGAGATGCGCGACCAGGGCGGCGAGCCGGTCGTTGTCGCCGAACTTGATTTCCGCGGTGGCCACGGTGTCGTTCTCGTTGACCACCGGCACCGCGCCCATGGCAAGGACCTGGGCGAGGGCGCGAAAGGCGTTGCGGTAGTGGGTGCGCCGGCTGATGTCGTCCGCGGTGAGGAGGACTTGGCCGACCCGCAGTCCGTAGCGGGCGAAGGAGGCGGTGTAGCGGGCGACCAGGAGACCCTGGCCCACACAGGCCGCAGCCTGCTGCCTGGCCAGGTCGCGGGGCCGCTCGCTCAGGCCCAGCGGAGCGAGCCCGGCGGCGATGGCGCCCGAGGAGACGAGCACGACCTCGGTGCCCGTCGCCCGGGTCCGCGCGAGGACGTCCACGAGGGCGTCCACCCGGTCCGAGTCGAGGCCCCCGGTGGCCGTGGTGAGGGACGAAGAACCTACCTTGACCACGATCCGACGCGCCGTCAGGACATCTGTGCGCAGGGGCTGCTCACCGGTCGGGCCGGTGTGCGCGGGGCCGTTCACCGTGCTGCGGCGGCGGACAGGGCGAGGTCTCCGGACGGCACGATCCGGGGCGTCTCGCGCAGCAACGCGTGGACGGTTTCCACGACGAGGACGGGGCGTTCGTACGGCAGGTCGTGGCCCTGGCCGGGCACGGTCTGCAGTACCGCGCCGGGTATGTCGTCGGCCAGCCGCCGGGCCTGCGCGGGCGGGGTGACGCAGTCCAGCGCGCCGACCAGGATCCGTGTCGGCACCCGGCCCAGCGCACCGAGTCGGCCCGCGCAGTCGTGCGTGGTCAGGGCGGCGTAGAACTCGGCGATGGCCATCGCGGGAATGTCCCGGAAGGCGCGGGCGCCCTCGCGGACCGAATCGGTGTGGGGTCCCGCGCCGAACACCGCGCGCCACAGCGGTGCGGTGTTCGGGTGCGACAGCGGCCCCGTGAGCAGCCGGTGCACGGTCCTGGCCGACCGGGGCGAGCGCAGCAGTCCGTCGGCGATCCGCTCGCGGGCCCGGGTGAGCCGTCGTACGGCCGCGCCGCGCCGGGCGACGGGTACGGTCAGGCCTTCGGCCACCTCGTTCAGACAGGTCGAGATCAGGCCCACGCCCGTCACCCGGGCCCCGAACAGGGCGGGTTGACGGGCGGCCAGCTGCTGGATGGCCATGCCGCCCATGGAGTGGCCGAGGACGACCACGGGCGCGTCGTCCCGGGTCGCCTCGGCGAGCACCCGGGCGAGGTCACGGCCGAGCAGCGCCATGTCGAGCGGGGCGCCGCCGCGTGTGGAGCGGCCGTGACCCCGCTGGTCGTAGCTGACCGCGCGGACCGCGGGAAAGCCCTGGCGCGGACGGGTCAGCGCGTCGATGTGCGGCCGCCAGTCCTGGGCGGACATCGTCCAGCCGTGGCAGAACAGGACGGTGGTCGGGGCGTCGGGATCACCGTGGTCGTAGACGGCGATCTGGGCGCCGTCGTCCGTGGTCACCGAACGCACCAGGCGGCGCGGTTCGGCGAGGGCGAGGGCGGTCATGACACCCGGCCACGGTCGGCGGCGAGCGCTCCCGTCCTGCGGGTACGGGGCCTTGGGACGCGAGGCCTTTGAACGCGCGACTCGGGGGTGCGGACGTACGCGGACGCCGACTGGGCGGTGCGCCAGGCCTGTTGAACCTGGCCGGAGGTCAGTCCCAGCGCGCCGGCGATCCGCTGTGGACTCCAGCCGCGCCTGCGCAGGAACCACACGTACGCCGGGCGTTGGCGTGGGTGCGGATCGATCCGCCGGCCTCCGTTCGCCAAGAACGCGGCGAGCTCGGAGCTGATCGTGCCGAGGGTGGCGGCGACCCGCAGCAGCTCCCGGCGCTCGCGGACGTTGAGGCCGCCCCAGATCCCGGTGCTCTCCCCGTTGAGCAGGGCTTCGCGCAGGCAGTCCTTGGCCACGGGGCAGCCGGCGCACAACCGCTTGGCGGCCGCCTCCCGTTCGTCGTCCGTGCCTCCGGCGGGCGGAAAGAAGGTCTCGGGGTCGGCATCACGGCAGGCCGCGCGCTCCACCCAGGGGTCGGTGTCCGCACGGTGGTGCGCCGGTGCGTGCATGGCGGTCGGCCCTTCCTCGGTGTGGGCGTGGACGGTTCGCACAGACCGAGAATAAACTCAACAGGTAATGATTTCAATGCTTGTTGAGATCTGCGCCCGGAGGGTGCGTGCCAAGGCCCTGGATGTGGGCAAAAGTTGAAGACGTGACGGTCCTCCGGTGGATTCCACGCTTGTTGAAATAGGGGCTTGCTGGCACCAACTCCGCTGGCGTACGGTCACGTTGGCTTCACCCGCCAGGCCCACCGCACGGGGCCTCGGGCAGCGCAGACGGACGTGCCCAGGGCTCTGCCCGGACACCCCCACCGTTCGCGGCGCGCCCGCACGGCGGTGAGCCCAGGAACCACGCTCTTGATCGTCACGCGCCATCGAGCTCGACGTATTTCATCCGCGCTGTACGGCGCTCCCAACGGGGGGAGCACGATCAGACACCTGGGGGTGTTTCGCGTGCGCAGACTTCCTTGGCGAGAGCTGTCGAACGCACCGACGGTCGTCACCGGACTCGGGTGACCCGGGGTGGTGTTTCGCCGTTCGAAGCGGGCTCGTTCTCAGTTCGCACCTGTCCGAGAGCTCTTGGAGGTCCCATGTCCGTCGTCAGCGCTCCTGTCGTCGCCCTGCCTCGCCATCAGGTGACCACCGATGAACTGCTTGACTGGATCACGGAGTTGTACCCCGATCACCCCGGTCTTCCCGACGCCCTGCGTGTCATTCGGTCCACCACCGTGCGCACGCGTTGGTACACCCGCCCGCTGGAGCAGCAGTTTCTCCCCGCCCCCTCGTTGGCGGAGCGGACGCGTACGCATCTGCTGGACAGCCTGGAGCTGGCGGAGAAAGCCGCACTCGGGGCGCTCTTCGAAGCGGGACTGGCCGCCGCCGACATCGACGGTCTGGTCGTCCTCAGCGCCACCGGGCACACGATGCCGGGGCTCGATGTGATCCTGATGGAGAGGCTCGGCCTGCCTCCCTCGGTCCGTCGCATACCGGTCAGCCAAGTGGGCTGCGCGGGAGGGGTTTTCGCCCTCGCCCGTGCCATGGAGATGGCCGCCGCCCGCCCGGAATCCACGATCCTCGTGGTCTGCTCCGACGTGTTCAGCCACTACATGCACCGGGGCGACGCCGCCCTGGACGGCATGATCCTGAAGGGGCTGTTCGGCGACGCGGCCGGCGCCTGTGTCGTGCGCGCGGAGGCGAACGGGCCCCGCATGGAGCTCACCGACTCCTGGGAGTACGTCCATCCCAACAGCCATCACATGGTGGGCACTCATCTGGACGGCGACGGATTGCACGCCCACAACTCGCCGGGGCTGCGGCACACGATCGAGGGCGGGACGTCGCGTCTGCTGGCGTGGCTGGAGGGCATCGCGCCGCCCGGTACGGATCCCGCGCCGCGCTTCGTGGTCTCGCACACCGGAGGTCCCAGGATCCTGGACGCCGTCGTCAGCGGCCTCGGCTGCCGTCCCGAGATGGTGGACCTCGCCCGCGACTCGCTGCGGGAGGTGGGCAATGTGGGGTCGGTCTCGGTCCTCGACGTCCTGGAGCGGACCTTCGCCAAGTCGCCCGCCGACGGCGATCACGGGCTGCTGTTCTCGGCGGGTCCGGGCGTGTCCCTGATCGCCGTGCGGGCCGTCTGGCGCCCGTGGGGCTGATGAGGAAGCTGCGCGGCGCAGTGAAATGGCCATGCTCGCACGATGGTTGAGCCGGCGGCTCCGGTCCGGAGCCGCCGGCTTTCGCATGTCCGGCGGTCCGCCGGACACAGCGCTCCCGCTCGCCCGGCGGACCGCCGGGTGGACGGAGTCAGTCCTTCGCCTGCGTCCTGCGGGGTTCCAGGTCGGTCGACAGACGCATCTCCAGCGACGGGACGACCCAGGCGAGGAACTCCTCGAAGTCCATCTCGGCCAGTGGGTGGACCCTGAGCACATAGCGCATGAGAGCGAGACCGATCAGATGGCTCGACGCCAGGGTGGCGCGGGTCTCGGCGTCCGGGCGGTCCTTGTACCCGGAGGTCGCCGCCCACTTCTTGGTGCTTTCCTCCACGCGGGCGCGGAGTGTCTCGGAAGTGGCGCTGTCGGCGAGGCCGGCCCGGTAGATGGCGGTCATGCCGTAACGGGTCTCCTCGCTCTCCCAGAACTCCAGATAGGTGCGGGCGAGCCAGGAGGCCTCCGACGTACCGTCGCCGACCATGGACGGAGGCAGCTGGTCGAAGATGGAGGCGACGCTGAGCGGCGAGTTGACCGCGGCGTCGAACACCCCCTCCTTGTTGTCGAAGAAGTGGTGCACCAGCGCCGGATCCACCTGGGCGTCCTCCGCGATCGCGCGGATGGTCGTCCTGGCGTAGCCACGTTCGGCGAAGAGATGGAGCGCCGACTCCAGGATCTGTTCTCTCGTGCCGCTGTCCCCGGGCCGACGTCCGCTGCGCGCACGCACCGGACGCGGCTTCTTTGCCGCGGGGGAGGCGGCCCGCCGAGGGGAGCCGGACTTTCGGGCGGGGGTGGGCGAACCGTCTGCACGCGTGGATGTCATGGGATCACTGCACTTCGGGGGTTCCGTGAGCGGGTAATTCACTGTGTAGTGAAAAGTATCCTACCAGTCGGTTCCCCGGGATTCCATCCACAGGTGGCACTCAGCAACTCCGTGGTGGTATCCGACCGTTGGCATGGAATTCGACTCCCCATCGGGTCTCTTTCACCGCGAGACACGGTTACGGCGTGGCGTCGCTTCCGAGCAGAGTCTGCCGCAGTCCGGGCGCGATCGTCGCAATCACCGTCTCCAGGTCCGCCGCGGCGACGGCGTCCACCTGTATGAGGTGCCGTACGAAGGCTACGCCGCCCAGCTGCGCGCCGAAGAGCGCGGTCCGCAGCTCGGCGTCCCCGCTGGGCAGCTCGCGGTCGACCTGGCCGTTCAGGGTCTTGGAGATGCGTTCGCGCAGCACCTGGGAGGCCTCCTTGTCGGACAGTGCGACCCGGTACAGCTCGACCATCGGGGAGTCCTCCTCGTTGGGCTCCCAGAGTGCCAGATAGGTGCGGGCGAGGCGCACGGGAAGGTCCTCGTCGACACCCTCGGTCACCGCGGGGCGGAGGATTCCGGCCACCTTGACGGTCCGTTCTATCAGGGCGTCGAAGACCGCGGCCTTGTCGGGCAGCAGCTCGCGGGCGAACTCCTCTGTCAGGCCGGCCGTCGAGGCCAGGTCCGCGAAGTCGGTCCGCCGGTAGCCGAGTTGGGTGAAGAGGGTGCGGCCCGCGGAGATCAGGGCCTGGGTCGCCTCGGCCCGGGTCTCGGCCGTGGCCCCTGCGCTGGTGACGGTCATGACTGCATCTCCCGTTGGTGTGAGGCGTGTTGACCGGTGTGCGACGGGTGCGGCGCCGCACTGCCGCTCGATTAATTCATGCTTCAGTGAACTCTTTTGGTGTTGAATTTGTCAAGCCGCTCTGCGATGATTTCAACGCCTGGTGAGTTAAGTCGTGGCTCGCCGCTGCCCGAGGAGGAATCGTGCAGTCCATCGGCATCATCGGAGTGGGCTCCTACCTGCCCGAGGCCATCATCAGCAACGCGGAGATCGGGCACGGCGCCGGCGTGACCGACGAGTGGATCGTCCGCAAGACCGGAATCCGTGAGCGGCGCCGCGCCGCCCCGCACGAGGCCACCTCGGACCTCGCCGTCTCAGCGGCCCAACGTGCCCTGCAGAGCGCTGGTCTGACGGCTGATCAACTCGCGTACGTGGTCGTCGCCACGTCCACCCCCGACCATCCGCAACCGGCCACGGCCGCCCTCGTCCAGCACCGCATCGGAGCCCGTCACGCGGCGGCCTTCGACGTCAACGCGGTGTGCAGCGGCTTCGTGTACGCCCTCAAGACGGTGCAGAAGCTGCTGAGCGGCGCCGCCGCCGGCGAACCCCGGCACGGCCTCGTCATCGGCGCCGACATCTACTCCCGCATCCTCGACTACAGCGACCGCCGCACAGCCGCCCTCTTCGGGGACGGCGCCGGGGCGACGGTCCTCGGCCCGGTCGCCCCGGGCCTCGGCCTGCGCGAGATCTCCCTGGTCTCCAGGGGCGACGCGCACCGCCTCATCGAGGTCACCGCGGGAGGCAGCCGCCGCCCGCCCTCGCCGCAGACGTTGGCCGACGGCGACCACTACTTCCGCATGGACGGCCGGGGCGTACGCGACTTCGTCACCCGCAGCCTCCCCTACGAGATCGACCGGCTGCTGCGCCGGGCCGCCGTCCCCGCCGACGCCGTACAGCACTTCGTCCCGCACCAGGCCAACGGCATCATGCTCGCCGAACTCTGGCCCGACCTCGGCCTGCACCGCGCCGCCCTCCACCTCACCCTGGAGCGCTACGCCAACACCGGCGCCGCCTCGGTCCCGATCACCCTCGCCGAGATGAACCGCAGGCGCGCGGCCGCGCCCGGCGACCTGGTCGTACTCGCCGCGTTCGGCGGCGGGATGAGCCTCGGCATCGCGCTGCTGAACTGGTCGATGGACGCCCGCGAGGCCGCCGGCGCACTCGGCGCGCTCCCCGCGGTCCCGCACCTCCTCACGGCCGGCGACCGCGTCGGCCCGCTGGCGCCGTGACCGCCGACGACGCGGCTGCCCCCGACATCAGGGCACGGGTCGCCCAACTGCACGGGCTCCGCGAGCGGGTCCGCCAGGGGCCGGACGAGAAGGCGACGGCATCCCAGCACGCCAAGGGCAAACTCACAGCCCGCGAACGCATAGGACTCCTCCTCGACGAAGGCTCCTTCAACGAGGTGGAGCCCCTGCGCCGCCACCGCGCCACGGGATTCGGCCTCGAAGACCGCAGGCCGCACACGGACGGCGTGATCACCGGCTGGGGCACGGTCCACGGCCGTACCGTCTTTGTCTACGCCCATGACTTCCGTATCTTCGGCGGCGCCCTCGGCGAGGCGCACGCGGAGAAGATCCACCGCATCATGGACCGCGCGATGGCCGCCGGTGCCCCGCTCGTCTCGCTCAACGACGGCGCGGGCGCCCGGATCCAGGAGGGCGTCACCGCGCTCGCCGGCTACGGCGGGATCTTCCGCCGCAACGCCCGCGCCTCCGGAGTGATCCCGCAGATCAGCGTGATGCTGGGCCCGTGCGCGGGCGGCGCGGCCTACAGCCCCGCCCTCACGGACTTCGTGTTCATGGTCCGAGAGACCTCGCAGATGTTCATCACCGGCCCCGACGTGGTCCAGACGGTCACCGGGGAGAAAGTGACACTGGGCGGGCTGGGCGGTGCGGACATACACGCCGAGGTGTCGGGCGTGGCGCACTTCGCCTACGACGACGAGGAAACCTGCCTCGAAGAAGTCCGCTATCTCCTCTCGCTCCTCCCGCAGAACAACCGCGAGACCGCCCCCGCCGAGCTCCCTGAGGACCCTCCGGACCGCCCCTGCGACCCGCTCCTCGACCTCGTCCCCGCCGGCGGCCACCGCCCGTACGACATGCGACGAGTCATCGAGGAAATCGTCGACGACAACGAATACCTGGAGATCCACGAACGCTGGGCGGCCAACGTGATCGTCGCGCTGGCCCGCCTCGGCGGCCAGGTGGTCGGCATCGTGGCCAACCAGCCCCTGGTCCTGGCCGGCGTCCTCGACATCGACGCCAGCGAGAAGGCGGCCCGCTTCGTGCAGATGTGCGACGCGTTCAACATCCCGCTGGTCACCCTGGTCGACGTACCCGGCTTCCTGCCCGGCGTCGACCAGGAGCACAACGGCATCATCCGCCGCGGCGCGAAACTCCTCTACGCCTACTGCAACGCGACCGTCCCCCGGATCTCCCTGATTCTGCGCAAGGCCTACGGCGGCGCGTACATCGTCATGGACTCCCGCTCCGTCGGCGCCGACCTCTCGTACGCCTGGCCTTCCAACGAGATCGCGGTCATGGGCGCCGAAGGCGCCGCCAACGTGATCTTCCGCCGCCGCATCCAGGCGGCCGACGACCCCGAGGCCACCCGCCGCCAGCTCGTCAAGGAGTACAAGGCCGAGCTGATGCACCCGTACTACGCCGCCGAACGCGGCCTGCTCGACGACGTCATCGATCCGGCGGACACCCGCCGAGTCCTCATCGAATCCCTGCGCATGCTGCGCACGAAGCACGCCGATCTGGCGGCCCGCAAACACGGCAACCCGCCTCAGTGAACCCGAAGGATCACCATGACCACAGCCACCGAAGCAGCCCCGCCCCTGGTCCGCGTCGTCAAGGGCGGCGAGCTCCCCGCCGAGGAACTGGCGGCTCTGACCGCGGTCCTCCTGGCCCGAGCCACAACGGCCACCGAGGAATCGGAACCGACGACCGTGGTCCCCCTCTGGGAACGCCCCCTGCCCACTACCCCCTACCGCTCCCCCCTGAGCTGGCGCAACTGACAATCGACACAAGGCCGACGCCCGTTGCTCCCCAGGCAACGGGCGCCGTCATGTCGTACAAGGGCGTATCAGAGGTTGGCCAGCGCAGCCCTCATCGAAGGGGCGACGAGATCGGCCAAGGCCTGCACGGACAACTCGGCAATCGGCTGCAGCCGCAGCAGATACCGGGCGAACGCCACTCCCAACAACTGGGCGGCGACCAACCCGCTCCCCGCAGCCGCGCGTTCGGCGCCCAGCGCCCCCTTCAGACTGCTCGTCAGCTGCTCGTGCAGCACACCGCGCAGCCGCTCCGCGGCCCGCTCATTGGTCGCGGCCGACCGAAGCAGCAGCCGCAGGGACCCCTCGGCCGCATCCTGCTCCCACGGCGCGAGGAAGTGCGCAATGAGAGCGTGCGGCAGCCGCTCCACCGGCGTCCCCGTCAGATCGGGCAGCCCCAGATCGACATCGAGCGCGGCCTCGAACAGTCGCTCCTTGTTCCCGAAGTACCGCATGACCATCGAGGGATCTATGGCCGCGGTCGAGGCTATGGCCCGTATGGTCGCCCGCTGATACCCGTCAGCGGCGAAATGCACTCGCGCGGCATACAGAATCGCCTCACGCGTACGCAATGACCGAGACGTCACGCGCTGCTCCACAACGCCCCTCCTCGTCAGTCACGCCCCACCACCCGCACCCGCACCCGCGAACGCACGGGAGGAGCCGTGCCGGTACATCGAATGCCCGTCGCTTACGCTCGGATCTGGAAACGGCTCCCCATGAGGCAACGTCTGATCCGCCGGCGACGGGCGGATGTACCGGCTCGGCCTCGACCCACCACCGACCGGCCGGCGAATTAGGCCTGTTCAATAGAAGCGGGCTCCTGCGGGGCAGCCGCGGCCGTCCCCGGCACCACGCCCACCTCACCGCCCGCCACCGCGGCGACCCGCTGCGGAGCCGGCCCCTCCACCCCGCACCACTGATGCAGCGCCAGCTGCACCCGCTCCTGCCGCCCGCCCGGGTCCTGGTCACCATCGACCCAGGCCGCATAACCATCGGGCCGTACCAACAACGCACCCACGCCAGGGAGTTCAGGCACCGGAGAGGAGACCCGCACCGGACTCACCCGCGACCCCCAGGCCTCGGTGACCGCCGCGCAAGCCCCGTCCTCCCCGAGATCGAGCAGCACGAACCGCCCGTCCCGCATGAGCGAGTACAGCCGCACCGGCGCCGCCCCGACCCGAGGCACCGCAAGATCCGGCACCCGCTGCCCCGCCCGCACCGAAAGACCGCGCAAGCCACCCCCAGGCACTCGCGCCCCACGCCCCGCCGCGTACCCGTTCCGCAGCCCCGAGATCGCCTCCCCGGCGACTTTCCGAACCCGCCGGTACGAGAGGGCCTTCGCCATGGCGATGCGACGCACCGCGGTCACCGCCGACGACGCGGTGGTGGCCACCCGCGTCGCCCGGTCGGTGGCCCGCAGAATCCGCTCCGCCTGCGGCCGCCGCTCCGCCTCGTACGAGTCGAGCAGCCCGACCGGCGCCCACCCCTGCACCTCCGCGGCGAGTTTCCACCCGAGATTCACGGCGTCCTGGATGCCGAGGTTGAGCCCCTGCCCGCCGAGCGGCGAGTGCAGATGCGCCGCGTCTCCGGCCAGCAGCACCCGCCCGAGCCGGTACTGGTCCGCGATCCGCTGATGGATCTTGAACCGGGCCAGCCACTCGGGTTCGTGCGGCCCGGGATCGAACCCCAGCGCCCGCGTGAGCACCTCGCTCAGCTCCTCCAGCGTCACGGGCTCCCGCGTCCACGGCCGGTCCCGCCGCGCCACCGCGATCCGGTACAGCCCGTCGCCGTACGGCACCGAAACCATGACCCCGCCCCCGCCGGAGAGGATCAGCACATCGTCCGGCGGCGGCTTGCGCAGCCGCACATCGGCGAGGATCGGCGCGATCCCGTACGTACGACCGCGGAACGCGATCCCGGCGAGTTCCCGTACGACACTGTGGGCGCCGTCGCAGCCGACGACGAAGTCGGTGCTCTCCTCCCACTCCCCGCTGCCCGTCCGCACCTGGAGCGTGACGCCCGAGCCGTCCTGTGCGAGCCCGAACACCTCGGCGTCCCGCTCGATGGTGACCCCGAGGGCGAGAGCCCGCTGCTGCAGCACCTCCTCGGTACGGCTCTGCGGGATGACGTTGAGACAGGGGAACCGGGTGTCGAGCTCGGCGAAGTCGACGCGGGCCCCGCGCGCGGGCACCATCCGGCTGACCGGCCGGCCGAGGGCCACCAGCCCGTCGGCGTGACCGCGCAGATCGAGCACCTCCATGGTCCTGCTGTACAGGCCCATGGCCCGGGACCGGGTCGACGGCGCGAGACGGCGTTCGAGGACCGTGCAGGACACGCCCGCGGCGGCCAGCTCACAGGCCAGGGCGAGACCGGTGGGCCCGGCCCCGACGACGATGACGGACTGTTCAGGAGCGATGGCCACGGATTCCTCCTTGGACGTGGGGCACGGGTGACGACGACAGGGGAGCGGGCGCGGCGAGCGACCGACTGAACCGGGCCGCCCACGTGCCGGCACCCAGCACCAGTGCGCCGAGCAACAGCCAGCCCACCGCGCCCCGTTGCACCACGAGGAAGGCGATGACCAGCGGCCCATACGTATTGCGCGCCGCGTTCCCCAGGCTGAAGAAGGCCAGATACACCTGCCGCCGGTCCTCCGGCGCCAGGTCGTACGAGATCGCCCAGGCCCCGGCCTGCTGGTACATCTCGGCGAACGCCTGGAACGCGACGGCGCCCAGCAGCAACGCCACGGCGGCGCCCGGGGGCACCGCCCCGGTGACCGCGAGCCCGCAGCAGCACACGGCGAGCAGCAGACCACTGCGCCGCAGCGCGCGCCCACCGTCCTCGGCGGTCTCGATACCGCGGGTGGCCCGCACCTGGCAGAGCACCACGACGACCGTGTTCAGCACCAGAGTCCAGGCGATGGCCGCCCGCGGCATCCGGTCATGGGCCAGCACCCACAGCGGGACACCGGCCGTCAGGACGGTGACATGCAGGCTCACCACCGAGTTCAGTGCTGTGAGCAGGGCGAAGCGCCGGTCCCGGAAGACACTGATCCGCTGCTTCCACGGCAGCGGCCGCCCGCCGCCCGGCGTGGTGTCGGCCGCCGTCCGCAGCCGCGCCACCAGAGCCGCGGCCAGCAGGAACGAGAGCGAGTTGGCGTACACGATGCCCACGTACACGCTGTCGCTGTCCGGGACCAGCGCCGCACCGGCCACGAGGCCGCCCAGCGCGAGCCCGAGGTTCTGCAGCGACCGCGCGCGCCCCATGGCCCGGACCCGCTGCTCCTTGCCGACCGCCGTACCGAACAGTCCCTGCACCAGGGGAGAGGCCGCGCGGTCGGCCACCGCGAGCAAGGAGACCACGAGCAGGAACGGCGCGAAGCCCGACACGAACGGGTAGCAGGTGAGCAGCGCGGCACGGACCAGATGGGCGCCGATCAGCATGCGCCGCGGGCCGACCCGGTCCGCCAGGACCCCGATCGGCACCAGGGACAAGAAGGACACCGCACCCGCGACGGAGAGCCCGATGCCCACTTCGCCGCCGCTGAGACGCAGATACCGGGTGAAGAAGATGACCGACACGGACATGTACAGCCCGCTGCCGAGGGCGTCGATGAACACCGCGACGAGCAGAGCGGCCGCCGCACCGGACGGCGGCCCGCGCCGCGCCCGTTCCGCTGCCTGTGTCATGTCGCCCTCACTCGGTAGGAGTTCAGTAGTAGTTGCGCATCAGGTCGTCCACCCACCCCGGCTGGACGACCTCCTCACGCGGTCCGAACTGCCGCAGATACGGCTTGATGTCGAGCACGGGGGTGCCGTCGACGGCGTCCAGCCCGACGACATGCAGATCGAGGCCGTCGGTCTTGACCAGGCGGCAGCGGGAGACCCCGATGCGGTTCGGGCGGTTCTTGCCGCGCTGGGCGAAGATGCCGGCGAGCGGCCACTCCGGGTTGTTGCGCGGATGGCGGGCGCCTTCCTGCACCTTGTCCAGTGGCACCCGGTGGAAATGGAAGACGACTTCGAGGTGGGAGAAGGAGTCGAGGGAGAGCAGCGCGTCCGTGGTGAACCGCTCGGCGTCCAGCCGGATGACGGAGGCCACCTCGCCCCAGTTGTCGTCGATGAGCGCACGCCGTTCGTTGTGCACATGGGCGATCGGCACCAGATCCGTGATCGCGTCACCGGTCATGTCAGTCCCTCCGTCTGCGCCGGCCAGGGCCGTCCCGGCGGCATCCCCGTCCAGAGACCACACCTGATCCCGTACGAGCAACTCACCCGCGACGGCGCGCTGCACCGTCAGATAGACCTCCTCGCGGGGTACCTCGAGAAGATCACCGAGGCGGTCCTGGAGCAGCCGCAGCAGCTGACGCACCTGGGACTTGCTGTAGCTCTCCTTGCAGACGACGAAGCCGACCGGAGCCGGCGCGGCCTCGCCCGCGCGCCACTCGGGCCGGTGGAAGCCGTCGGGTGCGAGTCGCTGCCACCAGAGCCAGCAGTGGCCGCGCGGAATCCCGAGCAGCGCGGTCACGGAATCGGCCAACTCCCCGAGTGCGGCCGCTCCGGGGCTTGGGGCGGGCGAGAAGAGCCTGATCACCGGCATGTCAGCGCACCCCGCCGAGCGGCTTGACGCCGATCACCATGCAGGTGCGCACCGGGATGTAGAACTCGTCGCAGTCCTGGCGGATCCCGAGCGCCTCCCGATGCGGCGCCGGCGCCTCGGCGAGCCGGGCCCGGATCGCCCGCTCCGCCTCGGCGCCGGACGAGGCGATCTCGCACCAGCGCCTGATGGGCACCCCGGTACGGCTCTCGGACTGCGAGCCCCGGGCCACCGGTACGTTGAGCCCGGCGCGCTGCAGGAAGCCGATCCACTCCGTGAGGGTGTAGCTGCGCTGGTGCGTCGGATCGTGCAGCATCTCCAACTCGTGGTTCAGCGCGTCGATGTCGGGGTCCTCGTGCCCCTCCAGGTCGATGACGGCGAGCCGTCCGCCGGGGCGCAGCAGCCGGGCCATCTCGCCCACCGCCGTCGGCATGTCGCGGAAGTGGTGCGGAGCCAGACGGGACACCACGAGGTCGAAGGAGGCGTCGGGGAAGGGGAGTTCTTCGGCGTACGCCTCCGCCGTGTCGACGGTGAGGCCACGTTCGGCGGCGAGCTTGTGGACGGACGCCAGCATGTTGGGCGCGGGATCCACGGCGACCAGACGGGCCGGGAGTTCGTCGGCGAACGACAGCGCCAAGTGGCCGGCGCCGCAGGCGACATCGCAGATCTCGCTGCCCGTCTGCGGACCGAGCGTCTCGTGCAGCGCCTCCATCGTGGGGCTGGACCGGTGCACCTCACTGGTCGCGAAGTTTTCGGCGATCTTGTCGAATCGCTGGCTGGAGAGCATGTCCTGCGCCGCCTTCTTCCTCTACTGGATCTGCCGACGAACCGTCATTGAGCGGTGCTCATCAGGGATGTGAGCGCGGGGATCGGGTCCCTGGAGGGGCCCGGACCGCACGGGTGGAGGGTGTGCCCGAGCCCTTCGAGCAGATGCACGCGGACCTCGAAGGAGCGCCGGCCGACCAGCCGGCTCGCCGACCACTGGCCGTACATGTCCGGGGCGAACACGGCGGGCGGCAGCTTCTCGTCGTCCGAGTCGGTCACGTATCCGACGAGATCGAGGCTGCCGTAGACCAGATCGATGGAGGCGACCAGGGAGTTGATGAAGACGTCCTCCTCGACCACGGTGCCGACCAGCACCACCCGTTCCGCCTGTCGGGGCTCACCGGAGCGCAGCAGACGCAGCAGGGCCTGCCCGCCCAGCGAGAACCCCAGCAGGGCGAGTGGTTGGACCAGCACGTGCGCGTGTGCGTCCAGGAGTTGGGAGAGCCGTGCGGCCCGTACGCCTTGATCGTCCGCCGTGGACGGCGAGTTCGGATCGTGGCCGGGCATGTCACACGTGAGCACTTGGGCGCCCCCGGCGACCAGCCGCCCGGTCAGGTGGTCGAGGAGGCGGTCGTCGCGGCCCTGCCCGTCCAGGATGGAGACGGTGCCGGACGCGGCGAGCAGCACGGTGGCGTTCGCCGGCTCTGCCGGGAAGGACCGGCGCATGCGGTACCGCGCCCCGTCCGGGTCCTTGTGCCACTGGGTGCGCTGATGCACGTTCATCGGATCACCTGTGGCAGACGGCCTCGGCGAAGCCGCCGATGCGCTGGTGGAAGTAGACGCTGATGATCTCCTCGTGGAGCGCCTCGCCGTCCAGGGTGGGGGCGACGCTGTCCGGGGTGCCGGGCACCGGCTCGACGAGACCGCGGTCCATGAGGTCTGCGAAGACCCCCGCGAACGGCTCGTCACGGAAGAGCTCGACGCCGAACCGCCGCCGGAAGCGGCCCGCGTCGATGGGCTGGTTCGCCTTGAACGCGAAGCCGAGCACCATCCCGATCGCCTGGTAGCCCGCGAGTCGCCGTCCTGAGGCGAGCGGCAGCCCCGGGCCGTCCTTGAGGCGGCGTGCGTACCCGGAGATGTCGGCGATGTTGTGGGTCTGCACCACGGTGTCCCCGTCGCCGGTCAGCCAGCCGTACGCGCCGGGGCCGTACGCGATCATCGAGTCGTGCCGCTGCCACTTGTTCCGGGAAACCCGGGGGATGTTGCCGTCGGGGTAGACGCCGGGCCGGTTCCACCAGCCGCACGGGCTCGGGTGGTAGCCGCCGTCGAGCAGCAGCTCCACGATGGCCTCGCGCATCGCGTAGGTCTCGCCGAGCGAGGGGAACAGGTGCTCCTCGCGCAGCCGGGTCTTGACGCTCTCGACGTTCCACAGCGCCCGGTTGCCGATGCCCATCTTGGCCCGGTCGGCGTTGCGCAGCCGGTAGATGGTGATGGTGGGGACGTCGAGGTCGATCAGGCGCCGGATGTCGTCGGCGACCTTGCCGGGCGTCTGGTGCGGCAGCCCGAACATCATGTCGACGTTGAACGGTTTCCCGGTGGCCCGCAGTTTGCCGATGGCCCGCAGTGACATGGCCGCGTCGTGGCCGCGCCCCGCGAACGCGTTGACCTCGCTCTGCAAGGACTGCACACCGACGCTGAAGCGGTTGAAGCCGATGGCGCAGGCCTCGGCGAGCTCATCCCGCTGGAAGTTGTCGGGGTTGCCCTCGAGGGACATCTCGCAGTCGTCGGCGACGGTGTAGTGGGCGCGTATGTGGTCGAGCAGGTGCCGCAGTTGCTCCGTGCCGAGCAGCGAGGCGGTGCCGCCGCCCAGATAGACGGATTCGATGGGGGCGTGCGCGAGCCAGGGGGCGTGGGCGAGGCGCCGGCCGGACTCGTCCAGCAGCAGATCCGTCCAGATCCGCGGCGCCGCCTCGCCCTCGGGACCGTCCGCGACCTTGCGCTTGACGTAGTTGCAGAAGTGACAGATGTACGCGCACAGTGGCACATGGAAGTAGAGATGGGCGGGCCGGCCGGCTCCCGGATGGGTCCGCAGCGCCTCGGCGGTGTCCGAAATCGACAGCTGGTCACCGTAGTTGGCCGTCACGTTGATGTTGTACTCGTCCTGGCCGATCCGCAGCGCGGGGTTCTCCCTGAGCAGCCGCGCGAGTCCCGTACCGGGGCGCGGCGCGGTGCCCGTGCCGGGGCGCAGTGCTGTGATGCCGGCCGAAGCAGCCGTCTTGCTCATCGCGACCTCGTCTCCTGAATCGGGAAGAACGGATGCCGAGCGAGCCTTTGCCGTCGGCGGGCCTTCCCGGCCCGCCCCTCAACGGGCCGGGAAGTGGTACACCGCTTCGTCACCTGCCGGCAAAGGCGTGTGGTCAGATCTCGACCTCGATGACCGTGGCCTCCGTGATGTTGGTGGCCTCCACCAGCGTCTCGGCGGGCGCGGTGGCCGAGGCGGCTCCGACGGCGCTCAGGGTCACGCCCTCCTGCCCCGGCTCCAGGTGAATGCGGATGACCTTCTTCTCTTCGGGCATGGTTGCCTTCCCTTCGGTGGAGGCGGCAGCGGTCGCGCCGCCGTGGGACAGGAACCCGCTCACTGCGTCGGGAGCGGGAGTCGGTTGGGGGCTGTCGGGTCGGCCGGGCTTGACTGACGGGGCGTCAGGGTCAGGCGCACGTTGTGCTGTTTGCGGGCGCGCCAGTAGCGGCCGGAGCGCAGCGTGAACTCCTGCAGGTACTCGGTGGCGCCGCAGCCCCTGGTGTCACCGGTGATGTTCTTGGCCAGCGGCGGGCAGCGGAACTGGCACCAGATGTCCTCCGCGGCCACCGGGCACGAGCCGCACACCGAGTGGTCGCTGAAGCGGATGTCACGGAACTCGTCGAAGCCGTGCTCCCAGATCTGGGCGAACGACTTCTCCGTGGTGTTGCCGGCCTTGTAGAGCTGCCCCGACATGCAGTTGCTGCACGGGTACACATCGCCGCGGCTGTTGACGTAGACGACCGAGCGGCCGCACTTCTCCTGGCCCACCGCGCGCTCCAGGCGCTGGCAGAACTGGATGGTGTCGACCCCGCGGATCTCGTCGGCGGCGCGCCGGGCCGGACCGGCGGGCGTCTCGACCGGCTCCTGGTCCGGCTCGGTGGAGTACCGGTCCATGCACCGCTGGTAGACCTCGAAGACCTCGTCGACGTCCTCGGGGCGCAGCAGCATGTCCGGGTGGAGCAGGGCCCGGCCCACCGGGTGCGTCTCCAGCCACTGGGGGCGGGGATACCCACGCTCGGCGCACCACTCGAAGATCTCCTCGGCGTCCTGGATGTTGTTGCGGTGGACGGAGATGGCGGTGCGGAACACATGCCCGTGCTTGCGCATCATCTCGAACGCGTGCTGGAGCTTGGGGAAGTCCATCCTGCCGCGGACGGTGCGCTCGGGATCGGCGGTGTCGAAGCTGATGAAGAACGACTGCCCTGCCGGGATCCGGGCCAGCTTCTCCTCGGTGACCAGCAGACCGTTGGTGAAGATCTGCGTACTGAAGGGCTTGCTGCGGGCGTGCTGGATGATCTCGACCGCGTCCCGGTGCGAGAAGATCTCACCACCCGTCAGGAACACCTGAAGCACGCCCATCTCCGCGAAGTCGTCCAGGAGTTGCCTGACACGGGGCGTGGAGATCTCGTCCGGCCGCTTGAGCGCGGAGTCCGCGTAGCAGTGCCGGCAGCGCAGGTTGCAGAGGTTCGTGGTCTCCACGAAGGCGATGGCCGGGGCGGGCAGATGGAACCGGTCCAGCGTCACCAGCGGGTCGGCGAGCGCGTGGTGCATCAGCTCGGCGGCGGTCACCGCCCGGCCGGAATTGTGACGCTCGATCAACTCCCGTGCGGTCGCGGCGAGGAACTCGACATGCCCGTTCGGCAGCAGAGCGACGATCCCGCCCTCGTTCACCTGGAAGGGAATCTTCTGCACGGGCCCTGCCTCTCCTGGTCATGGGATGGCGGAACATGTAAGTCAACGGATGTTGAACTCATGTTGTGATGAACTCTACGGAGGATGAATACCGTTGGCAAGGTGTGCTGTGCGGGCCGCAGTGGCGGCCCGTGCGGGCGGCGATGGCGGGCGGTGGCGCAGGGGAACCGCTGCGGGGGCCCGGCCCGTGCCGGTCAGGTCCGCGCTGACCAGGCAACTCCGCGCGCCTGTGGTGCGACCGGCGGAGTGGGTGACACGCTGGGTGTATGAACATCCCTTTCCTGGGCAACTGGCGCAAGAAGCGCGGCCTCGCCTTCGGCGTCGCGGTGTTCTCCGACGGCGAGAGCGATCCCGAGGGCATCGCCGAACTGCTCTCCGAGTGCGAGCTGCTGCGCTCCCAGGCGCATCAGGCGGGAGTCGAACTCGACGACTCGGCGGCCTCGTTGGAGGCCCTGGACCAACTGCTCCCGCGCTGGCGCGACGACGAGGAGAGTCTGCCCTGGCTCGGCAATGACGCCGGCCTCTACCTCGGCACGGTGATGGTGCGTACGGTCCCCGGCGCGGCCTGGGAGATCTGGCCCAACGGCCAGCCCGTGGTGCGGCTGACCTCCGGCCGCGAGATCGATGTGGTCGCGGGCGGTCACGCGTGGGCGTCCAGCGGTGTACCCGAGCTCTCGCAGCTCTACGCGGAGGTCGCCGAGGGATAGTCGATGGGTTCGACAGCGATTCAGCCGTCGTAAATACGGCTAATGCCCGAAAAGTGCGTGTCGTGCATTAAGTCCGTTCTTGCCTGGATAGTTTGCGGCGACTGCGACACAGCTGAGAGTGGGTAGGGCTGGGCATGGCTGTCGATCCTTTGATCGAGCTGCATGACGTGAACAAGCACTTCGGGGAGCTGCATGTCCTGCAGGACATCAACCTCACCGTCGGCAAGGGGGAGGTGGTCGTGATCATCGGCCCGTCGGGGTCGGGCAAGTCGACACTGTGCAGAGCGATCAACCGTCTGGAGCCCATCGAGTCAGGGACGATCAAGCTCGACGGTCAGCCGCTCCCGGCCGAGGGCAAGGCCCTCGCGAGGCTCCGTGCCGAGGTCGGGATGGTCTTCCAGTCCTTCAACCTCTTCGCCCACAAGACGGTCCTGCAGAACGTCTCACTCGCTCAGGTCAAGGTCCGCGGCCGCAAGAAGGAGGAGGCCGACAAGCGCTCCCGCGAACTCCTGGACCGCGTGGGCCTCGCCTCGCAGGCCCCGAAATACCCGGCGCAACTCTCCGGCGGACAGCAACAGCGCGTGGCGATCGCCCGCGCCCTCGCCATGGACCCCAAGGCGCTGCTCTTCGACGAGCCGACCTCGGCGCTCGACCCCGAGATGATCAACGAGGTCCTTGAGGTCATGCAGCAACTCGCCCGCGACGGCATGACCATGGTCGTCGTCACCCACGAGATGGGCTTCGCGCGCTCCGCCGCCAACCGGGTCGTCTTCATGTCCGACGGCCGCATCGTCGAGGACCGCACCCCCGAGGAGTTCTTCACCAACCCGCGCAGCAACCGCGCCAAGGACTTCCTCTCCAAGATCCTCAAGCACTGAGCGGGGGAGCGCACCGCATGATCCGTACGACACGTATGTGCCGTGCCCTCGCGGCGTTCACGGCACTGATCGCCACGGCCGCCGTCACCGCCTGCGGCAAGGAGGGCAGCCCGCCCGTCAAGGGCCCCGCCGCCGAGAAACTGCCCAACTACCAAGTGGACCAAGGATTTCAGCTCCCGGAGTCGCCCACCTGGAAGCGGGCCAAGAAGCGCGGCTACCTCACCGTCGGCGCCAAGGAGGACCAGCCGTACCTGGGGGAGAAGGACCCGGCCACCGGCACCTACTCCGGCTTCGACACCGAAATCGCCAAGATGATGTCGGCCTCCCTCGGCTTCGCCCCGAAGACGATCCGCTTCAAGACGATCGCCTCCGCCAACCGTGAAACGGCCCTGCAGAACGGCCAGGTCGACTACTACGTCGGCACCTACACCATCAACGACCTGCGCAAGAAGCTGGTCGGCTTCGCGGGCCCCTACTACATGGCGGGCCAGTCCCTGCTGGTGCGCAAGGACGAGAACGACATCCACGGCCCCCAGGACCTCGCCGGCAAACGCGTCTGCTCGGCGGCCGGTTCGACCCCGTACCAGCGCATCAAGACCGACTATCCGAAAGCGACGCTCGTCGCGTACGACACGTACTCGGTGTGCGTCGACAACCTGCTCACCTACCAGGTCGACGCCGTCACCACCGACGACGCGATCCTGATCGGCTACGCGGCGAAGGTGCCCGACGAACTCAAGGTCGTCGGCAAGCCGTTCTCCGAGGAGCCGTACGGCATCGGTGTACCGCGCGGCGACAGCGCGCTGCGGTTCGCGCTCGACGACGCATTGGAGGCCCGCGAGAAGAACGGCGACTGGAAGCAGGCGTACGAGGCGACGCTCGGGCTGTCCGGCGTGCCGGCGCCCACCCCGCCCCCGATCGACCGCTACCCGGCGAGCTGAAGGGACGAGCGGCCGCATGAACGTACTGACAGAGAACTTCTCCACCTTCGCCCAAGGATTCCTCGGCACGGTCCAACTCACCGTATACGCCTCGGCGTTGGCCCTCGTGCTCGGCTTCGTGATGGCCTCGTTCCGGGTCGCCCCGGTCGGCTCCCTGCGGGCCTTCGGCACGGTGTGGGTGACGGTGCTGCGCAACACCCCGCTCACCCTGCTGTTCTTCGCGGTACTGCTCGGCCTGCCGCGCTTCGGACTCGTGCTGCCCTTCCAGGTGTTCGCGGTCCTGGCGCTCGGCTGCTACACCTCGGCCTTCATCTGCGAGGCGCTGCGCTCCGGGATCAACACCGTGCCCAAGGGGCAGGGCGAGGCCGCCCGCAGCCTTGGTATGACGTTCAACCAGACACTGTCCGTGGTCGTCCTGCCCCAGGCCTTCCGATCGGTGATCCCTCCGGTCGGCTCCACACTCATCGCGCTCGCCAAGAACTCGGCGATCGCAGGGGCGTTCAGCGTCAACGAACTGCTCGGCACCTACAAGACACTCAGCGAACTCGGCTACAACATCGTCTGGACCTTCTTCTGGATCGCCGTCGGATACCTGATCATCACCCTCACCATCAGCGCGATCTTCAACGTCCTCGAAAAGCGCTGGGGAGTACCCCGATGACCGCCAACACCGTCGAGTCCACCGCCCTCTACGACGTCCCGGGTCCCAAGACCCGCCAGCGGCACCGGATGTACGGGGTCGTGTCCACCGTTCTGATCCTCGCCCTGATCGGCTGGATCCTGTATCTCCTCTTCGACACCGAGCAGTTCACGTACACGAAGTGGATGCCCTTCGAGTACAAGGGCATTCAGGAGCTGCTGCTGCGGGGCCTGGGCAACACACTCAAGGCCTTCGCGATGGCCGCGGTGCTCTCGCTGGCGCTGGGTACCGTGCTAGCGACGGGACGGCTCTCCGACCACCGTCCGGTGCGCTGGATCTCCGCGCTGGTCGTCGAGTTCTTCCGGGCCATGCCCGTGCTGGTGATGATCTTCTTCATCTTCGTGGCGCTGAAGGTGCAGCCGCTGCCCGCTCTGGTCGCGGGGCTGACGCTCTACAACGGCTCGGTGCTCGCCGAGGTCTTCCGCTCGGGCGTCAACTCCGTCGAACGCGGCCAGCGGGAGGCCGCGTTCGCCCTCGGCATGCGCAAGACCCAGGTCATGACGTACGTCCTCGTCCCGCAGGCCGTGCGTGCCATGCTGCCCGCCATCATCAGCCAACTCGTGGTGGCCCTGAAGGACACCTCGCTCGGTTATCTCATCACCTACGAGGAGTTCCTCCACGCCGGGAAACTGATCGCCTCCAACCTCGACTACGATTTGCCGTTCATCCCTGTGGTGATGGTGATCTCACCGATCTACATCGGGATGTGCATGCTGCTCTCCTGGTTCGCCCAGTGGGTGTCCCGGTGGGAGCGGCGCAGTCCCAAGACCGAGGCCGTGGAAGTGGCACCGGCCGAACCAGGGACGCTGCTGCCGGGTGGGGCTCCCCCCACAGCCCCGCGACCGTAGGGGGAAAGCAGCAGCTCACAGGGCCAGACCCGGACGGCGGCAGCCGGAGATCACTGCTCGCGCAGGGGCACCGACACGAATGAGGGGTCGTGCTCCGGCGAGGAGAAGGTCAGCTGCGCGCCGGACGGGTTGTGCTCGATGTAGAGCGGGTCGACCGTGTCGACGACCAGGGCGAGTCGATGCCCTGCCGGGACGTCGTAGGCCGTGGAGTACAGCTCCAGGTCGAGACCGAACGGCTTTCCGGGCGTCTGCCCGTGGAAGGTGTACGGCGCGTTGCTGACCAGCTTGCCGAGGCCGAGCGGGCCCACGTCGTAGAGGTAGGCGACGAGGGTGCCGCTCTCCTTGGTGCCGGTGACCGTGGTGTGCAGCTTGACGGTGCCGCGCACCTGTTGGGCGCTCGGGTACCTCTCCGACTGCCATACGGCCGCCCAGTAGCGCGGCAGCAGCGGGATCGACGCCATCGGGGGCAGCTGGGCGAGCTGGTCGAGGATGCTGGAGAGGAAGATGACCCCGCCGTCCGCGCCCGAGTCGACGTTCGTGTGGATGGTCTTGGTGCCGGCCAGGGCGATCTTCTGCGTGGTCGGGCCGACGGACTTCCAGTCCGGGTAGCCCTCGTAGCCGCCCGCGGAACGGGACTTGAGCTGGACCGGCTGCTCGCGATCGATGCCGTTGTCCTCGCCCTTGAGGTAGTGGTCGAACCAGCGGCCGGTGTCCGTCCACACGTCGTTGGGGAGTCCGAACAGTCCGGTCACCTCGGCGGTGGCGTGGTCGCCGGGCCGGTACTCCAGCCTCTTCGGTCCCGTCAGCTCCTCGTAGAACTTGACGTATTGGTTCGGCGGGAAGATCGTGTCGCCCCAGCCGTTGGCCAGCATGATCGCCGCCCCGTTGGCGTTGAGCTGATCGATGTAGGTCTCGGGGGAACGTTTCTTCCCCCAGGCGATGATCTCCTGTTCCTTGGAGAGGTCGGAGGCGAAGAAGTCCTTGAAGATCTGCTGGAGTTCGGCGCTGGGGTGGCCGGTGATCGTTCCGGCGCCGTCCAGCAGGGCGGCCGCCTGGGCGTGCTGGGTGCGGCCCGAGTAGATCGAGTCGATGAGGTCGGCCCAGCCGCTGAGGGCGGCAACCGCCTTGATCCGCTTGTCGTGCGCGGCGGCGAGCAGGCTGATGCCGGCGCCGTACGACATCCCGGCCATGCCGACCTTCTGTGCGTCGGAGGGGGTGTTCGCCAGCGCCCAGTCGATCACCTTGGACGCGTCCGCAACGTCCGGGGGGCCTGCCACTTCTATCTCGCCGCCGGACTGCCAGAAACCTCGGACGTTGTAACTGACCACCACATAGCCGGAGTTCGCGAGCTTCTGGGCCTGTACGAGGTACTCGGCCTGCGGCAGGCCCCAGCTCGTCGGCAGCACGATGAGCGGGTAGTCGCGGGTGCCGTCGGCGCCCGCGGGTGTGACGACGTTGGCCTTGAGGACCGTGCCGCCGTCTCCGGAGATGTCGACGAAGCGAAGGCTCGTCGCGCCGGTGGAGGCCTGGGCGGCGGGGGCCATACCGAGGCCGGCGGTGGCGATCAGCGTCGCGGAGACGGCACCGACGGCGGACGTACGCAGGGCGTTGCGACCGTGTCCCACGGGTCACTCCTCACTCGTGTCAGCGCAAAGTGACCCGACGGTAACCTCGGTCGCTTACCGGAAGTAACCCGTCGGTAAGTTACGTGCGGGTAACGATTGTTGAGGTGTTCATTTAGTGAGTGAAGAGACGCCGATCGGTGCGCCGTGACGCGCTGAAGTACTCATTTCGTGCGCAAGTCGAACTGTTCGTTCCAGTGAGTTGCCCTCTGCTCCTCAGGTCGCGTTCGTACGGGACGTCATGAAGTCGCGCGATGCGAACTGCGCGGGGGCGCGGGTGTGGGCAGCGGGGTCTGGGCGGCCCGGGTGACGTCCGCGACGAGTTCGACGACGTCGGGCCCGTACGCCTGGGAGTTCACGACCTTCAGGAGCAGGACGAAGGACTTGTCGCCGTGCTTGCGCGCGAGACGTTCGTGATTGCGGGCGAGATAGCGGGTCGCCGCCTGGTTGGTGATCGCGCGCTGGCCGCAGAAGAGGAAGACGGGCCGGGTCAGGCCGGGCTGCCCGGCCGTGAGCCGTGCCAGCAGTACGTACTCGGTCAGGCCGGGCTCCATGCGGTAGCGCTCGCTGCCGATCTGGAACGCCAATCGATCCGGGCCCGGTTCGGGGTCGGTGTTCACGCGCACCCCGGGCAGCATGGCGTCCATATGGGCAGCCATACGCCGATTCGACCCCGGGCCGCCGACGCAGAACTCCGTCCGCTCGCCGAAGCCCTGCCGGGCCCGATCCGGGCCCGGTTCGGGGTCGGTGTTCACGCGCACCCCGGGCAGCATGGCGTCCATATGGGCAGCCATACGCCGATTCGACCCCGGGCCGCCGACGCAGAACTCCGTCCGCTCGCCGAAGCCCTGCCGGGCCGCGTCCTGGGTGATCACCTCGGCGTGCGCGCCGCAGTCCTTGATGAGCGCGGAGAGTTCAAGGAGTGCGAACACGTCGTGGCGGTGCACTGCGAGGTCGGTGCTGCCGGCGTCGCGGTTGACGACGAGCAGCGACTCGGAGTTGTCCGGCAGCCCGAAGAACGCCTGTTTGCGGCGGAGCTTGCGCCTCCACAAATACGTACGGGCGAGCCAGCCGAGCGCGGCACTGATGCCGGCGGCGGCCACGCCGAGGACGATGTTGCGCACGTCGTCATTCATGGGCGCGCATGTTAGCGGGCTTGCGGACCGGTGTTCGAGGGGGTCCTGACGCGGGCATGGCAGTGCAGTTACGCTGCGCGGACGGCTGTTGACTGGAGGTACGGATGCGTCGCCCTCTTGCGCGGAATCTGGCGGTCTTGGCGGTTTCGGCCGCGGTGGTGTCGGTCGGCGCGGCGGCGCCGCCGTCTTCCACCGGCGCTTCAGTTGAGAAGGTCCCGGTCGCCGTCGGCTACGGCGGCGCCGTGGCGAGCGTCGACGCGGACGCCTCCGCGGCCGGGATCGAGGTCCTGAAGAAGGGCGGCAACGCCGTGGACGCGGCGGTCGCCACCGCGGCGGCCCTCGGCGTCACCGAGCCCTACTCGTCCGGCATCGGCGGAGGAGGCTACTTCGTCTACTACGACGCCAAGTCGCGTACGGTGCACACGATCGACGGCCGCGAGACGGCGCCCTTGACGGCCGACTCCGGGTTGTTCCTGGAGAACGGCAAGCCGCTCGCCTTCGCGGACGCCGTCACCAGCGGGCTGAGCGTGGGTACGCCGGGCACGCCCGCCACCTGGCAGACGGCTCTCGACGAGTGGGGCAGCAGGCAGCTGGGCAGCGTGCTGAAGCCCGCCGAGCGCATCGCCCGCGACGGATTCACGGTCGACGCGACCTTCCGCTCGCAGACCGAGTCCAATCAGTCCCGCTTCAAGAACTTCCCGGACACCGCCGAGCTGTTCCTGCCGGGCGGCGCGCTTCCGGTCGTCGGCTCGACGTTCAAGAACCCCGATCTGGCGCGTACGTACGAGGAGCTGGGCAAGGAGGGCGTCGACGCGATCTACGACGGCGACCTCGGCCAGGAGATCGTCGACACCGTGAACAAGCCGCCGGTGGGTCCGAGCTCGGGCTACAACGCGCGCCCGGGCAAGCTGTCCCTGGAGGACCTGGCGGAGTACGAGGCGAAGCAGCAGGCGCCGACCCGGACCACGTACCGCGGTCTGAAGGTCTACTCGATCGCGCCCTCCTCCTCGGGCGGTACCACGGTCGGCGAGGCGCTCAACATCCTTGAGAAGAGCGACCTTTCGAAGGCGAGCGAGGCGCAGTACCTGCACCGCTACATCGAGGCGAGCCGGATCGCGTTCGCGGACCGGGGCCGTTGGGTGGGCGACCCGGCCTTCGAGGACGTACCGACCAAGGGACTTCTGTCGCAGAAGTACGCGGACTCGCGGGAATGTCTGATCAAGGACGACGCGGTGCTGACGAGCCCGCTGGCGCCGGGTGATCCGAGCGACCCGGCGGCCTGCTCCACCGCCGGAACGGCCGCCCCGACGACGTACGAGGGCGAGAACACCACACACCTGACGGTGGCCGACAAGTGGGGCAACGTCGTCGCGTACACGCTGACCATCGAGCAGACCGGCGGCAGCGGCATCACGGTCCCGGGCCGCGGCTTCATCCTCAACAACGAGCTGACGGACTTCTCCTTCACACCCGCGAGCCCGGACGTCCACGACCCGAACCTGCCCGGTCCCGGCAAGCGGCCGCGCTCGTCCATCTCACCGACGATCGTGCTCGACCGCGCCGACCGGCCCGTGGTGGCGCTCGGTTCGCCGGGCGGCGCGACCATCGTCACGACCGTGCTGCAGACGCTCACGGAGTTCCTGGACCGAAGGCTGCCCCTGGTGGACGCGATCGCAGCCCCCCGCGCCAGCCAGCGCAACCAGACCACCACCGAACTCGAACCGGCCCTGTGGAACAGCCCTCTGAAGGCCCAACTGGAGTCCATCGGCCACGCCTTCCGCCAAAACCCGGAAATCGGCGCTGCGACCGGCGTCCAACGCCTCCCGAACGGCAAGTGGCTCGCCGCCGCGGAGAAGGTGCGGCGCGGAGGTGGCTCCGCGATGGTGGTGCGGCCCGCGTCATAGCGGTCAGCAGCCGTGCGGGCAGCGTTCTGGCAGGTCAGGGCGCTGCCCGCCCGACTGTCAGTGCCGTGCGCCATCCTTGCGGGCATGAACGAGAGCGCCTTCTGGCGGCTGATCGAGCAGTGTCGGCCCGCGGCACCCGACCCTGATGGGGCCGGGCTTGCCGCAGGCCTGATCGGCATGCTCGTCGCTTGCCCGCTGCATGCGGCCATCGGCTTCGCCGAGCAGCTGTCGTGGGCCCTGTACCGGTTGGACCGCTGGCAGTTCGGGGTGCAGCCGAAGGGCCGGGAGCTGTCTGGGGACCAGTTCCTCTACACGCGTGCCGCCGTCGTCGCCGCGGGGCGCGCCGAGTACGAACGAGTGCTGATCGACCCCTCCCGCTTCATTCCGTACGCGGCCGGCCCTGCGTCGGCCGAGAGCCTGCTCTACGTGCCGGACGAGGCCTACGAGCGAATATCGGGCGAGGAGTGGGACCGGCGGACCCGCTACGACTTCGAGTCGTACTCCAACGCGAAGGGCTGGTTGGGCGCACCGAGATAGCGAGCGTGTGGGGAGTCAGCGCGCCGTCAGGATGCGTGGCCCCGCCTCGGTGATGGCCACTGTGTGCTCGGTGTGGGCCGCGCGGGAGCCGTCGTTCGTGCGGAGGGTCCAGCCGTCGGGCGCCGCGTGGTAGCCGTTGGTGCCGCCGCCGATGAGCATGGGCTCGATGGCGAGGACCATGCCGTGGCGGAGGGGGAGGCCGCGTCCGGGACGGCCCTCGTTCGGGACGGACGGGTCCTCGTGCATGCGGCGGCCCACGCCGTGGCCGCCGAAGCCGTCGGGGATGCCGTACCCCGCCGAGCGGCACACCGTGCCGATGGCGTGCGCGATGTCGCCGATGCGGTTGCCGACGGCGGCGGCCTCGATGCCGGCCGCGAGGGCCCGCTCCGCGGTCTCGATCAGGCGTACGTCGGCGGCGCGCGGCCTCCCGACGATGAAGCTGATCGCCGAGTCGCCCACCCAGCCGCCCAGTTCGGCGCCGAAGTCGATGGAGACCAGGTCGCCGTCGCGCAGCCGGTAGCCGTCCGGGATGCCATGCACGATCGCGTTGTTCACGGAGGCGCAGATGACCGCGGGGAAGGGGGTGGGTGCGAAGGAGGGGCGGTAGCCGAGGAACGGGGAGCTCGCGCCCGCATCCCGCAGGACCTGGTGCGCCACCTCGTCCAGCTCCAGGAGTGAGACGCCGACGCCGGCCGCTTCCCGTACCGCCGTGAGTGCCCTGCCCACGACCTGGCCCGCCGCGTACATCTCGTCGATCGATGTGTCCGTCTTCAGTTCCACCATGCCAATTACTATACCGGTATTAGAATGGTGGCATGGTGCGCACCCCCCTGACCCCCGAAGAGCGCGAACGCGGCGAGCGGCTCGGCCGGTTGCTGCGCGACGCCCGCGGTGACCGCAGCATGGCGGAGGTCGCGGCGGTCGCCGGGATCTCCGCCGAGACGCTGCGCAAGATCGAGACCGGGCGGGCGCCCACCCCCGCCTTCTTCACGGTGGCGGCGCTGGCGCGGGCGCTCGGGCTGTCGATGGACGACCTCGTGGTGCGGTGCGCGTTGGCCCGCGTGGCGTGAGATGAGGTCCGGTCGCCGACCAACGGGCGGGGGAGGCGAGTAGGGTCTCCTGACAGCTGCGTCCCTGGAGGGCCGCACACCGGTGTCATCCATCCCGGAGGTCTCTGCGTCCGGCCCGAAAACTCCCTGTAGCCGTCCCGTAACACGGCTGGTGTTTTCTACCGGACCGGAGCACTCCAGTCGGGCGGGGAGTCGTGTGATGGCTGTAGAACAACTCCCGGGTCAAGTGCGGGAGTTCGCAAGGTACCTGAACGAGCTGATGGAACGGCTCGATCAGGGCGGCGGCTGGTGCGGAGTGTTCTGGCAGCGCGATCCCGACGGCATGCGGGCCTGCCTGGACGGCTGGGAAGTCCCGCCCTGGGACGTCGTGGAGGCGCTCCTCCAGGACCTCGCCGTGGAGTACGGCGACCGGGCCGCCGCCCAGGAGACCGAGCGGGCCCGCGCCCTGCACGGCGCCTCGCTCGCCGCATACGACGCCCGGCCCGGAGGCCGCGACGCCCTCGGCGACCGCCTCGACGTGATGCTCCGCGAACAGCGCTACGCGGTCGAGCGCCAGGCCGAGCTGGGCCGGCTGCTCCACTCGGCCCGCTCCCAGGAGGAGGTCGAGTCGATACGGCTCGACCTCGCCTGGGCCCACGACGACCACGAACGCGCCACGGCCCGCTGCACCGAGCTCCGCCACCGCATGGCGAACCTCGACCGCCGTCTCCAGCACACCCACGGGCAGGGCGCACTGGACTTCACGGCCGGGCCCGCCGGGGACGTGTTCCGGGTACGGCAGCCCGAGGGCGGGGTGAATGCGGAGGGTCGTCCCACCGCTTGGCGGGGTCCTGGTGAAGGCGCCACCCCAGGGCCGTCGTCCCCCCACCACCGTTCGACCATTCCCGAGCAGACCGGCCCTCGCTCCCCGCTCGCCGACCCGGCCGTGCCGGAGCGCAGCGCCGCACGCTCCCCCTTCGCGGACCAGGCGTCGCCGGACCGTCCGGCGGCCCCACGTCGCGACGCGTACGCCCCCGACGCACAGGGCGACCACGAACGGCCCCCGGCCCGGGCCCCGGAGCCGACCCCCGCCACCCCCAAGCAACGCTCCAAGCGCCGCCCCCGAGGCAGCGCCCGCTTCGCCGGAATGATGGAGCCGGAGGCGGCCCCCATGGTCGTACCGGAGGTGTCACCGCCCGCCCCGGCCGCCCGCGGCGGCCGTACCCCCCGAGGCGCCCGCTTCGCGGGAGCGGCCGAGGAGCCCGCCCAGCCGCGCATGGAGCCGCAGGACGACGGCGCGCGGCGGGCCACCGCCGAGACCGTCGAGACGCTGATACGGCTGCGGAGCGAGGGCAGGAGCGGCGAGGCGCACGCCGTCCTCGTCGAGGCCGCGTACTGGCCCGCCGGCCGCTTCCCGCTGCTCGCCGCGGAGCTGCACCGCGCGGGCCTGGACGCCGACTGGGCCACCCTGCTGTGGGAGGCGGCCTCGCTCCCCGCCGACCGGCTGGTCGCCGCCGCGGACGCGCTGGTCGCGGCGGGCCGGACGGCCGACGGGCAGCAGATGCTGCGCCAGGGCGTCGCCCGGCCCGCGCCGGAGATCGGGGCCGCCGTGCTGGGCCTCGCCGAGGAGGGGCGCCGGCGCGAAATCGACGCGCTGCTCGGCGCGTACGTCCGCGTGCGCACCCCGGAGGAAGCGGCCCGCAGCGTGGAAGCGGACCCGCAGCGGCTCGTGCCGCTCCTCCTGGAGGCCGCCCGGGGCGTCTCGGACGAGCGCCACTGGGACCTCGTACACGCTCTGCGGGTCGCAGGCTTCACCGCGTGACCGGATCCGTGACTCACCCACAGGAGTGCGAAACGTGATCGACTCAGCGGGTTAACGACGATGGTCTTGGCAAGGCTCTCCGGTGGGCTTACTTTCGAGCCTCTACACCCTTTGTCTACGGGCGTAGAGGCTCTCTGACGTCCCGTCGAAGGAGCAGCTCATGGCCAACGTCGTACGTGCCGCTCTGGTCCAGGCCACCTGGACAGGCGACACCGCATCCATGGTCGCCAAGCACGAGGAACACGCCCGCGAGGCGGCCCGGCAGGGCGCCAAGGTCATCGGATTCCAGGAAGTCTTCAACGCTCCCTATTTCTGCCAGGTCCAGGAGCCCGAGCACTACCGCTGGGCGGAGCACGTGCCCGACGGGCCCACCGTCACCCGGATGCGGGAGCTCGCCCGCGAGACCGGCATGGTCATCGTCGTGCCCGTCTTCGAGGTGGAGCAGTCCGGCTTCTACTTCAACACCGCGGCCGTGATCGACGCCGACGGCACGTACCTCGGCAAGTACCGCAAGCATCACATCCCCCAGGTGAAGGGCTTCTGGGAGAAGTACTACTTCAAACCGGGGAACCTGGGCTGGCCCGTCTTCGACACCGCCGTCGGCAGGATCGGCGTGTACATCTGCTACGACCGCCACTTCCCGGAGGGTTGGCGACAGCTCGGCCTGAACGGCGCCCAGCTCGTCTACAACCCGTCCGCCACCTCCCGCGGCCTGTCCGCCTACCTCTGGCAGCTGGAGCAGCCCGCCGCGGCCGTCGCCAACGAGTACTTCATCGCGGCGATCAACCGTGTGGGCGAGGAGGAGTACGGGGACAACGACTTCTACGGGACGTCGTACTTCGTCGACCCGCGCGGGCAGTTCGTGGGGGAGACGGCGAGCGACAAGGCCGAGGAACTCCTCGTCCGCGACCTCGACTTCGACCTGATCGAGGAAGTCCGGCAGCAGTGGGCGTTCTACCGCGACCGCCGACCCGACGCGTACGACGGGCTGGTGCAGCCGTGACCGACCTGTACGCGCGCCACAAGGCCGTCATGCCCGACTGGCTCGCCCTCTACTACGAGGACCCGATCGAGATCACCCATGGCGAGGGCCGGCACGTCTGGGACGCCAAGGGCAACAGGTACCTCGACTTCTTCGGCGGCATTCTCACCACGATGACCGCGCACGCGCTGCCCGAGGTGACGAAGGCCGTCAGCGAGCAGGCCGGGCGGATCATCCACTCCTCGACGCTCTACCTCAACCGTCCGATGGTCGACCTCGCCGAGCGGATCGCCCAGCTCTCCGGCATCCCGGACGCGCGCGTCTTCTTCACCACCTCCGGCACCGAGGCCAACGACACGGCCCTGCTGCTCGCCACCGCCTACCGGCAGAGCAACCAGATCCTGGCGATGCGCAACAGCTACCACGGCCGCTCGTTCAGCGCGGTCGGCATCACCGGCAACAAGGGCTGGTCGCCGACCTCCCTCTCGCCGCTCCAGACGCTGTACGTCCACGGTGGCGTCCGCACGCGCGGCCCGTACGCCGATCTCGGCGACGCCGAGTTCATCGCGGCCTGTGTCGATGACCTGAAGGACCTGCTCGGCCACATCCGCCCGCCCGCGGCCCTGATCGCCGAACCCATCCAGGGCGTCGGTGGCTTCACCACGCCGCCCGACGGCCTGTACGCGGCCTTCCGCGAGGTCCTGGACGAGCGCGGCATCCTCTGGATCGCCGACGAGGTGCAGACCGGCTGGGGCCGCACGGGCGAGCACTTCTGGGGCTGGCAGGCGCACGCCGCGGCGGGCCCGCCGGACATGTTGACCTTCGCCAAGGGCATCGGCAACGGTATGTCCATCGGCGGCGTCGTCGCCCGCGCCGAGATCATGAACTGTCTCGACTCCAACTCCATCTCCACCTTCGGCGGCTCGCCGGTCACGATGGCGGCGGGGCTCGCGAACCTCACGTACCTCCTCGAACACGACCTGCAGGGCAACGCCCGGCGCGTCGGCGGTCTGCTCATCGAGCGGCTGAGGGCGGTCGCCGCGCAGCTCGACGGCGTCCGGGAGGTGCGCGGGCGCGGCCTGATGATCGGCGTCGAGCTGGTCAAGCCCGGCACCGACGAGGCGAACCCGGAGGGTGCCACGGCCGTGCAGGAAGCGGCCCGCGAAGAAGGCCTGTTGATCGGCAAGGGCGGCGGTCACAACACCAGCGTGCTGCGCATCGCACCGCCGCTGTCCCTCACCGTGGCGGAGGCGGAGGAGGGCGCGGCGATTCTCGAGCGCGCGCTGAGGTGTACCCAGTAAGAGAACCTGAGCAAGGGAACGTCGCCATGACCACCGCCCTGGAACCCGCCCTGTCGGTACGCCAGGTCCTCACCCTGGACCGGGTGCTCGCCGGAGAGCCCGAGGTGGTGGCCGGCGCGGGCCATCTCGACCGGCCCGTGCGCTGGGTGCACGTCGCCGAGGCCGCCGACGTGGGCGTGATGCTCAGTGGCGGCGAAATGGTGCTCACCACCGGGGTGTTGCTCGCCGGCGACCCCGACGCACAGGCCGAGTACATCCGCTCGCTGCACCGCGCGGAGGCCGCGGCCGTCGTCCTCGGACTCGGCCGCGCCTTCCCGGCGCCGCCGGAGGTGATGCGCCGGGCGGCCGAGCGCTGCGGGCTGCCCATGGTGGTGCTCCACCGGCCTTTCCCCTTCGCAGAGTTGACGGAGGAGGTCCAGTCCAGGCTGGTCAGAAGCAAGTTCGCGGCCGTGAGTCTGTCCGAGGCCGTACGGACAGCGCTCACCGGACTCATCACGGCGGGCGCCCCGCTGCAGCGGATGCTCGACGAGATCGCCGGGCACGCCGCCTGCCCCGTCGTCGTCACCAACCTCGCCCACCGGGTCCTCGCCACGGCGGGGGAGCGGTCCGCCGTCGACGACGTGCTGCGCGACTGGGAGCGCATCGCCCGGCAGGCGGGCGGCAGCGAGGGCGACGGCTGGATCCGCGCCGAGCTGGGCGGGCGCGGCGAGCGCTGGGGCCGCATCGTGCTGTGCGGATACCGCGGCGACGGCGCGACCGGTCGGCTGCTCGCCGACCGGGCCGCCGAGTCCCTGGTCCTGCACCGGATGCTCGGCGGTTCCGCGCTCACCTGGGAGGAGGAGTCCGCGCAGAGCCTGCTGACCGACCTCGTGAGCGGTGTCGTACCGGCCCGGCAGCTGCTGCCGAGGGCGCGCGCGGCCGGGCTGCCCGTCAACCGGCGGGCGTTCGTGCCGCTGGTGGTGCGGGACGGTGACCCGGCCCAACTGGACCGTGTGCTGCGCCTGTTGGGACTTCCCGGACTCGTCGCCGAGCTGGCCGACGGGGCCACCGCCGTGCTGCTCAGCCTTGCTCGTGACCAGGACGGGGAGGCGCTGGCCGCGCACTTCGCGCTGCGGCTGCGCCACGAGAGCGGCGCCCGTACGACGGTGGCCGCGGCCTCTCTCCGTACCGCCTGGGACGACGTCCCCGCCGGCCTGCGCGAGGCCCTGCACGTCGCCGAGGCCGCCGCCGACGCACCCGTCGACCAGGACCAGCCGGAGCTCGTACGCCTGCGGGACGTGCATCTGCGGGGTCTGGTCAGGCTGTTGCGGGACGATCCGCACGTCCAGTCCTTCGCCGAGCGGGAGTTGGACGGCCTGCTGTGCGGTGCTGACGCCGAGTCGGAGCTGCTGCCCGTGCTGCGGACGTATCTCGCGACCGGCCGCAACAAGTCGCGCACCGCGCAACTCCACCACGTCAGCAGGCCCGCCCTGTACCGGCGTCTGGAGGCCATAGAGGCCCGTCTCGGCGTCGACCTCGACGACTTCGAGCAGGCGGCATCCGTACACATCGCGCTGCTCGCGCACGACGCGCAACAACGGTGAAACACCGGACGACACAGGTGAAACATGGGACGACGCGGGGGTGACACCGTGGAACGGCACAGCGCTCCAGACGTGACACGGTGCAACTCAAACCCGCTCCACGGGCTTTCTAGGCTCCTCGCACACCGAGCGACCGGAGGTCCCGATGAGCAGAGTGATCCGCGCCGCCGTCTTCCAGACCGCATGGACCGGCGACAAGGAATCGATGATCCAGGTCCACGAGCAGGCGGCCCGCGACGCGGCCGCGCAGGGCGCCCAAGTCCTGTGCTTCCAGGAGCTGTTCTACGGACCCTACTTCTGCCAGGTCCAGGACAAGGCGTTCTACGAGTACGCCGAGCAGATCCCCGAAGGCCCGATCGTCCGGCGCTTCCAGGCACTGGCCAAGGAACTCGGCATCGTCCTCGTCCTGCCGATGTACGAGGAGGAACAGCCCGGCGTCCTCTACAACACGGCCGCCGTGATCGACGCGGACGGCTCGTACCTCGGCAAGTACCGCAAGCACCACATCCCGCAGGTCGAGGGCTTCTGGGAGAAGTTCTACTTCCGTCCGGGCAACGCCGACTGGCCGGTCTTCGACACCGCAGTCGGGAAGATCGGCGTCTACATCTGCTACGACCGCCACTTCCCGGAGGGCTGGCGTGCGCTGGGTCTCGCGGGTGCCGAGATCGTATTCAATCCGTCGGCCACCTCACGCGGTCTGTCCTCCTACATCTGGCAGCTGGAGCAGCCGGCGGCGGCCGTCGCCAACGAGTACTTCGTGGGCGCGATCAACCGCGTGGGCGTGGAGGAGCTCGGCTCCAACGACTTCTACGGGACGTCGTACTTCGTCGACCCGGAGGCCCAGTTCGTCGGGGAGGTGGCGAGCGACAAGGAGACCGAACTCGTCGTCCGCGACCTCGACATGGCCAAACTGCGCGAGGTACGCGATCGCTGGCAGTTCTACCGGGACCGCCGTCCCGACGCGTACGAGCCGCTGACCGCCCCCTGACCGTCGTCCCGCGCCGTCCGCGGGCCCGGTCATGGGGCCGGGCCCGCGGCACCGTCTTCCTTATAAGGAAACAGCGTTGACCTCAGTTTTCAACAGGAGCGGGATTCCCTCAGTGCACGCACGACCGGAAGGAGAGGGAGCATGAGCCGTACCGTCATCCGTGGTGGCCTCGTCATCACCGCGTCCGACGAGATCCACGCCGACGTCCTGATCGAGGACGGCCGGATCGCGGCTCTCGCCGCGACCGGCACCCCGGCGGCCGAGTCGTGGACAGCCGAGCGGGCCATAGACGCCACCGGCAAGTACGTCATCCCGGGCGGCGTCGACGCCCACACCCATATGGAGCTGCCGTTCGGCGGCACCTTCGCCTCAGACACCTTCGAGACGGGCACGCGGGCCGCGGCCTGGGGCGGCACCACCACCATCATCGACTTCGCGGTGCAGAGCGTCGGCCACTCGCTGCGCGAGGGCCTGGACGCCTGGAACGCCAAGGCCGACGGCAAGTGCGCCATCGACTATGCCTTCCACATGATCGTCTCCGACGTGAACCAGGAGACGCTCAAGGAGATGGACCTGCTGGTCGAGGAGGGCGTCACCTCCTTCAAGCAGTTCATGGCCTACCCCGGCGTCTTCTACAGCGACGACGGCCAGATCCTGCGCGCCATGCAGCGCTCCGCCGAGAACGGCGGTCTGATCATGATGCACGCCGAGAACGGCATCGCGATCGACGTGCTGGTCGAGCAGGCGCTCGCCCGTGGCGAGACCGATCCCCGCTATCACGGGGAGGTCCGCAAGGCACTGCTCGAAGCCGAGGCCACCCACCGCGCCATCAAGCTCGCGCAGGTCGCGGGCGCCCCGCTGTACGTCGTGCACGTCTCGGCGCAGGAGGCAGTCGCCGAGCTGGCACGGGCGCGCGACGAGGGTCTGAACGTCTTTGGCGAGACCTGCCCGCAGTACCTGTTCCTGTCCACCGACAACCTGGCCGAGCCCGACTTCGAGGGCGCGAAGTACGTCTGCAGTACGCCCCTTCGCCCCAAGGACCACCAGGCGGCGCTGTGGCGCGGACTGCGCACGAACGACCTCCAGGTCGTCTCCACCGACCACTGCCCCTTCTGCTTCGTGGGCCAGAAGGAGCTCGGCCGCGGCGACTTCTCGAAGATCCCCAACGGCCTTCCGGGCGTCGAGAACCGCATGGACCTGCTCCATCAGGCCGTCGTCGACGGGCACCTCTCGCGTCGCCGCTGGATCGAGATCGCCTGCGCGACCCCGGCCCGGATGTTCGGCCTGTATCCGAAGAAGGGCACCATCGCGCCCGGCGCCGACGCCGACATCGTCATCTATGACCCGCATGCCGAGCAGGTCATGTCGGTCGAGACGCACCACATGAACGTCGACTACTCGGCGTACGAGGGAAAGCGCGTCACCGGCCGTGTCGAGTCCGTGCTCTCGCGCGGCGAACTGGTCATCACCGAGCGGGAGTTCACCGGACGCGCGGGCCACGGCGTCTACACCCCCCGCTCCACCTGTCAGTACCTTCTCTGATCGACTAGGAGTGGCGCCATGGACTTCGGACTCGTGCTGCAGACCGACCCCCCTGCCTCCCGCGTCATCGACCTGATGAAGCGGGCCGAGGGCAACGGTTTCACCTACGGCTGGACCTTCGACTCCGCCGTGCTGTGGCAGGAACCGTTTGTGATCTACAGTCAGATTCTCGCGAACACCGAGAAGTTGACGGTCGGCCCGATGGTCACCAACCCGGGCACCCGCACCTGGGAGGTCACCGCCTCCACCTTCGCGACGCTCAACGACATGTACGGCAACCGCACGGTGTGCGGCATCGGGCGCGGCGACTCGGCGATGCGCGTCGCCGGCCGCAAGCCCAACACGCTCGCCCGGATCAGCGGCGCGATGAAGGTGATCCGGGCGCTCGGGCGGGGCGACGAGGCCGACCTCGGCGGCACCGTCATCAAGTTCCCGTGGGTCAAGCCCGGCGCCGAACTCCCGGTCTGGATGGCCGCGTACGGCCCGAAGGCGCTGAAAATGACCGGTGAGGAGGCCGACGGCTTCATCCTGCAGCTCGCGGATCTGTACCTGACCGAGTACATGGTCAAGGCCGTGAAGAACGCCGCCGTCGAGGCCGGACGCGACCCCTCCGACGTCAAGATCTGCGTCGCCGCGCCCGCGTACATCACCGAGGACGACTCGCCGGAGGCGCTCGCCCACGCACGTGAGCAGTGCCGCTGGTTCGGCGGCATGGTCGGCAACCACGTCGCCGACCTCGTCTCCAAGTACGGCGAGCACTCCGCCGCCGTACCCGACGAACTCACCGACTACATCAAGGCCCGTGAGGGCTACGACTACTCCCACCACGGGCGCGCCGACAACCCCGACACCGCGTTCGTGCCTGACGAGATCGTCGACCGGTTCTGCCTGATCGGCACGGCCGAGCGGCACATCGAGAAGCTGAACGCGCTGCGCGAACTCGGCGTCGACCAGTTCGCGGTGTACGACATGCACGACGCGCAGGAAGCCACCATCGACGCCTACGGGTCGACGGTCATCCCGGCCATCAACCGCTGACCGCGCCAAGCCCAGCCCCACCGCGGCTCCCGCTCCCTCCCCGAACGTCCCCTTCCCGCCGTCCCGGGAAGGGGACCGGCCGCACCCGCACCTCCCCCCACGGCGTCACCCGCACGGCCTTTCCCGTCACTCCTCATCTGATTGGCCTGCCCATGACCGAGACCGTCCCCCCGGACAGCCCACCCGCCGCTCAAGTCACGCTCGCCGACGGACGCGTGGAGATAGCCCCCGACGCGCCCGCGCCGAGCGGCCCCTACGCCAACGAGGACCTGCTGCCGGTCCCGGTCGAGAAGCGCACCTGGACCACGTACAACTTCTCGGCGCTGTGGGTCGGCATGGCCCACAACACCGCTTCCTGGACGCTGGCCTCCGGTCTGATAGCCGTCGGCATGGACTGGAAGCAGGCCGTCTTCACCATCGCCCTGGCCAACCTGATCGTGCTGGTCCCGATGCTGCTCACCGGGCACGCCGGACCCAAGTACGGCATCCCCTTCCCCGTCTTCGCCCGCGCCTCCTTCGGCGTCCGCGGCGCCAACCTCCCCGCCGTCGTACGGGCGTTGGTGGCCTGCGGCTGGTTCGGCATCCAGACCTGGATCGGCGGCGAGGCGATCTACTTCCTCGCCGGAAAGCTCTTCGGCGACGGCTGGAAGAACGCCTCCGAGGTCGGCGGCTACGCCTGGACCATGTGGCTGTCGTTCGCGCTCTTCTGGGTGCTCCAGGTCGCCATCATCTACCGGGGCATGGAGACGATCCGCCGCTTCGAGAACTGGGCGGCGCCCTTCGTGCTCATCGGCGCCGGCGTGATGCTGTGGTGGATGAGCAGCAAGGCGGGCGGCTTCGGCCCGCTGCTCGACCAGCCCTCCAAGCTGGGCTGGGGCGGCGACTTCTGGAAGCTGTTCTGGCCCTCGCTCATGGGCATGATCGGCTTCTGGTCCACGCTGTCGCTGAACATCCCGGACTTCACCCGCTACGGAAAGAGCCAGAAGGCGCAGACCTGGGGCCAGGCGCTCGGTCTGCCCACCACGATGACGCTCTTCGCCTTCCTGTCGGTCATGGTCACCTCGGGCTCGCAGGCCGTGTACGGCAAGGCGATCTGGGACCCGGTCCAGCTGGCCGCCAAGACCGACAACGTCTTCGGCCTCCTCTACGCGCTGGTCACCGTGCTGGTCGCGACCCTGTCCGTGAACATCGCGGCCAACCTGGTCTCGCCGGCCTTCGACTTCTCCAACATCGCGCCCCGGAAGATCAATTTCCGCACCGGTGCCCTCGCCACCTGCGTCCTCGGCGTGCTGATCTTCCCCTGGAAGCTGTACTCCGACCCGCAGGGGTACATCTTCACCTGGCTCGGTCTGGTCGGTGGTCTGCTCGGCACGGTCGCGGGCATCCTCATCGCCGACTACTGGATCCTGCGCCGCACCAAGCTAGACCTCGCCGACCTGTACCGCACGGGAGGCCGCTACTGGTACGACGGTGGCTGGAACTGGCGGGCCGTCGTCGCCTTCGTCACCGGCGGCGTCCTGGCCATCGGCGGCGCCGACTTCCATCCGCTGATCGATGGCCGGCCCATCCCGGCACTAAAGTCGCTGGCCGACTACGGGTGGGCGGTCGGACTCGGTACGTCGATGGTTCTGTACGTGGTGCTGATGCTGCTGCGGGGCAAGGAGAAGGCCACTGTCTGACATACCCGACTTAGGTGCCCTTGGGTAGAGCCGACCGCTTCGTCCGGGTCGGCTCTACTGCGTTCCGCCGGGCTATTGCCGGCTTTTCTCCAGCGCGGCCACCGCGTCCTTGGCGGCCTTGATGGCGCCCTTGTTGATCTCGTCCGTACCCGGCGCTTTCTTCGTCTCGAAGTCACTGCCGTTGTACGTGATGACGACCAGCGCGTTGGACACGCGGGCCATCACCACTCCCTCGCGCGTCTGCTGCTTGTCCTCGGTGGTGAGATTCACGACGGAGTAGGCCGTGTCGCCGAGTCCGGGGACCGCCCCGCCGCCGCTCTTGTCCGCCACGCGCTGCTTATATGACTTCTCTGCCGCTTCGTCCGTCTCCTTGATCTCGTACGAGACGTCGAGCCAGCGGTAGTCGAACCCCTTCAGCGCGTTCCAGGAGCAGGTGCGACGCACCGACTTGTCGGTCGAGGCGATCTCCTGCCCGGCCGTCTTGGCGCCCGGGACCAGGGATTTGACCGTCGCCTCCGCCACGCCGCCGCAGGGCGCGGGCGACGCGGTGTACGTCTTGGTGGCCGCGGACGTCGATGGCGCGGATGGCGTATCGGTTGTCTTTTGCGTGGGTTTGTGCTCGGCGGCGGTGGGGGTCGCCGCGAACGGACCGGACGTCAGGGCCCAGCCCGCCGAGGCGAGCACGGCGACCGGCAGCAGGCGCGCGGTGAGAGCGAGCGGCAGAGGAAGAGAACGCAAGGCGCACTTCTCGTGGGGGACGGTGCGGAGGGGTCCGCACTGCGGACGGGACGCCAGTGTCACATGAGTCCCTGTGGGGCGGAAGTGCAAACTCGCTCCGTGCCTGTGCGGTGACAGTGGCTCACGGTTGACGGGGCGTGGGTCATCGCGCGGCATCCTTGGTGGTCGCCCTCGCTGTCACCAGCCACACCGCGGCCCGCAGGCGGACGCCGCGATCCGTCTCGTACGGGCGCAGGGTGTCCTCCAAAGCCGCGCGCGTGTCGGCGGCGACCGTCCGCCCCGGCGTGCGGGAGAGGATGAATTCGACCGCGTCCGAGGCGTCGCGACCCCACACCGTCTGCGTCTCGACGGGGGTCACGGTCACGTCGTCGTACCCGCTCAGCACCTCGCGGATCCGTGTTGGGTCGGACAGTGACGCCATAGCGACCTGCGCGGCGACGGTGTCGGCGTCCGGCCCCTCCAGCAGCTCGCCGAACAGACTGAGGGCCCGCGACTCCTCGACATCCGGCCCGGCCGGCCGCGGACAAACGAACGCGAGTCGCCCTCCCGGCCGCAATGCCCTCGCCAGATTCCGGAAGGCGGCCGCGTGGTCCGCGAAGAACATCACGCCGCCCCGGCTGATGACCACGTCGTAGCCGGCGGGCGGGAATTGGTGGATCTGCGCGTCGGCAAGCTCGTACGCGACGTTAGGGACGCCCTCGGTGGCGGTGATCGCCCGTGCCCTGTCGAGCAGGGGCGCCGAGATGTCAACCCCCACGGCATGTCCGCTCGCGGCCAGCCGGGCGGCGATTCGCGTGGTCGCTCCGGCTCCGCAGCCGACGTCGAGGACGCGGTCGCCCGCCGCGATGGCCGCGCCCGCGAACAGCGCGTCGTTCACGCCCGACACCATCGCGTCATAACGCTTCTGGTGAGTGGCCCAATGGGTGCCGACGGGGCCGTTCCAGGCCTGTGCCTGAACGGTGTTGGCGGTGCGGGTCACGAGGTCTCCTTGGCGGTGCGGACGGGAAGGGCGCTCTCGATGCGGTCGACGGCGGCGAACGCGCCGTACGCCACGAGGTGCACGAGGCAGTGGTCGGTGTGGATCGGTTTGCGCCAGGCCGTCACGTCCTCGTCCGTGATGCGGTACGGGGCGAGGGCGGCCAGCAGCGCGAGACGCGCGCCGGGGCGGGAACGGTCCGGGAGCTCGTCCCAAGCGAGCGGCGGATGGGTGCCGTCCCACGCCTGGAGCGTTTCCCGTACGAGGTTGCGGTCGTCCTCGTCCAGGAGTCCCGCTCCGGCGGTGGCGGCGTCGCGCAGTGCGGCGTAGGCCGGGCCGACGGTGGTTCCTTGCGCCCAGCCCGGCCCGGGACCCGGGTCGTCGAGGAGCGCCAAGCCCGCCCCGGCAGGGGGACGTCGGCGCACCGTCCTGGCGACGGACCGTCCCGCGAGACTCCGGACGGCCCGGAAGCGCTGGACGTTGCCCGGCAGCAGATTCTCGGTCAGCAGGGCCGACACGATCCGGTTGATGAAGTGGAAGGAGAGGACGGTGCCGATGTAGGCGGGGGCGTGGGCGCCGGGGAAGGGGTACGGCGTCAACTCGGCCGCCCCAGGGGTCCGGCTCGCCCTGCCCCACGCCAGCACGCGCGCGTGCCGCTCGTCGGCAGGGGTCTCACCGCGCACCATGGCTTCGGCGAGGGAGTGGTCCCCGGTGGCATGCAGCAACATCGTGTGCGCGTCCACGCAGAACGGACACCGATTGGCTTGGGACGCCCCCAGCGCCGCGAGCTCCTTCCCGGTCCTGTCCCCGTCGCCCGCGATGAGCGACTCGCGCATCAACGCCCAGGCGGCGGCCATGATTTCGGGCGCGGAGGAGAGCACGACGAAGGTGACCGCGCGCTCGATTCCGAAGTCTTCGGCGAGTTGGGCGTAGACGGCCGCGGTGACGCCGGTAGCGGATTTGGGCGGGGGCGGGGTGGTGTGGCGGAAGGGGTTGGACATGGGGTGCCTCCGGGGTGCTGTGGGTGGTTGTTCAGCGCTGTGGGCTGTGGGCTGTGGGCTGTGGGCTGTGGGCTGTGGGCTGTCGGCGGTCGGTCGGCGGCTGTCGGTCGGCGGTGGGCGATTGGTGGCCGGCCGTCGGCCGCGCCCGTTGGCCGTCGAGTGCTGTGGGCGGTCGAGCGCTGTGGGCCGTCGCTCCGCAGGGCGATGGGGTCCCCTGCTCGAGCGGAGCCGAGACCTTGGGGAGGGTGGTCACAGCCGACAGCGCCGGGTGCCCTTGAAACCCTGGCCCAGGAGGGCACCCGCGGACGTCGTACACCCGAAGGCAATACCGGCTACCGCCACCGGGGCCGCGGGCAGCGCGACCTACTGCGCCGGGAGTACCCCGGCAGCCATCCACAGGTCTGACGCGGCTGTCGGCCCAGCCGCATAAGGTGCCGAACATGCAGCTGGACCAGGTCACCCGCAGGCGCCTGACCGACGCGACCCTCGCGATCGTGATCGGCGCCCTCGTCGTGACCGCGGCAGCCTTCGACGACGGCACGACCCCCGTCGACTACGCACTGATCGGCCTCGGCTCCCTGGCCCTCGCGGCCTATCGCAGGGCGCCGCGCGCGGTACTGGCGGCGAGCACGACCGCCACGACCGCGTACGTCGTCCACGCCCAACCCGGCTCCCTCTCCGCCCTCCCCGTCCTGGCCGCCGTACACACGGCAGCCCGCGCGGGCCACCGAGCCGTGGCGGCGCTGGCAAGTGCCGTGTTCCTGGCGGGATATGTGACCGTGGGCCCCACGACACAGGAGATCGTCGAGCGGACGCTCCTGCTCGCGGGCTGGTTCCTGTGCGCCGTGGTGACGGGCCTCGCCGACCGCAACTGGCAGGCATACCTGCGCCAGACGGAACAGCGCGCGCTGGAGGCGGAACGCACCCGCGAGGAGGCGGCACTGAGGCGCGCGGGCGAGGAACGGCTCCGGATCGCCCGGGAGTTGCACGACTCGCTCACGCACAGCATCTCGATCGTCAAGCTCCAGGCGGGCGTCGCCGTCCACCTCGCGCGCAAGCGTGGCGAGGAGGTGCCGCCCGCGCTGCTCGCCATCCAGGAGGCGGGCGGCGAGGCGATGCGCGAACTGCGCGCCACACTGGAGGTGCTGCGCACCGACGAGCCGGCCGGCACCCCCGCGCTTCTCGTGGAGCGAGCTCGCGCCGCAGGTCTCGCCGTGGATCTGAGGGTGACCGGCGAGGAACGCGCGCTCACGGCGACCGTGGACCGCGCCGCGTACCGGATCGTCCAGGAGGCCTTGACGAACGTCGCCCGGCACGCGGGCCCCGCCAAGGTCACCGTCGAACTCGATTACGCACCCTGCGAGTTGACGATCCGCGTGGACGACGACGGCGTCGCCCCGCCGGCCCGGCCGCCCAGACCCGGCATCGGCCTCACCGGCATGCGCGAACGGGTCACGGCCCTCGGTGGCACCCTGCAGGCCGGCCCGCGCGCGGAGGGCGGCTTCTCGGTGCGGGCCGAACTGCCCCTGGGCATACCGGAGGACGTGTCGTGATCAGGGTCGCGCTCGTCGACGACCAGGCCCTCATGCGGGCCGGTTTCCGCGCCCTGCTCGACGCCGAGGAAGGCATCGAGGTGGTGGGCGAGGCCGCCGACGGAGAGCAGGGGCTGGCTCTCGTGAGGGCCGAGGTGCCCGACGTCGCCCTCGTCGACGTACAAATGCCCGTGATGACGGGCATCGAGGCGACCCGCCGTATCGCCGCCGACCCCGAACTGTCCGGCGTGCGCGTCGTCATGCTCACCAACTACGGCCTGGACGAGTACGTCTTCGAGGCGCTGCGGGCCGGTGCCAGCGGCTTTCTGCTCAAGGACACCGAGCCCGCCGACCTGCTGCAGGCTATCGAGGTCGTCGCCCACGGAGAGGCGCTGCTGTCCCCGTCCGTGACGCGCACCCTGATCGGCGAGTTCGTCGCGCGGCCGCCGGACCGGGCCACCGCACCGGGCCTGGAGCACCTCACGCGCCGCGAACGCGAGGTCACCGCACTCGCCGCGCGCGGCCTCACCAACGAGGAGATCGCCGTGCACATGGTCATCAGCCCCTTCACGGCCAAGACGCACATCAGCCGGGCGATGACGAAGCTGGGCGCCCGCGACCGGGCCCAACTGGTCGTGTTCGCCTACGAGTCGGGCCTGGTGACGGCGCGCGGACACGCGGAGTGACAGCTTCCGCCAGGCCCCGTGCCATCATCGGCGCGTGATCGCGATACGCCTCGAGTGGACCCGCCCCGCCGCCCTCGCCTGCCTGTTGGCGCTGGCCACGAGCGGCTGCGGACTCTCCGCAGAACTGGACCGCGAGCGCAACCCCGAGCGCAGGCCCACCCCGACGCAGACCCGGGCCGCCCCGCCGCCCGCGACCGCCTCCGCCTCCGCGGCCCCCGAACCGTCACCGTCCGTTCCGGTCCAACAGGCGCGCGGCTGCCCGCCGTCCGGTGTGCGCATCGACGCCGGACGTGTCGACGCGGCCATGGGACTGCGCGGCATGACGCTCACCCTGACCAACTGCGGCAAGACGAGCCGCATGGTGAACGGCTACCCCTCCGTCCGTGTCCTCGACGAGACGGGCGCCCCGCTCACCGGCGTACACACCGTCGAGGGGACGGACCAGGTGTCCATGGCGCCGGACAGCCCCCGTCCCGAACCGTTCAAGCTCGCCCCGGGCGAGACCGCGCACGCGGTCCTGTACTGGCGGATGGCTGCCGAGGACGGCACGTACCTCCGCGTCGCCCCGGACAAGGGGCGCGACACTGTGAACATACGTCTTCAGGAGCCCCTCGACATCGGCCCGGAGAACACGCTCGGCACGACGGCCTGGACACCTCCGTCCTGAGCCCCTCAGGGCACACCCCCCGGCCGGGCGTTACGGCACCCGTGCCGTCCACTCCAGGGACCCGAACTTCGACCGCGCCAACTCCTCGGCCCGGCCCAGCTCCTCCGGTGTCACCTTGCCGTCCGCCAGCCCGTACCGGCCGCGGAACGAGTCGATCATCCGCTCGATGACCGCCTCGCGCGCGAGCCCCGTCTGCCGGCGCAGCGGATCCACCCGCTTCTTCGCACTCTTCGTGCCCTTGTCGGAGAGCTTCTCCCGGCCGATGCGCAGCACTTCGAGCATCTTGTCGGCGTCGATGTCGTACGACATGGTGACGTGGTGCAGCACGGCGCCGGGCCCTCCCGCCCGTCGCCCACCACCACCCTCGACCGAGGGCCCTGCGGGCCCGCCCCCGTCTGCGGACCCGACCACACGCTTCTGGGCGGCCCCCGCGATCTTGCCCTGGTCCGTGGCGATGTCGTTCAGCGGCTGGTACCAGGCCTTGATCCCCATGTCGCCGAGGGCGCCGAGCACCCAGTCGTCGAGATACGCGTAACTGTCCTGGAAGGAAAGTCCCTGGACGAGCGCCTCGGGCACGGAGAGCGAGTACGTGATGGTGTTGCCCGGCTCCACGAACATCGCGCCGCCGCCGGAGATCCGGCGCACGACCTCGATGCCGTGGCGCGCCGCGCCCCGCGGGTCGACCTCATTGCGCAGCGACTGGAAGCTGCCGATGATCACGGCCGGGGCGCCCCACTCCCACACGCGCAGCGTCGGCGGGCGCCGGCCCGCGGCGACCTCGGCGGTCAGCACCTCGTCCAGGGCCATGTGCAGCGCCGGGGACTGCGGGCCTTCGTGGATCAGCTGCCAGTCGTAGTCCGTCCAGTCGGTGGCGTGCGCGAGCGCCCGGCGCACCGCGATTCCGATGCCCTGCGAGGTCAGCCCGTACATGACCGTGCCCTCGGGCAGCGCGGCGTCGATGCGGGCGGCCAGGCCTGCCGCGTCGGTGTCGGCCGGGGCGCCGTTTAGCGCGTGGTCGACTGCATCCAGCGCCTCGTCCGGTTCGAGGAAGAAGTCACCCGCCACGCGCGCGTGGCGCAGCACCCCGCCCTCAACCTCCAGATCCACCACGACGAGCTTGCCGCCAGGGATCTTGTACTCACCGTGCACCGATCCGCCTCCGTTCCGTTCCACGAGGACCAACGTCCATCCCGGGCGAATGATTCCGATCATTCCGGTCCTTCCGGGCCGGGTCCGTGTGGTGCGGGGCTTCCGCTCTGCCGTCCCGTAAGCGCAAGTGTCATAGTCGGGGCCGAGGTTGATCGCTCCGCACGGCGAGGTGGCAGGCATGTTCACGACCCGACCGACGCTCCAGGGCACCTTCGGCATGGTGTCCTCCACGCACTGGCTCGCCTCGCAGTCGGCGATGGCCGTCCTGGAGGACGGCGGCAACGCGTACGACGCCGCCGTCGCCGCGGGATTCGTCCTGCACGTCGTCGAGCCCCACCTCAACGGACCCGCGGGCGAGGTCCCGATCATCCTCGCCCCGGTGGGCGGCGAGGTGCGGGTCCTGTGCGGACAGGGGGTCGCGCCCGCGGGAGCGACGATCGCCCACTACAGGGGGCTCGGCTTGGATCTCGTACCCGGCACCGGGCCGCTCGCAGCCGCCGTGCCGGGTGCGTTCGACGCCTGGATGCTCCTGCTGCGCGACCACGGAACCAAGCCGCTCGCCGACGTCCTCAAGTACGCCATCGGGTATGCCGAGGACGGACACGCGCCCGTGGAGCGCGTCGGCGAGACGGTCGAGACCGTGCGCGAGCTGTTCGAGACGGAGTGGACCTCGTCGGCGGAGGTGTATCTGCCGGGCGGCGAGGCGCCGAGCCCCGGCGAGCTGTTCCGCAATCCGGCCCTCGCCGCGACCTGGCGACGCCTTCTCGCCGAGGTCTCCGAAGAGACGGACCGCGTGGCTCAGATCGAGGCCGCCCGGAGGGTCTGGCGCTCCGGCTTCATCGCCGAGGCCCTGGTGCGTCAGGCCGGGCGGCCCACCATGGACACCACTGGCGAGCGACACACCGGCACCCTGACGGCCGCCGACCTGGCGGCCTGGTCCGCGGCCTACGAGGCACCGGCGACGTACGACTGGCGGGGCTGGACCCTGTGCAAGGCGGGCCCCTGGAGCCAGGGCCCGGTCCTCCTGCAGCAGCTGGCGCTGCTGCCGGCCGAGCTGCCGCGCTACGGCTCCGCCGACTACGTCCACCTCCTCGTCGAGGGCTGCAAGCTCGCCATGGCCGATCGCGAGGCCTGGTACGGGGACGCCGCCGAGGTACCGCTCGACGCGCTGCTCTCGGAGCCGTACAACGCCGCCCGCCGTGCGCTGGTCGCCGACAAGGCGTCGTACGAGCTGCGCCCCGGCAGCCCCGGAGGGCGCACTCCGCGGCTGAGCGAGCACGCGCGCGTGGTGGCCGCCGGGGAGCGGGGCTTCGATGCCCTGGCGGTACCGGGCGCCGGTGAACCGACCGTGGCCCGGAGGTCCCCGGAACCCGACGTGGCACCGGACGGCGGCACCCGGGGCGACACCTGCCACCTCGACGTCGTCGACCGCTGGGGCAACATGGTCGCCGCCACCCCGAGCGGGGGCTGGCTGCAGTCCAACCCGGTCGTGCCCGAGCTGGGCTTCCCGCTCGGCACCCGGCTTCAGATGGCCTGGCTGGAGGAGGGACTGCCCAACTCCCTGACGCCGGGTCGTCGCCCGCGCACCACGCTGACCCCCTCGCTGGCGCTGCGCGACGGCGTGCCGGTCATGGCGTTCGGCACCCCGGGCGGCGACCAGCAGGACCAGTGGCAGACGCACTTCTTCCTGGCGGTGGCACTGCGCTCCGAGGTGCGCGGCGGCCTCGACCTCCAGGGCGCGATCGACGCCCCGAACTGGCACAACGACAGCTTCCCCGGTTCCTTCTATCCCCGCGGCATGCGCCCCGGCAGCCTCACCGTCGAGTCCCGCATGGACGCGGCGGTCGTCGAGGAGCTGCGCCGCCGCGGCCACGACGTCCTGGTCGCCGACGCCTGGTCCGAGGGGCGGCTGTGCGCGGTCGCCCGGGACCCGCGGACGGGTGTGCTGTCGGCGGCGGCGAATCCGCGCGGGATGCAGGGGTACGCGGTCGGACGCTGATCTCCGACCGCCGGCATCGCAGCGGGCCCCCTGGGATCACTGATCCCGGAAGCCGGCATCGCTGACCTCCGATCCCTGGAATTCATGGCGATTCCACCCGGAGTACACCGGGCGGGTGGGGATTGTCAGTGGCGCGTGCTGTCATGGAGCCGTGATCGAAGACATCGAAACCATCGACGAGTTTCTCGCCCAGCGCACGTCCGACGTCGAAGAAGCAGTCCGCAAGGCGGCCGCCGCCGAGATCATGCCCCGCTTCAGGCAGCTCGCCGCGCACGAAATAGACCAGAAGTCCGGCCCGCACGACCTGGTGACTGACGCCGACCGCAAGGCCGAGGAGAACCTCACCGAGGCCCTCGCCAAACTGCTGCCCGGCTCGGTCGTGGTCGGCGAGGAAGCGGTGCACGCCAACCCGGCGACGTATGACGCCATACGCGGCACGGCGCCGGTCTGGATCGTCGACCCCGTCGATGGAACGCGGCAGTTCGTGCACGGCGATTCCGGCTTCTGCACGCTGGTCGCGCTGGCGCTGGACGGCGTCGTGCTCGCCTCCTGGACGTACGCTCCCGCGCGCGACGAGTTCGCCACGGCGATACGCGGCCGGGGCGCCGTGCTCGACGGCGTGCCGCTGCGCTCCGGCTCGCCCGAGCCGGGCCGCGACCTGGACATCGCCACGTCCCACCCCGACTACACCACGGACGAGCAGAAGCGCGCGCTCCTCGGCCTGTACGTCGAGGGAGTCGTCGCGCGCCCGTGCGGCTCGGCAGGGCTGGAGTATCTGGCCATCGCCCGCGGCGAGTTGGACGCCACCGCCTTCTCCTGGGAGGCCGCCTGGGACCACGCGGCGGGACTGCTGCTGGTCGAGGAGGCGGGCGGCGCGCACCTGACCCGCACGGGCGAGCCGTTCCGCGTGACCGGGGGCAACGCGCTGCCGTTCACGGCGGCCCGGGACGAGGCCACGGCCCGCCGGGTGGCGGCACTGCTGGCGGCCGGAGCCTGATCGAATGGCGGGCCGGGCCTGATCAAGAGATCCCGCGCCCGTTCCCAGGCGGGGTACGGCTCGTGCCCCGGCGAGGCCTCCGTTCTCAACCACCCGCGCCGCCAAGGCTGTCAGTCCTCCGGCATATCCTGATCCTCAGTGGCCGTCGGCTGACAAAGGAGTCCGAAGGTGCCGTCGATGCTCGATGCGGTCGTAGTGGGTGCGGGGCCGAACGGACTGACGGCTGCCGTGGAGCTGGCCCGCCGGGGATTCTCCGTGGCTGTGTTCGAGGCGCGGGACACCGTGGGCGGGGGAGCGCGCACCGAAGAGCTGACGCTGCCCGGTTTCCGGCACGACCCGTGCTCGGCGGCGCACCCGCTGGGCATAAATTCGCCCGCGTTCAAGGCGATGCCCCTGGAGCGGTACGGGCTGGAGTGGCTGCACCCCGAGCTGCCCATGGCGCACCCGTTCCCCGACGGCACGGCGGCGGTGCTCTCGCGGTCGGTGGCCGAGACGGCCGCCTCGTTCGGACCGCGTGACGCCGGCGCGTACCGCAGGCTCGTCGCGCCGTTCCTGCCGAGGTGGGACACGCTGGCGCATGACTTCATGTCACTGCCGCTGACCGCGCTGCCCCGCGACCCGGTCACCCTCGCCCGCTTCGGCCTCACCGGACTGCAGCCGTCGACCTGGCTGACCCGACGCTTCCGTGACGAGCGTGCCAAGGCCCTGTTCGCCGGGCTCGTGGCGCACGTGATCGCCCCGCTCGACGGCATCGCCACCAGCGCCGTCGGCCTGGTCTTCGCGCTGGCCGCGCATGCGGGTGGCTGGCCCGTCGCGCGCGGCGGCTCCCAGTCCATCTCCGACGCGCTCACCGCGTATCTCAAGGACCTCGGCGGCACCGTCCACACCGACTACGAGGTCAAGCGCCTGGACGACCTGCCCCCCGCGCGCGCGTATGTCTTCGACACCTCGCCCACCGCCCTGGCCCGGATCGCGGGCTTCGGACGGTACTACGAGCGCTACCGGTACGGGGCGAGCGTCTTCAAGATCGACTACGCGCTGGACGGGCCCGTGCCCTGGACGGCCAAGGAGGCGCGCACCGCCGGGACCGTGCAGATCGGGGCGAGCTGGGCGGAGATCAGTACCGCGCTGCGGGCGGCCTCCCGCGAGGGCCGTGCCCCCGACGCGCCCTTCCTGATCACCGTGCAGCCCAGCGTCGTGGACCCCTCCAGAGCGCCTGACGGCAAGCAGGTCTTCTGGACATACGGGCATGTTCCGAACGGCTGGACCGGGGACCTCACGGACGCCATCGAGCGGCAGCTGGAGCGGTTCGCGCCGGGCTTCCGCGACCGCGTACTGGCGCGCGCGACCGCGGGCCCGCCCGAGCTCGCCGCCCGCAATGCCAACTATGTGGGCGGAGACATCGCCTGCGGCGCCGCCTCCGGGCTCCAGCTCCTGCTCCGCCCCAAACTGTCCCTGTTCCCGTACAGCACCCCGCACCCGGCCGTCTTCCTCTGCTCGGCGGCCACCCCGCCGGGGCCCGGCGTGCACGGCATGTCGGGGCACAACGCGGCGAAGGCCGTCTGGAGGAGGCTGAGGCAGTCATGACCACGATCACGCTGGTCCAGGGCGACATCACCCGGCAGACCGCGGACGCCATCGTCAACGCGGCGAACTCCTCGCTGCTCGGCGGCGGAGGCGTCGACGGAGCCATCCACCGTCGTGGCGGCCCCGCCATCCTCGCCGAGTGCCGCAAACTCCGCGCCGGCCACTACGGCAAGGGCCTGCCCACCGGACAGGCGGTCGCCACCACTGCGGGCGAGCTGGACGCGCGGTGGGTGATCCACACCGTCGGCCCGCGATATGCCCAGGGGGAGGACCGGTCGGAGCTGCTGGCCTCCTGCTACCGGGAATCGCTGCGGGTGGCCGACGAGCTCGGCGCTCGTACGGTCGCGTTTCCCGCCGTCTCCGCCGGTATCTACGGGTGGCCGATGGACGACGCCGCTCGTATCGCGGTGGAAACCGTGCGGGCCACCGAGACGGCGGTCGAGGAGGTCAGATTCGTCCTCTTCGACGAGCCGGCGTACGAGGCGTTTGCCGCACAGGTCGGCTGAGCGGGGAGAGTCAGTCGAGCTTGGAGACCTGGTAGTGGCTGATGTACCAGCCGTCCTCCAGGCGTTTCACCAGTACGCCGAGGTTGACGTTGAGGGTGGGCCGGTCGGTGAACGAGAAGTCGACGCTCAGGTAGCCGAGAACGAGGTCGTCGGCCGGGCGTCGGGTTTCGAGAACCCGGTACTCGGCCGTCAACCCGAGGGGCTGGGAGTCGTAGTAGGCGGCGATACCAGGCCTTCCCACGCTGTAGGGGTGCAGTCCCTGGAAGATCGCGTCTTCGGTGAACCGGGAGGCGACCTGCTGCGGTTCGTGCCGGTTGACGGCGGACTTCCACGGGTCGAGGACGCCGCGCAGGATCGCTTCGTTGTCTGTCGTGCTGTTCATCAGGGTTCTCCTGTCGGTGGAATCGGAGGCGCGGCCTTGCGGCCGCGCCGTGCGAGCGATGCCGTGCGGGGTCAGTGACCGGCGCTCATGCCGCCGTCGACGTGGAGGATCTCGCCGGTGACGAACGGGGCGTTCTCCAGGTAGATCACCGCGTCGACGATGTCGCTCGGCTCACCCATCCGGCCGACCGGATGCAGGGCGGCGAGAGCCTCATGGGTTTCCTCGGAGTGCATGGGGGTCTTGATGGTGCCCGGTGAGACCGCGTTGGTGCGGATGCCGCGCGTCGCGTACTCGATGGCGAGGGACTTGGTGGCGGACTGCAGGCCGCCCTTGGTCAACGAGGCAAGCACGGAAGGCACGTTGGAGTCGGCGTTGTCGACCAGGCTGGTGGTGACGTTGACGATATGGCCGGCGCCCTGGGCGAGCATGTGCTCGATGGCCAGCTGGGTGATGCGGAAGAAGCCCGCGAGGTTCACACCGGCCACCGCGGCGTAGTCGTCCTGGGTGTAGTCGGTGAACGGCTTCGCGACGAAGATGCCCGCGTTGTTGACCAGGGTGTCGATACGACCGAACCGCTCGACGCCGGCGGCGATGACCCGCTCGGCGGTGGCGGGGTCGGCGATATCGCCCTGCACGGTCAGGATGTCCACGTCGTTGGACGGGGCGATCCCGCGCGAGGTGGCGACGACCGCGTAGCCGAGCTTGCGATAGGCCTCGACGAGGCCGGCGCCGATGCCCTGCGAGGCACCGGTGATGACTGCGACCTTCTGGTCCTGAGAGCTCATGATGACCTTCTCCGAGATGAGGTGGGCGTTTCTCGATCGATCCGGCTACTAGCCGACCGGTCGACTATTTGACCCTAGGCGTCTCCGCGCACAGAAGTCAAAGGTCAAGTGGGTCGGGGCCAGGACCGGCTGCCTCCCACCTGGTAGGCGCAGCCTTCCAGTCCATCTCAGTGGGGCAGGGTCGGGCCGGGCGCGGGCCTTGCGGGCGGTGTACGGGAGAAGCGAGCGCGGCGCAGTTACCGGAGGAAGGGGAGAGGCAGGCCCTCGAGGGAGTCGATCGGTCAGGCGTTGGCCACGGCGTCGCGCGGTGCGCGAGCACCGAGCAGGGCCAGGCAGTTCACCCACAGCGGGCTGAGCTGCTGGGTGTTGTTGTAGAGCTTGGCGAACAGCACCTGCCCCTCGAGCTGGGCGACCAGCGCCTGTGCGGCTTGCCGCGTGTCGGTCGCGGTCACCTCTTTGCGCTCGAGGGCTTCGGCGATGACCGCCTCGACCATTTCGACCTGCGCGTCGAAGATCTCCTGCAGCCGTGTGCGCATCGCCTCGGTCTGGTTGCTCATCTCCAGGGTGAGATTCCCGAACAGGCATCCCGAGACGGTGCCGCAGCTCTGCTGGTCGGCACGCTGGGCGGCCTCCGTCTCCTCGAACAGCCGGAACAGGCGCCGCAGAGGTTCCTCGTCGCTGTTCAGGATGCGAGTCCAGGTGCGCTTCTGACCGGACCAGTGTTCGTCGATCACGGCCAGGGCGAGCGATTCCTTGGAATCGAAGAAGTAGTAGAAGCTGCCCTTGGGCACGCCGGCCGTCTTGCAGATCTCGGCCACGCCCAAGGCCGAGTAGCCGCGCAGCTCGATGAGCGATTGCGCGGCGCTGAGGATCTTCTCCCTGGCGTCGCTGGTCCGTCCCATGAAGCGAGTGTACGACCGGTCGACTATCACCCGCATACCAGACCGGCCGGGGTGTTGGCCATGGGCTGATCCACGCGTTCAGGATGCGTTCAGGAAGCGGCTGCCACGTTGATGATCACGCCGCTCAAGGCGTGCGCGCCATACCCCCCACGGGAGAACTGAACAATGGACAAGTCGGAACTCGTCACTGGTCCGAGTGTCACCGATCCGCATGTCGCCGATCCCGGCGCGTATGCGATGAAGAAGCTGCCCGAGGTGACCCTGGCCTTCTGGGTCATGAAGATCGCCGCGACGACGCTCGGCGAGACGGCGGGCGACCTCTTTGCCCAGACCCTCAAGCTGGGCTACTTCCTCACCACTGTCCTGCTGTTTCTGATCTTCGTGATCACGCTGGTAGTACAGCTGAAGTCGCGGCGGTACAACCCGTTCTTCTACTGGACCGTGATCCTGTCGACCAGCATGGCCGGCACCACGATGTCCGACTTCATGAACCGGGACGCCAGTGCCAAGTACCTCTCCGCCGGCGCCACCTCGCTCGGCTGGGGTCCGCAGGGCCTCGGGCTCGGGTATCCCGCGGGTGCCGCGATCCTGATCTCGCTGCTCATCGCCATCTTCGTCGTCTGGAAGCTGACCGGGCAGACCTTCGTCATCCGCGACATCGTGACCTTCCGGGGCGAGGCCCTCTTCTGGTCGGCGATCCTCGTGTCGAACACGCTCGGCACCTCCATGGGCGACTTCCTGTCCGACAGCTCAGGACTTGGCTACGCGGGCGGCGCGCTGCTCGTGGGAGGGGTGCTCGCGGGACTCCTCGCGCTGACGCGCGTGCCGTTCGTGCCGAATGTCCTCCTGTTCTGGTTCGCCTTCGTACTCACCCGCCCGCTCGGCGCCACCGCGGGCGACTTCCTGACCAAGCCGGTCGCCAAGGGCGGCCTCGACCTCGGAACCGTGGGCTCCTCTGCCGTGCTCCTCGCGATCCTCGTCGGCCTCATGGGCTACGCCCACCTCAAGGAGCGGCGGTCGTAGCCGGTCACGTGGCTGGCGCGGCTGGGGAACTGCTGGCCGAAGCTTTACTGCGAACAGATTGCAGGTGATATGGGTGAGCATCAGGGTGGCAGTGCGCGGCTCCCACCCTGAAAGAAGGCCCGAAATATGCGTCGTACGTCGCTCACGCGGCAGGAGTGGGGCCGGCTCGGCGGGATGGGCGCCTTCATTCTCGCGCTGCACGTGATCGGCTGGTTCACGCTCGTCGCCGTCGTCGCGCCGGAGCACTACAGCCTCGGCGCGAAGTCGTTCGGTGTCGGTATCGGCGTGACCGCCTACACGCTGGGCATGCGGCACGCCTTCGACGCGGACCACATCGCGGCCATCGACAACACCACCCGCAAGCTGATGAACGAGGGACAGCGTCCACTCTCGGTCGGCTTCTGGTTCTCCTTGGGCCACTCCAGCATCGTCTTCGGACTGACGCTGCTGCTCTCCTTGGGCGTCAAGGCGCTGGCCGGCCCGGTGCGCGACGACAACTCCAAACTGCACGACGTCACCGGGCTGATCGGCACGACGGTCTCCGGGACCTTCCTCTACGTCATCGCCGCCATCAACCTCGTCATCCTGGCCGGTATCTGGAAGGTCTTCCGGCAGATGCGCTCCGGCCACTTCGACGAGGCGGCGCTGGAGGAGCAGCTGAACAACCGCGGCTTCATGAACCGCCTCCTCGGGCGCGTCATGAAGTCGATCACCAAGCCGTGGCAGATGTACCCGCTGGGCCTGCTCTTCGGCCTCGGCTTCGACACGGCCACCGAGATCGCCCTGCTGGTCCTCGCCGGTTCGGGCGCCGCGTCAGGACTGCCCTGGTACGCGATCCTGTGCCTGCCCGTGCTGTTCGCGGCGGGCATGTCGCTGCTCGACACGATCGACGGTTCGTTCATGAACTTCGCGTACGGCTGGGCCTTCTCCCAGCCGGTGCGCAAGGTCTACTACAACCTCACCATCACCGGTCTGTCCGTCGCCGTCGCCCTGATCATCGGCACGGTCGAACTCCTCGGCCTGCTCGCGGAGAAGCTGCATCTGCACGGCGCGTTCTGGGACTGGGTCGGCGCCCTCGACCTGAACGTCATCGGCTTCGTCATCGTCGGCCTGTTCTTCGCCACCTGGGTCGTCGCCCTGCTGGTGTGGAAGCTCGGCCGCATCGAGGAGAAGTGGACGGCCGGCCTGCGCCGCCCTGCGGAACAGCCCGCAGACTGACCGTCCCGCGGAGCGGCCCGCCGACCGAGCCCGCGAAGACCACGGCCGCGGCCCGTGCTTACCAGCCGGGCAGCGTCTCGGCCAGCAGTCGCAGCAGGTCACCGGTCGCGTCGACCGCACCGAGCGCCGACAGTGCGCCCAGCGCCAGGACGGCCGCCCCGATGGGCCACAGGTCGGGCGGCGGAGCCGTCTGCAGCGCCGCGATCCGGCGGGTGACGGCGTGCTCGGAGAAGTGCAGGGCGCACCCCGCGCGGGCGCGCTGGGAGATGAGGGCGGCGCGTGCCAGGGCGAGTGCGGTGGTACGACGGTCGCCGACGCTGCCCGCGGCCACCTCGTCGGCCCAGCGCTCCAGCAGGAACGTGACGGTCGTGCGCACGGGCACCAGCAGCGGGTTGGCCGCGGCCGACAGCGCGACGGCGATGGCCAGCGCCGAGTGCCGGTGGACGAGATGGGCGCGTTCGTGGGCCAGCAGGACGCGCCGCTCCGCGGGCTCCAGCGCCGCGAGCATGGCGGCCGTGACCAGGATCCGGCCCGGCGTACCGGGTATCGCGAAGGCGTGGGGGGTCGAGGACGCGGCGACGATGAGTTCGCTGTCGGGCGGGTGCCCTTCGCACAGCCGGAGCAGCACCCGGCGGGTCGCGTAGTGCGCTCGTACGGCATGGAAGAGCCGGAAGGCGATCACGCCGAGGGCGGCGACCGCCACGACGGCGATGGTCTCCGGGACGGGCTCGGGCAGTGCGCGGCCTTCCTCGCTGGCCTCCGCGGCCACCGACGGGGCCCGGTTGATCAGCGTGGCGGCGAGCAGGAACAGCGCCCAGGTGGAGGCGGCCGCGGTCAGCGCGGCGGCGACGGTGAGGACGCGCGCCGCCAGGGCCGGCGACACCCGCCTGGCCACCTGTGGCGCGACTGCCGGGAGCAGCAACGACAGGACGAGCGGAGCGTAGACGTCGATCCTCATGGCCCGTTCCCCCCGAGGAGGTCGCGCAGGGCCTCTTCCTCCTGGGGGCTCAGCCCGGTGACGAACTGCTGGAGGGCCGCGATCGGGTCGGGGCCGCGGTCGAGGGCCTCGTGCATGGCCGCGGCGGTCAGCTCGGCCGCGTTCTTGGCGGGCCGGTAGGCGCCGCGCCGGCCGTCCACGTCACGGAGCACCAGGCCCTTGTCGTACAGGCGCTTGAGGATGGTGTGCACGGTGTTGTAGGCGAGACCGCCGCCGATCTCCGCATGGATCTCGGCGGGCGTCAGGGCGTCCTCGGTGGCCCAGAGGGCGGCGAGGACTTCGCTCTCCAACTCGCCGGCGCTGCGCCGTTCCGTTCTGCCGTGGGGGCCTGTGCCAGCCATGCTCGCCACCTTACAGCGCGTAGGGGCGCGGCCACGGGGGCTGGACCCCGGATGCCACTCCCGAACTGCATCTCCGTCCGGTGCACGGTAATTTGGCCGTGTTTTTCCGACTCCCCCTTGTTTCCCGACTCCCCCCTCCACCCTACGTCTTGTAGGGTGGAGGAACCCTACAGCTTGTAGGGCTGAAGGGTGGACGATGGCCAAGACCTCGAACGTCCGGCTCGTCGGTGCCAGGCGCCACGGCCCGCCCGCGACTGCCCGCGCTTCGAGACGCCTCCGCGGCGAGCAGTGGCCGGCACTGGTGGCCGCCGCGTTCACCCTGGCTCAACTCATCCTCGTAGGCCCCGGAATGGGCCTCGGCTGGGACGAGACCGTGTACGTCAGCCAGGTCAGCCCGCACGCCCCCGCCGCGTTCTTCAGCGCACCGCGCGCCCGCGGCGTCCCGCTGCTCGTGGCGCCGATCGCCTCCTGGTCGTCGTCCACGACGCTGCTGCGCATCTACCTCGCCCTGCTGTCCGGACTCGGCCTGTACCTGGCGCTGCGTGCCTGGCGAGGGCTGTTCCCGGTTCGGGTGCTGACGTCGGCGGGCGCCCTGTTCGCGACGCTGTGGGTGACCCTGTTCTACGGTCCGCAGGCCATGCCCAACTACTGGGTCGCGATCGGCGCTTTGGCCTGCGTCGGCTGCTTCCTGCGCGCCCGGGCGGACCGTTCCGACCGGGCGGCGCTTTGGGGGATGGGCCTGAGCGCCGCATTGATGGCGTGGATGCGGCCCACCGACGCGGTCTGGGCGACCCTGCCGCTGCTTGTCCTCGTCGTGGCCGTCCGCGGATGGCGTCGTCCCCGGCTGCTGATCCCGCTCGTCGCGGGTCTGGCGGCCGGAGCGGGCGAGTGGGTCGCCGAGGCGTACGTCAGCTACGGCAGCCTGGGCCAACGGCTCGCGGACGCCTCCCGCATCCAGGGCGGCCTGGGCTGGAACTTCGCCGTCGGCGACCAACTGCGCAGTCTGGGCGGACGCGCTCTGTGCCGCCCGTGCACCGGGGCGATGCCGAACCCGGCGGTGATGGTCTGGTGGTTCGTGCTGCCGCTGCTCGCCGTCCTCGGTCTGGTCGTCGCCGTCAAGGCCCGGCGCGCCGGGCGCACGCTGCTGCTCCTGGCCTGCGCCACGACGTCGGGCATCCCGTATCTGTTCATGATCGGATACGCCGCCCCGCGCTTCCTGCTCCCCGTCTACGCACTCCTCGCGATCCCCGTAGCCGATGCTCTCGTCCACCTGGTCACCACCCCGAACCGGGCCTGGCGCCCGGTGGCCGTGACCCTGGTGGCGCTCGGCCTCGCCGGGCACCTGGCGGTCCAATTCGCGGTCCTGCGGGCCACGGTGCAGCGCACCACCGCCTCCCACCGAGCCTGGGCGGCCACGGCGGCCGAGCTGCACCGGCTCGGCGTACGGCCGCCCTGCCTGCTGACCGGGTACGAGGCCGTCCCGATCGCGTACTACGCCGGCTGCTCCTCCGTCGCGACCAGTGGCCACAACGCCAACACCACCGAGACGGACATCGTGCGGTCCGGTCGGCGCGAGCCGGTCGGTGTGCTCACGACCCCGGGAGGACGGCCGCCCGCGTACGCCCGCGACTGGGCCGTGCATCCTGCCGGTGACCTGCGTGTCTATGTCGCACCAGGGGCGGGAGGCGGAGCGGTATGACCGTCCCGCCCGGCGCCTCTTCGACAACCGTCGACGGGCCGCCGTCCACCAGGAGGCCGGTGTCCGTCGGCAGACGCGTCTCCTGGCACGCCGCGGTCACGCTCGGTGTGGTGGTGTGCGCGGTGTATCTCGCCCGGCGCCACTGGCCGTTGATCGAGACCGGAGCCGGCCGGCTGGCCGGCGCGGACCGCGGCTGGCTACTCGTGGCGACCGCCGCCACCCTGGCGACCTGGGCGTGTTCGGCCCTCGCCCAGCAGGGCGCGGTGGCCCGGTCGCTGCCCGCCCGGCGCCTGGTGGCGGTGCAGTTCGCGGCCTCCGCCGCCAACCACGTCCTGCCCGCCGGTCTGGGGGCGGGTGCCGTCAATCTGCGCTTCCTGACCCGGTGCGGGCTGCCCGTCACCCGGTCGGCGACCGCTCTCGCGGTCAAGGCCACCGCGGGGACCGTGGTCAGAGGCTGCCTGATCGCCGCGCTCGCGCCGGCCTGCCCCGGTGCGCTCCGCTTCCCGCGCGTCTCCGCGACGGCATGGGCGGTGGCCGTCGCGGTGGTCGCCACCGCCATGGTCCTGTTGTCGGGGCCGCTGCGGCGCGCGCTCCGAGCCGTGCTGACGGAAGTCCGCGCCGTGCACGAAGTCCCCGCGCGGGCGGCCGCGTTGTGGGGCGGCTCGCTCGCCTTCGCCGCGCTGCACGCCGCCGTGGTCATCGCCGTCACCCAGGCCATCGACCTGCCGCTGCCCCCGGCCCAGGTGGCACTGGCGTACCTCGCCGCGAGCAGTGCCGCCGTCCTGCTGCCCACCCCCGGCGGCCTCGGCTCCCTGGACGCCGCACTCGCCCTGGCCCTCACCCTCGCCGGAGCACCGGGCAGCGCGGCGGCATCGACGGTCCTCGGCTACCGGCTGCTGACGGTATGGCTGCCGCTGCTTCCGGGGCTGGTCGCGCTGGGGGTGCTGGTGCGCCGCCGGGTGCTGTGAACCGCCGTACGGCTCAGGTGAGTTCGTGACGGTAGCCGTGCCCGTGCAGGGTGGTGATCCGTGGCGGCTCGACACCGAACCGGGCCGCCTCTTCGCCCGCGGGCACACGGGCGACGGCACGGGCGGTACGGGCATCGGTCTCGCCCTCGCCCGCGATCTGGCGGTCTCGCTGGGCGGCAGGCTGTTTCTGGCGAGCGGCGACCCCACGACGTTCACCCTCCTCGTCCCCGTCCGCCAGGAGGAGAGGGTCGGGTAGCCAGGACCCAGGACCGCGCGGAGGGCCAGGGCCGGGCAGGTGGCCACGACCGCAGCCAGGGCGGGTCTGGTAGTCAGGATGTATTCAGATATCGGCTGGCAGGGTCCGGTCCCATGACATCCGAGACTTCCGAGACGTCCGTTGCGTACGGCCGTACCGAGGCCGCCCCCGGCCGCCGCATCCGCTGGAACAAGGTTCCCGAGGTCACCGCGTACTTCTGGATCATCAAGGTGCTGTGCACGACGGTCGGCGAGACCGCGGCGGACCTCCTGAACGAGAAGCTGGGCCTGGGCCTGACCGGCGTGTCGCTGCTGATGAGCGCGCTGCTGGCGGTGGTCCTCGTTGTCCAGTTCCGCACGAGGACCTACAAGGCCGGTGTCTACTGGCTCGCCGTGGCTCTGATCAGCGTCGTCGGAACCCTGATCAGCGACAACCTCACCGACAACCTGGGCGTGCCGCTGGAGACCAGCACCGCCGTGTTCGCCGTCGCCCTCGCCGTCGTCTTCTTCGTCTGGTACCGCCGCGAGCGGACCCTGTCCATCCACAGCATCGACACCTTGTCCCGCGAGGCCTACTACTGGCTGGCCGTGCTGTTCACCTTCGCGCTGGGCACCGCGGCCGGTGACCTGGTCGCCGAACGCATGGCCCTCGGCTACTGGGTCTCGGCCGTCCTGTTCGGCCTCGCCATCGCCGCGGTCGCCGTCGCGCACTTCGCGCTCGGCCTGAACGCCGTGCTGAGCTTCTGGATCGCGTACATCCTCACCCGCCCGCTGGGCGCCTCGATCGGCGACTACCTCTCGCAGCCGACCGGCGACGGCGGCCTGGGCTTCGGCACCGTGGTCACCAGCGTGCTGTTCCTCGCGGTCATCCTCGGCCTGGTCGTGTACCTCTCGGTGACGCGCCGGGACGTCGCCGAGGCCGAGCGGCTCACCCCGCAGGGAGGCTGACCACGAACCTCGCGCCCGAGGTGTGCCGCTCGTCGTGGTGCACCTCGCCGCCGGCGGAGCGGGCCAGGCGTCGCGAGAGCGGCAGCCCCAGGCCCGCTCCGCCGTGTCCGTCCCCGGGATCGGCGCGGCGCCCCGGCTGAAAGAGCTGCGGTGCGAACGACGCGGGTACGCCGGGTCCGTCGTCCGTGACCTCGACGCGTACGCCGCCGGGGCGGGCGCAGGCCCGGAGCTCGACCCGCGCCCGCGCGTGCCGCAGCGCGTTGTCGAGCAGGGGACTGACGATGCGTTCCAGGAGGGCGTCCGGCACCCCGGCGGACAACTCGGCGTCCCGTCCGGTGACGACGACCTCCACCTTCTCGGTCTTCTCGGTCTTCTCGGTCGCGGCGGCGCGGTCCGCGAGCCGCCGCAGCACGGGCAGCACGTCGGTGGTGCCGGGCGCGGCGGCCGCGCTGTCGCGCGCGTCGTCCAGGAGGGTGTCGCAGATCGTGCGCATGGACCGGGCGGCGTCGGCGATGGCCTCGTGCGTGCTCCGGGTGTCGGCGGCGGAGCGGGGACGGGCCTGCCACCAGTCGAGCTCCGCGATGATCCGGGCGAGCGGATTGCGCAGTTCGTGCGACAGCTCCCGGGTGAGCTGCTGCTCGTGGCGCAGCAGTGCGCGGATGCGGTCCAGGAGCGCGTCCAACGACCCGCCCAGCTGGGCCAGTTCGGTGGGCCGGACCACGCTCCCGAAGCGTTCCTCGGAGGCTATGGCGCTCCACTGCGTGGCGTGCTCGGTCATGGTGCGTACGGGTCGCAGCGCGCGCCCCACCGCCAGGCGCGTCAGCGCGTACGTGCAGGCGAGCATGACGGCGTCGAGCGCGATCGAGGCGAGGAGCAGAGTCTCGGCGGAGCTGCGATAGGGGGAAAGGTCCAGTGCGGTGACGACGGTCGCGGCACCCTTGTCGCCGGGCACCGGTCGTGAGCACAGCCGGACGGGGCCGTGGCTGTGGGCGGTGACGCACTGTCTGCCGCCGCGCGTGGCGAGCCGGTCGGCGGCGCGGGCCAACGGGCCGGTGGCGGCGGCGGAGGGAGGCTTTTCGAGGAGCCGGCCGCCCGCGTAGATCCATACGTTCGTGTCGAGCAACTCCTCGCCCGGCGTCTCCGGGACGCGCACCCGGGGGCCGCTGGTGTCGACGGTCGCGGCGACGGCGGCGGCCCGCGTGCGCAGTTCGTCGTCCGCCTGGTGCTGGAGGTGGCGCTGTACGACGGTGTTGAACGCGACGGTGAGGATCACCATCAGCAGCATGGCGGTGGTCAGCGCGACCAGGGAGAGCCGACCGCGCAGCGTACGCGGCCACCACCGGGAGCGCACTCGCCAGGAGGAGTGTGGCCACCACCGGGAGATGGACGCCCTCAGGGAGACGGATGCCCTCCGGGGGATGAACGCCTTCCGGGAGACGGATGCCCTCATGACAGACGGTGTCCGATACCGCGCGCGGTCGTGACGGTCAGCTCGCTGCCGCTGTCCCTGAGCTTGCGGCGCAGCCGGGTCAGATACTGGTCGAGCGTGTTGTCACTGACCTGCGCGCCCTCGGGCCAGCCCGCCCTGATCAGCTCCCGTCGGCGCACGATGTCCCCGGACGCCGCCATCAGCGCGGCCAGCAGGCGGAACTCCGTGGGAGTCAGGCCGACTCGGGTGCCACGGACCGTGAGGCTGTGCCCCACCGGGTCGAGGATCAGGTCACCCGCGGTCGCGGTGGGAACCGAGCCGGTGCGCTTGAGGGCGGCCCGCAGCCGGGCGGCCAGCTCCGTCAGATGGAACGGCTTGGGCAGATAGTCGTCGCCCCCGGCCGAGAAGCCGGCCAGGCGGTCCGTGAGATGGTGATGGGCCGTCAGGAAGATGACGGGGGACAGGAAGCCGTTGGCCCGGATCGCCTGGCACACGTCCCGTCCGTCCGCGTCGGGCAGCCCTACGTCGAGCACGGCCGCGTCGACGTCGTCCCCGGCCAGCCGCAGCGCGGTCGCGCCGTCCTGCGCGGGCACGGCGTCGAAGCCCTCGTCCCGCAGACCGCGCAGCAGGACGTCACGCAGAGCGTGATCGTCCTCGACGACCAGGATCTTGTGCCGCATGTCTCTCCCTCACTTGGTCTCGTACGGCGTCGCCTCTGCGAGTGGTGGCGCTATCAGCAGAGGCCTCAGCCGCGAGCCGGTGAGTCGGTGAGCCGGCGTCTCGGTGACCCGGTGCAGTCCCGTTGTCAGCAGCATCGCGATCAGCGTGCCGACGAGGACTCCGGCCACGACGTCGTGCGGGTAGTGCAGGCCCACCCAGACGCGGGACGCGGCGAGCGCGCAGGCGGCTACCACCGCGACAGTGCCGAGGCGACGGGAGACGAAGAGCAGGGCCACCGCGGCCGCGGCGGCGATGACCGCGTGATTGCTCGGGAACGACCAGTCGCCGGGGGCCGGACACGCCTCCAGCGTCTTCACCTGCAGGCTCTGACAGGGCCGGTCCTCGCGCACCAGCAGTTTGAACACCGAGTTCACCGCGTATGCCACCACCACGATCACCGGTATGGCGAGTGCGATCAGCGCGGCCCGGGCGCTCACCCGGCGCGCCTGCCACCAGCCCAGGAGCATGAGCACGGCGAACAGCCCGAGACCGTACGTCGACCAGGCCGACACCAGACTGTCCAGCCACGAGGGGGAGTCCTGGGCGAGGTTCACCACATATGTGTAGGCGGAGCCGTCGATCGAGGAGCCGTCGAAGGCCAGGATCACCCCTGGGCTCCCTTCTCCGCGGTGGCCGCCCGGCGGGAGCGGTACAGCTCGGCGGCGAGCGGGATCAGGGACACGATGACGATCAGCGCGATCATCGGGAGCAGATAGCGGTCGACGTTCGGAATCGACGAGCCCAGCGCGTATCCGCCCAGCGTGAGGCCGATGCTCCAGACGAGTCCGCCGATCACCTGCCACAGGGTGAAGGTCCGCACGGGCACGTGCAGCGCGCCCGCCATGGGGTTCAGCACCGTACGCACCACCGGCACGAAGCGGGCCAGCACGATCGCCTTCGCGTATCCGTAGCGCTCCAGCAGCTCCTCGGCGCGCTGGGCCCCCTCGTGCAGACGGGGCGAGCTGCTGCGGGCGAGCAGGGCCCCGCCCGCCTTCCGCCCGATCAGGTAACCGCACTGCGATCCGGCCAGCGCGCCCACGGCGGCGGCGACCAGGAGCGGGACCAGCGACAGCTTCAGACCGCCGTGGCCCGATCCGGTGCACAGCAGGCCCGCCGTGAACAGCAGGGAGTCACCGGGCAGGAAGAAGCCGATCAGCAGCCCGGTCTCCGCGAACATCACCACGCCTACACCCAGCACACCGAAGGCGGCGAGCAGGGACTGCGCGCTGAGAATATTCACGGCGAGCTGTGACGCTGTGAACAAAGGTGCGGCCATGGTCGCGGGCCCTCTCATACTGGACGGGCGGGAACGTTCGAGACGCACCCGGGTGACTACAATCCTGTAGACGGTCTACTGAACTGTAGACGATGGCGGGGTGAGGATCGTTCCCATGACCAGCGCGAAGGACGAACGCCGACCGGCGGGCGAGCTCGAGGCCAGTGTGATGGCCGCACTGTGGGCCGCCGGGGCACCGCTCACACCCGGGCGTGTACAGATGGAGCTGGACTCCGGCCTGGCGCGTACGACCGTGACGACGATCCTGTCCCGGCTGCACGAGAAGGGCATCGTCGGCCGCGAGCGGCAGGGCCGGGGCTACGCGTACTTCCCCGTCCAGGACCCGCACGGTCTCACCGCCCGGCGCATGCACAGCGAACTCGACCGGGACGACGACCGCGAGACGGCCCTGGCCCGGTTCGTGGCCCAGCTCAGCCCCGACGACGAGCGTCTCCTGCGCGATCTGCTGGAAGCAGGTGAGGAATGACGGCGATGACGGCCCTGCTGCTGATCCCGCTGCTGGTGCCCTTCGCGGTGCCGGCGCTGGCCCGCCGCTGCCTCGACCGTCTCGTACCCGTGACCGCGCTGTGGGCCCTGACCCTCGCGGTCGTGGTGCTCGCCGGGGCGTCCGTCGCCGCGCTCGGCGCGCTGGTCCTGACGGGCCTGCTCAAGCTGCCCGTGTTCGCGGGCCTCGGTGACCTCATCCACCCCCTGCGTACCGCGTCCGACCTGGTCGTCCTGCCCGCCGCGGCGGCCGCCACCGGCGCCCTGACCGTCGGCGCGTGGACCCTCGGACGCTCGGCCCTGCGCCAGCTCCGCGCCTTCCGCACCGCCCGCACCCAGGCCGACAGCCGGCCCGCCGCGGGCGACCTGTGCGTCGTCGAGTCGCCGCACCCGGACGCGTACGCCCTGCCGGGCCGCCCGCACCGCATCGTCGTCACCACCGCGATGCTCCGCAGCCTCGGCCCCGACGAACGCGAGGCCCTCTTCGCCCACGAGCGGGCCCACAACGCCGGCGGCCACCACCGCTTCCTCGTCGCGGCCGAACTCGCGGCGCACTGCCACCCCGGTCTGCGCCCGGTCCGGGCGGCCATCGCGCTCGCCGCCGAGCGCGTCGCCGACGAGGCCGCCGCCGTCGCGGTGGGGGACCGGCGCCTGATCGCCCGCGCCATCGCCCGCGCCGCCCTGGCCACCCGGGCGTCCCAATCCGCCCGCCCCGACTTCGCCCCCGCGGCCACCACCGGCCCCGTCCCCCGGCGCGTCGCCGCCCTCCTCGCCGCGCCCCCGAGCCACCGCCGCGCCGCCTCCTGGATCGCCCTGCTCCTCGCCGTCTGCGCGACCCTTTCGGCCGGCGCCTCTGCGGCCGGCGTACTCGCCTTCCATCACGAGGTGGAGGTCGCGCAAGGCGAGGAGCCCCGCTGACGGCTCGGGCGGACGGCTTCGGGTGTGGGCCGCCGCCCTGAGAGCCACCCTGATCGCGGCCAGGCGCGATTGTGTGCCGGGTCATCCAACACCTTGGCCAGCCGCTCGCGCTCGAGCCGGTGAGGGCCCCGCAAGGCGCACACGCAGCGACCCGCGCGTTGCGGCCGGGACCGGCGCCTGGTCCCCGGCGGTGGTGGCAGTCCGCGCCCGGTCCGGGCGGCGCCCCATCGCGGCGGCGCAGAGCGCCGAGGCCATGAAGGTGGCGGCTTTGAACACCAGCAGCGGCACGGCACCGAACGCCTGGACGGACAGCCCGCCGCCGTCGCCGACAGCAGCATCCCCGCCCGGGTCCCCGTCTCGTAACGAGGCGTTGAACCGCCGCAGCCGGTCCGCCGGGACCCGTTCTCTGATCATCAAAGGGAGGGCGCGGGTCCGTCCGGCCGCGGTACGGTCCGGCCATGTCCCGATCAGCCGCTATTGGCTTCTCCTCGTCCCCTGTCACCGCGGACGACCTCGACCTTGCCGTGCAGCTCGCTGTGGCAGTCCTCCGCGAGGCGCCCCCGGCCGCGTGGGACGGTAAGGCGGGTTCGCTGGAATGGGACTGCTGGGAGACCGTCGAGCACCTCAGCGACGACCTCTTCGCCTACGCTACGCAACTGGGTCTCAAAACACCGCCCTTGGATGGCGAGGTGCCCTTCGTGTGGGAGAGCCGGCGGCCCGGCGGCCCGGCGAACGCCATTCACGCGAACCGTGAGGCGGGGCCCGTCGGTCTGTTGCAGGTGCTGGAATCGAGCGGCGCGCTGCTGGTCGCCATGGTGCGCACGACGCCTCCGCAGGCCCGCGCTCACCACGTCTTCGGCGTTTCGGATCCCGAGGGCTTCGCCGCGATGGGGATCGTGGAGACGCTGGTGCACACGCACGACCTGGCGCAAGGGCTCGGGCTCGCCTGGAGCCCACCCGCCGATCTGTGCGCGCGAGTGCTCGTTCGGCTGTTTCCGGACGCCCCGGAATCCACCGATCCCTGGCCCACCCTGTTGTGGGCCACCGGACGCGCCGAACTACCCGGACGCCCTCGACTGACCACCTGGCGCTGGCACGGCACACCCCGGGCACAGGACTGAGACGTCTCCAGCGGCAGAGGGAGGTTCGTCGGACTGGTGGTCAGGCCGCGGCTGGGGCGGTCGGCCACCCCGGCGGATGCCTTTCTCGCTTCGGATGCGAGCGCGTTCCTTGCGCTCGGCGGCCGGCACGTCGCGGTTGCGGGTGTTGGCATTTGGCCAACGTCGGCAGGCGTGCAGGGCCCGTATCTGCACGGTGTGGTTGGAGTTGGCGATGGTGAACTGCCTCAGCGGGCCGAAGTCGGCCTCGATCGGGTTCGCCCACGAGGCGCAGGTCGGGTAAAGCAGAGTTCCACCCGGTGTTTCCTGGCCCAGCGGCGGATGTTGGCGCCCTTGTGGGCGGACAGGTTGTCCAGGATCACGTAGATCGGTGCACCGCCGGGTTGGGGTCGGGTCGGGCGACACGGATCGACTTCAGCGCGGCCGGCGCGTTCGCGGCGCCCTTCTTGCAGCGGTTGACGCCCCACTGGGGTTGACGCCCCACAGGGTGTCGTCGCCGACCTAGTAACAGCCGTGGAAGTAGCGCACCCAGTGGGTGCGGTGGTGGGTGGCGGGCGCACGATCGGGGTGCCCCTGCCCGGCCCAGCCCGCGCCCGCAGCCGTCGGTGCCTGCATGCAGGCGGCTGAGCCAGGAGCCGTCGGGCAGTCGGTCCTGCACGGGCAGGACCCGGTTGGCCGACAACCGCCACAGCAGGTTGGGCGCCGCTGGCCGTGAACGCTCTCCAGGACGCTCTCCGCCACCGGCACCACCCACGAAGCCCTGGCGGCAGAGTACGCCGCCGACCAAAGCCATGGCGTTGGCGCTAGCCGCGGTCCCGACGCCCACGGCCCACACCGCTCCCCAGCAGCACGCCCACGGCCGGCCCCACCGCCAGCAACACGGCGAGCACCGTGTACCCGTACGTCAATGTCGCCGCCGTGGCCACCCCCGCGACGAGCAACGGCCCGCCCGCATCCCCCAGCTCGCGCCCCAATTCGGCGGCGCCCATCGTCTGTCCGAGCCGCTCCGGAGGTGTGCTCGATGCCAAGGCGGCGAAGCCCAGCGGAGTGATCAGGCCGGTGCCGACACCGATCAGGGCCGCCGCGAGCAGTACGCCCGTCAGCCCGGGAATCGTCGCGCAGCCGAGCCCCGCGGCGGCGGTCAGCAACCCGGCGCCGATCCCCGTGCGGGCGGTCAGCCGACCCGCGTCCAACGCCCGCCCGGCGCGCGGCTGGACGAGCGCGGCGCAGGCGGCGAGGACGGACACGGCGGCGCCCGTCGCGACGGTGCCGAGGCCCGCGCCCGCACCGGAGACCGGCAGGAATCCCACCCCGACGGAGAGCGCGGCGGTCGCGCCGGCGAGTGCCGCCGTCGGGGCGAGGAAGGCGGGGTCGGCCAGACGGCGCGCCAGGTCGAGCACGGTCTGCCGGGCACGCGGCAGCGGCGGCACGCGCGGCACAGACAGCAGAGCCCACACAGCGACGAGCGCACCCAGCACCGTGAGCACACCGAACAGCAGCCGCAGCCCGCCCGCCCACACGAGCACACCGCCCAACAGCGGCCCCAGCGTGTAGCCGATGGACTTGTAGAAGCCGTAACTCCCGTACACCCGCCCGTGCTTGGCCGCCGGATTGAGCCGGGCCACCAGCGCGGAGGCCGCGGGCGAGAACGCGGAGGCCGCCGCCCCCTGACCGAGCCGGGCGGCCCACAGCAGGCCGGGCCTGTCCGCCACGACGTACAGCGCGGACGCGGCGGCGAAGGCGATGAGCCCGCCGAGCAGCACGGGCCGGGCGCCGATCCGGTCGGCGATTGTGCCGAACACCGGCTTGAGCAGCACCTCGGCCCCGTCGTAGAGGGCCAGCAGCCCGCCCAGGACGAGCAGCGAGGTGACCCGGTCCGCCGAGTGCGCGCCCAGGTTCGCTGCGATGCCGTGCGCCCCGAACGCGGTGGTGAACCCGGCGGCGTACAGCGGCCACATCTGCCGCGCGGGCGCCGCTTTCACCTCACTCGGCCGTATCACTGAGCCCGAGCCGCAGGTGCTCCACGTGGTAGACCGCCTGGTCGAGGAGTTCGGCGACGTGGTGGTCGTGCAGCGCGTACACCACCGAGCGGCCGCTCCGTTCGCCGACGACCAGCCCCAGATTGCGCAGCAGCCGCAGCTGGTGCGAGCAGGCGGACTGCTCCATGCCGACCGCGGCGGCCAACTCCGTTGCCGGGAGCGGCCCTTCGCGCAGCCGCGCGAGGATCAGCAGGCGCGAGGGGGTCGACAGCGCCTGGAGCGTGGTGGCCACCTTCGCGACGTTGGCCGCGTCCAGACGTACGCGCTCGGTGGCGTCCTGCGCGGTGGTGACGGCTCCATGACCCATGGGCGGTATCTTACCCATCGCACATGAAGATATGAATGAGTCTTCATGTGATCCTGTATGGTGCCCCGTGTGACTTCCACTCTCGCCCCGCCGCCCGTCACCGACCGCCGCCGTACCCCGGCGTCCCCGCGCCGCCGCACCCACGTCCTCGCGCTGCCGGAGGCCCGCTGGGCGCTCCTCGCGACCATCACCTTCCTGCTCGCGCTCCCGCTGCACCTCGGCGGCGCGCCCGGGTGGGCGTACGGCCCGCTCTACGCGATCGCGTACGCCGCCGGTGGCTGGGAACCCGCCCTCGAAGGGCTTCGGGCGCTGCGCGAGAAGACCCTGGACGTCGACCTGCTGATGATCGTCGCGGCCCTCGGCGCGGCCGCGATCGGCCAGGTCCTGGAGGGCGCCCTGCTGATCGTCATCTTCGCCACGTCCGGAGCCCTGGAGGCCCTCGCCACCGCCCGCACCGCCGACTCCGTGCGCGGTCTGCTCGACCTCGCGCCCGCCACGGCGACCAGGGTGACCGCCGACGGTGAGGAGTCGGTGCCCACTGCTCAACTCGCCGTCGGAGACGTACTGCTGATCCGCCCGGGCGAACGAATGGGCGCCGACGGGCGGGTACTGGCCGGCACCAGCGAGGCCGACCAGGCGACCATCACCGGCGAACCGCTGCCGATCGTGAAGACGCCCGGCGACGAGGTCTTCGCAGGCACCCTCAACGGCGCCGGGGCGCTGCGAGTCCGCGTCGAGCGCGACCCCGCCGACTCGGTGATCGCCCGGATCGTCACTCTCGTCGAGGAGGCTTCGCGGACCAAAGCGCCGACGCAGCTGTTCATCGAGAAGATCGAACAGCGGTACGCGGTGGGCGTGGTGGCCGCCACGCTCGCCGTCTTCGCGGTTCCCTGGCCTTCGGCGCGGACCTCACCGGCGCGCTCCTGCGAGCGATGACGTTCATGATCGTCGCCTCGCCATGCGCGGTCGTGCTGGCCACCATGCCGCCGCTGCTCTCCGCCATCGCCACCGCCGGACGGCACGGCGTCCTGGTCAAGTCGGCCCTCGCCATGGAACGCCTGGGCGAGACCGACGCGGTCGCCCTCGACAAGACCGGCACGCTGACCGAGGGCGCGCCCGAGGTGACGGCCGTACGTCCGGCGCCGGGCTCGGGCCTGGACGAGGACGCCCTGCTGGCGCTGGCGGCCGCCGCCGAGCACCCCAGCGAACACCCGCTCGCCCGCGCCGTCGTCGCCGCTGCCCGGGCTCGCGGCCTGCGCCTCGCACCCGCCGCCGACTTCACGGCGAAGCCGGGTCACGGTGTCACCGCCAGGATCGACGGCCACGTCATCACGGTCGGCCGCCCGCAGCCGCACACCGACGCCGGTGTGGCCGGCCGTCCGGCGTCGCACACCGAGGCCGGTGCCGATACGGCCGGACGGCCGGTCCCGCACACGAATGCCGACGACGGCACGGTGGTCCTCGTCGCACGCGACGGCACGCCCGTCGGCACGCTCGCCCTCACCGACCGCCTCCGCCCCGCCGCCCCCGGGACCGTCGCCGCGCTCACCGCCCTGACCGGCGCCTCACCCGCGCTGCTCACCGGCGACAACCCGCTCGCCGCCGCCCGGGTGGCCATCGCCACCGGCATCACCGACGTGCGCGCCGGCCTGCTGCCGCAGGACAAGGTCGAGGCCGTACTCCAACTCGCCGACCGCAAGGTGCTGTTCGTCGGCGACGGTGTCAACGACGCGCCCGCCCTGGCCGCCGCCCATGCGGGGATCGCGATGGGCCGAGCCGGATCCGACCTCGCCCTGGAAACCGCCGACGCCGTCGTCGTCCGCGACGACCTGGCGGCCATCCCCGCAGTTGTACGGCTCTCCCGCGCCGCCCGCCGCCTGGTCACCCAGAACCTCGTGGTCGCGGGAACGTTCATCACCGCCCTGGTCCTCTGGGACCTCCTCGGCCACCTCCCGCTCCCGCTCGGCGTCGCGGGCCACGAGGGCTCCACCGTCCTCGTCGGCCTCAATGGACTGCGGCTGCTGCGGGAGTCCGCGTGGCGGAAGACGGTCGCGGGCTAGGTGTATTGATCACGAGCGTTGTTGACACGTACGGGTCTTGATCATGGCGAAGGAGGCGTGCGGGCCGGGCGCAGGCCGGGCGAGGTACATGTCGTATTCTCGCCAGCCCCGACCCGGCGCGTGCCCGATGCTTGAGGCATGCGGAACGGGATGCACACGGATACCGAGCGCTGCGTGCGCGCCGTCCAGGCCAAGGACGCGCGCTTCGACGGATGGTTCTTCACGGCCGTGCTGACCACGCGGATCTACTGCCGGCCCAGTTGCCCGGTCGTGCCGCCGAAGCCGGAGAACATGACCTTCTACCCGAGCGCGGCCGCCTGCCAGCAGGCCGGGTTCCGCGCCTGCAAGCGATGCCGCCCGGACACCAGCCCCGGCTCGCCCGAGTGGAACCAGCGCGCCGACCTGGTGGCCCGTGCGATGCGGCTGATCGGCGACGGCGTCGTGGACCGTGAGGGCGTCCCCGGCCTGGCCACCCGGCTCGGCTACAGCACCCGCCAGATCGAACGCCAGCTCCTGGCCGAGCTGGGCGCCGGACCGCTGGCGCTCGCCCGGGCCCAGCGGGCGCAGACCGCGCGGCTGCTCATCGAGACCACCCCGCTGCCGATGGCGGAGATCGCCTTCGCGGCCGGGTTCTCCTCCATTCGAGCCTTCAACGACACCGTGCGCGAGGTCTTCGCACTGTCGCCGAGCGAGCTGCGCGCCCGCCTGCCCAAGAAGCGGGCGGGAGTCACGCCGGGCGTGCTGAGCCTCCGGCTCCCCTTCCGCGCCCCGCTCAACCCCGACAACCTGTTCGGCCACCTGGCGGCGACCGCCGTTCCGGGCGTCGAGGAGTGGCGCGACGGGGCATACCGGCGGACCCTGCGGCTGCCGTACGGGCACGGAATCGTCGCCCTGACGCCGCGGTCGGACCACATCGCGTGCCGCCTCACCCTCAGTGATCTGCGCGACCTGCCCGTCGCCATCAGCCGCTGCCGTCGCATGCTCGACCTGGACGCCGACCCGGTCGCGGTCGACGACCAGCTGCGCACCGACCCGCTGCTCGCCCCGCTCGTCGACAAGGCACCTGGGCGTCGGGTGCCGCGCACGGTCGACGAGGCCGAGTTCGCCGCGCGAGCGGTGCTGGGCCAGCAGGTCTCCACGGCCGCTGCCCGCACCCACGCGGCCCGTCTGGTCGCCGCGCACGGTGAACCGGTCGACGACCCGGAGGGCGGCCTCACCCACCTCTTCCCCTCGGCCCCGGCGCTCGCCGCACTCGATCCCGAGTCACTCGCGATGCCGCGTACCCGCCGCACCACGTTCACCACGCTGGTACGCCAACTCGCCGAAGGAACACTCCATTTGGGGGTGGAGAGCGACTGGGCGGAGGCACGTGCGAAGCTGCTGGCGCTTCCCGGGTTCGGCCCCTGGACGGTCGACGTCATCGCCATGCGTGCTCTCGGCGACCCCGACGCCTTCCTCCCCACCGACCTCGGAATCCGGCGCGCTGCCCAGGAGTTGGGCCTCCCGTCCACCCCGGTCGCCCTGACCGCCCGCGCCGCGGCCTGGCGCCCCTGGCGCGCGTACGCGGTCCAGTACTTGTGGGCGACCGACAGCCACCCGATCAACTTCCTTCCCGTATAAGCCCGTTCAAGGACGTCCAGTGAAACAGCACACGGTCCACACGGTCATCGAGAGCCCCTACGGCCCCCTGACGCTCGTCGCCGACGACGGCGTCCTGTGCGGCCTCTACATGGTCGGCCAGCGCCATCGCCCGCCCGAGGAGAACTTCGGCGAGCGCGACGACACGCTCTTCGACGAGGCGACAGACCAGCTACGGGCCTATTTCACCGGCGAGTTGAAGGAGTTCACGCTCGAACTGCGCCTGGCCGGCACTTCCTTCCAGCGCAGCGTCTGGGAGCAGCTCCGGAAGATCCCGTACGGCGAGATCCGCTCGTACGGCGAACTGGCCGAGGCCCTCGGCAACCCGGGCGCCTCCCGCGCTGTCGGCCTCGCCAACGGCAAGAACCCGATCGGCATCATCGTGCCCTGCCACCGCGTCGTCGGCGCGAACGGCAGCCTCACGGGATATGGAGGCGGCCTGGACCGCAAGAAGCGGCTGCTGGATTTCGAGAGCGGAGCGGCCCTCTTCTAGCCGCTCGGCCCACCAGTTGTTCAGCCCGCTAGTCGCTCAACTTGCGCAGCAGTTCGGGCAGCGCGGTGCCGATCGGTTCCCGTACGACCTCGTCGGCCCGCTCGTCGTACGGGGTCGGCTCGGCGTTGACGATGATCAGCCGGGCCCCGTGATCGGCGGCGACGCCGGCGAGCCCGGCGGCGGGCTGCACCTGCAGACTGCTCCCGACGGCGATGAACACCTGGCAGGCCTTGGTGATGGCGGCCGCCTCACCCAGCACCACCGGGTCGAGCCGTTCGCCGAACATGACGGTCGCCGACTTGAGGATCCCGCCGCACTCCAGGCAGGGCGGGTCCACCTCACCGGCCTCGACCCGCGCGAGAGCGTCCTCCATCGGCTGTCTGGCGTGGCACTTCGTGCAGATGACGCTCCGCGCGGTCCCGTGCAGTTCCAGCACCTTTCGCGCCGGCATTCCGGCGAGCTGGTGCAGTCCGTCCACGTTCTGCGTGATCACCCGCACCGGCACCCCGGACCGCTCCAGCTCGGCCACCGCCCGATGCGCGGCGTTCGGCTCCGCCTTCAGCGTCCGGTTCTTGCGCCGCATCTGCCACGAGCGCCGCCGGATCTCCGGATCCCCCATGTAGTACTCGTACGTGACGAGCTTCTCGGCCTCGGGATCCCGCCGCCAGAGTCCATTCGGACCGCGATAATCAGGGATTCCGGAATCGGTGGAGATACCTGCGCCACTGAGGATGGCTACTAGAGGGCTGCCCATGGGCCGAGAGTAGGACGCCTGCCTGGTCGGAGCGAGCGGATATCGGGGCGTGCCCCTCGCATCGTCGGCTGTGCCGATCGGCTGAGGGGCATGTCCCGCACTCACAGCCGTTGCCTCCTGGCCGTGGGAGAGGGTCCCCGTTCTCCAAGACGACGGCCGTGGCACCCGGCAACGGTGCTGCGGCCGGCTCTCCGCCGGCGTGAACGGCGGTAGAAAATCAGTGGCCGCGCCCACTGGCCGGCTCCACGCTGTATGCCATGGAAGAACCGCCCCGCAGGATCCGCGCACTGCACACGGCATCCACGATCACCGTCTACCAGGCATACTCCCCTGAAATCGGACTGCCCGCCGCCCGCGACGGCCGCTTTCCCGCCGAGTGGAAGCGGGACCGCATGACGTGGATCAAGCCGTCGTTCCTGTGGATGATGTACCGCTGCGGCTGGGGCACGAAAGCAGGTCAGGAAACCGTCCTCGCTGTTGAGATCATGCGGGACGGCTTCGAGTGGGCCCTGCGCCGCGCGTGCCTGTCGAGCTACGTGCACGGAGTGCACCCGGACCGCGCCACCTGGCAGCGTCAGCTGAAGCGCGCGCCCACTCGCATCCAGTGGGACCCCGAGCGCGACCTGCACCTTCAAGCCCTGCCGTACCGCTCCTTGCAACTCGGCCTCTCCGGCGAGGCTGTACGGCGGTACGCGGACGAGTGGACGGTCAGCATCAGTGACGTGACTCCGCTCGCCCGCGAAATCCAGACGCTAGTCAGTGGCGGCGACCTGAATTCCGCGGCCCGACTGTTGCCCCACGAGCACCCATACTCCGCCGAGGATGGACTGCTGGCTCAGCTCGGTGCGTGACCGGACGAGCCCACCAACCGGCCGACTGCCGCCCGTGAGAGGAACGAGGGCTTGATCCACGTCAAGCCGCGCTCACAGACCTCTGCAACCCTCCGTCATCCGCGGATGTCACCACGAGCCGACCCGGGCGAGGAACGCACGAGAGGCCGCGCAACCATCCGGCGCACTCATGTGTCTGTTGTACACCGCATGAGGTCAGGAGAGGCATGGACGATCGCTGGGGCGTTCCCCCCGTGGGCCCGGGCACCGCGCCCGAGAAGTGGTTGCTGCGCGTCGGTGTCGTGGGCCTCCTCATTGCCGCCCCGGGCGCGGCGGTGGGTTACTTCGAGGGGTTTCAGGACGGCACGGAGGCCGGTGACTTCGCCTGGGTCATGATCTTCTTCGGCGGTCTGTTGATGGGCGTCACGGCATGGGTCGGCCTGCTACGCAGGCTGGATCCCGAGTCGCGGAGGGAACGTCGCCGCAGAACAGCCCTTCGACGCTCCCGGCAGGCGCCCCTGGCTGCCGCTGAACTCACCCACGACGCCCTCCTCGAAGCGGCCGTGCGCTCCACGTCCGAGGCCGTACGGCCGCAGCCACCCGCACCCGTGACCGACAGTCGACGGCGGTTGGTCTGGTGGCGTAACCGCGGCCTCCTCACCGCTTTCGGCCTTCCCGGCATCGCCGCCTGGACCGTGTTCGCAGCGCTTAGCGGGTTCGGCGGCGTGCTGCACATCTTCGGCGGGGTCGGCCGCGGGTGGTTCTTCCTCGTAGGTTCGGCCTGCGGCCTGGTGGCCCTCGTGTTCGAAGCGCGGCTCGCCCGCGGTCTCGCTCGCGTGGCCGTCGGCGAGCATGTACGCCCGATGCGCTGGCTGCTGCTGCGCGAACCGGACGCGGGCGAGGCCTACTTGGTGCTGTACCGGGCCGACGGCGACCCGGACGAGGCTCCGCCCATGCTTCTGCGGCTCGCCAAGAAGCGGCAGGCACGACGCCTCCCGCCGGTGGGTGTCGCGGACGTCCACGGCTTGCTCCGTCCCGTCACCGTGCTCGTGCCGTGGATCGACGGCTCACCTGTGTGGACCCGCCATCCCGTGACCGCGCTCGACTTGACGACTGAGCGCGACCGAAGGCGGCTGACTTACCTCAAGGGATCCGAGACCCACGGCCGATAGGCGCTCTTCGTGAGCGGATCCCGAAGGGGCTGGGCACACAGCCGGGCTCCGGGGAATCGACTGGCTTCGCCTCCGCAGTCCCCGTCACGAAAGTGGTTGTGAACTCGGCGCGTCAGTCGGTCGATGTCATAGACGATCAGTCCGTCCAACCACTGTCCGTCCGGCGTCGTCCCGCGCTTGAGATCTTCCAATGCCCCTTCGAACACGGGACGGATCACGCGATGGGCGACGGTACCGTCCGGCTGGCGCACCCGCTTGCGCTTCCATGCCGATGTGTCGGGTTCCTCGTACGTGTAGACGTAGTGGCCTCCGTGGCTTTCGACGAACTGGCGGTCGTCCTTCTCCTGCTCGTCACGGCTCTTGACGTCCCGGCCTGTAGCCGGACGCCACTTCTTCTTGTCGCTCCTGTCGGAGGAATCCCGCGCCTCGCCGTGGGCACGCGCGGGTAACTCCTCCTCGTCGACTTCGAGGGAGAGCCGGGCCAACCCGGCCCAGTTCTGTCTCTTGAGGCCGTCCCAGTGCGCTCGCTGTACCGGTCATCGCTGGTTGCCGCGGGTGGCGCGTCCACCCGGAGGGTTTCTGTGCGGTGTCGCGTGGCTGGGAACGGCATTGCTGAGCTGGTGGGTAGCCTCGCGCTCCGACCGGCGGAATCGCTTCCGAGCGGACTCAGGAGTAGAGCCATCACCGAGCCGAAGCCCGAAGAGGCAGAGCCTGCTCCGGGAAACCAGCCCCAAGAGGCCGACCAGCTGCGGAACATGCTGCGTCAGCCCGCGTACCGGCGGACGCTGGTGTTCTGCGGCCTGATCGGCATTCCGGTGTCGCTGGTCGCGTTCTGGTTTCTCGTCCTGCTCCACGAGCTGGAGCAGCTGATCTGGGTGGACTGGCCGCACCATCTCGGGTGGACGAATCCCCCGTGGTGGTGGCCGCTTCCCTTCGCTGTCGTGTCGGGAGTGGTCGTTGCCCTGGTCGTCCTGCGGTTTCCCGGCCGGGGAGGACATATTCCGGCGGCGGGCCTGCATGCGGGAGGGGCGTCGAAAGCCGCTGTTCCCGGTGTGGCCCTCGCCGCGTTGGCCAGCCTGCCGCTGGGAGCCGTGCTCGGCCCCGAGGCGCCCCTGATCGCCCTCGGCGGCGGTCTGGCGCTGGTCTTCCTGGATCTCGTACGCGCTCCAGCGACCAAGGCGCGCACGGCGTTGCTCGGTGCCGCCGGCGCCGCGGCGGCCATCTCCGTGATCTTCGGCAGTCCGCTGGTGGCGGCCGTGCTGCTGATGGAAGTGGCCGGAGTGGGCGGGCCGCAGCTGTTCGCGGTGATGCTCCCCGCGCTGCTGTCCAGCGGAGTCGGCGCCATTGTGTTCACCGGCTTCGGCGACTGGACCGGACTGAAGACCGGGAGCCTCAGCATCGGACTGCCCGCTCCGTCCCTCCTCGATGCCGGGGACGTGCTGTGGTCGGTGCCGATGGCGGTCGTCATCGGGGCGGGCGTCCACTGGATCACCGTGGGCGGACGGATCGCCGCGCGTTTCGTGGCCGCGCATCCGTTGCGGAACACGGTGCTCTGCGTACTCGGTGCGGCCTGCTCCGCGGCGCTCTACGCGGTGATCACCGGCCGTCCGCCGTCCGAGGTGTCCCTGTCCGGCCAGTCCACCCTGGCGCAACTGGCCGCCGACCCGCACGCGTGGCCGGTCAGCAGTCTGGTGGCGGTCCTGGTGTTCAAGACCGTCGCGTATGCGCTCTGTCTGGGAAGCCTTCGTGGTGGTCCGACCTTCCCCTCGCTGTTCCTGGGCGGCGCGTTGGGTGTCCTGCTCGCGCCGCTGCCGGGGCTCGGCGTCGTGCCGGGGATGGCGGCGGGTATGGCGGCCGCGTCCGCCGCCGCGCTGCGGCTGCCCGTCAGCTGTGTGGTGCTGGTCGTGCTGGTGGTGGGCAACTCGGGGACGGTGCCGGTGATCGCACTCGCTGCCGTGGTGTCCTTCGTGACCACCGAACTGCTGCCGCAGGGGCCGGGTATCCCGGAGTTCAGCGGCGGAGCGCGTCGAGAGACTCGTCCAGTGTCGTCGCGGCCATGATGAGGGAGAGGTGGGTGAAGGCCTGCGGGAAGTTGCCGAGTTGCTCGCCACTGGGGCCGATCTCCTCGGCGAACAGGCCGACGTGGTTCGCGTACGTCTGCATCTTCTCGAAGGTGTAGCGGGCCTGGGGGAGCCGCCCCGCGCGGGCGAGGGCGTCGACGTACAGGAACGTGCACAGGCTGAACGTTCCTTCGGAGCCGCGCAGTCCGTCGGGGGAGGCCTGGGGGTCGTAGCGGTAGACGAGGCTGTCGGAGACGAGGACGCGGTCCATGGCGTCGAGGGTGTTGAGCCAGGCAGGGCTGCGGGGGGCCAGGAATCCGACCCGGGGGGCGAGGAGCAGGGAGGCGTCCAGGACATCGCCGCCGTACTGCTGGACGAGGGCCTGCTCCTTGTCGTTCCAGCCGCGTTCCATGACCTGTTCGAGGATCGCGTCCCGGGCCTGGGTCCAGCGCGCGGTGTCGGCCGGCCTGCTGAACTCGGCTGCCAGCTTCAGACCGCGGTCGAAGGCGGCCCAGCACATCACCCGGCTGTAGGTGAAGTCCTTGCGTCCGCCCCGCGTCTCCCAGATGCCCTCGTCGGGCCGGTCCCAGGAGTCGGCGAGCCAGTCCAGGGTGGCGGCCAGGCTCTTCCACCCGTGATAGCCCGACTGTTCGCCGACCTCGCGGCCCTCGGCCAGGGCGTAGAGGGCCTCGCCGTAGATGTCGAGCTGCAGCTGGTCGGAGGCGGCGTTGCCGGCCCGGACCGGGTAGGAGCCGCGGTAGCCCTCGAAGTGCTCCAGGATCTCCTCCGTCAGATGAGGGTCGCCGTCGACCCGGTACATGATCTGGAGGGGTTCGTCGTCCGGTCCTTCGCGGGCGCCCAGGCGGTCGCCGAGCCAGCGGGTGAAGCGGGTCGCCTCCTCCACGAAGCCGAGGTCGAGCAGTGCCCGCACCGACAGGGATCCGTCCCGCACCCAGGTGTACCGGTAGTCCCAGTTGCGCTCACCGCCGACCTGCTCGGGCAGTCCCATCGTGGCGGCGGCGACCGGCGCGCCCGTGGGCGCGTAGGTGAGGAGCTTGAGGGTGATCGCGGAACGGTGCACCATCTCCGTCCAGCGGCCGTGGTAGCGCGAGGTGCGCACCCATTTCTGCCAGAAGTCGACGTTCTCCCAGAGCGCTTCGGTGACCCGGTCGGTGGTGGGCGGCGGCGGCATCTCCCCGCCCGGCGCACACACGGTGAAGACCACGGCGGCCGCCTCTCCGTCGTTGAGGGTGATGGCGCCCCGGACGTCCTGACCGTCCCGTTCGAGCGGGATGGTGCCCTGAAGGTAGGCGGTCGTCCCCGGGGCCCGGAATGTCGCCGCGTCGCGCGTCAGCTCGAGTTCGTGGGTGGCCCGCGCGTAGTCGAACCGCGGCCGGCATTCGAGGGCGAAGCGTACGGTGCCGCGCACCGCCCGTACGACACGCACCAGGGCGTGCCGGTCGGTCGCCGTCAGGCCCGGTTGGACCGGCATGTGGTCGACGATCTCGCCGACTCCGTCGGGCGACATGAAGCGGGTCACCAGAACGGCGGTGTCCGGGTAGTAGAGCTGCTTCCAGGTCCCTTCGGGGTGCTCGGGGGCGAGGAGGAAATAGCCTCCGCCGTCGTGGTGGAGCAGGGAGGCGAAGATGCTCGGCGAGTCGAAGCGCGGTGCCGCGAACCAGTCGATCACTCCCTGAGACGACACCAGAGCCGCGGTCTGCAGGTCCCCGACGAGCCCGTGGTCGGCGATGGGCGGATAGCGGTCCATGCTGGTCTCCTTGTCAGGCTGCTTCAGCCTTCACCCGCCCCGAACGGACGGCGTCGACGAGTGCCTGGTGGTCCTTTTCGTTCTGGTCGGCATAGCGCTCGGCGAACGTCACCAGCGCCCGGTCGAAGACATCGCCCCCGCCCAGATACGCGGCGATGGCGATCCGGTCACCCGACCTCGCGTGCGCGCGGGCCAGGGTGGCCCCGCACATTTCACCGAACGCCCGCATTCCGGCCGGCATCATCGACTCGGGCTCGGCGATGCCCTTCCAGTCCCGCAACTGCCGTACGTAGAAGTCCCGTCGGCGGCCGTCGATGCCGTCGGCCCGTTCCCAGCCCAGGAAGATGTCGCTGGTGGCCTGCATCAGCCGCTGGCCGGAGACCACCCGCTCGCCCTGCGTCCGGAAGCCGCCGGCCCCGGCAAACGGTGCCAGCACCGACTCGTCGGCCTCCTTGGCCTGCAGGAACAGCGGGTCCATGTCGTCCCGACCGAGCAGGAGAACGATCCAGCAGCGGGTGCCGACGCTGCCGACCCCGACCACCTTGCGGGCCACGTCGACCAACCGGTACTGCTCCAGCAGGAATCGCCGGTCCGACTGCAGGCTCTGACCGTAGCGTTCGATCAGCCGGCGGATCTGCTTCTCCAGAGCGCTGCGCTCGACCTCCGGAAGCAGGTCCTGGAGCGGCATGATCAGCGGCGGGTCCGCGGCGATGCGAGTCGTCCCGTCGACGACGTGGGTGAGTTTGTCGAAGGCGTTGAAACTGTCCCGGGTGCGTGCCTTCGCCACCGACTGCGACCAGCGCTGGCGGGCCCGCGCGCTCACGTCCTGGACGAAGTGCTCCCACACCCATTCCTCGTCGAACTGGGAGTACCACACGGGGAGATTGCCCGTCAGGGCGAAGCTCCGCATCCACTCGCGGTAGGACCGCACCGACGACCGCACGATGTCGGCCCGCTCCTTGTTGCTGAATCCGTTCGCCCGGCCCGCGATGACGAGACTGGCGGACAGCCGCTTGACGTCCCACTCCCACGGGCCGGGCAGCGTCTCGTCGAAATCGTTGATGTCGAACATCATGCGGCGCTCGGGCGAGGCCAGCAGCCGGAAGTTCAGCAGGTGCGCGTCGCCGCACAGTTGCGCTCTGATGCCCGACCGGGGGGTGTCGGCCAGATCCCCGGCCATGATGGCGGCGGCCCCACGGTAGAAGCGAAACGGTGACTCGGTCATCCTGCCGTAGCGGATCGGTACGAGCTCGGGCACGCGCGTCGCCGACTGCGCCTCGATGATGTCCACCGGGTCGGGCCGCTTCTGCGTGGGCGCGAACTCGGCGTGGCTGGAGCGGGGTACGGAAGCCCGGGCGGCCTTGCCGAGTGCGGCTCGCTCCTGCGGCGTCCGGTGCTTGGTGTGACCGTCGGCCGGGTCGTGGGAGGTCACTGCAGTCGCTCGGCGATGTGGTCGCCGACGCGCAGGGCGTTGGCGATGGCGGTCAGCGAGGGGTTGACCGCTCCGATACTCGGAAAGAAGCTCGTGTCGACGACGTAGAGATTGTCGAGGTCGTGGGCCTTGCAGTTGACGTCGAGGGCGGAGTCGGCGGGGTCGCGGCCGAAGCGGACCGTGCCCGCCTGATGCGCGGTGGCGCCGATGGGCATGCCCTTGTGCAGGTAGATGCTGCGCGACAGGAGATGGTGTTCGTGCATGCCCAAGTGGCCGAGCATGCCCTGCAGTTTGTGCCGCAGGCGGTTCAGCCCGGCGATATTGTTCTTCTCGTCGAGGGCCAGGTGGATGCCGCCGTCCTCGTCCAGGGTGACGCGGTTGTCGGCGGCGGGCAGGTCCTCTCCGCACAGCCAGAAGTCGACCGCGTGGTGGGCGAGCACCTCGAAGGGCATGTCGGGAGTGACGGCCCCGGCCCAGCGGGGCGCTTCGCCGTGGATCTGCGCGGAGTCGGACTTGCCGAGCATCTGGATGCCGCCGAGGGGATAATCCCAGTCGTCGGATCCCAGGTACCAGTCGTGCAGCGCCAGGGTCTTCTGGAACTTGGTGTCGTTCGGTTCCTTGGACACAGCCATCAGGGCCAGGTTGTTGTGCCGCATGTAGTGCCGGCCCACCACGTCCGAGCTGTTGGCCAGGCCCCGCGGATGGCGGTCATTGACCGAACGCAGCAGCAGGACGGCGGAGTTGACGGCCCCGCAGGCGACGACCACGATGTCGGCGCTGAACTCGACGGTCGCAGCGTCCCCGTCTCCCACCGTCGCGACGACCGAGGTGACGCTCCGGCCGGTCGCGTCCGTTTCCAGGCGCCGCACGTCCGCATGGGTGACCATCTCGACATTGGCGTGTTCGAGCGCGGGGTCGACACAGATGACCTGCGCGTCGGACTTCGCGCCGACCAGGCAGGGGAAGCCGTCGACGCGGTCGCAGCGGATGCAGGCGCTGGCGTGTACGGCCCGACCGCGCTCGTCCTGGGTGAGGTTCACCCCGATCGGCAGGTGGAAGGGGTGCAGCCCCTGCTTCTCCAGGTCGTGACTGAGTTGCTGGATGCGCGGCTCGTGCTGGACCGGCGGGTGGGCGTACTGGGCGCTGGTGGGACCCTCGGTCGGGTCCTCGCCGTGCCGGCCGTGGACGAGGTAGAGGTGTTCGGCCTGCGTGTAGTACGGCTCGAGTTCCTCGTAGCTCAATGGCCAGGCGGGGGAGATGCCGTCGTGGTGGCGGAGTTCGCCGAAGTCCTCGGGGCGCATACGGAAGAGTGCGGCGCCGTAGAATTTGGTGTTGCCGCCCACGTAGTAATTGACCTCGGGCGGGAACTGGTTTCCATGTTTGTCGTACCAGAACTCCGGAGCGCGGTATTTCCCTTTGACGAAGACCGCGGTGGAATCCCAGTTGTCGCGTTCGCGGGGCAGATAGTCACCGCGTTCGAGAAGGAGGATCCGTTTTCCGGTGGGCGCCAGTCGGTGGGCGATCGTGCCGCCGCCCGCACCGGTGCCGATCACGATGACGTCGTAGTGCTGCGCTTCGGTCATGCCCGCCACCGTCCTTGGAGCATGGTGCGGTCCTGCCGGATGAATTGGATATCCGCCCCCACCTGCTTTGGGCAGCTGGCCCGACTACCACGGTATCTCTGGGCGATATCTCCGGCGAGTTGGGCTAGTCGGGTGAACCGAGGCGCCGGGACACGGCGGGTTCCCGGGCGATGACCGCGCCGACGGTGATGCCGACGGCGATGACGACGCAGATTCCGATCAGCCACGACAGCACGGTGAAGACCGCGCCCAGTGAACCGTACTGGTCCAGGCTGCGGTTGAGCGCGGCGGGCACGTACAGCTTGGAGATCACCGTCAGCGTGGTCAGGGCCGCCCCGGTGAGGAGCGCGCCGGGCAGCAGCGGCAGCCAGGGGACGCGCGCGACGAGCAGCAGGTGCTGGGTCCACCACCAGATGCCCACCTGGGTGATCAACAGCAGCGGCAGACCCAGCCACAGCCCCAGGCCGAATCCGTTCCGCAGCGGTCCCTGCAGGGCGATCACGACCAGCAGGACCACGATCCACACGACCCATCTCCAGGCGGCGATCCGCACACTCGCACTCGGCAGCCGCCAGGCGCGTTGGCACAGCCGCTGCATCGCACGGCTGCACGCGGTGGCGGAGAGCAGCACCATCAGTGCGCTGACCGCCCCGGTGCTCTGCCGCAGGCTTCCGGGATCGGCCTGGTAGACCTTCTTCAGCTGCTCGTCGGCGGAGCCGTTGATGCCGAAGACGTCGTGCACGGAGGTGATGATCTCGTTGCGCACCGCCTGCGGGGCGAAAGAGGCGACCACGAAGAGCAGCGGAACGGCGGTCAGGAAGGCCTGGGCTGCCAGCCGCGTCGCGGAATCCAGCAGGTTCACCGCGACCAAGTGCGAGGTGAGGCGGGTGATCACCGGGAACCGCCCCTCGGCGGTGGCGCGGAGCCGCAGCAGCCGGACCCGCAGAGCCGCCGCCCGCCCGCGCCAACGGCTCGCCCGGCCGTCCGTGGTCGAGCCGGATCCTCTGCCTGCGCGCATTCTGCTCCCCGGGTCGGGCCTGGGCTCCACACCGCTCGAGACGTGACCGCGCCACCAGGTTGCCGCCCGGAGCAGCCGCCGGGCCCGCGGCGCGAGCGCCGTTGCGCCGGACGGGTGAGGCGGCCGCCGACGGCGTTCCGGGCGGAACTGCGGATTTGTGGGTGCCTGCGGCGGCGGTGACGATGGCCATATGCGCGATGCCGGCGCCGTTGCGAGTCTCGCGAGGCCACGCGGGGGCAGCGATGGTCCTTGACCTGTTCCTCATCGGCCTGGCGATCGCCTTGTACCCCTTGCCGGTCACCGGATTCGTGCTGGTGCTGTCCGCGCGCAGCGGGATCTGGAAGGGGCTGGCTTTCGTTCTCGCCTGGCTCGCCTCCTTCGTCGGGATCATCGCGGTGGTGCTGCTCATGACCGGCGGGAAGCCGCCGCCGCCGAAGTCCCCGCCCTCCACGGCCGCGCTGGCCGCCAAACTGGCCATCGGCGTCGGGCTCGTCTGGTACGCGGAGCACATCCGCCGCAGGGTGGGCCGGCGGAAGAAGTCCTCCGGTTTCATGTCGCGGCTCGACCGGATCTCCCCGTGGACGGCGGCCGGTTTGGCGTTGTTCCTCCAGCCGTGGGGGGTGGTGGCGGCCGGTGCCGCCACAGTGGTGCAGGCCGATCTCTCCCATGCCGCCTCGTACGCGGCGTTGCTGGGCTACTGCCTGCTGGCCAGCTCCGTCCTCATGACCATGGAGATCTACGCGACCTTCGCCGCCGACTCGGCCCGCGTACGGCTCGGAAGGCTGCGTACGTGGCTGGAGCGACATCAGGACCAGGCGATCGTGTCGCTGTCGCTGCTGCTGGGGCTGTGGCTGGTGGGCAGGAGCATCTACCAGCTGACCGCCTGAGCCGGTCCGGCCGTCACAGGATCGCGAGGGGATTGACGGGGGAGCCCGTGGCCGCGGGCAGCCGGAGAGGGGCGATCACGCAGAGGAACGACCAGCGGCCTTCCCGCGCGCAGATCGGCGCGAGGTCCTCGAACCGCAGATAGTCGAGCAGATGCAGTCCCATCGCGTGGATGGCGAGCACATGCACCGGGAATGCCACCCCCTGCGCCGCGCTGGGGGCCGTGTCGTTGTTGCCGTCGCTGCCGAGTACGGCCACCTCCCGCTCGGCCAGGAACTCCATGGCGCTCGGATGGAGTCCGGCACGAGCGGCGGCCGTGTCCCAGGGGCCCAGTTCCTCACGACGTCGGCGGTGCCCGACCCGTACGAGGAGGATGTCGCCCCGGCCGACGCGGAGCCCCTGCCGTGCCTCGGCGGCGGCGAGGTCGTCGGCCGTCACCTGTGATCCGGGTTCGAGCCAGGGCACGCCGCGCAGCCGGGGGACGTCGAGGAGGACCCCGCGTCCGACGATGCCGTCGCGGGCCAGGTCGATGGACAGGGCGCTCGCTCCGTCGGACGACAGTACGTCCGCCGCCGGTGTGCCGCCGTGCAGCGTGCCGTCGTAGATGACGTGGCAGAGCGCGTCGATGTGGCTGTCCACATCGCCGTGAATGTTCATGGCGAAACGGTCCCGCGCGAAATCCAGACCGCTCGAGCTCGGCTCGCCGTCGGCCGGAGCGGTGAGCCGGTGCTCGGCCGGATCGGCGTCGTCGGGTCCGGTACGCGTGTTCACGGGAGCGGCGAGCGACACCGTTCGCCCCGACCGCACCTCGCGGACCGCCGCCAGTACCTGTGCCTCGGTGATCGTTTCCAGGGCGCCCCGGGGTGCGGCGCCGCCCGGGGCGGTGTCGCGCAAGTGCCGGTAGAGCGACTGGAAGTCGGCCTCGCTCAGCTCGTCGGGCATCGGCATGCCCCCACCATCCGGCAGGTGTCTGATTCCGGCACGCCGAGTTGCCGTGCTCAGGGCACGCCGCGTTAATGGATGAGCGACCGGTCCGGGCCACAAGCCGGCGCAGACCGCACCGATACGCGGAGGTCCGGATGGACATGATCCACGTCCGAGCGGTGTGTCCGCCGGACCTCACGGAACGCACCATGTCCCTGCTGAGCGCCGAGCCGTGCGTCCTGAACCTGCTCCTGCGGACGGGCAGCGTACGCAACCCCGACGGCGAGTCCATCGAGTGTGACGTCCTGACCGGAGCCGCGAACGAGGTGCTGCGCGGCCTGCGGGACCTCGGACTGGAACGCCGTGGCTCCATCGTCCTCGATCCCGTCGACACCGTGTTCTCGGAGACTGCGGCCAGGGCCGGGGCCGAAGAACTCGGGGCCCGGCTGCGCGCGCCGGTGTGGGAGCAGGTGGAGGCCCGGATCCGGGCCGAGGGCAGGTACCCTCCGAGCTTCTATCTCTTCCTCATGATCGCCGGAATCATCGGCGCGGTCGGCATCATCACCAACTCTGAGATCCTCATCGTCGCGGCCATGGTGGTCGGACCCGAGTACGGGGCCATCACCAGCGTCGCCCTCGGGATCGACCGCCATTCCCGGCCGAGAATCCGGCAGGGCCTCATGGCCCTGCTCGTCGGATTCCTGCTGGCCATTGTCGCGACCTTCCTTTTCGCCCTCCTCGTCCGGGGCTTCGGGCTGCAGCCGAGGGGATTCGAGCTGGGGCTGAGGCCCGTCTCGAACCTGATCAACACGCCCAACTTCTTCTCGGCCGTGGTGGCGGTGCTGGCCGGGATCGTCGGCATCGTCTCGCTGACCGAGGCCAGGACGAGCGCACTGCTCGGCGTCTTCATCTCGGTGACCACCATCCCGGCGGGAGCCGACATCGGTGTCTCGTTGGCCTACTCCAGCTGGAGCGAGGCCTGGGGTTCGCTGCTCCAGCTCCTGCTCAACATCGTCGTACTGATCGTGGTCGGTACCGGCACGCTCAAGTGCCAGCGCGCGATCTGGCGGCAGGTGAGCGAGCGCCGACAGGAGCGTGCCGTCGGGCGGACGGCGTAGGAGTGAGCGCCGACAAGAGAGCGCGTCAGACGGACGGCGTAGGAGCGGACGGCGTAGAAGTAGAAGGGGTGCCGGAGTCCAGGAACTCGCGGATCGCGAAGGCGACCAGCACGATGACCACCGTCCACAGCACGACTGCCATGGTCGGGTAGCTCCAGGTCAACAGGACGATCGCGGCGACCGCCAGGATCGCGGCGCCGAACCACCGCTTGTAGCGGTGCACGAACCGGCCGACCGCACCCAGCCGGAGCCCCGCCGACACGGCGACGTCGCGCAGAGCGCCGATGCCTCTGCTGCAGCCTGTACGGGTGAGGACGGCGACCCGGGACGGGCCGATGAGGAAGGCGCCGATGGCCGTCACGAGAGCGAGCGCACCGACCGCCCGCACGCCGGCGCGCAGGAACTTGATCAGCGCGTCGTACACCGCGCCCGCGGCGGCCTCGGATGCCCCGACGGGGAGATGGTCGAGGTAGATCGACCGCACAAGGGTGAGCGCGACGCCGAGCACCACCATGGCGACGAACACCCCGAGCGCGGCCCCGATCAGCGCCCGGCGCCGGTTGACGGCCAGATACACGCCCGCGGCTGCGATCAGTACGGCGATGATGGGGAGCCAGGAGCCGATGATTTCCAGCAGCCGCAGATACGTTTTGATCTTGCCGACGTCCTTCGAGGCGAACACCACGAAGTTCGTGTGGACGGCCGGGATCCGAGCGGCCGGTTTGAAGCCGGCACTGACCAGTCGGTCCTTCACCTTGGTGATGATCGGTCCGACGTCGATGGCGACCTGACCGTCCTTGATGGACACCGCACCACCGGCCTCGCCCGTGAGGGCCTTGTCCAAGGCGTTGTGGGCCGAGCGGTTCGCGTCCACCCAGACGGTGTCGAAGACACTGCTGGAGACCACTCGCTCCACCGTGCCGCTGATCAGGCTCTGCAGGCCGCTCGTGATCGGGCCCTTCAGGTCGCCGAGCAGCTGGGCCGCCCTCGGCGGGGCGCCCTTCTGCGCCGCCGCCTGCTCCAGCTCCTTGACCAGCGCCGCCACGTCGATCTGTGCCAGAACCGCGGTGGTGACCCGGTTGGTGACCGCCTTCTGCACGTCCGGATTGCTCGCCAGCGGCCCCACGGTGGCGACGTAGCGGTCGGTGTCCCGCACGATGCTGTTCGCCCAGACCGCGACGACGGCCAGCAGCGACAGCAGAGAGGCGAGGAGAATCAGCAGGACCGAACCCGTCGACCGGAGCCAGTGCTGTCGCGCGGCCCCGGGCCGTCCGGCGGTCTCCAGGGCGCTCACCCGGTGCCGCAGTTCGTCCAGTTCGCTGCGTTCCCGTGACGAGAGCCGCTGGTCGTCCGACTGGTCTGCGGACTTGTCCGGGTCCGGTGGGGGCGCGCTGCTCGTCATGGTTACAGGAGATGTGTGCGGATCCGATCCCGCGACCTGAACCGGCCCGGCGAGTGAATACCGCATCGAAGTGCGGCGGCTCCCGTCCGATGCTGCAATGGAATTCGAGGACCGGGGGCATGCCGTGACCACCCCCGCGCCCTTCGCCACCGCCCTGCGACGCGGGGGTGCGCAGCTGGTCGCCTCGGGGCGGATCCCAGTGCCGGCCGCGCTGAACGCGACGGAGTAGCGGGCCGGAGGAAGTGTCTTCGCTCCTACCGGCGGAATGCGGGCCTCTGCTCGAAGCGACAGTGCCGCGATCGCGCCTCGGTGTCAGCTGAAGAACGACCGGTCGGCGCAGGCGGCTGCCGTCCGGGAGCGCGGGAGGCATCGCGGTGACGGAAGACCAAGTGCTCATCGGCCTCGGCCTGATCGTCGTACTCGCCGCCGGCTCCCAGGTGGTGGCGAGCCTTCTGCACATCCCCGCGCTGATCGTTCTGCTGCCCGCCGGATTCACCGCCGGCGCGCTGACGGACGACGTCAACCCCGAGCGGCTGCTGGGCAGCACCTTCTCCCCGCTCGTCTCGCTGGCTGTCGCGGTGATCCTCTACGATGCCGGGCTCGGCCTGGACCTGAAGAGGTTCAGGGCCCACACCCGCCGGGTCGTGGTGCGGCTGATCTGGCTGGGCGCCCCGTTCACCTGCGCTTCGGCGGCGCTTGTGGCCATACCTCTGCTCGGGATGTCCCAGGGCGCGGCCGTGATGCTCGGAGCGATCCTGGTGGTGTCCGGGCCGACCGTCGTCGGCCCGCTGCTCAACTTCGTCCGCCCTACGGAGCGGTTGCAGCGGATCCTCATCTGGGAGGGTTCGCTGATCGATCCGGTGGGCGGCATCCTGGGCGCGCTGGTCTTTCACGGCGTCATGTCCGCAGGGCGCAGCGGCTTCGGAAGCAAGATCGGGGAATTCGCCGTCAGTACGGCGGTGGGTGTGGCCGGCGGTGTCGCCGGAGCTGCCGTACTGACGTTCGTGCTGCGCAGGCTCCGGCTCGGCGAGGTGCTCGGCACCACGGTGCAACTCGCCGCGGTCGTCGGTGTGGCGGCCGCCTGCGACGTGGTCCGGGACGACACAGGACTCATCGCCGCCGTGCTGATGGGGCTGGCGGTGGCGAACCTGCCCGGCTTGGACGTCCCCGCCCGAAGGCCGTTCTTCGAGACCCTCGTGCATCTGGTCATCGGACTGCTGTTCATCTCCATCTCGGCCACCGTCAGCCCTCAGTCCCTGCGGCACGTGCTGCTGCCGACGCTGGGGCTCGTGGCGGTCCTCGTCGTCGTGGTACGGCCCCTCGTGGCGGCCGGGTCAGCACTGAGGACCGATCTGACGGCCGGGGAACGGGGCTTCCTCGGGTGGATGGCACCACGCGGAATCGTGGCCGCCGCCACTGCCTCGACGTTCTCGGCCACGCTGGTCGACAAGGGCGTCGGTGGCGCTGCCAAGATCCTCCCGGCCACGTTCGTGGTGATCGTGGCCACCGTCACGCTGTACGGGCTGAGCGCGGCGCCCATGGCCAGACGGCTGGGAGTGGTGCGCCCGGCGCGTTCCAGGCCCTTGCTCGTGGGCGGCGATCCATGGGTGATCGATCTGGGGCGGGCGCTGCGATCGGCGGGGCTTGACGTGGTCATGTGGGCAGGGCACGAGGCCGAGCGCGACAGCATCAGGGCCGCCGGGATCGAACTCGCCCCAGGAGAGCTGTTCGCCGCGGCCACGGGCGCCGGCGCGGAGCTCGAAGGCCTCACCGGGGTCCTGCTCCTCACCGGCGAGGACGACTTCAACGCGCTGGCGTCCATGAACCTCGAAGGCAGTGTCGAGGGGACGGTCTACCGTCTCGGCCCGCCCACGGAGAGTCAGGGCGTCATCGCCCCCTACACAGGTGGCCAAGTGCTCTTCGATCCGGAACTGACCGGACCCGAACTGACGCGCCGCTACGCCCGGGGCGCCCGAGTCGTGACCCATCACGTCGACGGTCCCGTCCCGGCCGGACACACCATGCTGTTCCTGGTACGTGGTGACGGCCGGCTCCTCCCCGTCACCCGTACCGGCGGTCCGACGCCGCAGACCGGAGACGTCGCCGTACTCCTGAGCGCCTGACCCGTCAGCGGGCCGTGGGTTCGCCGAAGCTCGTGACGGCTGCCCGCACCCGGGCGAGATTGGCCGGGAGGCCGGCGGTCGCGTCCACGGTCATGCCCGGCTCATCCGGTTCCAGTGGCTCCAGCGTCGCGAACTGCGAGTCGACCAGCCGGGCGGGCATGAAGTGACTGGTGCGCCGGGACACGCGGTCCCAGGCGGTGTCCCGGTCCAGGGCGAGGTACAAGCACCAGAGCCCTGAGCCCGCGGCCGCCCGGAGTTCGTCGCGGTAGGCGCGCTTGAGGGCCGAACAGGCGACGACCAGCCCCTCGCCGGCCTCGGCGGATCGATGGATCCGGTCGGCGAGGGCACGCAACCAGGGCTCGCGGTCGGCGTCGTCCAGTGCGTGCCCTGCGGCCATCTTGGCGACATTCGCGGCGGGATGGAAGTCGTCGCCTTCGACGAACGGCAGAGCGAGCTGCTCGGCGACCGCCTTGCCGACGGTGGTCTTCCCGGAACCCGACACGCCCAGGACCAACACGATCGGCGGCCCTTTCCGGGCCTGCATCCCGCTCACAGGTTTTCGGGTTCCCGTCCGGCCGCCGTCTGTCGCAAGTCGGCCTCGGTCAGGGGCTGGAGGACGCCGCGGGTGTCCAGCCGGTAGAGCAGGACAAGGGGCGGTCCGACGAGTACCACCGCGATGACCGTGACCAGCATCAGCCAGCGCAGCGTCGTCGACGCGCCGGCCGCCTGGGACACGGTCAGTGAGGTGGGGATGAGATAGGGCCGCTGGGCCAGCCCCCACGCCACGACGACGAGGGCCACGCTGCCGACCGCGGTGATCCTCGCCCATCCCGTCGCGGTGCGGTACAGCAGCCAGGCAGTGGTCAACGCGCTGACGACGGCGACCAGTACGAGGGCGAGACCGATTCCGCCCGTCAGCCCGTCGTGGACGTAGGGCGCGTCGTCGTGGGTCACGGCCAGGCCGACGATCGCCAGCACGGCGATGACGCCGAGACTGCACCAGGCCCTCAGCCGGAAGTAACCGACGAGGTCGGCGGCATCGAAGCGGCGGGCGTCGGCGGTCAGGAACACCGCCCCGAGGAAGGCGGTCGCGGCGACGGTGAGCAGCCCGGCGATCACGGACGTCCCGTTGGACCACGCGTCGGCGGACGCGTTCGTGCCGGGAGCCACCCGGCCCGTGGCGATCCCCCCGATCGCCGCTCCGAGGAAGAAGGGCGTCAGGAGCGAGGAGACGGCGAAGACGGCGCCGTACACCCTGCGCCGGGCGAGACGCCGCATGGGCTTGCGCAGGGCGAAGCCGGCGCCGCGCAGGACGAGCCCCACGGCCGCGAGCGCCAGGGGAAGCCACATGGCGGAGAAGACCGTCTGGAACAGGACCGGGAAGCCGGTCCACATGATGACCAGGACGAAGATGAGCCAGACGTTGTTGGTCTCCCACACGGGTTCCATGGCGTGATCGATGAGCCACCTGGGGCGTTTGCCACGGTCGGTGCCGCCCGCGACGAGGTCCCAGAATCCGGCGCCGTAGTCCGTGCCACCGGCGCACGCGTAGGCGGCTACGGCGGCCAGCAGCACCCATGCGACGACGTCCTCGATCATTCGTCCCCCTTGTCCCTGCCTCCGGTGGTGGACAACAGGCGGGGCCCGTAGGGGGTGTCGCCCTCCAGGTCCTCGGCGGTGGCTCCCGCGAGAGCGGCCTCGTCGGCCAGCCGCCACCGGCTGCTCATCTTCAACAGGACGGCCAGGAAGGAACCGAGGACGAGGACGTAGACCACCACGACGATGCCGAACATCGTCCACAGGGACGCGGCACGGGTGTCCGTCACCGCCTCCGAGACCCGCATGTTCTGGTAGACGATCCAGGGCTGCCGGCCCACTTCGGTCGTGATCCAGCCGCACTCCACGGTCAGCAGGCAGGCCACGCCGGCGAGGGCGGCACACCGGAAGAACCAGCGCGACCTGGGCAGGTCACGGCGGCGCAGCCAGCACCAGCCGTACCAGAGCGCGAGCAGGATGAGCAGGCTCCCGATGGTCACCATGATGTCGAACGCCCAGTGCGCGATCGTGGCCTGAGTCGCCGTCGGCCGGTCGCTCGCGGGGACCGACGAAAGGCCCGTCACCTTGGTGTTCGGGCTGAAACCGGCCAGGATCGAGTCCAGTTGGGGGATTTTGATCCCGCCGGAGATCGACCCGTCGGGATGCAGGCGCCCGAACATGTACTCCGGCACATGGGTGTCGGTCTTCCAGACGATTTCGGTGGCCGCGAACTTCACCGGCTGCTTGTGGAAGACGGAGCGGGCGATCGAGTCCCCGAGCATGAACTGCACGGGGGTGAGAATCGCGGCGACGGTGAACGGCACGGTGAAGCCGAGCCGGTGGTAGCGGTCCCGGCGGCCCCGCAGCAGGCCGACCGCGTACACCCCGGCGACGACATACCCGGCGGTCAGGATCACGCCGACCACGAAGTGCCAGTACTCGGGGCCGAACATCGGCGTGAAGACCGCCTGACGCACGTTGACGTTCACGGGGTTGCCGGACGCGTCGAGTGTGAAGCCGCGGGGGGTGTTCATCCAGGCGTTCGCGGCGACGATGCCGAACGCCCCCATCAGGGCGGTCAGCGGCAGCGGCAGGCCGAGCCAGAAGTGCGTCCACGGCTTGAGCCGGCGCCAGCCGTAGAGGTAGATGGCGATGAGGATCGCTTCGAGGAAGAACGCCCACGCCTCGACCCCGAAGCCGAGCCCGAAGACATCGCCCCAACGGCCCATCATCCCCGGCCACAGCAGACCGAATTCGAAGGACAGCACCGTGCCGGTCACAATGCCGATGGCGAACTGCACGGCCATGACCGCCGACCAGCGCCGCGCGAGCAACAGGGCGACGGCGTCGCCCTTGCGCAGCCCGCGGTAGTGCATCAGCAGGGTGATGGCGGGCAGGGCCACACCGAAGGGCACGAGCAGGATGTGGGAGGCCAGGGTGAAGGCCATCAGCTCCCGGGCGGGCAGAAGTTGTGGTGGGCCGTCCGCGAGAAAGTGGTCGATCACGTTGTTCACATGGGCCTCGGTGGCTCGTACCGGATGGCTGCGGGGCAGCGGGCGTCAGCCACCCGTGGCGAAACCGGGGAACAACGTCATTCCGCCGTCCACGTAGATCGTGGTCCCCACGACGTAGTCGAAGAGATCGGACGCCAGAGCGGCCACCACGTTCGCGATGTCGTCCGGGTCGCCGACGCGGCGGTAGGGGACGAGCCGGAGAAGCTCGGCTTCGGCCTCGGGGGTGTCCCACGCACTGCGGTTGATGGGCGTACGAATCGCACCCGGAGCCACGGCGTTCACCCGGATCCGGTGCGGCGCGAGCTCCTGCGCGAGGGTCGCCATGAGCATCTGCACCCCGCCCTTGGACGCCGCGTAGTTCACGTGGCCCGCCCAGGGGATGATCTGGTGGACCGAACTCATGCAGATGATTTTTCCGGCGGAGCGGGAGACCTCGGGGACGACGCCCCGTCGCATGAATTCCTTGGCCGCTTCACGGGCGCACAGGAATTGTCCGGTCAGATTGACGTCCAGCACTTTGTGCCACTGAGCCATGGTCATATCGGTGACGGGGGCATCGCGCTGGAGCCCCGCATTCGCCACCATGACGTCGATGGTCCCGAACTCCTTGACCATGCGGGAAACCATGTCGACGACCTGGTCCTCCTGCGACACGTCCGCCTCGTGTGCGTAGGCACGGACGCCGAAACCCTCGATCTCGCGCACGACCTCTTCTGCGGCGTCCTGCCCGGCCACGTAGTTCACCACCACATCGGCGCCCACTCGCCCCAGGCCGATCGCGGTGGCCTTGCCGATGCCGGAATTCGCCCCCGTCACCAGAGCCTTCTGCCCCTTGAGGAGCTGGAAGGCAAGGGGCTGGCGACCGTCACTGCCGCTGGTGTCCACTGGTGTCTCCCTACGGGTGCCGACGCGGACATTCGGAGGAATCCGCCCCACAACGAAAGCACTTGTAGTCCAGTACGGCCTGGTGGCGCGTCGCCTGTCAGCCGGTCGGGGTGCCGGCCCGGTCTGAACGGCTCAATTGCCCACCCGCTGGGTTGCGGGGACGGCGCGGTGGGCTGGTCGGTGCGGGTATTTCCGGCTGGTTCCGACGCACAGGGCCCAGATGACGCAGGCATCCACGGCGATCAGCACGCCGGCGCAGATGGGGGAGTACGGCAGCCACAAGAACTTGGCGGCCATCGACAGGCCTGCCAGGGTGACTCCGACCACGTGTGCCCAATCAGCTCCACGGAAAGCTGGGACCGGTCGGTGGCCCACATTTCAGATTGCCACGAGAATCACCGACCGGCAGAACTCAAGGGATTTTCGCGGGGCAGCACCAAGATTGATGTGCGGGGTAATCCGTACGGTGCTCCAATAGAAGTGCCTGGTGTGCCGATAATTGCGCGTCGGCCGGGGTAGCTGTTAATTTCACGGGCCTTCCGCGAGAAAAGGAAGCGCTGTGCCCGGTCTCCTCCGCTGTCGCCGCTCACCGCGGCCGAATTCGAGGAGCGGAAGCGCAGGATCCTCGGCTGAGCGATCGGTCCTCATCGCGAGGGACACCGACGAGGAGCTGCGCTGGAGGGCAATAAGCCGCGAAACGTGGTGGGTTGAACGGCGCCCGGTCAGCCCACCCGGTGGCCGTTCTCCAGTTCCGCAGTCCCCGCGCCCTCCGCCAGCACGTCGAGCCCGGCGAGAACGCGCCGCCCCAGTGCGCCCGGCAGATATACGGCCAACTCTTCGCGCGGCACCAGCCGCCAGGACAGCAGTTCCTCCTCCTGCAGTCGGATCGACTTGAGGTCGTCCTCGCCGAGGATCCCGCCGTCGTACAGGTAGGCCACCAGCGGCGGTCGCGCTGTCCCGTGCACCCAGTCGACCGCGAGGAGCCGGCCGAGCTCGACGTCCAGGCCGATCTCCTCGGCCGTCTCGCGGCGCGCGCCCTGCCGCGGGGTCTCCCCGTCGTCCGACTCGACGGTGCCGCCCGGAAGGGCCCAGCCCTCGCGGTAGTTCGGCTCGACGAGCAGCACCCGCCCCTCGGCGTCGCGGAAGAGGGCGGCGGCCCCGGCGAGGACGCGGGGCAGTCCCGCGATGTACGTGGCGAAGTCTGGAGTGGTCACCCACGAAGGGTAGCGAGCGTCGTCATTCGCCAGGGGTTACGAGCTTGCGCAGTCGTTCCTCGGACTCGCTGCCCGGCTCGGCGAAGTGGCAGATCAGGCTGAGCCTGGGTGCTTCCTCCACTGCCAGGCGTACGTAGGACACTTCGAGGTCGCCGACCTCCGGGTGCCGGTAGCGGCGTACGGAGGAGCGGAACTCCACGACGTCGTGGGTCTCCCAGGCCTCGGCGAAGTACGGGCTGGTGTCGGTGAGTTCGGCGATCAGTTCGGAGAAGCGCGGGTTGTCGAGTTCGTATGCCGCCTGCTGGCGCAGCAGCCCGGCCATCCAGCGGGCCTCCCGCTCCCACTCAGGCATCAGCGCGCGGATCTCCGGGACGCGGAACAGCATCCAGGCGCTGTTGAGTTCGCGGCGCGGGCGGTCCAGGAGGGCTGGGCCGAGGATCTGCTCCTGCGCCGGGTTCCAGGCGAGGATGTCGAAGCAGCGGTCGATGACGAACGCCGGGTTGGGCATCAGCTTGTCCAGGAAGGTGCGGACGGGGTCCGGGACCTCCAGGGAGCGTTCCGCGGGCTCGGGCGCCGGAAGGCCCGCGAGCCGGAAGAGGTGGGCCCGCTCCACCTCGTCGAGCCGCAGGGCGCGGGTCAGGGCGAGCAGGATCTGCGGGGAGACATGGATGTCCCGGCCCTGTTCGAGCCAGGTGTACCAGGTCAGGCTCACGCCGGAGAGCAGCGAGACCTCCTCGCGGCGCAGCCCGGGGGTACGCCGGCGGCCACCCGGTGGCAGCCCGGTCCCCGCGGGGTCGGCGCGCTCGCGGCGGGAGCGCAGGAACGCGGCGAGGGCCTTGCGGCCGTGATCGTCCGGAACCGGGGTGAGCGCCTCGCGGGCCTGGTCGCCGGTGCCGGGTGCTGATCCTGGTGTCGCTGCCACCAGTAAATTCTGCACTCTTCAACGCGGATGCGGCCTGGCGGAGGGTGGAAGGGAAAGCGAACCCCCTTGTGAAAGGCGGCCCTTGTGGCTGAGCTGACCCCTCCCCGAACCGTTCTGATCACCGGTGCCACCGGCGGTGTGGGCGGCGCCCTCGCACGACGGCTGAGCGGCGACGGCTGGATCGTGTACGCCGCGCACCGCAAACCCGCGGACGCCGAAGCGCTGCGCGACGGCGGCCTCACCCCCGTCCTCCTCGACGTGACCGACGAGGAGTCCGTCGCGGCGGCCGCGGACGTGGTGGGGCCCCGTCTCGACGCCCTGGTGAACAGCGCGGGCATCATGGGGCAGGGCCCCGTCGAACTGGTGCCGGCCGAGGCCTGGCGCCGCCAGTTCGAGATCAACGTGATCGGGCAGGCGGCGGTGATCCGCGCCTTCCTGCCCGCACTGCGCGCGGCCGGCGGCCGGATCGTGAACCTCGGTGCCGTCTCCGCCCGCGTCACACCGCCCTTCTTCGGCCCGATCGCCGCCTCCAAGGCCGCTCTGTCGGCGCTCACCCAGGCTCTGCGGATGGAACTGCGCCACCAGGGCGTCAAGGTCTCCCTGGTCGAGCCGGGAGCCATGGACACCGCCATCTTCACCACGGCCGACAAGGCGAGCGCCGACATGGGCTGGGCCGGCTCGCACGAGACCCAGCACCGGTACGCGGGCGCCCTGGACGCCGTACGGGCCGCCGCGGCCCGCCAGCCGCTGGGGCCGGTCGCCCCGGCCGTCAACGCCGTCGTACGAGCCCTGACCGCCCGTCGGCCCGACACGCTCTACACCACCGGACGCGACGGACGGGTGCTCGCCCTGCTGCGTTTCCTCCCGGACGGCGTGCGCGACCGGCTGCTGCTGCGGGCGATGGGGGTGACGGCCGAGACGTTCAGGACGAGCACGGCTGCCGTGGTCGGTTAGGGCCTGTCTCTCGGATCACGCAGGCCTAGGCCTCGGCCCCCACCAGGGCGACCGTACGCGACGCCAGCTCGCTGATCCGCACGCCGTCGAAGCCGAACACCGCACTGCGCACGGTGTCCTCCAGCGGATCCTTCCACTGCGGGGGGACCGCCGTGGCCCCGCACAGGACGCCCGCGACGGAGCCCGCGGTCGCGCCGTTCGAGTCGGTGTCCAGGCCGCCGCGGACGGTCAGCGTGATGGTGCGGGTGAAGTCGCCGTCGCCGTACAGGAGCCCCGCCGTGAGCACCGCGGCGTTCGGGATCGTGTGGATCCAGCCGAGGCCCGCGGTCTCCTCGGCCACCGTGCTGAGTGTGTCCTCCCAGGTCATCCGCGTCTCGTGAAGCGTGAGCACCCGGCGCACGGTCCGCGAGAGACGGCTGCTCGCGGGGATGACGGTCAGCGCCGTGTCCAGGGCGTGCCGCACGGTGGGCGCGGTGAACGCCGCCGAGATGAGCGCCGCCGCCCACATCGCGCCGTACACGCCGTTGCCGGTGTGTGAGAGGACGGCGTCCCGGCGGGCCAGGGAGGCCGCGCGGCGCGGCAGCCCCGGGCAGGTCCAGCCGTAGACGTCGGCGCGGATGAGAGCGCCGATCCACTCCTGGTACGGATTGTCGTACGTCGCCGTCAGCGGTGGTTTGAGCCCATTGGCGAGGTTGCGGTAGGCCGCCCGCTCCGCCGTGAACGTCTGCAGATACGGCAGCCGCAGCAGCCACAGGTCACCGACCTGCTCGGTGCTGAAGGAGAAACCGTGGGTCTCCAGGAGGTCGAGCCCGAGGATGGCGTAGTCGACGTCGTCGTCACGGCAGCTGCCGTGGATGCGGCCCCGTACGCACTGGCGCCATTCGGGCCGCAGCTCGAACTCGTCGGTGTCCGTGCTGTCGCCGACGGGCTCGGGGAGGTAGTCGGTCAGCGGCAGGGCCGCGGCCTGCCGCAGATAACGGTCGATCCGGTCCCGCGTCCAGTGGTCGCCCTGCTCGACCGGCTTGCCGAGCATGTTGCCCGCGATCCGGCCCAGCCAGCCCCCGAGGATGCGGTCGGCGAGCTCAGTGCCCACAGGGGTCATAGCTCCGGTTTACCCAATTCCGGGCGAGCGCGCGCGGCATACCGCGAGCCGGGCGCTTCCGGGAGCCGCATGATTCCGCGGGCTGGGCGGGGCATGACGGCGGGGGCTTCCTCCGGTTAAGGTCGCAGCGGCGCGACTGCCTTGACGTGAGCAAGGCCCGGAAAGCAAGGGGAATGCAAGGTGGCGGACGCTGCAGTGAATCGGACCCCGCGTGTGCTCATCGCCGCGGACAAGTTCAAGGGATCGCTGACGGCCGTGCAGGTCGCGGAGCGGGTGACGGCCGGACTGCGCCGGGTCGCGCCGCGTGTCGAGGTCGAGGCGCTGCCCGTGGCCGACGGCGGCGACGGCACCGTCGACGCGGCGGTCGCGGCCGGGTTCGAGCGGCGTGAAGTGCGGGTCGCCGGGCCGCTGGGTGACGAGGTCACTGCCGCGTACGCGCTCCGCGGGGACACCGCGGTCGTGGAGATGGCCGAGGCGAGCGGGCTGCAGCGGCTGCCCGCCGGGGTCTTCGCGCCGCTTACGTCCTCGACATACGGCTCCGGGGAGCTGCTGCGCGCCGCGCTGGACGCCGGTGCGCGCACGATCGTGTTCGGCGTGGGCGGCAGCGCCACGACGGACGGCGGAGCCGGGATGCTGTCCGCGCTCGGCGCGCGCTTCCTGGATGCGGACGGGGAGCCGGTGGCTCCCGGTGGTGCCGCGCTGCGTGACGTCGTGACCGCCGATCTGTCCGACCTGGACTCCCGGCTGTCCTCGGCCGACTTCGTCCTCGCCAGTGACGTGGACAACCCGCTGACGGGTCCCAAGGGCGCCCCTGCCGTGTACGGCCCCCAGAAGGGCGCCGGTCCCGAGGACGTGGCGACCCTGGACTCCGCCCTCGCCCACTTCGCCACCCTCCTGGAGAAGGCGATCGGTGCCAAGGCCGCCGAGTACGCGGCCGCGCCGGGTGCGGGCGCCGCGGGCGGCATCGGGTACGGGGCCCTTGTGCTAGGCGCCCGCTTCCGCCCCGGTATCGAGGTCATGCTCGATGTCCTCGGCTTCGCGCCCGCGCTGGACCGTGCTTCGTTGGTGATCACCGGCGAGGGGTCTCTCGACGAGCAGACCCTCCATGGCAAGGCTCCCGCCGGTGTCGCGGCCGCCGCCCGCGCGGCGGGCAAGGAGGTCGTCGCGGTCTGCGGCCGCCTTGCCTTGCGCCCCGAGGCCCTCGGCAAGGCGGGCATCCGCCGCGCCTACCCGCTCACCGAGCTCGAGCCCGACGTCGCGAAGTGCATCGCGGATGCCGGGCCGATCCTGGAGCGGGTGGCGGAGAACATCGCGCGGGACTTCTTGGCGGGCTGAGCGGGGACTTTGGTCGCCCCCTCCGCCCCTACCCGTCCCGTACCTGGAGGCTGCGCCCCCAGACCCCCTAAAGGATCGCGCAGTTCCCATCCACCCGCAGCCGAAAAAGACCATCCATAGCCGAAGGGCCCCGAACCATCAGGTTCGGGGCCCTTCGACCACGTACAAGGAACACCGCTACGGCAGCTGAGCCGCACGCGCCTCCCGGCGATTGTCCCGGAAGTTGTTCACCCTCCGGGCGGTGGCGAAGAGGGGAATCACCGCACCCATGACGAGCTGCAGCGCGCAGCCGGTCTGAAGGAGCAGCTGGCCGCTCGGCGCGTCGAAGGCCCACGCCGCCAGCAGACCCATGCTGAGCACGATCCAGGAGAGCATCGCCACCGCGAGGCGACCCCGCGGCTTCGGGTACTCGACCCGGCTCACCATCAGCCACGCGGTTCCGATGATCGCCATGAGCGTGGCGACGAACGGAAGCTCCAGCAGGACGATGGAGACCACGGTCAGCGCACCGAACGGCGAGGGCATGCCCTGGAACGTGCCGTCCTTGACGGTGACGCAGGAGAAGCGAGCCAGTCTCAGCACCACGGCCAGCAGGACCACGATGGCCCCGACGGCCGCCACCCGCTGATGCGCGTCGTCCGCGACCATGCCGTAGACCAGCACGAAGTACGCCGGGGCCAGACCGAAGCTGATCAGGTCCGACAGGTTGTCCAGTTCCGCGCCCATGGGGGAGGAGCGCAGCTTGCGGGCGACCAGACCGTCGAACAGGTCGAAGACCGCCGCGCAGAGCATCAGGATGACGGCCGTGGCGGCGCTGTGCCGCGCCATGCCCGTCTCCTGGCTGCCGGTGAGGTGCGGGATGAGGATGCCCGTGGTGGTGAAGTACACCGCCATGAAGCCGCACGTGGCGTTGCCGAGGGTGAGGGTGTCCGCTATTGAGAGGCGGAGCGAGAGGGGCATCTCCTCCTCGTCGTCCACCTCGTCGGCCTCCGGCACCCAGCCGGCCTGTGTCTCAGGATCAATCACGGTCAATTCGAGTCACCCCAGCCACGGTCTTCTGACCGACCTCCACATCGACCTCGACACCCTCGGGGAGGTAGATGTCGACGCGCGAGCCGAAGCGGATCAGACCGATCCGGTCGCCCTGCTCGACCTTCGTACCCTGAGGGATGTAAGGAACGATACGACGGGCGACCGCGCCGGCGATCTGGATCATCTCGATGTCACCGAGCTCGGTGTCGAAGTGCCAGACGACACGTTCGTTGTTCTCGCTCTCCTTGTTGAACGCCGGAACGAACCCGCCGGGGATGTGCTCGACCGACGTCACCGTGCCGGAGAGGGGCGCGCGGTTGACGTGGACGTTGAGCGGGCTCATGAAGATCGCGACGCGGGTGCGTCCGTCCTTCCACGGCATGATGCTCTGCACCACACCGTCGGCGGGCGAGATGACCCGGCCCTGGGCGATCTCGCGCTCGGGGTCGCGGAAGAACCACAGCATGCCCGCCGCGAGCGCGGTGGCGGGTACGGCCACGGCCTTGGCGGCGCCGGAGCGACGCGCCCGGGCCAGGCTGAGTGCTGCGGTGGCAACGGTCGGGAGAAGCCACGGCGATGCTCCGCGCGCGAGGCGGACCCGGCCGCGTGGTGCAGAGGTTTGGCTGTGGGGCATGGATGACCTTCGTAGCGGATGATGCCGCGCTGTAACGGGGGACGGCGGCTTTCCGGGGATCGTACCGGTCGCGGGCCGCAACTGGGCAAGCCAGGAAACCGAGTCGGCGGCCGAAGAGTGTTGACGGGGTGTGATCTTCTTCTCGAGGAAAACACCCCGAACCCAGACATCTAGCCCTGGAGTCGATACTCTTCGAGCAACCTGCGCCCGATGATCATTTTCTGGATTTCGGCGGTACCTTCACCGATCAACAGCATCGGAGCCTCCCGGTAGAGGCGCTCGATCTCGTACTCCTTGGAGAAGCCGTAGCCGCCGTGGATCCGGAAAGCATCCTCCACGACCTCCTTGCAGTACTCGGAGGCGAGGTACTTCGCCATCCCCGCCTCGAGGTCGTTTCGTTCCCCGGAGTCCTTTTTGCGTGCCGCGTTCACCATCATGGCATGGGCGGCCTCGACCTTGGTAGCCATCTCGGCGAGCTTGAACTGGATGGCCTGGTGCTGGGCGATCGGCTTGCCGAAAGTGTGACGTTGCTGGGCATAGGAGATGCCGAGCTCGAAGGCGCGCTGTGCGACGCCGCAGCCGCGTGCCGCCACGTTGACGCGGCCGACCTCGACTCCGTCCATCATTTGGTAAAACCCTCGGCCGGTGGTCCCGCCGAGCACACGATTGGCCGGAATGCGCAGTCCGTCCATGATGAGCTCGGTGGTGTCGACGCCCTTGTAGCCCATCTTGTCGATCTTCCCGGGGATGGTGAGGCCGGGGCGGACCTCTCCGAAGCCGGGCTCCTTCTCGACCAGGAAGGTCGTCATCGACTTGTGGGGCGCGGTGCCCTCGGGGTGTCCTTCGTCACTTCGGACGAGAACGGCCACCAGGGTCGAAGAGCCGCCGTTCGTCAGCCACATCTTCTGACCGTTCAGGACGTACTCGTCGCCGTCCTTGACCGCCTTCGACGTGATCGCCGACACGTCCGAGCCAAGAGCCGGCTCCGACATCGAGAAGGCGCCACGCACCTCGCCGAGCGCCATGCGCGGCAGGAAGTAGTCCTTCTGCTCCTGCGTGCCGTGCTGCTTGAGCATGTACGCCACGATGAAGTGCGTGTTGATGATGCCGGACACCGACATCCAGCCGCGGGCGATCTCCTCCACGCACAGCGCGTACGTGAGGAGCGACTCGCCCAGGCCCCCGTACTCCTCGGGGATCATCAGCCCGAAGAGGCCCAGCTCCTTGAGGCCGTCGACGATCTGCTGCGGGTACTCGTCGCGGTGCTCCAGCTCGGTCGCGACCGGGATGATCTCTTTGTCCACGAAGTCGCGGACGGTGGACAGGATCTCCTGCTGGATGTCGGTCAGACCGGCGGTCTGGGCGAGTCGCGCCATGGCTACTTCTCCTGCTGCTTCAGTTCGGGGCGGCCGGGCTGCTCGCCGCCGCGCTCCTTGATGTACGTCTCGGTGGGGACCATCACCTTGCGGCGGAACACGCAGACCAGGGTGCCGTCCTGCTTGTAACCCTTCGTCTCGACGTAGACGATTCCGCGGTCCGACTTGGACTTGGAGGGCGTCTTGTCGAGGACCGTGGTCTCGCCGTAGATGGTGTCGCCGTGGAAGGTCGGCGCCACGTGTTTCAGCGACTCGATCTCCAGATTGGCGATCGCCTTGCCCGAGACGTCCGGGACGGACATGCCGAGCAGCAGTGAGTAGATGTAGTTCCCGACGACGACGTTCTTGCCGAAGTCCGTCGTCTTCTCCGCATAGTTCGTGTCCATGTGGAGCGGGTGGTGGTTCATGGTCAGGAGACAGAAGAGGTGGTCGTCGTACTCCGTGACCGTCTTCCCGGGCCAGTGCTTGTAGACCGCGCCGACCTCGAACTCCTCGTACGTGCGTCCGAACTGCATGGTGCTCAGGCCTCCGGGGCTTCGAACTTGGACGTGCGCTGCATGCCGGCGGCCCGGCCCTTGCCCGAGATGACCAGCGCCATCTTGCGGCTGGCCTCGTCGATCATCTCGTCGCCGAGCATCGCGGAGCCCTTCTTGCCGCCCGCCTCGGACGTGTAGTAGTCGTACGCGTCCAGGATCAGTTCGGCGTGGTCGTAGTCCTCCTGGGAGGGCGAGAAGATCTCGTTGGACGCCTCGACCTGGCCCGGGTGGAGCACCCACTTGCCGTCGAACCCGAGGGCCGCGGCGCGCTGGGCGACCTCGCGGTAGCCGTCGATGTTGCGGATCTGCAGGTAGGGACCGTCGATCGCCTGGAGGTTGTTGGCGCGGGCGGCCATCAGGATCTTCATCAGGATGTAGTGGTAGGCGTCCGCCGGGTAGCCGGGCGGCTGCTCGCCGACGACCAGCGACTTCATGTTGATCGACGCCATGAAGTCGGCCGGGCCGAAGATGATCGTCTCGATGCGCGGGGAGGCCGTCGCGATCTCGTTGACGTTGTTGAGACCCTGGGCGTTCTCGATCTGCGCCTCGATCCCGATCTTGCCGACCTCGAAGCCCATCGTCTTCTCGATCTGCGTCAGCAACAGGTCGAGCGCCACGATCTGCTGGGCGTCCTGGACCTTCGGCAGCATGATGCAGTCGAGGTTCTGCCCCGCGCCCTCGACGACCGTGACGACATCGCGGTACGTCCACTCGGTCGTCCAGTCATTGACGCGCACGACCCGCGTCTTGCCGGTCCAGTCGCCCTCGTTGAGGAACTTGACGATGGTGTGCCGCGCCTCGGGCTTGGCGAGCGGGGCGCACGCGTCCTCCAGGTCGAGGAAGACCTGGTCCGCGGGGAGGCCCTGGGCCTTCTCCAGGAAGCGGGGGTTCGAGCCGGGCACGGCCAGGCAGGAGCGCCGCGGACGAAGGCGGTTGACGGGCGTGGTCATGCGGGGACCTCCAGGGGGTCGAGCTTGTTCGCTTTGCGGATCTCGTCGACGATACGGCCGATGATTCCGGTGATGTCGAAGTCCTTCGGGGTGAAGACCGCGGCCACTCCCGCGGCCCGCAGCTGTTCGGCGTCGGCGTTCGGGATGATCCCGCCCGCGATCACCGGAATGTCGGCCGCGCCGGCCTCGCGCAGCCTCTCCAGCACGTCCGGCACCAACTGGGCGTGCGAGCCGGACAGGATGGACAGCCCGACACCGTGCACGTCCTCCTCGACCGCGGCGTCCACGATCTGCGCGGGTGTGAGCCGGATGCCCTGGTAGACCACCTCGAACCCGGCGTCGCGGGCCCGCACGGCGATCTGCTCGGCGCCGTTGGAGTGCCCGTCCAGGCCCGGCTTGCCCACCAGGAAGCGGAGCTTGCCGACGCCGAGGTCCTTCGCCGTCAGCTCCACCTTGCGGCGCACCAGCGCGAGCGCGGTGCCCTCCTCGGCGGTGACCGCGACGGGCGCGGACGACACACCGGTGGGGGCGCGGAACTCGCCGAACACCTCGCGCAGGGCCCCGGCCCACTCGCCGGTCGTGACACCGGCGCGGGCGCACTCCAGGGTGGCCTCCATCAGGTTGTCGCTGCCCTTGGCGGCCTCCTTCAGCCGCTCCAGCGCCTTGCACGGGCGCGGGTGGTTGAAGGGCGGCTGGTAGCGGGTGTCGCGCCAGTGCTGGAGCGCGGAGATCACCCGGGCCTCGACCGCCGGGTCGACCGTCTGGATCGCCGCGTCGAGGTCGGCCGTGAGCGGGTTCGGCTCGGTCGACTCGAAGATGTTCACGCCGACGATCTTCTCTTGACCGGACTCGATACGGCCTCGGCGCTCGGCGTGCGAGGAGACGAGCTGCGACTTCAGGTAGCCCGACTCGACGGCGGCCATCGCGCCGCCCATCTCCTGGATCCGCTCGATCTCGGCCAGCGACTCCTCGACGAGAGCCGACACCTTGGCCTCGATCACGTGCGAGCCCTCGAAGATGTCCTCGTACTCCAGCAGGTCGCTCTCGTGCGCGAGCACCTGCTGGATGCGCAGCGACCACTGCTGGTCCCAGGGCCGGGGCAGACCCAACGCCTCGTTCCAGGCGGGAAGTTGGACGGCACGCGCGCGTGCGTCCTTCGAGAGCGTCACGGCCAGCATCTCGAGCACGATCCGCTGGACGTTGTTCTCCGGCTGCGCCTCGGTCAGACCGAGGGAGTTGACCTGGACGCCGTACCTGAAGCGCCGCTGCTTGGGGTCCTCGATGCCGTACCGCTCGCGCGTGATCTTGTCCCAGATCCGCCCGAAGGCCCGCATCTTGCACATCTCCTCGATGAAGCGGACACCCGCGTTCACGAAGAAGGAGATGCGGGCGACGACCTCGCCCTTGCGGTCCTCGGCGATCTGCCCCGACGCGAACACCGCGTCCAGGACGGCGATCGCGGTGGACATCGCGTACGCGATCTCCTGGACCGGGGTGGCCCCTGCCTCCTGCAGGTGATAGCTGCAGATGTTGATCGGGTTCCACTTCGGGATGTGGTTCACCGTGTACGTGATCATGTCCGTCGTCAAACGGAGCGAGGGACCCGGCGGGAAGACATGCGTCCCCCGCGACAGGTACTCCTTCACGATGTCGTTCTGGGTCGTTCCCTGGAGCTTGGTGATGTCCGCACCCTGCTCCTCGGCGACGACCTGATAGAGCGCCAGCAGCCACATGGCGGTGGCGTTGATGGTCATCGAGGTGTTCATCTGCTCCAGGGGTATGTCCTGGAACAGCCGGCGCATGTCACCGAGGTGTGAAACCGGCACCCCGACCCGGCCGACCTCGCCGCGGGCGAGGATGTGGTCGGGGTCGTAGCCGGTCTGCGTCGGCAGGTCGAACGCGACCGACAGACCCGTCTGGCCCTTGGCGAGGTTGCGCCGGTACAACTCGTTGGACGCCTCGGCGGTGGAGTGACCGGCGTAGGTCCGCATGAGCCACGGCCGGTCCTTCTGGCGCTCTGTCATCTGGGGGACCTCAGACGTTCCGGAAGCGGTTGATGGCGTCGATGTGCTGGGCACGCTTCTCCTCGTCGCGCACACCCAGGCCCTCGCGGGGCGCCAGCGCGAGGACGCCGACCTTGCCCTGGTGGAGGTTGCGGTGCACGTCGTACGCGGCCTGCCCGGTCTCCTCCAGGGAGTACACCTTGGAGAGCGTCGGGTGGATCTTGCCCTTGGCGACGAGCCGGTTGGCCTCCCAGGCCTCGCGGTAGTTGGCGAAGTGCGAGCCGACGATCCGCTTCAGCGACATCCACAGGTAGCGGTTGTCGTACTCGTGGTTGTAGCCCGAGGTCGAGGCGCAGGTGACGATGGTGCCGCCCTTGCGGGTCACGTACACACTCGCGCCGAAGGTCTCGCGCCCGGGGTGCTCGAAGACGATGTCGACGTCCTCGCCGTCGGTCAGCTCGCGGATGCGCTTGCCGAAGCGCTTCCACTCCTTCGGGTCCTGGGTGTGCTCGTCCTTCCAGAACTTGTAGCCCTCGGCGTTGCGGTCGATGATCGCCTCGGCGCCCATCGCCCGGCAGATGTCCGCCTTCTGCTCGCTGCTCACGACACAGATGGGGTTGGCGCCACCGGCGAGCGCGAACTGCGTGGCGTACGAGCCGAGTCCACCACTCGCGCCCCAGATCAGGACGTTGTCGCCCTGCTTCATGCCCGCGCCGTTCCGCGACACCAGCTGGCGGTACGCGGTGGAGTTCACCAGGCCCGGAGCGGCGGCCTCCTCCCACGACAGGTGGTCGGGCTTCGGCATCAGCTGGTTGGACTTGACGAGGGCTATCTCGGCGAGACCGCCGAAGTTCGTCTCGAAGCCCCAGATGCGCTGCTCGGGGTCGAGCATCGTGTCGTTGTGGCCGTCGGAGGACTCCAGCTCGACGGACAGACAGTGCGCGACGACCTCGTCGCCGGGCTTCCAGGCGTTGACGCCGGGGCCGGTGCGCAGGACGACGCCCGCGAGGTCGGAGCCGATGATGTGGTACGGCAGGTCGTGGCGCTTGGTGAGCTCGCTGAGCCTGCCGTAGCGCTCCAGGAAGCCGAACGTCGGCAGCGGCTCGAAGATCGAGGTCCAGACCGAGTTGTAGTTGACGGAGGAGGCCATGACGGCCACCAGGGCCTCGCCCGGTCCGAGCTCCGGCACCGGCACGTCGTCCAGGTGGATCGACTTGCGGGGGTCCTTGTCGCGGGTGGTGAGCCCGGCGAACATCTCCGTCTCGTCCTTGTGCACGGTGATCGCACGGTACGACTCGGGGAGCGGCAGAGCTGCGAAGTCGGCGGACGTGGCCGTCTGCGACTGAATCGCGTCCAGGATTTCCTTCACGGTGTTGCCTCCGGCGATGAGCGTTCTGAGGGGGGAACGCTGAGGGTTACGTCGGTGCTGCTGCTGGGTGTGAGGGGTGTGCCGTCGGTTCGGCGGAGGTGGTGCTGTGGCAGCGCTTTGTGGCGCGGGAGGTTGCCTGTGACGCAGGCGTCCGGGCGCGCTCGCCATTGGCTTGCGGGGACAGCCGGCGTACGAAAGGTCTCTGCACGCCGGCCGCCCGGACACCTTCAACGTATGGCACGGCGTGTCACCCCGCAAGGCACGGAGTGCCAGAAGTTGCGCTCAGGTGAAATCTTTACGTAACACGTGAGCGATGATCGATCAGAGTGCGCGATGATCGATCGAATTCGGGGCGCAAAAACGCCGGACGCGCTCAAATCGAGCCCGTCCGGCGATGGGGACAAGCGGCGGGAGCCGCGGTTCTGTGAGGGAAGTTACGACCGTTCCTTGAGCGCCTGCTCGATGGTTCGCATGACTTGGTCCAACGGGGCGTCGACCCGGGCAACGGTCACCAAGACGTCCCCCTCCGTGAAGGAGGAAGCGGGCGCCGATCGAGGGGCGGCCTCGCGCCCTGCGCCAATCCCCGTGCCGAACGTCTTGCGGACGATGGCGAAGGCGTGGTCCAGCTGGGCCTCGACGTCCCCCTGGCCGCCGGCCCGCAGCCAGCGCCGTAGGACATGGTTGTGCGCCGTCACCACGGCCGACGCGGCGACCTCGGCGAGCAGCGGATCGTCGTTGGCGTCGTCGTCGTGCGCGTGCTCGTCGAAGTGGCCCAGGAGATAGCGAGTGAAGAGCCGTTCGTAGCGGGCCACCGAGGCGATCTCGGCCTCCCGCAGGGTCGGCACCTCGCGCGTCAGCTTGTAGCGCGAGACGGAGATCTCGGGCCGGGCCGCGTACATCTTCATGACTTCCTTGATGCCACGGCACACGGTGTCGAGCGGGTGCTCGTGCGCGGGCGCCGCGTTGAGCACCGCCTCGGCCCGGATCAAGGTGTCGTCGTGGTCGGGAAAGATCGCCTCTTCCTTGGAGCGGAAGTGACGGAAGAACGTGCGGCGGGCCACCCCGGCCTGGGCTGCGATCTCATCGACCGTGGTCGCCTCGTACCCCTTGGTCGCGAACAGCTCCATGGCCGCGGCCGCCAGCTCTCGGCGCATCTTGAGCCGTTGCGCGGCCGCGCGGCTGCCTGCGGCACTTTCCGGCGCGTCGGGCTTGGCTGGTGTACGTGAGGACTTGGCGGGCTGGGACATGACCCGAACGTACTGCATGTGCGCAGGAGAGCGTGCATGTCCGGGGTTCCCCCCGCCCTCGACGGGCGGGGGGTTTCCGGTCGGGTCGAGCAGTCCGCCCCAGTCGGCGCTGTCTGCGAACCAGTCGCCCGGACTCTCAGCGCCGGGCATATTCGCGGAAACCGCGGCCCGTCTTGCGGCCGAGGCAGCCCGCGGCCACCAGGTGCTCCAGGAGCGGCGCCGGGGCCAGACCCGGGTCGCGGAACTCGCGGTGCAGAACCTTCTCGATGGCCAGGGAGACGTCCAGCCCGACCACGTCCAGGAGCTCGAACGGGCCCATCGGGTACCCGCCGCCCAGCTTCATCGCCGCGTCGATGTCGTCAAGAGATGCATAGTGCTCCTGCACCATCTTGATCGCGTTGTTCAGATACGGGAACAGCAGCGCGTTCACGATGAAACCGGCGCGGTCGCCGCAGTCGACCGGGTGCTTGCGGATCTTGGCGCAGACCTCGCGCACGGTGGCGTGCACGTCGTCCGCGGTCAGCACGGTCCGCACGACCTCGACGAGCTTCATCGCCGGGGCCGGGTTGAAGAAGTGCATGCCGATCACGTCCTGCGGGCGCGAGGTGGCGCGGGCGCAGGCGACGACGGGCAGCGAGGAGGTGGTGGTGGCGAGGATCGCGCCGGGCTTGCAGACCTTGTCGAACGTGGCGAACAGCTGCTGCTTGATCTCCAGGTCCTCGGCGACCGCCTCCAGCGCCAGATCGACCTCGGCGAAGGCGTCGTACGAGCCCGCCGGGGTGATCCGTTCCAGGGTCTGCGCCGCCGCCTCGGCCGTCATCCGGCCCTTGTCGACAGAGCGCGAAAGCGACTTGCCGATACGGGCCTTGGCCGCCTGCGCCTTCTCCTCGCTGCGGGCGGCGAGGACGACCTCGTACCCGGCCTTGGCGAAGACCTCGGCGATACCGGACGCCATCGTGCCGGAGCCCGCGACGCCGACGGAGCGGACCGTGCGGCCCGGGGCCAGAGCGGCCCCCTCCAGCGGCGTCAGCGCGTCCCGCACGACGGTGGTGCTGCCGGGAGCCTCGTACGAGTAGAAGCCGCGCCCCGACTTGCGGCCGGTCAGGCCCGCCTCGCTGAGCTGCTTGAGGATGGGCGCCGGGGCGTGCAGCCGGTCGTGCGACTCGGCGTACATGGCCTCCAGGACGGTCCGCGCGGTGTCCACGCCGATCAGGTCGAGCAGCGCCAGCGGGCCCATGGGGAGTCCGCAGCCCAGCTTCATCGCGGCGTCGATGTCCTCGCGGGAGGCGTACTTCGCCTCGTACATCGCGGCGGCCTGGTTGAGATAGCCGAACAGCAGCCCGTCGGCGACGAATCCGGGCCGGTCGCCGACAGCGACGGGCTCCTTGCCGAGTTCGAGGGCGAGATCGGTGACCGCGGCCACCGCGCTCGGCGCGGTGAGCACGGACGAGACGACCTCGACCAGCTTCATCGCGGGCGCAGGGTTGAAGAAGTGCAGACCGAGCACGCGCTCGGGGTGGGCCGAGTCGGCGGCGAGGCGCGTCACGGACAGTGCGTTGGTGCCGGTCGCCAGGATCGTCTCCGGGCGCACGATGTCGTCGAGCGCGCGGAAGACCTGCTGCTTGATGTCGTACGACTCCGGGGTCACCTCGATGACCAGGTCGGCGTCGGCCGCGGCCCGCAGATCGGTGAACGTGCGGAAGCGGGAGAGAACGTCGGCACGCTCCTGCTCGGTGCACCGCCCGCGCTGCACACCGCGGGCGGTGGACGCTTCGAGCGCCGTGACGGCCTGGGTGGTCGCGGCTTCGCTGATGTCGATGCCGATGACGTCGCGGCCGGCCCGGGCGAGGACCTCGGCGATGCCGGTGCCCATGGTGCCGAGGCCGATGACGGCGACGGTCTTGAGCGGGGACAGAGGGGTGTCGGACAGGGGAGTGGCCATCGCGGGACTCCAGGGAGAGGGTGACGACTGAGGAGCGCACGTGGGTACGCCAACAGGCGCACACAGTGCGGAGGTTGCGGGTGTTGCCGGGCTGACGAGCGCACACGCCCGGTGCCGTCCGAGGGCGCCGAAGAACGGACGCCGCGCGGAACGGTGCTGACCGACCGGCCCTGTCCCGGAGCCGTGTCGTACGCGGGTACCTGAAGTACCGAACCGACTGCTCTCACGGCGGCTGCGTCACCAGGCCACCGCAAGTACGACGCGAGTGGGTAACTCGCTCGTCTGAGCTTAACCCGCCAGTAACGAGCGCGCCAGCCCCCGAGTTTGTGATGTACGTCCCCGCGCCTCACAGGCTTCTCTAGGCTCGGCGCCATGGACGAAGCGTTGCGATCACTCACGGAGCGTTTACGGACCGAGGCCGGGGCCTCGGCGGAGTACGACCGCCTGCTGGCGACCGAGGACCTCGACGGGCTGGCGGCGGCGCTGAGCGCTCCGGGGCAGCCGCTGTGGGCCCGGGAGCTGGCCGCCTTCCGGCTCGGGGCCGCCGGGGACCGGCGGGCCTTCGAGGCGCTGGTCCTGCTGCTCAACCACCGCGACCCGCAGCGCTGCGCGTCCGCCGCGTACGCCCTGGCGCGGCTCGGCGACCCCCGCACGGCCCGCGCGGCGGCCGCGCTCGCCACGAACGAGCTGCGCGTGGCCTACGCGCTCCACCCGGTACGGCTCCTGGTCGAGCTGCGCGCTCCCGAGGCCGTGCCCACGCTGATCACCACCCTGGAGCGCAGGCTGCGCCCGCACGACCCGTACCGCGGGGTCGCGCTCGCGTGCGTGGAGGGCCTGGGCGCGCTGGGGGACGTACGCGCGAGACCCGTCCTGAACGAGGCGCTGGCGCACCCGGCACTCGCGGAGGCGGCCGTGCATGCGCTGGCGCGGCTGCCGAAGGATGAGGCGTAGGCCTACGCCTGACCCAAGGAGGCGGCGTAGGCGTATGTACCGGTTCAAGGAGACGGCGCAGGTGCATGTGCGGCCCAAGGAGACGGCGCAGGTGCACGTGCGGCCCAAGGAGACGGCGCAGGCGTATGTCAGTCCATTCCGGCGTCGGCCAGCACGCGCACGTACCGCACCTCGGGCACCGCGACCCCGTCCACGTCGAATGGCTCCTCGGCGCCGTCGGGGGCGAAGCCGGCGCGCTCGTAGAAGCGGCGGGCCGGAGCGTTCTCCTTGAGCACCCACAGCAGCATCCTTGCGTGCCCGGCAGCCACGCACCGATCGACCGACTCCCGCAGCAGCGCGCGCCCTACCCCCTCGCCGACCCGGTCGGGATGCACGTAGATCGCGTACAACTCGACGTCGCCCGCGCCGACTTCACCGTCCCGGTACGGTCCGTGGCAGGCCCAGCCGATCACCTCGCCGTGCCGCTCCGAGACCAGGTTCACGATCTCGCCGCCGCCCTGCTCGAAGTACCCGCGCCGGCGTGCCGCGTCCCTCTCCACGCTGAGCGCGTCGAGGTACGACTGCGGTATCAGGCCCTTGTACGCGATCTGCCAGCCTCGGATACGGATCTCGGCCACGCGGGCGCAGTCGTCGAGGGTCATCTCGCGGACCAGGAGCCCGCTCACTCGGCCACCACCGCGTACGCCTCGATCTCCATGAGGAACTCCGGGCGGACCAGACCGGCGACCTGGACGGCGGAAGCGGCCGGGAGCCGGTCGGCGGGTATGTGCGCGTCGCGGGCCGCGCGGATCGCGGGCATGTGGGCCATGTCCGTGACGAAGAAGGTGAGTTTGACGACGTCGTCGAACGTGGCCCCGGCGGCGGCGAGACACCGGCGCAGGTTCTCGAAGACCTGACGGGCCTGGGCGGCCGGGTCGCCCTCGCCGACGAGCTTGCCGTTCTCGTCGAGGGCGAGCTGTCCCGAGACCGCCACGAAGCGGCCGGTACCCATCACGACGTGGGTGTACGCGGCGGCGGGGGCGACCCCGTCGGGGGCGGGAATGCGCGTCAGCTCACTCATGCGTCCATGGTGGACCATGGGTCTGACAACGCCCCCGACGGGGCACTGCTCAGCGGGGGTTCAGCTCCGGAAGCCGAGCAGCCCGTGCAGCGCGGAGCCGCGCGAGGTGGTGGAAGCCGCCTTGGTGGTGGTCAGCGGCTCCGGGTCCGGCAGTGTCTTGCACACCGCGTCGATCTCGCCACCGCTGTGCGGCACCCTGCCGCTGGTCAGATACGTCGCCAGGTACTTGTCCAGGCAGGCGTTTCCGCTCAGCGTGATGCCGTGGTTGCCGCCGCCCTGCTCGACCACCAGGCTGGAGCCGCGCAGCAGGTGGTGGACGGTGACACCACCCTCGTACGGGGTGGCCGCGTCGTTCGTGGCCTGGAAGAGCAGCGTCGGGGGCAGGTCCTTGTTGGAGACGTCCATCGGCTGGAGTGAGCCCGTCGGCCAGAAGGCGCACGGCGCGTTGTACCAGGCGTTGTTCCAGACCATGAAGGGTGCCTTGTCGTACACCGCCCAGTTGTCCTTGCGCCACTGGTTCCAGTCGCGTGGCCAGGACGAGTCACGGCACTGCACCGAGGTGTAGACGCTGTATCCGTTGTCGCCCGAGGCACCGACGGCGCCGAAATTGCTGTACGCCTCGACCAGCGGGTCGGAGTTCTTGTCGTTCACATAGGCCGCGAACGCCTCGGCGAGGTGGGGCCAGTAGCCGTTGTAGTAGCCGCCGGGGATGAAGGTGTCCTCCAGTTCGGAGGCGCCCACCTTCTTCTCGGCGCGCTTCCTGGCGAGCGCCGCGCGCATCGCGTACCACTTGGCCTCGACCTTCGCCGGGTCGGTGCCGAGCTGGTATGTCGCGTTGTGCTTGGCGACCCAGGCCAGGAAGGCCAGGTGGCGGTCGTTGAAGGCGTAGTCCTGTTCGATGTTGTCGTCGTACCCGACGCCGGTGGGGTCGACGATGGAGTCCAGGACCAGGCGGCGTACGCGGTTCGGGTAGAGCTTCGCGTACACGGCGCCCAGGTAGGTGCCGTACGAGTAGCCGAAGTAGTTGATCTTCTTGGCGCCCAGCCCGTTCCGGATCGAGTCCATGTCCCGGACCGCGCTCACCGTGTCGATGTACGGCAGCAGGCTCGCGTACTTGGTGCCGCAGGCCTTGGCGAAGGCCGTGGCGCGGTCGAGGTTGGCCCTCTCCATGGCCGGCGTGCTGGGGACGGTGTCGGGGCGTGCCGGGTTGAACTGCCCGGGCTTGCAGGCCAGGGCGGGCTCGCTGGCGCCGACACCGCGCGGGTCGAAGCCGATGACGTCGTACTGCGCCGCCACTTTCTTCGGTAGCGACGACGCCACGAATCCGGCGAGTGTGAGACCGCTGCCGCCGGGTCCGCCGGGGTTGACGAGCAGCGGCCCCTGGTACGTCTTCGCGGTGTGCGGGACGCGGGACAGGGCGAGGGTGATCAGCCGGCTGTGCGGGTTCGAGTGGTCCAGCGGCACCTTCAGGGACGCGCACTGGAGCCTCGGATAGTCGCTGGTGCCGCACTTCTTCCAGGTGAGTTTCGCGGTCTGGGTGGTGCGCGGTGCGGTCGCGGAGCCGACGCTCGCGTCGGCGGGGATCGACGTGATCATCCCGGCCACCACGGCGGCTGCCCCGCAAAGAGCAGCTGCGCGTTTATTCATAAAGCCTCCCCAGGACGGAGGATTTTGAGCCGTGCAGGCCACGGCCCTCGCCGCATCGTCCCGGAAAGGGAGCCCGGAAGAACTCGTTCTGAGGAGACTTGACCCGATTGAGCCGCGGGATGCGCTCGGATGCCGTCAGGGAAGATTCGAAGGTGCGTCAGAGCAGCGTGAGCTGAGTCGGCTCCGCCGGCGCGGTCGGCTCCGCGGGGGTGGTGATCCTGCGGGGCATCCCCGCGTGCGTGGGGCCGATGCCGTACTCCTCGGCCAGCTCGTGGACCTGACGGGTGATTCGGCGCTGGTACCACTTCGGGGCGTACGCGCCCTCCGCGTACAGCCGCTCGTAACGCCGTACGAGATACGGGTGATGGCGCTCCAGCCAGGCCATGAACCACTCGCGGGCGCCCGGGCGCAGGTGCAGTACGAGCGGGGTCACCGAGGTGGCGCCCGAGGCCGCGATCGCCCGTACCGTGGCGCGCAGCTGGGCCGGGTGGTCGCCCAGGAAGGGGATCACCGGGGCCATCAGGACACCGCAGCCGATGCCGTGGTCCGTCAGGGTGCGCACGACGTCCAGGCGGCGCTCCGGCGCCGGTGTGCCCGGCTCGACGGTGCGCCACAGGTCGGGGTCGGTGAAGCCCACGGAGACGGAGATGCCGACGTCGGTGACCTCGGACGCCTGCTTCAGGAGGTCGAGGTCGCGCAGGATCAGTGTGCCCTTCGTGAGGATCGAGAAGGGGTTCGCGTGGTCGCGCAGCGCGGAGATGATGCCGGGCATCAGGCGGTAGCGGCCCTCCGCGCGCTGGTAGCAGTCGACATTGGTGCCCATCGCGATGTGCTCGCCCTGCCAGCGGCGTGAGGCGAGCTGGCGGCGCAGCAGGTCCGGCGCGTTGACCTTCACCACGATCTGGGAGTCGAAGTCGAGTCCCGTGTCGAGGTCCAGATAGCTGTGCGTCTTGCGCGCGAAGCAGTACACACACGCGTGCGTGCACCCCCGATAAGGGTTGACCGTCCACTCGAAGGGCATGCGGGAAGCCCCCGGCACCCGGTTCACGATCGAGCGCGCCCGGATCTCGTGGAAGGTGATTCCGCGGAACTCCGGAGTGTCGAAGGTCCGGGTGGTCACCGCGTCCGCGCCGAACAGCGCGGCGTCCCGGGCGGGGTCCCCGGCGGGGTCCACTGTGAGGTTCTCCCAGCGCATGACGCCTCCTCGATAGCACTGGACACAGAATAGAACACATGTTCCCTTGATCGTGCGACCTCCTTTCCCGCGGCACCTCCGGGCGGCTCCCGGTGGCCGGTCCACGCCCTACGCGGACCCCGATTTGGGCGGCCGGGCCGCCTGGTGGTTGGCTGGCCGCACACCCCCGAGGAACCAATTGCTGGAGGAAGTGCCATGGCGCAGGTCGAGGCCACGACGGAGCGGGTCATCGCGGCGGACGCGGAGGCGGTGTTCGACGCCCTGGCCGACTACAGCGGCACGCGCGCGACGCTGCTGCCCGAACACTTCAGCGAGTACGAGGTGCGCGAGGGCGGCGACGGCGAGGGCACCCTCGTCCACTGGAAACTCCAGGCCACCAGCAAGCGCGTCCGCGACTGCCTGCTCGAGGTGAGCGAGCCCACCGACGGCGAGCTCGTGGAGAAGGACCGCAACTCCTCGATGGTCACCACCTGGCGGGTCACCCCGGCCGGCGAGGGCAAGTCGCGCGTCGTGATCACCACCGTCTGGAACGGCGCGGGTGGCATCGGCGGCTTCTTCGAGAAGACCTTCGCGCCCAAGGGTCTCGCCCGGATCTACGACGCGGTGCTCGCCAAGCTCGCCACCGAGATGGAGAAGTAGTCCCACGCGGTCTGCTCGCCAAGGGGCGGCCGCGCAGGGTCCGTTGGCGCCTCACCGTTTCGAGTGGACCTCCCTGTCGCGCGACGACACGCCGTAACTCGTCGCGCTTACTCGCAGTTGTCGCGATAAGCGGGAATTGTGCAGTGGGCGCGACGAGGGGAGCGGTACGTGGGCGGGATCACTCTGGTGAAGGACCAACCGGCTGCCGCGCCCCCGCAGGACTCCACCGATGCGACGGCCGAGCTCGCCCAACTCGGCCCACGTCACGTGCGGTTGGTCTTCTTCGGACTCATGCTCGCCCTGCTGCTCGCCGCCCTGGACCAGATGATCGTGGCCACCGCGCTCCCGAAGATCGTCGGGGAGCTGCACGGCCTGGACAAGATGTCCTGGGCGATCACCGCCTATCTGCTCACCTCCACTGTCGGACTCCCGGTCTACGGCAAGTTCGGTGATCTCTTCGGCCGCAAGGGCGTCTTCCAGTTCGCGATCGCCGTCTTCGTCGTCGGCTCGGCGCTCGCCGGATGGTCGCGCACCATGGAGGAGTTGATCGCCTTCCGCGCGATCCAGGGCGTCGGCGCGGGCGGCCTCATGATCGGCGTGCAGGCGATCATCGCGGACATCGTGCCGCCGCGCCAACGCGGGCGCTTCATGGGCCTGATCGGCGCCGCGTTCGGCCTCGCCTCGGTTGCCGGCCCCCTCCTGGGCGGCTACTTCACGGACCACCTCTCCTGGAGATGGTGTTTCTACATCAACGTGCCCTTCGGCCTCGTCACGCTGGCTGTCGTCACCGTCGTGCTGAAGCTGCCGAAGCCCGCCGCCAGGGGCCGCCTCGACCTGCTCGGGGTACTGCTCCTCGCCGCCGCGTCGACGTGCCTGGTGCTGCTCACCAGTTGGGGCGGCACCGAGTACGCGTGGGGCTCGCGGGTCATCCTGGGGCTCGGGGCCGGCGCGCTCGCCGCGACCGTCCTCTTCTTCGTCGCCGAGCGCTTCGCGGCCGAACCCCTCATCCCACTGCGGCTGTTCAAGGACGGCGTCTTCAACACCACCGCTCTGGTGGGCCTGGTCATCGGCGTCGCCCTCTTCGGGGCCGCCAGCTACCTGCCGACCTTCCTGCAGATGGTCGACGGAGCCAGCGCCACCGAGTCCGGACTGCTGATGCTTCCCATGATGGGCGGCATCGTCGGCGCCTCCGTGGCCTCCGGGCAGCTCATCAGCCGCACCGGCCGCTACAAGTTCTATCCCGTCCTCGGCAGCGCCCTCTCGGCCGTGGGCATGTGGCTGCTGTCGCGCCTCGAAGTGGACACTCCCCGGCTGCACTACAGCATCTGGATGGCGGTGCTGGGCGCGGGCATCGGCATGGTGATGCCGGTCCTGATCCTCGCCGTGCAGAACTCCGTACGACCGGCCGACCTCGGCGCGGCGACCAGCGCCAACAACTACTTCCGGCAGATCGGCGGCAGCGTCGGAGCCGCCATCTTCGGCACCCTGTTCGCCCATCGGCTCACCGACGCGCTCGCCGATCGTCTCCCCCCGCGCGCGGGGGCCGGCCTTCCGGACTCCGAGTCCCTCACCCCACAGCTCGTCCACGCGATGCCCGCCGCCCTGCGCGACGACTACATCGGGGCCTACGCGGACGCCATGCCGCGGATCTTCCTCTACCTCGTGCCGGTGCTGGTCCTGGGCCTGCTCATCGCCTTCTTCCTCAAGGAGAAACCTCTGGTGTCCCACAACACCCCCACCGCCGACCCGGAGTCCGCCCAGGTGAACGCCCAGATTCCGCGGACCCGTTCGGCGTACGCGGCCGGAGTTCCCGTCTGCGGCACGGTGCAGCACCCCGACGGCACCGTCGTGCCACGCGCCGCGCTCACCCTCATCGATGTCGCGGGACAGCAGATCGGGCGGGGCGCCAGCGGCGAGGACGGGCGGTATGCGCTGTCCACGCCCGGCTCGGGGTCGTACGTCCTGATCGCCGCGGCGGGCGGCCACCAGCCGCAGGCCGTCTCGGTGACGGTCGGCGAACGCCCCGTGGAGCTGGACGTCGTCCTCGGCGGCGCGGGACGCCTGGCCGGAAGCGTGCTGACCGCGGACGGCACCCCGGTGCGCGACGCCACCGTCACGCTCACCAATGTGCACGGTGAAGTGGTGGCCACCACGCGCAGCGGGCGCGAAGGCGGCTATGTCATCACGGAGTTGGTGGCCGGTGAGTACACCCTCGCGTCCAGCGCGCCCGCGTTCCGCCCGGCCGCGCTCCCCGTCACCGTCCAGGCCGCGCGCGAGACCCGCCAGGACGTCGAACTGGCCGGTGGCGCCGTACTGCGCGGCACTGTAAGGGCGGGCGGCGGACGCCCCGTCGAGGACGCGCGCGTGACGCTCCTGGACGCCGCGGGCAACGTGGTGGACACGCTGACCACCGGCGCAGACGGAACGTTCCGGTTCGTCGACCTGTCCTCCGGTGAGTACACCGTCATCGCGGCGGGCTATCCGCCCGTGGCCACTGTGCTCCAGGTCGCCGGGGGTGGCAGGACGGAACGGGACTTGCAATTGGGGCACGAAGACTAGGCAGATGGGGCGTTGTGCGGCCCGTTGTGCGCCGGAGCCGCCCCTGGAGAGGTCAATTCCCGTGTTGCCACACATCGCGACGGGTCGCCGCCGTACGGTAGTGGAGGCGGCACAGATCTTGCGGAGCCGTGGGGAGAAGGGGCCTGGGCCATGGATCGTGGCACCGAAGTGGGCACAGCTCCCAGCCGCGAAGCTGGGAACGGCGCGGCGGAGCACGCCGCCGTCGGCCGCATCCCGCTGGCCGTGGTCGTCGTGGACCGCGACGGCGTGGTGTCGCACTGGAGCACCGGCGCCAGGCGCCTGTTCGGCGCCCCCAAGGAGGACGCGGTGGGCCGCCCCGCCGTCGACCTGCTCCCCGTCTCCGGCGCGCTCCCCGAGGACGCGGACACAGCGCCCTACGGGGGCTACGCCGCGTACGACGGACTCGGCCCCGACCTGGAGTCCTCCCTCGACGGGCGGCTCTCCTACCCGGCCGCCGGGCGCGCCCGGCTCACCGCGGTCGGCAGTGAGCGTGTGGACGTCCTGTGGTGGGCGTACCCGCTGGTGGGCCCGGGACGGGAGCGGCTGCTCGTGCTCGCCGCCGACGCGGGCGCGATGCGCCACGAGGGCCCCGATGCCGACGAAGCGGCCGTCGAGCGCATCGCACCCGGCTTCGCGCTGCACACCGACTTCCCCGGCGCCGAGGAGCTGGCCCGCAGACTGCCCGAGATCCTGCCCAGCATGAGCGTGGGCGAGAGCGCCCGCATCGTCTCGCAGGTCCTCGAACTCGGCTATCCGGTCCTGGAGTTCAGCCAGAACGACCGGGTGCCCGTCACCCCCGACTGGGGCGTGCCCCGGCGAGCCGAGCGCAAGGCGCGTCGCGAGCGGGCGGCCCGGGCTGCCGCCTCCGGCGAGCCCGTGCCCCAGGACGTCCGGGACGAGGGCGAGGACCTCGAATACGTCGCCGTGCGCGAGCGCCTGGAGTTCCTCAACGAGGTCAGCGGCCGCATAGGCACCTCTCTCGACCTGGCGCAGACCATCCTCGAGGTCAGCCGGGCCGTCGTGCCGCGCTTCACCGATGTGGCGGGCACGTACCTGCGTGAACAGGTCGTCGCCGGTGAGGGCTTCCACGAAGGGGTGCCCGACACGACCACCATGTGGCACCGGGTCGCTCTGGAGCACACGGACGAGCCGGGTCGCTGGGACGACGTCGTACCGGTCGGCGAGGCCATGCCCTTTCCGGCGCACACACCGTTCTTCCAGTGCATGACCACCGGTGAACCCGTCCTCGTACCGCGGATCAGCGAGCAGATGGGGCACATGATCGCCGCGCAGTTCGAGAAGCGCGACATCAGGCCGCTCATCACCAACCGCTCCATGCTCGTCGTGCCCCTGAAGGCCCGCAATGTGGTGCTCGGTTTCATGATCCTGCTCCGCCACCCCGAGCGGGTCGAGTTCAACAACATGGACCGGGTCACCGGCGCCGAACTCGCCGCCCGCGCGGGCCTCGTACTCGACAACGCGCGCATGTACACGTACCAGGAGAGCGTCGCCGAGACCCTCCAGGACAGCATGCTGCCGCACATCTCGCCCCGCATGTCCGGGTGTGACATCGCGACCCGCTATCTGCCCGGCACGCTCCTCGGGCGGGTCGGCGGCGACTGGTTCGACTCGGTGAAGCTGCCCGGCTCCCGCACCGCCCTGGTCGTCGGCGATGTCATGGGGCACGGGCTCAACTCGGCCGCGATGATGGGGCAGTTGCGCACCGCCGTCCAGACCATGGCCGCACTCGACCTGCCGCCCGCCCAGCTGCTGCGCAACCTCGACGACCTCGCTCAGCGGCTCGGTGACAACTACCTCGCGACCTGCCTGTACGCCGTCTACGACCCCATCGCCGGCGAGCTGCACATCGCCAACGCGGGCCACATCCCGCCCGTCCTGGTCCGCGCCGCCGACGGGTACAGCGAGCTGCTCGACCTGCCGACGGGCGCGCCCATCGGAGTCGGCGGAGTCCCCTTCGAGGCGGTACGCGTGCGCGTGGCGCCCGGCGACCGGCTTGTGATGTGCACCGACGGACTGGTCGAGGTGCGCGGCGAGGACATCGGCGTCGGCCTCGCCACGCTCTGCGAGTCCGCCGCCCACCCGGCCGCGTCCATGGACGACGCCTGCGACACCATCATCCGCGCGCTGAACACCCGTGGTGGCCGTAAGGACGACGTCGCCCTCCTGATGGCCCGGCTCAATGGCATCGAGCCCGAGGACGTCGCCGAGTGGCGGTTCGCGCTCGAACCCCTGGAAGTGGGCAGGGCACGCGCCGTGGTCCGCGAACAGCTGCATGTGTGGGGCCTGACCGCCCTCGCCGAGAGCGCCGAGCCGATGGTCAGCGAACTCGTCACCAATGCCGTACGGCACGCGCACAGCCGCCAGATCGAGCTGCGGCTCGTCCGGGGCGACACCTTGCTGTGCGAGGTGGACGACGACGATCACACGCTGCCGACGCTGCTCAGCGCCGGGCCCGGCGACGAGTTCGGGCGCGGCCTGCGCGTCGTCAGCACGCTCGCCCGCGAATGGGGGACCAGCCGGACCAGCGCGGGCAAGACCGTGTGGTTCGAACTGACGCTGCCGCGACGCTGAGCCCCTCGTGCGACGCCCGGGAGGGAGGGGGCGCGGGCGGCGCGCGGAGGCGCACGGTATCGAATGCGCCGTGAAGGAATGCGCCATCCGCTTGTCGCTTCGCGCCGGGCGCGATAAACCGTTCTGGCCTGCCAGGTCCCGGCGGGCCGCAGTCGCAACCTGGGGAGCGGGCATGAGTGTGACGAGTCGGTACCGAGAAGCCTGGGAGGGTTTCTGGCGCGAGGCCCCCGAGGAACAGGGGGCGGTCTTCTGGGACGCCGAACCCGCGCTGACGGTCGGCGTCCACCTCCCCCTCTTCGAACCGTACTTGACGGCTCGTGACCTGCCGGTCGTGGACCTCGGCTGCGGCAACGGCACCCAGACCCGCTTCCTGGCCGACCGCTTTCCCCACGTCGTCGGCGCCGACCTGTCGGCCGCGGCACTCGACCACGCCCGCCTTGCCGACCCGGCGGGCCAGGCCGGGTACCGGCTGCTCGACGCGGCCGAGAAGGCCGAGGCCCAGACGCTGCACGCCGAGCTCGGCGACGCCAACGTCTATATGCGGGGCGTGCTCCACCAGGCCGAGCCGGACGACCGGCAGCCGTTGGTGGACGGCCTGGCGACGCTGGTGGGGGAGCGTGGCCGGGTCTTCCTCGTGGAACTCGCCGAGGCCGCCGGACTCGTGCTGAGGGGCCTGGCGCAGAGCGCCGACGGGCCGCCGCCCAAGCTCGCTCCGGTCTTCCGGCACGGCATCGCCCCCGGCGAGGTCGCGGACGCCGCGGTCCCCGAGTACCTCCGCGCCGCGGGCCTCACGATCGTGGCGAGCGGCGAACTCCCCCTCGTCACCACCGAGTACACGGCCGACGGCTCGCGTATCGAACTTCCGTCGAAGTGGCTGGTGGCGGGGCACGCTGCCTGACAGTGGGCGGATCAGTGGAGCGCGCGAGCCTTTGCTGGGCAACTCGCTGCTGCAGGTACACGAAGGAGTGATGTGGCTGGTAGGGCTCACGCGCAGGCTTACAGAAAGACCGATTTCGTATGCCCTGAAGCCGATGCAGACGTGAGAAGTCGTGCGAGTCCCTGGCTGCAGGACCGCCGCAACTTGTGGCCGAATTGTCCATTTCGGTCGGGGTTGCCTGCGTGAGCTGTTGATGTGGCGTAGCTCCGGCAGCCAGCTGCACGGCGGGCCGGCCGTCGAGCCGGGCGAGGGCACAAGTCGGGCGGAGGAGTGCTTGCCGCAAGGGGAACCTGGCGGTGGCGCTCGGGGCGTGGATCCTCGACGTACGACGAGTCCGACTGCCCGGCGACGCCACCCACCTCCCGGCCTTGAGCTCGGTGCGGGGCAGACCTCCTGTCCGGGGCCGTACCAGCCTGCCGCGAATCGCGGTGGGTGACTTCGCCGGGGAAGCCTGACAGCCGGACTCGTCGTACACCGTCTGCTGCCGTGCATTTTCAGCGAATCGGGCTCCTGGCCCGCCTCTGCTTTCCCGCGTAACGTGACGAGGCATGAAGATCCTCATCAGCGCCGACATGGAAGGCGCCACGGGTGTGACCTGGCCGGCCGACGTGGTGCCGGGGACTCCCCAGTGGGAGCGGTGCCGCTCGATGTTCACCTCGGACGTCAACGCCGCCGTGCTCGGCTTCTTCGACGGCGGCGCCGACGAGGTGCTGATCAACGAGGCCCACTCGACCATGCGGAACCTGCTCCTTGAGCGGCTGGACGAGAGAGCGGAGATGCTCACCGGGCGGCACAAGTCGCTGTCCATGGTGGAGGGAGTGCAGCACGACGACGTGGACGGCATCGCGTTCGTCGGCTACCACGCGGGCGCCGGCATGGAGGGCGTCCTCGCGCACACCTATCTGGCGAACTCCATCACCGGCGTGTGGGTGAACGACATACGGGCCAGCGAGGGGTTGCTCAACGCGCATGTCGTCGCCGAGTACGGGGTGCCGATCGTGCTCGTCACCGGCGACGACGTGGCCTGTGAGGACGCGCTGGGATACGCGCCCGAGGCGCTGAAGGTCGCCGTCAAGGACCATGTCTCGCGCTACGCGGCGGTTTGCCGTACGCCGTCCAGGACCGCTGCCGACATCAGGGCCGCCGCCAAGGAGGCGGCGTCGCTGGCAGTGCGTCACGAGCCCGTCGTCGGCGGTCCGTTCACCGTCGCGTTGGAGTTCGACGCCGAGCACTTGTCGATGGCCGCCACCGTCGTGCCCGGTGTCAAGCGCACCGGGGAGCGGAAGGTGGCGTACACCAGCGACACCATGTACGAGGGGATTCGCACCTTCAAGGCGGTCACCACGATCGTCTCGGCCGCGGTGGAGGAGCAATATGGCTGACGCGCTGGCTCTCGACGAAGTCGTACGGTTCACGTCCGACCTCATCCGTATCGACACGACCAACCGAGGCGGCGGGGACTGCCAGGAGCGCCCGGCCGCCGAGTACGCCGCCGCGCGGCTTTCCGAAGCGGGCCTGGAGCCCACACTCCTGGAGCGCACGAAGGGGCGTACGAACGTCGTCGCCCGCATTGAGGGCACCGACCCGTCCGCCGACGCCCTGCTCGTCCACGGCCATCTGGATGTCGTGCCCGCGCAGGCCGAGGACTGGAGCGTGCACCCGTTCTCCGGGGAGATCCGCGACGGTGTCGTCTGGGGGCGCGGCGCGGTCGACATGAAGAACATGGACGCGATGATCCTGGCCGTCGTTCGCGCGTGGGCGCGCGGTGGGGTACGCCCTCGCCGCGACGTCGTCATCGCGTTCACCGCCGACGAGGAGGCGAGTGCCGAGGACGGCTCGGGGTTCCTCGCCGATCAGCACCCCGGACTCTTCGAGGGCTGCACGGAGGGCATCAGTGAGTCGGGGGCCTTCACCTTCCACGACGGCGGCGGCAGGCAGTTGTACCCGATCGCGGCCGGCGAGCGCGGCACCGGCTGGCTCAAGCTCACCGCACACGGGCGGGCGGGGCACGGCTCCAAGGTGAACCGGAACAACGCGGTGACGCGGCTCGCCGCCGCGATCACCCGGATCGGGGCGTACGAGTGGCCGCTGCGGCTCACCCCGACCGTGCGCGCGGCACTGACCGAACTCGCGGCTCTCTACGGCATCGACGGTGATCTCGACGACGTCGACGGCCTCCTGGAGAAGCTCGGTCCCGCCGCCGCGCTCGTCGAGGCGACGGTGCGCAACAGCACCAACCCGACCATGCTGAGCGCCGGTTACAAGATCAACGTCATCCCGGGAGAGGCCGTCGCCTACGTGGACGGCAGATATCTGTCCGGCGGCGAGGACGAGTTCCGCACCACCCTCGACCGGCTCACCGGACCGGACGTGGAGTGGGAGTTCCACCATCGTGAGGTGGCTCTTCAGGCGCCGGTGGATTCGGTGACGTACGCGAAGATGCGCGCGGCCGTCGAGGAGTTCGCGCCCGAGGGCCATGTGGTGCCGTACTGCATGTCGGGCGGCACGGACGCCAAGCAGTTCTCGCGTCTCGGCATCACCGGATACGGCTTCGCGCCGCTGAGGCTCCCGGAGGGCTTCGACTACCAGGCGCTCTTCCACGGCGTCGACGAGCGTGTGCCGGTCGAGGCGCTCCACTTCGGCGTCCGCGTCCTCGACCGCTTTCTGCGCACGGCCTAGGGGGACGGGATGCAGAGCCTGGCATACGGTTCGTGGCCCTCGCCGATCGACGCGACGCTCGCCGCCGCACACGACGGGCACGCCGAGTTCGTGGGTTTCGTGGGCGAGGAGGCCTGGTGGACCGAACCACGGCCGACGGAAGCCGGGCGGCGCACGCTCGTACGGCGCAAGGCCGACGGCACGGAGGAGTCGGTGCTGCCGGCCCCCTGGAACGTACGCAGCCGCGTCATCGAGTACGGCGGTCACCCCTGGGCCGGGGTCATGCGCCCCGACGGCCCCCTGGTCGTCTTCGTCAACTTCGCCGATCAGCGGCTGTATCTGTACGAGGCCGACGGCGAGCCACGGCCGTTGACTCCTGTATCGCCCGTGGGCGACGGACTGCGCTGGGTGGACCCGCAGTTGCGGGTGGAGCGCGGTGAAGTGTGGTGCGTCCTGGAGGAGTTCACCGGAGACGGGCCGACCGACGTACGGCGGGTCGTCGCCGCGGTGCCCCTGGACGGGTCTGCCGCACAGGACCGAGACGCCGTGCGGGAGCTGACCGACGGCCGGCACCGGTTCGTCACCTGCCCCCGGCTCTCGCCCGACGGCCGGCGGGCGGCCTGGCTCGCCTGGGACCACCCGCGGATGCCGTGGGACGGGACGGAGGTGGTCCTCGCGGACGTCGCCGCCGACGGGACGCTGCGCGCCGTGCGGTCCGTGGCCGGCGGCCCGGAGGAGTCCGTCGTCCAGGCCGACTGGGCCCCCGACGGAACGCTGCTGTATGTCAGTGACCGCACCGGCTGGTGGAATCTGTACCGGCTCGGCCGGGACGGCGAGGAGGACGCCGTCTGCCCGCGCGAGGAGGAGTTCGGCGGCTCGCTGTGGCGGATCGGGTACCGCTGGTTCGCACCGCTGGAGAGCGGGCTGATCGCCGTCGTGCACGGGCGGGGTGCCACCGCGCTCGGGGTCCTGGACCCGGAGACCGGCGAGGTCGTCGACGCCGCGGGCCCCTGGACCGAGTTCGCCCCGACGCTCGTCGCGCACGGCAGCAGGATCGTGGGCGTCGGCGCCAGCCCCCGCAGCGCCTACGAGGTCGTCGAGCTGGACGCCCGCACCGGGCGGGCCCGGGTGATCGGCGCCGCGCACGACGACCCGGTGGATCCGGCGTACTACCCGGAGCCGCAGATCCGCACCTTCACCGGACCCGCGGGGCGCGAGATCCACGCGCACATCTATCCACCGCACCACCCCGACCATGTGGCCCCCGGCGACGAGCTGCCGCCGTACGTCGTCTGGGCACACGGCGGTCCCACCGGCAGGTCGCCCCTTGTCCTCGACCTGGAGATCGCCTACTTCACCTCGCGCGGGATCGGCGTCGCCGAGGTCAACTACGGGGGTTCGACGGGACACGGGCGGGAGTACCGCAACCGGCTGCGCGAGCAGTGGGGCGTCGTCGACGTCGAGGACTGCGCGGCCGTCGCGCTCGCGCTCGCCGAGGAGGGCACCGCCGACCGACTGCGGCTCGCCATCCGCGGGGGCAGCGCGGGCGGCTGGACGACCGCCGCATCCCTGACGAGCACCGATGTGTACGCCTGCGGCACGATCCTCTATCCGATCCTCGACCTCGTCGGATGGGGTTCGGGGGAGACCCACGACTTCGAGTCGCAGTATCTGGAGTCGCTGGTCGGGCCGATCGCCGAAGTGCCCGGCCGGTATGTGGAGCGCTCGCCCTCCGAGCACGCCGACCGGATCAACGTGCCCTTCCTGCTGCTCCAGGGACTCGACGACGCCATCTGCCCGCCGGTGCAGTGCGAGCGGTTCCTGGCCAGGCTGGAGGAACAGGGGCGACGCGTTCCGCACGCCTACATCGCCTTCGAGGGGGAGGGGCACGGCTTCCGGCGGGCCGAGACGATGGTGCGGGTGCTGGAGTCCGAACTCTCGCTGTACGCACAGGTCTTCGGGCTGAACCCGTCCGGTATCCCCACCTTGGAGCTGGCCAAGTGAAACCCTTCGGCCGACGTTCGGGCCAGAACTTCGATCGGGACTTCGAGCAGGATCTGGAGCACACCGAGTGACCTCACCGACCCCCCTGACCCGGCCCGCACGGCTCGCCGCAGGGGCCCGCGTCGCCGTCGTCGCGCCCAGCGGACCCGTGCCCGAGGAGCGGCTCCAGGCCGGTCTCGACATCCTGCGCGGCTGGGATCTCGAAGCGGTCGTGGCGCCCCATGTCCTGGACCGGCACGGCGAGTTCGACTACCTGGCGGGCACGGACGCGGACCGGGCCGCGGACTTCCAGGCCGCCTGGTGCGACCCGGACGTCGCCGCGGTCCTGTGCGCCCGTGGCGGGTACGGCGTGCAGCGGATGGTCGACCTCCTCGACTGGGACGCCATACGGGCCGCGGGGCCCAAGGTGTTCGTCGGGTACAGCGACATCACGGCGCTGCACGAGGCGTTCGCGACCCGTGTGGGCCTCGCGACCCTGCACGGACCTATGGTGGCGGCCGTCGACTTCCTCAAGAACGCGCGGGCGCAGCAGCATCTGCGGGCGACGCTCTTCGAGCCGGAGTCGGTGCGGACCATCGCGTCGAGCCAGGGCACCGCGCTGGTGCCGGGACGAGCCCGGGGCGTGACCCTCGGCGGCTGTGTGAGCCTGCTCGCCGCCGATCTGGGCACACCGCAGGCGCGTGCCTCGGCCCGGGGAGGGCTGCTCCTGATCGAGGACATCGGCGAGGAGGCGTACCGGCTGGACCGGATCCTGACCCAGCTCCTGCGGGCCGGATGGCTCGACGGCGTCGCCGGGATCGCACTCGGTTCATGGGTGGACTGCGGTCCGTACGAGGGGTTGCGCGCGGTCTTCGCCGACCGGCTCGGCGGCCTCGGTGTGCCCGTCGTCGAACACTTCGGGTTCGGGCACTGCGAGGGCGCGCTCACGATTCCGTTCGGGCTCCGGGCCGAACTCGATGCGGACGCGGGTACGTTGACGCTGGACGAGCCCGCGCTCGTCCAGCAGGCCCTTCACTGAATCTCCGTCAAGAAAGACTCGGTAGGGTGATTGACCTCGTCTGACACGTGTCACAGCATGACTACCGGCCGGTAAGTACCGGCCGGTAGTCGGGTTGTCCTCAGTGTGGAGGTCTCTGTGTCCCGTCGCTCGCGTGTGCCCAGATCCCGTTCCCGTGCCTCGCTCGCCCTGGCCCTCGGTGCCGTGCTCAGCGCACCGCTCGCGTTCACCGCGCCCGCCTCGGCCACGGGCCAATACACCGTCACCGCGCTGAAGTTCACGGTCCAGGCAGGTGGCCGCACCTGCACGATCGACGCCGATGTGTACCGGCCCGCCGGCGTGGACCGCGAGCACACCGCGCCTGCCGTGCTCGCCACCAACGGTTTTGGCGGCAGCAAGTCGGACGGCTCGACGGACGCGATCGGCAAGGCGTTCGCGGCACGTGGCTATGTGGGGCTCGTCTACTCGGGGCTCGGCTTCGGCAGGTCGGGCTGTCTGATCTCCCTCGACGACCCGCGCATCGACGGCGTGGCCGCGTCCCGGCTCGTCGACTTCCTGGCGGGCACGCGGGCCGCCGACGACGGCACCAGGGCCGACTACGTCACCCGGGACGGCAAGGGTGATCCGCGCGTCGGCATGGTCGGCGGCTCGTACGGGGGCGCCATCCAGATGGCCACGGCCGCCGTGGACCACCGTGTGGACGCGCTGGTCCCGCTGATCACCTGGAACGACCTGGCGTACTCGCTGGACCCGAACAACACGGTCGGCGCGACCGACGTGCCGGGCGCCTTCAAATGGCAGTGGGCCAACGGCTTCTACCTGATCGGCGAGAGCCAGCCACTGACCGCGCCGAACCTCGACCCCTCCCGGATCAACTCCCTCGCCTGCCTGCACTTCGTGACCGACGCCTGCGACACGGTGCGGACCCTGAACTCGGGGAGCTACCCGGCCGCCAGGACCGGACCGCTGCTTCGCTACGCCCGCAGCGTGTCGCCTGTCTCGTACCTGCGCAACGTGCAGGCGCCGACCCTCCTCGTCCAGGGACAGGCCGACAGCCTCTTCAATCTCAACGAGGCGACAGCGACGTACAAGACGCTCAAGGCGCAGGGCACCCCGACGAAGCTGATCTGGCAGTCGTGGGGGCACAGCGGCGGGCTCACCGACCCGGCGAGCGGTGAACTCAACCTGAGTCAGGGCAACTTGGAGACGAGCCATGTCGGCAGGCGGATCCTGGCCTGGTTCGACCGCTATCTGCAGCACCGCAAGGGCGTCGACACGGGGCCGGCCTTCGCGTACTACCGCGACTGGATCGCCGACCCGAACAACACGTACGCCACGGCCTCGCGGGTGCCCGCGCTCAGCCAGAAGCTGTACCTCTCCGGGGACGGCAAGCTCGTGGACAACCGCGAGAAGGTCGCGCGCGGCAGCCGGGAGTACCGCAACCGGCTGGTGGCCACGAGCCACTCCGAGAGCTCCCTCGCCGGGCTCGTAGGGCTGCCCGACCCGGCGCCGTACGACACCGCGGGCACCTACCTCGGCTGGACGAGCGAGCCCCTGACCCGGGCGGTCGAGGTGGTCGGCGCGCCCAGGGCCACGCTGAAGGTCGTCTCGCCGAAGACCGAGCGCGTGCAGAACTCCGGCAACGCCGCCGACAAGCTGGTCCTCTTCGCCAAGCTGTACGACGTGGCGCCCGACGGCACGAAGACGCTGGTGCACCGGCTGGTCGCGCCGGTGCGGGTGCCGGACGTGACGAAGAGGTTCACCATCACGCTGCCGGGGATCGTGCACCGGTACGAGGCAGGGCACCGCCTCCAGTTCGTCGTCGCCGCCAGTGACGACGCGTACTTCGGGAACAAGGGGGTCAAGCCGGTGACGGTCACCAGCGCGCCCGACGACACCGGGGTGCTGCGGCTGCCGGTCGTCGGGGACTGAAGGCTCGGCGCACGGGATCGGCCCGGGATCACCCGGAGGAACCTGTCACCGCGCGGGCCGGCACCTCGCGACTCATGCTGAGCGCATGAGCCCGAAGACCTCCGAGAGTGCCGGCGCGAGCGGCGGGACGAGCAGCGGCGGGCTGCTGACACCCGGCAGGCTCAGTGTTGCCACGCTGGCCCTGCTCGCCCTGATCTTCGTCTTCGAGAACACCCGCCGTACCGAGATCCGGCTGTTCATTCCGGAAGTGACCATGCCGCTGTGGATGGCACTCCTCGGTACCGGGGTGATCGGCGGCCTGTGCGGGGCGTACGCCGTGAAGCGCAGAGGCTGAGCGCGCTCGCGTAGGGTGACGGGATGCCTGACAACGTCCGCTATCTCGCCGAAGGCCCTCGTGTGGGCATACGCCACTTCACATACGAGGACGGTGCGGAGTTCACCGCCAGGGCCCGGGAGAGCAAGGATCTGCACCAGCCGTGGCTCTTTCCGCCCGCCGGCGCCGACGCCTATGCCGCATACGCGCGGCGGCTCATCGAGGATCCGACGAAGGCCGGGTTCCTCGTCTGCGAAAGGGACGGAGGCGGCATCGCCGGGTTCATCAACATCAACAACATCGTCGAGGGCGGCTTCCTGTGCGGGGCGCTCGGGTACGGCGCCTTCGCGCACGCGGCGGGGCGCGGGCTGATGGCCGAGGGGCTCGGGCTCGTGGTGCGGTATGCCTTCGGAAAGATGGGGCTGCACCGGCTCGAAATCAATGCGCAGCCGCAGAACGCCGCCTCCATCGCGCTCGCCCGGCGCTGCGGCTTCCGGCTGGAGGGCTTCTCGCCGGACTTCATCTACATCGACGGGGCCTGGCGGGACCACGAGCGGTGGGCGATCACGGCGGAGATGGTCTCTTCCCGCTGAGCTCTTCTCGAGTGAGGATGGGCTCCATGCGGAACATCGTCGTGCTCGACGCCCCGTCCAACCTGGGCCTGCGCCCGCCCGCGCCCGGAACCGTCCCCGGCTGCTACAAGCTCGCCGGTGCCCTGCGCGAGCAGCGGATCGTGTGGGGGTACCTCCCACGCCTTTAAGGCAGTGGGGGAGGCTCGGCGCGCTGGAGGGCGGGGTCGTCGTACCGCCGCGCTACGACCGCGGCGACTGGCAGGAGGGCGACGGAGTCTTCAACGCGGCTGCCATCGCCACGTACACCCGCAAACTCGCCGACCGCATCGAGCACCACGTGCGCGCCGGTGACCTCCCCGTCGTCCTCGGCGGCGACTGCTCCATCCAACTCGGCGCCTCGCTCGCGCTGCGCCGCATCGGCCGGTTCGGGCTCGCCGCTGTCGACGGCTCCGCCGACTTGCGGCACCCCGGGAACTCGGACCGGATCGGTGCGGCCGGCGGCGAGGAACTCGCCCTCGCGACCGGCCGCGGCCAGGACGACCTGACCGATCTCGAAGGGCTGAAGCCCTATCTGCAGGACGAGGACGTACGGCTCTTCGGCATCCGCGACTACGACACCGATCGGGACGAGCTCGCCGCGCTGAAGATCCCGACGGTGACCGTCGGCGAACTCCGCGAATGGGGCGCGGACGCGATCGCGCGGGCTGTCGTGCAGACCCTCGAACTCCCGCACCTCGACGGCTTCTGGGTGCACCTCGATGCCGACTGCCTCGATCCGAGTGTCATGCCGGCCGTGGACAGCCCGGACCCCGACGGACTGCTCTCCGACGAACTCATCGCGCTGCTGCGCCCGTTGGTGACCTCCCCGCACTGCGTCGGCCTCAACGTCACCATCTACGACCCCGATCTGGACCCGGAGGGCAGGGCGGGGGAGCTGCTCGCGGACCTGGTCGTCGCCGCCTTTGCGGAATCCTGACCGGATCCTGACGAGCGGAGACCCTGGTCAGCTCCTCGATGACCATGTTCCATGGTCATCGTGACGACGATCCGACGTGACGTACTGACGATTCCCGCCGCCGAGTTGGGTCCGAGCAACCCGCTGCCGCCGCTCCGGCCGCTCGACGAGATGCACCGCATCGACGAACGGGACAAGGATGGCCTGCCGCGCGACATGGCCCGCCAGATCGGCTACGAGCCGCTGCGCAGCGTCCTGCCCGAGCGCATCCGGGACGGGTACGAAAGACAGCGGGCGCCGCGCGAGGTCGACACGATCGTGATCGAGAACGACCGGCTGCGGGCCACCGTGCTGCCCGGCTACGGGGGCCGTGTCGTCTCGCTCTTCCACAAGCCCTCCCAGCGTGAACTCCTCTACCGCAACCCGGTATTGCAGCCCGCCTGCTTCGCCCTCAACGGAGCCTGGTTCTCCGGCGGCATCGAGTGGAACATCGGCGCGACGGGCCACACCACCCTGTCCTGCTCGCCCGTCCACGCCGCGCGCGTCCCCGCCCCCGACGGCGGCGAGATGCTCCGGCTGTGGGAATGGGAACGGCTGCGCGACCTTCCCTTCCAGGTCGACCTGTGGCTGCCGGACGGCTCCGACTTCCTGTACGTCGGCGTCCGCGTCCGCAACCCGCACGAGAAACCCGCGCCCGTGTACTGGTGGTCCAACATCGCGGTACCCGAGGAGCGCAGGGTGCTGGCACCGGCCGACGAGGCATGGCACTTCGGATACGAGCGGCGGCTGCGGCGGGTGCCGGTACCGGAGTTCGAGGAGGTCGACCGCACGTATCCGCTGAACAGCACCTTCCCCGCCGACTACTTCTACGAGGTTCCCGACGGGCGGCGACGCTGGATCGCCGCGCTCGACGACGCCGGCGACGGACTCGTGCAGACCTCCACCGACGTGCTGCGCGGGCGCAAGCTGTTCGTCTGGGGCTCCGGTCCGGGCGGGCGGCGCTGGCAGGAGTGGCTCACCGAGCCGGGGACCGGCGGATACTGCGAGATCCAGGCCGGGCTCGCGCGCACGCAGCTCGAACACGTACGGCTCGACGCGGAGAGCGATGTGTCCTGGCTGGAGGCGTACGGACCGTTGGCCGTGGCCGCGGAGGCGGTGCACGGGGCGGACTGGGAGGCGTCCCGGGCAGCGGCTGAGGCCCGGCTCGAAGCCTCCCTGCCCCGGGGTGACGTCGACGCCGCGTACGACGCCTGGTTGCCGCACGCCGACGCCGATCCCGGCGAGGTGCTCGCGGTCGGATCCGGCTGGGGCGCGCTCGAAGTGCGGCGGGCCGCCTACAAGTTGCCGGGTACGCCCTTCGACGAGTCCACGCTAAGTGACGCGCAGGCGCCGTGGCTGCAGCTGCTGCGGTCCGGAGCGTTTCCCGAGCCACGGCGGGTCGGTCCGCCCGGTGAGACCCTGGTCGCGTCGCACTGGCGCGACATGCTGGAGACCGCGCCCGCCGTACCGCTCGCCGAGTACCACCTCGGCGTCGCCCAGTGGCACGCGGGTGATCTGGCGCAGGCGGTGAGGAGTTGGGAACGAGCACTCGAACTCGCCCCGTCCCTCTGGCCGTTGCTCCGCTGTCTGGCCGTGGCCGACCAGGAGGCGGGCAACCGGGAGCGGGCCGCCGACCGGTACGCCGAGGCGTTCGACGATCTGTGCCGGGAGCGGCGGGACGACGGTGAGGTCTGGACCGCGGCCACGGCGGCGCTGGGGCGTGAGGCGATGGGAGCCCTGCTCGCGGTGCCGCGGGTGGCGGATGCGCGGGCCGTTTGGGAACGGCTTCGGCCCGCTACGCGCTCGCGTGGGCGGTTCCGGTTGATCGAGGCGCAGTTGCTGCTGGCGGAGGGGGAGGTGGGGGCGGCTCGGGGTGTCTTCGACGAGGGGTTCGACGTTGCGGATCTGAGGGAGGGGGCCGAGGTGATCTCGGAGCTGTGGGCTCGGTTGACGGATGAGCCGCTGCCGGGGCGGTACGAGTTCCGGATGCGGCCGCCCGGCGAGTGAACGTGGGGTGTTTTCGCCCCTCCGCCCCTGCCCGTCCCGTGCCTGGGTTGTTCGCGCGGTTCCCCGCGCCCCTTCAGGGGCGCGGGGAACCGCGCAATCTTTTAGGGGGGTCTGGGGGCGCAGCCCCCGGGTACGGGACGGGCAGGGGCGGAGGGGGCGAAAAAACTACTCAGTCGTCCGGCGGTCCACGTACTCGTACACCGCCCCGTCCGGATGCATCGCGATCAGGTTGCGGCCCACCGGCGTCGCGACCGGCCCCGCCAGAATGCGGGCGCCCGAGTCGCTGAGAACGCGATGGGCCTCGTCGACGTCCTTGACGGCGATGGTCGCGGCGACCTTGCGCAACACGTCCAGCTCGGCATCGGGCCCGCTCATCAGCAGGAAGCAGCCGACCGCGGCGACCGAGACGCCGCCACGCTCGAAGCGGAGGGCGCGCCCGCCCGCCAGTCTTTCGTAGAAGGGGACCGAGGCCTCCAGGTCGTCGACGCAGATACGCAGCGTGGCTCCCAGAATCTCCATGCGCAGGAGCCTAGTTGGGTCCGACGGCGGAGGAGATCGTTTCGCGCGGACGGGGGCTCGGCCCAGACGGTCGGGAGAGGAGACACCGTCTGGACCGAGAGATCAAGAGACCGCGCGGCCGGGCGACCGGCGGGACCCACCCAGCGACCGAGCGACAGGGTGTCCGGCGGGGCCCGGTCACCCGGTCGAGTAGCCCGGGAAGTGTGCCCCGAAACGTCCAGCGCCCCCGCGTTTGGGTGCCCTGACCAGGGGGACGCGGAAAGCCTCGTACGAGCGACACCGCCGGAGGCGAAACGTGAGTCGACCCCGCATTCTGATCGTCGGTGCCGGCTTCGCCGGGTATCGGACGGCCCGCACCCTGTCGCGGCTGACCCGGCACAAGGCCGACATCACCCTTCTGAATCCGACCGACTACTTTCTGTATCTGCCTCTGCTGCCCCAGGTCGCCGCCGGGGTCCTGGAGCCACGCCGTGTCACCGTCTCGCTCTCGGACACGCTGCCCCACGTACGGCTGGTGCTGGGTGAGGCCGACGGCGTCGACCTAGACGCGCGCACCGTGCACTACACGGATCCGGAGGGCGACGGGGGCACTCTGACGTACGACCGTCTCGTGCTCGCCGTCGGCAGTGTCAACAAGCTGTTGCCGGTGCCGGGTGTCGCCGAGTACGCGCACGGCTTCCGGGGGCTGCCCGAAGCGCTGTATCTACGGGATCACGTGACCCGGCAGGTGGAGCTGGCCGCCGCGTCCGACGACCCCAAGAGCTGCGCGTCGCGGTGCACCTTCGTGGTGGTCGGCGCCGGGTACACCGGGACGGAGGTCGCGGCGCAGGGGCAGTTGTTCACCGAGGCGCTGGTACGGAAACGGCCGCTGCGCGAGGGCATACGACCGCGCTGGCTGCTGCTCGACATCGCGCCGCGCGTGCTGCCGGAGCTGGACGAGCGGCTCTCGCGCACCGCCGGCCAGGTGCTGCGGCAGCGCGGCGTCGACGTGCGCACAGGGACCTCGGTCGAGGAGGCCACGCCCAGCGGAGTCCGGCTCAGTGACGGGGAGTTCGTCGATACGCGGACGCTCGTGTGGTGTGTCGGCGTCCGGCCCGATCCGCTGGTCGAGGGGCTCGACCAGCCCCTCGAGCGTGGGCGGCTGATCGTCGATCCGTATCTTCAAGTGCCCGGCCGGCCAGAGGTGTTCGCGTGCGGGGACGCGGCCGCCGTACCCGATCTGGAGAAGCCGGGCGAGTACACGCCGATGACCGCTCAGCACGCCTGGCGGCACGGGAAGGTCGCGGGCCGCAATGTCGCCGCCTCGCTCGGCATCGGCGGCCGCCGTGCCTATCGCCACCGCGATCTGGGCTTCACCGTCGACCTCGGCGGCGCGAAGGCGGCCGCCAACCCGCTCGGCGTCCCGCTGTCGGGGCCGCTCGCCGGAGCCGTCACCCGTGGCTATCACCTCGCCGCGATGCCCGGAAACCGTATCCGCGTCGCGGCCGACTGGCTGCTGGACGCCGTACTGCCGCGCCAGGCCGTGCAGTTGGGCCTGGTCCGCTCGTGGTCGGTGCCGCTGGACACCGCCTCGCCGGAGCTGGCGAGGGCGCCCGGCGTGCCCGGGAAGCCCGAGAGCCGACCGGAAGGAGAGTCGTCATGAACACCCGTCAACTCATCGATCTCGCCCAGCAGTTGCGTGTGGACAGCGTTCGCGCCTCCGCAGCCGCCGGCTCCGGGCACCCCACGTCCTCCATGTCCGCCGCGGATCTGATGGCGGTGCTGATGGCCCGCCATCTGCGTTACGACTTCGAACGCCCCCAGCACGCCGGCAACGACCGCTTCGTGCTCTCCAAGGGGCACGCCTCACCGCTGTTGTACGCCGCGTACAAGGCGGCCGGGGCCATCAGCGAGACCGAGCTGCTCACCTTCCGCAAGCTGGGCAGCCGGCTCGAAGGACACCCGACGCCGCAGCGGCTGCCCTGGGTCGAGACGGCCACCGGCTCGCTCGGACAGGGGCTGCCCGTCGGGGTCGGCATCGCGCTGGCCGGGAAGCGGCTGGACCATACCGGATACCGCGTCTGGGTCCTGTGCGGCGACAGCGAGCTCGCCGAGGGCTCCATATGGGAGGCCGCAGAGCACGCCGGATACGAGCACCTCGACAACCTCATCACGATCGTCGACGTCAATCGTCTCGGCCAGCGCGGGCCGACCCGGCACGGGCACGACCTGGACGCGTACGCCCGCCGGTTCCAGGCCTTCGGCTGGCACACCGTCGAGATCGACGGGCACGACGTCGACGCCGTCGACCGCGCGTACACCGAGGCCGAGTCCACCGCCGGACAGCCGACCGCGATCCTCGCCCGCACCCTCAAGGGCAAGGGCGTCGCATCGGTCCAGGACCGCGAGGGCCTGCACGGCAAGCCACTGCCTGACGCCGACGAGGCGATCGCGGAGCTCGGCGGCGTGCACGACCGCCGGGTGGAGGTCCAACCGCCGCCCGCCGCAAGGATGTTGCACGCCGTACGGTCGGGCCATCTCGACCTGCCCCGCTACGAGCTCGGCGACAAGGCCGCCACCCGGGACGCCTACGGACAGGCGCTCGCCGCGCTCGGCACCGCCCGCGGCGACATCGTCGTCCTGGACGGCGAGGTGAGCGACTCGACGCGCTCCGAGTTCTTCGCCAAGGAGCACCCCGACCGCTTCTTCGAGTGCTACATCGCCGAGCAGCAGCTGGTCGCGACCGCGGTCGGCATGGCCGCGCGCGGCTGGGTGCCGTACGCCTCGACCTTCGCGGCCTTCCTCAGCCGTGCATACGACTTCGTCCGCATGGCCGCGATCAGCGGCTCCGGCATCAACCTCGTCGGCTCGCACGCGGGCGTCTCCATCGGACAGGACGGGCCCTCGCAGATGGGCCTGGAGGACCTGGCGATGTTCCGCGCGGTGCACGGTTCGACCGTGCTGTACCCGTGCGACGCCAACCAGACCGCGAAACTCGTCGGCACGATGGCGGGCCTGGAGGGCATCCGCTATCTGCGCACCTCGCGCGGGGGCACTCCCGTCATCTACAGCCCCACCGAGGAGTTCCCGGTCGGCGGCAGCAAGGTGCTGCGGGCCTCCGGCAAGGACCGGCTGACCCTCGTCGCGGCGGGTGTCACCGTCCACGAGGCCCTGGCCGCCGCCGAGTCGCTCGACCGCGAGGGCATCCGGGCGAGGGTCGTCGACCTCTACTCGGTCAAGCCCGTCGACCGCACCACCCTGCGCGAGGCCGCCCAGGACACGGGGTGCCTCATCACCGTCGAGGACCATCGCGAGGAGGGCGGCATCGGCGACGCGGTCATCGACGCCTTCCTCGACGGCCGCCCGGTGCCGCGCCTGGTGCGCCTCGCCGTGCGGACGATGCCGGGTTCGGCCACGCCTGCCGAGCAGCTGCACGCCGCGGGCATCGACGCCGAGTCGATCGCGGCGGCTGCACGACTGCTGGTGGAGATGGCCATCGTGCGCTGACCTCTATCGTGGCCCGGCCGGGCCTGCCCAAAAGGGTTGTGGCGGCCATTTTCAAAGCCGTCCACAAACGCCGCCCATAAACGCCGTTCACAAAGAGAACGGTGAGTACAAGAATCGACTGCAAAGACAAAGAACATGAAATGCGGCCCGAGGTCTGAAAGCCAGACCTCGGGCCGCTTGGCCGTTACTTCCCAGGGAACGGATTCACCACCGGTACCAGCGCCCCCTGCCTCCCGAGGCGCTCGTACCGCGCATCAGGAATCCGAGGAGCCACAGGACGAGAACCGCCAGTGCTATCCACCACAGAAGTTTCACTGCGAAGCCCGCGCCGAAGAGAATCAGCACCAGAAGCAGTACCAGCAGGATGGGAATCATAATGTGAACCTCCTGCTGACCGGGTTTCCTGAAGCGGCCGGATTAGACTTCCTTTCGGCAGAGAATTTCTCCGTGCAGTACGGAGAACCAGCCGTCCTCCTGCCGCCCCCATTCCCGCCAGGCGTCCGACACGGCCCGCAGCTGTTCCGTGGTCGCGTGGCCACCCTTCGTGGCGCGTTCCGCGTACGCCGAGGCCAGCGTGCGGTCCGCCCACAGGCCGCTCCACCACTCCCGCTCGTCCTCGGTGGCGAAGGTCCAGGTGCTCGACGTGGCCGTGATGTCCCGGATACCGGCCGCCAGCGCCCACGACTTCAGACGCCGTCCCGCGTCGGGCTCGCCCCCGTTGGCGCGGGCCACCCGCAGATACAGGTCCTTCCAGTCGTCCATGCCCTGCGACTGCGGGTACCAGGTCATCGCCGAGTAGTCCGAATCGCGGACGGCGATGAACCCGCCCGGCTTGGCCACCCGGTACATCTCGCGCAGCGCCTGGACCGGGTCGCCCACGTGCTGCAGTACCTGGTGGGCGTGGACCACACAGAAGGTGTCGTCCGGATAGTCCAGCGCGTGGATGTCCGCGACCGCGAACCCGAGGTTGTCCAGGCCGCGTTCGGCTGCCACGGCCCGGGCCCGGTCCAGGATCGCCGACGCGTGGTCGACGCCCGTGACATGCCCGTCGGGAACCAGTTCCGCCAGGTCGGCGGTGATGGTGCCCGGGCCGCAGCCGATGTCCAGGATCTTCATGTGGGGCTTCAGCGAGTCGAGCAGGTACGCCGCCGAGTTGGCGGCGGTGCGCCAGGTGTGCGAACGCAGCACGGACTCGTGGTGGCCGTGCGTGTAGACGGCGGTCTCCTGCGACTTCGACATGACCGTTCCCCTTCGCGTCTTCTCGTCGGTTACGTATCACCGTACGCACTCATGTCGAATAGTGAGACCCATGTCTTGCTATGTGGACCTGGACGTCGCATCGACTGAATCGACTGCCGTACGGACCGTTCAGCGAAGGGGGAGCGGCCGGTAGACGGTGAGTGCCTCGGGCATCTTCCGGAGCGTCACCTCGCCCTCCACCTCAGTGACTTCACCGTCGTACGCGAGGAGGGTGCCGGGGGCGACACCGTCCAGGCGCAGGTGGCGCACTCGTTCGGCGGCGTGGGCGGGGGAACGGGTGAGCGGGCCGGCGAAGGCGGCGGCCAGCAGACGGACGGCGGGGCGGCGGCCGCCGTGCACGACCCGTACGTCGAGCCGTCCGTCCGAGAGGTCGAAGCGGCGGGCCGGGGCGAGACCCACGCGGTGATACGTCCCGTTGCCGGCGAACAGCAGCCACAACGGGTGCGCGCGGCCGCCCAGTTCGGCGCGCAGCGGATGGTGGTCGGCGCGCAGGACGCGCAGGGCGCCGAGCACTCCGGCCGGCCAGCCGCCGATCCGCGGCGACCAGCGTTCCCGTTCACGCACCAGTTCCGGATAGACGCCCAGGCTGCAGGTGTTGAGGAAGATGCCCTGCGTGACGCCCGACGAGAACCGGCCTACATCCACGCGTACCGCGTCACCCTGCTGGAGGGCCCGGATCAGGTCGCGTTCGCCCTCCACGCCGAGGTCCTGGGCGAAGTGGTTGAGGGTGCCGCCCGGGAGGACGGCGAGCGGGAGGCCGTGGTGCAGGGCCACCTCGGCGGCGGTGTTCACGGTGCCGTCGCCGCCGCACACGCCGAGGACCCGGGCGCGGTTCGCGGCCTTCTCCAACTCTGTCTGGATGTCGGACGGTTCGCACTCCACGATCTCCGCGTGCGGCAGGGCTTCACGCAGCGCGTTCACCCGGTCCGGGGTGCCGGCGCCCGTGTTCGCCACCATGACCAGGCCCTCGCCGTCCGGGAGCGCGGGCGCGTCGACGCGGGGGCGGCCGGGTGACGGGAGCTGGTCGCGGGTCGGGACCAGGCCGCGTACGGCGTAGGCGGCGCCCACGCCCAGGGCGGCCCCCGCGAGGACGTCGCTCGGGAAGTGGACGCCGGTGTAGACGCGGGAGACGGCGACCGCGGCGGCGAGCGGTGCGATCGCCGCGCCCCAGCCGCGGGACTCCAGGGCGACACCCGTCGCGAAGGCCGCGGCGGAGGCGGCGTGGCCCGACGGGAACGAGGTGGTGATCGGCTGGCGCTTGAGCTGTCGGATCAGCGGGACGGGGTCCAGGGTCGGGCGGGGGCGGCGGACCGAGCGCTTCCCGATGGTGTTGATGGTGGCGGAGGCGAGGGCGAGGGAGGCGAGGCCTCGGGCGGCGGCCCGGCGGGACCTGGGGGTGCGGCTCGCCGCGAGTGCCGTGGCGGCGGCGAGCCAGAGTGCGCCGTGGTTGGCGCTGCGGCTCAGCCTGGGGAGGAGGCGGTCGCAGCCCGGCCAGTGCCGGGCCGCTGCCGCCTCGAAGAAGCGGCAGTCCGCGGCGAGCAGCCGGTCCCTGAGCACGTGCGGCCCCGGCGGGCGGACGGTGAGGTCTACGTCTGGGGTCATGGCGGTGCGGGTACCCGGAACGAGCGTTTCCTCGCCCCCTCCGCCCCTGCCCGTCCCGACCAGCCCTTCGGCTGCGGGTGGGTTGGGGTTGTTCGCGCAGTTCCCCGCGCCCCTTAAAGGGGCGCGGGGAACTGCGCGATCTTTTAGGGGGGTCTGGGGGCGCAGCCCCCAGGGACGATGGGGGTGCCCCGCTCGAGCGAAGCCGAGAGTGGGGGAGGGCAGGGGCGGAGGGGGCGAAAGAACCGTTGGCAGGGGGCCACCGAATACGCGTTTGCCCATTGCCCCCGGCTCCCCGGAGAATGCCGCCTCATGGGACATCTCGAAGCCGCGCATCTGGAGTACTACCTTCCCGACGGGAGGGCGCTGCTCGGCGACGTGTCGTTTCGGGTGGGGGAAGGGGCCGTGGTGGCCCTGGTGGGGCCGAACGGCGCAGGGAAGACCACGTTGCTGCGGCTGATCTCGGGGGAGCTGAAGCCGCACGGGGGGACCGTCACCGTGGGTGGCGGGCTGGGCGTGATGCGGCAGTTCGTGGGGTCCGTACGGGACGAGACGACCGTACGGGAGCTGCTCGTGTCCGTGGCGCCGCCGAGGATCCGCGAGGCGGCCAAGGCCGTGGACGCCGCCGAGCACGCGATCATGACGGTGGACGACGAGGCCGCGCAGCTGCGGTACGCGCAGGCGCTGTCCGACTGGGCCGAGGTGCGCGGATACGAGTCCGAGACACTCTGGGACATCTGCACGATGGCCGCGCTGGACGTGCCGTACGAGAAGGCGCAGTGGCGGCAGGTGCGGACGCTGTCCGGGGGCGAGCAGAAGCGGCTCGTGCTGGAGGCCCTGCTGCGCGGCACCGACGAGGTGTTGCTGCTCGACGAGCCGGACAACTATCTCGACGTACCCGGCAAGCGCTGGCTGGAGGAGCGGCTCAAGGAGACCCGCAAGACCGTTCTCTTCGTGTCGCACGACCGGGAGCTGCTGGCTCGCGGCGCCGAGAAGATCGTCAGCGTCGAGCCCAGTCCGACCGGCGCGGACGCCTGGGTGCACGGCGGTGGATTCGAGACCTATCACGAGGCGCGGCAGGAGCGGTTCGCGCGGTTCGAGGAGTTGCGCAGGCGCTGGGACGAGAAGCACGCCCAGCTGAAGAAGCTGGTGCTGAATCTGCGTCAGGCGGCCTCCATCAGCCATGAGTTGGCGTCCCGGTACCAGGCCGCCCAGACCCGGCTGCGGAAGTTCGAGGAGGCCGGACCGCCTCCGGAGCCGCCGCGCGAGCAGGACATCAGGATGCGGCTGCACGGCGGACGCACCGGCGTCAGGGCCGTCACCTGCAAGGGACTTGAGCTCACCGGGCTGATGAAACCGTTCGACCTGGAGATCTTCTGCGGCGAGCGGGTCGCCGTGCTCGGCTCCAACGGCTCCGGCAAGTCGCACTTCCTGCGCCTGCTCGCCGGTGGCGGCGTGGCGCACACGGGGGAGTGGAAGCTCGGTGCCCGGGTCGTCCCGGGGCACTTCGCGCAGACACACGCCCACCCCGAGCTGGAGGGGCGGACCCTGCTCGACATCCTGTGGACCGAGCACGCCCAGGACCGCGGTGCCGCCATGTCCCGGCTGCGCCGCTACGAGCTGACCGCGCAGGCAGAGCAGCGCTTCGAGAAGCTCTCCGGCGGCCAGCAGGCCCGCTTCCAGATCCTCCTGCTGGAGCTGGAGGGATCCACGGCCCTGCTCCTCGACGAGCCGACCGACAACCTCGACCTGGAGTCCGCGGAGGCGCTCCAGGAGGGCCTGGAGGCCTACCAGGGCACCGTGCTCGCGGTCACCCACGACCGCTGGTTCGCGCGCTCGTTCGACCGCTACCTGGTCTTCGGCTCCGACGGCCGCGTCCGCGAGACCCAGGAGCCGGTGTGGGACGAGCGCAGGGTGGAACGGGCTCGCTAGCGCCCGGCCCGAGGGAGCGCGCCGGCACGCGCACCGAGGGCCACTTCCGGCACAGCGCACGCGCATACGTGGGCCCGGAACCCCGGATGTTCGTAGAGTGGAGGGAGACAGGTGAGTTCCATGGCTCCTTCCCGGACGCCGCTCGGGGCGACTGCTTGCCGGGCGGGTACGCGGACCGCACCGAGGACACGACGAGCGGGGTACACCATGACCGGAGTCGACCCGGGCCGGCTGGACGACCAGCAGCTCATGAAAGAGCTGGAAAGCATCCACCGCACGCGCCACGACACACTGCTGCACGGTTCGAACGACGCGCTGCGGACCCACAACGAGCGCATGGCCCAGCTGGAGGGCGAGTACCTGCGTCGCCACCCTCGCCGCCCCGCCAGCGCAGGCCGTACGCGTGACGGGGCCCGGGAGCGGGGATGCACGGGAGCGCCCCCGGCATGACCGGCACGAACCCGCTTCTCATCCGGCACGAGGAAGCCCTCGAGCTGTTCGGCGACCGCGTCCACACGGTCCGGGACGACCAGTGGGACGCCCCCACGCCCTGCTGCGACTGGGCGGTGCGGGATCTCGTCAATCATCTGGTCTCCGAACAGCTGTGGGTGCCCCCGATGGTCCGGGACGGCGCCACCGTGGAGGCGGTCGGCGACGTCTTCGACGGCGATGTGCTCGGCTCCGATCCGGTCGCCGCCTGGGAAACGTCGGCCCACGCCTCCTGTGTCGCCTTCGCCGCGCCGGGCGCCCTCGACCGCACCGTCCACCTCTCGTTCGGCGACACCACGGCCGCCTTCTACTGCGCCCAGATGGTGACCGACCTGGCCGTGCACGCCTGGGACCTGTCCCGGGCGATCGGCGCCGACGAGCGGTTGCCGGAGGACCTCGTGGAGTTCGCGGTGCGCGAGGTCACCCCGTACGCCGCCGACCTGGCGAAGACCGGGCTCTTCGCCGCGCCGGTGGAGCCGCCGCCCGGCGCCGATGTGCAGACCACGCTGCTGTGCCTGCTGGGGCGTGCGCCCTAGCGGAGAGTCAGGGGGCGACTTCCTTCCGGACCACCGACGTCGACCGGGCGCGCCGGATGACCGGCGAGCAGTTCTACGCCAACTTCATGGATGTGCTGGGCGATACGGGCCGGTTCGACGCACGCTTCGACTTCGTACGCTGCGGATCGGTGACCGTCGGTGTCCTCAACTGCGGGGCCGATGTGCGCATCCGCATGGGGGAACTCGGCGACTGGGTGCGGCTCGTGCGGGCGCCCACCGAGGCCGGGCCCGAGGCCGCGGACCAGCTGGATCGGCCGCTGGTCGCCGCGCCGCTCCAGGAAGCGCTGGTGAACGGGTGGCCGCCGGCCGCCGGGCACGGCCACCGGGACGAACTCGACCGGCCCGCACACCCGTTGCGACCCGCCCCCGTTGCCGCATCCATGGGCGCGGCCACGACGGACCCCGGCGGCCTCCGGCCCGGCACCTACCCCGCCGGGGCGGGGACCCTTCGGCCAGCTCCGGTCGCTCCCCCCGGCACTGCACGGGGCCTCCCCGTGCAGGCACCGCACGCACGGCCCCGTGTCACGCCGCCTGACGCGTGAACGCCTCCAGGAGCGCCTCGCGGAATGCCCTGAGATCGGCCGGCTTACGGCTGGTGATCAACGTGTTGGGCCCCTGCTCACAGACGTGCACGCGCTCGTCGACCCAGGTGCCGCCCGCGTTGCGGATGTCCGTGCGCAGGCTCGGCCAGGACGTGAGCACACGGCCCCGGACCACGTCGGCCTCGACGAGTGTCCAGGGGGCGTGGCAGATCGCGGCGACCGGACGGCCCTGCTCGAAGAAGTCGCGTACGAAGGACACGGCCCGCCCGTCCAGCCGCAGGGCGTCGGGGCTGGCCACGCCGCCCGGCAGGACGAGGCCGTCGAAGGACTGGGCCGTCACGTCGGCGACGACCTCGTCCACGGGGAATGTGTCTGCCTTGTCCAGATGGCGGAACGCCTGGATCCGCCCGGGCTTGGTGGACACGAGGACGGGTTCTCCGCCCGCGTCCCGCACCGCCTGCCAGGGATCGGTGAGTTCGATCTGCTCGACGCCCTGCGGCGCCATCAGGAACGCGATACGCATGGGCGCTCCATCTCCCTTCTTGGCCGTCAGAGAGGCGGGCGCGGTGTGCCGGGCCACCGCTCCGGTGCGGCGCGGCTGATGTCGGCGAGTGCCGAGCCCGGGTCCTGCGCCACCGCGAGGTCGCCGAGGCTCACCATCCCCACCGGCCGACCGTCCTCGACGACCGGCAGCCGGCGTACGGCGTGCTCGCGCATCAGTTCGATCGCGGTGGCCACGGCGTCGTCCGGGCCGATCACCACCGGATGGGGGGGTGCACACGGCCTGTGCGCTCACGGTCAGCGGATCGGCGCCGTCGGCTACGGCGCGCAGTGCGATGTCACGGTCGGTGAGAACCCCGATCAGCTCGTGGTCGGCCACCAGGACATCGCCGATGTCCTGGGCCCGCATCAGTTGCGCGGCCTCGACGAGCGAGGCGTCCGGGCTGACCGCGACGACTCCCGGCGTCATGACTTCCCTGACGAAATCTGCCATGGCTGTTGGGCCTTCCTGCGTTCCCCGGCTGCGGGGGTGCGGGTACGTCGGCGGGACGACGGCCGCAGTACCCCCGAGCCGGGAGCCCATGCCTTCCCTTCCGGTCACCCGACGCGCACGACCGCTTCCGCCAGCTCGTGTGCCGTGGTGTAGCGGGCCTTGTGCGGCAGTCGCTCCAGAGCCTCGACGAGCACGTCCGGCGCGTGCTTGTCCCGCAGCAGGCCGCTCAGCTCACGCGGGCCCGCGGGGAACGGCGTACGGCCCAGCAGTCGCCCCAGTTCGAGCTGCACCCTCTCGACGGAGGCGGTCGGGCGGCCCGGCGCCACGGGGCCGCCCGCGATCTCAGGGTCGTCTTCGGCGGTCGGCTCCGGATCGTGCCACTCGTCGGTCCGGGTGGGGTGCCCCGACCTGAGCAGCTCTCGTAGTTCGTGCTTCATCTCTTCGTCCCGGTGGACGCTCAGCCGGTCGCTGCCTCGCTGCATGACTCCCTCCAGATGTTCGGGGGTGGTGATCGCGTACCCGTGGACCACGAATCGACACGTCGCTCCACCGTCACCAACCGCCCCACCTTCGTAGCCGTGTGTGTTTGCTCCGCATGTCTCGGGGCAGACGCACTCCCAGTGCTTCGGACAGGAGGCACGTCCGTGGGAGCGGCGAACCGTCGCCACGGGTGTGTCCGTCCGGCACATCCGCGTACTCCCACGGTGACTGCCCAACTCAAGGCACATCCAAGGGAGTTGCGACGCACCATGCCAACTCAAGCGAGCGCGAAGCATCATCCGCACGACGACGCCCCCGACACCGCGGAGGCATTCCGCAAGCTCGCCACGCTCCCCCCGGGCCAGCAGCGCGACACGCTCCGCGAGGAGATCGTCGAGGCCTGGCTGCCGATGGCCGATCGGCTCGCGGGGCGGTTCCGCAGTCGCGGCGAGAGTTACGACGATCTGCGCCAGGTCGCGGCGCTCGGCCTGGTCAAGGCCGTCGACCGCTACGACCCCGAGCTCGGCAACGCCTTCGAGAGCTATGCCGTGCCGACCATCACCGGTGAGATCAAGCGCCACTTCCGCGATCACATGTGGACCCTGCACGTGCCGCGCCGCGTCCAGGACCTGCGCAACCGGGTACGGTTCGCCAGCCAGGACCTGTCGCAGACCATCTCGGGCCGCAGGCCCACCGTCGCCGAGATCGCCGAGCGCGCCCGGATGAGCGAGGAGGACGTCCTGACCGGCCTGGAGGCCCTGGAGAGCTTCACCGCGCTCTCCCTGGACGCCGAACTCCCGGGCAGCGAGGACGGCTACTCACTCAGTGACGCCCTCGGATCGCCCGATGCGGCCCTCGACACCGTGATCGACCGCGAGGCCGTCAAGCCCCGCCTGCAGGCCCTGCCCGAGCGGGAACGCGCCATCCTCTACATGCGGTTCTTCGGCGACATGACCCAGAGCAGCATCGCCGACGAACTCGGCATCTCCCAGATGCACGTCTCGCGGCTGATCAGCCGCTGCTGCAACCGGCTGCGCGACCAGGTGATGCGCGACGTGGCGTAGCGCCCGGCCCGCGGGTCGGTTCCGCGGGTCAGTTCAACCGCGCCATGGCCAGCGCGATATGACGGGACATCATGTCCATCGCCTGCCCCTCGGCCATCGAGAACGCCAGCCGTGCGCCGCTGCGGAACAGCGTCAACACCCCCCGTACGGGCCCGGATTCGGTGGTCAGTGGCACGCACAGCAGCGACGTCACATTCGCGCGTACGAGGACGGGGGCGCCCGAGGTGTCGCGCCCGAAGGCGTCCGGGTCCTCGGGGCGCACCTGAAGGGCCGTGGAACCGCCGCGTGCCGCCTCGACGACGAGGGGGCACGCGGCGGGATCCTGCCCGGCCACGGCCGCCACCTCCTCGGCGCGTTCCGACGGTCCCAGGACGGTCGTACGGGACAGCCGCGCGGCGCCGGCGTCGGCCACCACCCAGTCCGCGAACCGCCCGTGCAGCACCCCGGCCGCCCGTGCGAGCACCGCGGGCCGGTCCCCGCCGGGCGCGCTCAGCAACGCCGTGGTCATCGCGTCCACCAGGTCCATCAGCGCGGCGTGCCGGGTGGTCTCGGACAGACTCGGCACCGCCGGGCCCGGCACGTTCCCCTCCGACGGCACCCGGGAATCGCCGGGCTGCAGGACGACGAGGACGGCGGTCCGGGGTTCCCCGCCGGGCCGCAGGGCGGTCAGCGTCGCGCGCACCGGTACCGACGGCTGCTGCTGGAGGTGGACGGTGAGACCGCGGTCGCCCTCGCCGCGCGCCACCGCCGCCGCTTGCGAGCGGAACGCGGCGCGGTCGGCGTGCGCGAGGAACCCGGTCAGCGGCCGGCCGGTCGCATAGCCCGCCCGGACTCCGGTGAAGGCGGTCGCCGCGAAGTTCAGTCTGCGCACCACCGTCTCGCGGTCCACCAGCGCGACGGGCACCGGCACCCGCTGGAAGAGCGCCTTGAGAAGCTGCTGTTCCTGACGGTCCACCGAGGCGACGCCGGACGGGCCGTCCGAGGACAGACGCTGGAACCACGGCCACAACTGGTCGGCCACATGGTCGAGTTCGAAGATCGCCGCGTCGAGCACCGTCGCAAGGTCGTCTCGGGGCACGGACCGCGACGCCTTCAACTCCGCAACGCGGCGTACGAAATCCGCAAGTTCTTCACCGAATTCGTCCGTCTGCGCCATGCGATGAACGTAACCCGAGCGGCGCATTCCGGGGGCCGCGGGGGCCGAACCCGCAGAACGTGTTTTTCACGCAGGTGACCGGGAAGGCGCCGAGGAGACGACGAGAGGAGGAGTGAACCATGCCGGAAACCGATCAACTCGGCCATCTGGGACCGGAATCGCCCGAGTCCGCCCTTCCCGGGAGGAGGCTCTCGGAACTCGTCGAGCAGGCCGCACACTGCACCACCGACTGCTGCGGCGCCAGCGGCATGGTGTGCGAGGGCGGCGCCGAGCGGCCCGCCGCGGTGACCCACCCTGACCTCGCCGGACTCGTCTCGGTGCAGCTCCGCTCCGGCGACGGGCCGATCCCGGCCGCCCTGGAGCGCGGTGAGCCCGTCGACTCGGCGGACCTGCTGCGCGAGGAGCGCTGGCCGGAGTTCCGCGCCATGGCCCTCGACGCGGGCGTGCGCTCCAGCGTCACCATCCCCTTCCGGCGCTCCGGGCTGACCGTCACGCTCAGCCTCTACAGCTTCCGGCCCGGCGCCCTGGAGGACGCCCCGCGCGGCCCCGCCCGTGCGCTCGGCGACCTCGCCGCGACCTGTCTGCTCCGCGACCGCTCCTACCGCGCAGCGCTCACCGAGCTCGACCAGCTGGGCACCGCGCTGCGCACCCGGCCCGTCGTCGACCAGGCCTGCGGCATCGTCATGCATGTGCTCGGCTGCGACGCGGACACGGCCTTCGGGGTACTGCGCCGCATGTCGCAGGGCACCAACCGCAAACTGTCCGACGTCGCCTCGGCCGTCGTGGACAAACGCGGTCGGGGACTGGAGAAGCAGCTCGTCGCACTGTCCGACTGACCGGTCGTGGGAGGCGGGCCCCGGGCCCCGGCGGGCGGCGGGCCTCGTGTCCGTGGCAGGCGGCAGTCTTCGTACCCCTGGGGTCACCCGCTCGGGCGTCCATGTCCCGCGAATGGTGCCCGGCCGCGCGCGCCGCGCCGCCGGGCGGGCTGTGATGGGCCACGGGGGGCACGACGGCCGTGCCCCCCGGGAAAGCCGCCCGGCCGAAGGAGCCCATCCCATGCGCCGTACCGCCCGTGCCCTGTCCGCCACCGCCCTGGCCGGTGCCGCCCTGGGCGCCGCCGCGTCGGCCGCGTCCGCGGACCCGGCCGCGGAGGTCAGCCCGGGGTCCGTGGAACCCGGTGGCATCATCACCATCTCCGTCACCTGCGACGGGATCGACGGATCCCCGCCCGACTTGATCGACGCCGCCTCGGAGGGCTTCGAGCAGGGCAAGGTCCAGCTGCGCCGGGTGGCGGGCGACGAGCAGGGTGTGGCGGGCGCCGCGGCCTACCGGGGCACGGCCCGTATCCCGCAGGGCGACCACGTCGACGACGGCCCCGACGCGGTGGGCGCGGATTTGGAGTGGGGCGTCGATGGCGCCTGCCCCGGGGCCTCGGGAGGCCAGGAGAAGAAGTGGAAGGCCGCGTACACCGTGGCCCGTGGCCGCACCGCGGCGAGCGGTACCGCGCAGAGCCTCCCGGGAGGCGACACCGTGGAGCGCCCCCTGGAAAGCGACGCCGGTCAGAGCCTGCCGGACAGCGACGCCGTGGAGCCCGCGCCGGACAGCGACGTCGTGGAGCCCGCGCCGGACAGCGACGTCGTGGAGCCCGCGCCGGACAGCGACGTCGTGGAGCCCGCGCCGGAAATCGGAACCGTGGAGCCCGCGCCGGACAGCGGCACCGTGGAGCGCCCGTCGGAAAGCGGCACGGGACAGAGCCTGCCGGGTGGCGACACCGTAGAGCGCCTCCCGGATCGCGACACCGGGCAGAGCCCGCCGGACGGCGACGCCGCGGAGCGTCCGTCGGACGGCGGCACCGTGGAGCAGCCGTCGGACGGCGGCACCGAGGAGCGTCCGTCGGACGGCGACGCCGTAGGGCGCCCGTCGGAAAGCGGTGATGGGCAGCGCCCATCGACCGTTGAGGGCGGGGTGCAGGCCGGGGAGGGCGGCACCTTCACCGACTCCGTCCCGGCGCTGGTCGCCGGCGGTGTCCTGATCGCGGGCGCGGTGGGCGCGGCCGTCCACCGACTGCGCCACAAGGACAAGTCCGCCGACCGCTGATGCTGTGACCGGCACAACCGAACCGCCGCCCATGAGGTGACTGAACCCTAGGTACGGAGAGGCCGAGGGCGCGAGCGGCGCCGTACGAGAGGCTGTACGAAGGGACAGGGACAGGGACAGGGACACCGGAGACCGTACGGAGGCAGGAGCACCGGAGCGGGGCACGGCAGCGGCGACGGGCAGTACACCGGCGACAGGGCACGGCACCACGGACTGCGCGGAGGAACGTATGCGGCGGACGCATCCGGAAGGGCACGGCCCCGTCCGTTACGGCCCGCCTCTTCCCGATCAGGGCCTGCCCGTGCTGCCGGAACTCCGCTCCGCGCTGGCCGCCGCCGCGGACCGCGCCCACGCCGAGCCCTCCGGCGGTGGGCCCGCGCTCCTCGACGCGGCCTGTGCCTACTGGAGCCGCCGCGGACTGCCCGCCGCGCACGACCGGGTGGTCGCCGCACCCGGTGCCCCCGCGCTGCTCCTCGCGCTGACCGGCGCGCTCGGCGGCGATGTCCTCGTGCCGCGCCCGTGCGCCGCCTGGTGGGCGCCGCAGGTACGGCTGTTGGGCAGATCCGTGTTCCATGTGGCGACGCCCGCGGAGTGCGGGGGCCTTCCGGATCCGTACGCCCTCCTGGAGACCGTCCGCAGAGTCCGCGCCGAGGGCGGCGAACCGCGGCTGCTCGTGCTCTCCGTGGCCGACGACCCCACCGCGACCGTCGCGCCGCCCGAGGTCGTCCACGAGACCGTGGAGGCCGCGGTGGGCGAGGGGTTGCACATCGTCAGCGACGAGACCTGGCGCGACACGCTGCACCGGCCGCACGACACGGTGCTGTTCAGCCCCGCCGAGATGCTCCCCGACGAGGTCACCGTCCTCACGGACCTCGCGGGCGCCTTCCTGCCGCAGGGCTGGCCGGCCGCCGTCGCCCGCTTCCCGGACACCGAGTCCGGGATCGGACTGCGCGCCCGTGTCCTCGACGTGCTCACCGTGCTCGGCGCACGGGTCGCCGAACCGGTCGCCGCGGCGGCTGCGTACGCGCTCGACGAGCCCGCCGCGATCACCGAACGGCTCACCGCCGCCGTACACCTGCACGCGCGCGTGGCCGCCGCCGCGCACCACGCGGTGGTCGGCGCGGGCGCCGTCGTGCGGCCCCCGCAGGCCGGCAGACACCTGTACGTGGACCTCGGCCCGCTGCGCTCCGCGCTCGGCGCGCACGGCGTGGGCGACGCCCAGGACCTGGAGGACTTCCTCACCGCCCGGCTCGGCATGCCCGCGCCGGGCGGCCACCGGTTCGGCGACGACCTCGAGGCGCTGAGGGTGCGCCTGGGCACCGGGCCGCTGCTCGGCGCCACGGACGAGGAGCGGGCGGAATGCCTTACGTCACCCTCGCCTTTGGAACTGCCGCATGTGCAACGCGCGTTGACCCTCTTGGGGTCGGCCTTCGACGATCTCCGCGACGACGCTCAGCGATGGGAGCCTCCTCGATGACGCAGCAGTCCGAGTCGACCACGAGCACGACTACGACCACACAGGACGCCGACGATCCGGCGTCCTCTTCGGGCCCGGCGGTGGCCGGGCACGTGTCTCCCGCAGTTCCTCTCGTCCCTGCCGGTCCTCCCGTTCCTGTCGGTCCCCTCGCCGAGCCCCGTCCGCTCGGCGAGCGGCGTGTCTGGCCGCGGTCCTTCGTGGAACGGCTGACCGCTCCGCTGCCCGGGCTGCGGGCCTTCGCCAGGTTCGCCCGCGAGGGCGCGTTGCGGCCGGGGGCCGAAGGGCTCGCCGACATTCCGCTGCTGCCGTTCGAACCGGAGCCGCTGCCCTGGGTCGACGCGCGCACGCTCGCCGTCTCCTGGGCGGGGCACGCGAGTTGGGTGATCCGGATCGGCGGGCTCACCGTCCTCACCGACCCGGTCTGGTCCCGCAAGATCCTCGGCACCCCGGTCCGGATCACACCGGTCGGCGTGGCCTGGAGCGCGCTGCCGCGCGTCGACGCGGTCGTCATCAGTCACAACCACTACGACCACCTGGACGCGCCGACCCTGCGCCGACTTCCGCGCGACACACCGGTGTTCGTACCGGCCGGCCTGGGGCGGTGGTTCAGGCGCCGCCGGTTCACCCAGGTCACCGAGCTGGACTGGTGGGAGGCTGCCGAACTGCGAGGCGTCCGCCTCGACTTCGTCCCCGCCCACCACTGGTCCAAGCGCGGCGTGGCCGACACCTGTCGCACGCTGTGGGGCGGCTGGGTCCTCACCGCGCCCGACGGGCAGCGCGTGTACTTCGCGGGCGACACGGGGTACGGCCACTGGTTCGCCCGCATCGGCCGGCGCTACCCGGGCATCGACCTGGCCTTGTTGCCGATCGGTGCGTACGACCCCCGGTGGTGGCTCAGCGACGTCCACTGCGACCCTGAGGAGGCGGTGCGGGCGGCTGCCGACCTCGGCGCCGAGCGGATGGCGCCCATGCACTGGGGCACCTTCGTCCTCTCCGCCGAGCCCGTCCTGGAACCGCTGACACGCGTACGGGTGGCCTGGGAGAAGGCGGGGCTGGCCCGCGAGGCGCTGTGGGACCTGCCGGTGGGGGCGTCGCGGGTGCTGGCCTGAGGGTTTCTTCGCCCCTCCGCCCCTACCTGTCCCGTACCAGCCTTTCGGCTGCGGGTGCGTGGGTGCTGGTCGCGCAGTTCCCCGCGCCTCTTTGAGGGGCGCAGCCCCCAGGTACGGGTTGCGTAGGGGCGGCGGGGGTGCCCCCGCCATCGGCTACGTGGCCGGCCTCCGTACCCTTCGCCACACGCTCGGTGCCACGCTGATCGCCAGCGTGAGCGCGACAGCGGCGACCACTCCCTCCCACGGCTCGCTGAACAGAGACCCGCCGAGGATGCCGATCAGCTGGTACGCCACCGCCCAGGCGAGGCAGGCGGGGACGTCGCCGCGGGCGAAGGTGCGCAGGGGCATCTTCGCCATGAGACAGGCGAGCATGACCGGAATACGGCCGGCCGGGACCAGACGGGAGAGGACGAGCACGGCGATGCCGTGGTCGCTCAGCTTCTCCTGGGCCTGGGCGAGCCGGTCCTCGGGGGCGCGGTCGCGGAGGGTCTCGAGCCAGCGGGAGCCGTTCTTGGACCGCATACCGCGCTGACCGAGCCAGTACAGCCCGACATCGCCGAGGAACGCCGCGAGCGCCGCCACCGCGAAGACCATCAGCAGCGCGAACGGCGCTGACTGATGAAAGGCGACCACAGCCGCCGAACTCACCAGCGCACCCGTAGGCACCACCGGCACCAGCGCGCCGATCAACACCAGCAGAAACAGCGAGGGATACCCGATCGCCTGCTGCGTGGACTCCGGCGGCGCGGTCGTGGCAGCCGCGGTCAGGAAGATCACCTGGTGACCTCCGGCCGAGCGCCCTCGCCGGGTGTCAGTCCGTGTGGGGTGGGCTCCGCCAGGTACGTCACCGCGCGACCTCCGGGCGTACGCTCTCGCCGTGTTCGAGGCGGTGCACCGTGACCTCGGGCGCGCGCTCGGCGGCGAGGCGTACGAACTCCTCGCCCGGCGCGTGGAATTCGTGGGGGCGCACGGCGTCCATCCCGATCGGCCAGTACGTGCCGTAGTGCACCGGCACGGCGCTCAGCGGCATCAACTGGGCGAGCGCCTCCGCGGCGCGCGCCGCGTCGAGGTGGCCCTCCCCGAGGAACGGCCCCCATCCGCCCACCGGCAGCAGCGCCACGTCGACCGGCCCGACCTCCTCGGCCATCGACGCGAACAGCCCGGTGTCCCCGGCGAAGTACGTGCGCGCCTCGCCCTCGACCACGTACCCGACGGCGGGGGAGCGGTGCGGCCCGACGGGCAGCCGCCGCCCGTCGTGGCGTGCCGAGACGGTGCGTACGACCAGGTCACCGACCTGGGTACGGTCGCCGGGCGCCACCTCGATAAGCCGGAGATGGTCCAGCCTGCCCAGCCCGGGCACCGCCCGCGGCGCGCCCTTCGGCACCAGCAGCCGCGTACCGGGAGCGAGCTGCGCCAGCGAGGGCAGGTGCAGATGGTCGGCGTGCAGATGGGAGACGAGTGCCACGTCGGCGACCGCCGCCCGGGGCGGGGGCGGCGCCCCGCGCCTGCGGCGCAGGTGTGCGAGCCGGCGCGCGAAGAGCGGGTCGGTGAGCACGCGTATGCCGGAGTCCTCCAGCGTGCAGGTGGCGTGCCCCCACCAGGTGATCTCCACCGGCACCTCTTTGCCTCCTTCGCGCGACTCCCCCCGAGCCTACGGGCAGGAGTAGGGTCGGCGGCGCAACCCGGAGGTGAGGGGGACGCCATGGGAGACGCGCGCGCTGCCTCCGGCATGCACGCCCTCGAGTGCTCGCTCGAACAGGGCGGCCCCGCGGCGCTTCGCGTCACGGCGATCGCGAGCCTGACGCCCCTGGAGGAGCTCGACGCGGACCCCTTCCTCGTCGACTCCCGCAGCCAGCACGCGATGTGCGCCCGCTGGGCCGCCGAGCACGGCTACGTGGTCACGCGGGAGCTCCTCGTGCGTGGTCTGCGCCCCGACCACCGCACCCTGTGGACGGACGTCGAGGCGGGCCTCGTCGATCTGTTCGTCGCGCCCAGCCGCCGTGTGCTGGAGCGCGCCCTCGCCTCGGTCGACGAGTTCACCGCCGAGTGCGTGCGCCGCGGCGTACGGGTCGAGACGGTCGGCTGCGCGGAACCGGCGTACGACGCCCAGATGAAGGCCCGGGTCCACCGCCGTCTGTCGATGCCGACGGCGGGGTACGACGGCCGCTGAACCCTCCGTCCGGGGACACCTGGCCCCACCCGCCCGTTGTGACAGGGTGGGAGCAGGCCTGGTCGACCGGGCGGGCCGGGACGTGAGGTGGACGGGGCGTGGGTGGAGGACGTTGGCGACGGGTCCTCAGCGGAGTCTGGCGGAGCATCGCGGTGTGGGCCGTGTCCACGGTCACGATGCTCGTCCTGGCCGGTCTGCTGCCCGATTTCCAGTTGCAGTCGGACAACGGGGACAGCGCCACGCAGATCGCCGTCACCGCGGCGGCCGGCGCGGGCGTCTTCGGTCTGCTGTCCTCGCTCGTGTGGCCCCTGCTGGTCAGGGCGTTGCTGCTGGTGCCCGCCCTCGTGCTCGGACTGCTCGTGTTCTTCCTCAATGGATCACTGCTGCTGATCGCGCTGCGGATCAGTCCTTCCGGGCAGGGTGAGGCCGCCCCCGAGACGGCCGTGGTCGTCGCCGCGGTGATGTCCGCCGTCGCCTCGGCCACGGGGGGTGCCCTGGCCGTACGGGATGACGACGCGTACCGGCGCAGGCTGTACCGGCTCGCCGACCGGCGCCGCAGGCGCGCCGCCGGACAGGCCGGGCCCTCGACCCCCGGCGCCGTCTTCATCCAGCTCGACGGCGTGGGCCACGACGTCCTGGAGAGCGCCATCGGCAAGGGGCTCATGCCGACCGTCGCGGAGTGGCTCGGCGGCAGGCGGCCCACCCACCGGCTCACCCCCTGGCGCACCGACTGGTCCAGCCAGACCGGCGCCAGCCAGCTCGGCATCCTGCACGGCAGCAACCACGACATCCCGGCCTTCCGTTGGTACGAGAAGGACAGCGGCGAGGTCATGGTCTGCAACCGGCCCAGCAGCGCCGCCGAACTCCAGCGCCGCGCGATCGAGTACACCGGCGACGGGGGGCTGCTCACCGTGGACGGTGCCAGCCGGGGCAACCTCTTCAGCGGCGGTGCCGACGAGTTGGCCCTCGTGCTGTCCATCGCGGCGCGAAGGGGCAAGGAGAACCGCTCCAGGGCAGGCTATTTCGCCTACTTCAGCGACCCCGCCAACGCCGTCCGCACCGCCATGTCCTTCGTCGCCGAGGTCATACGGGAGATGGGCCAGTCCACCTGGGCCCGGCTGAAGAAGCGGCGCCCGCGCGTCAAGCGCGGCGGGCTGTACCCCTTCGTCCGAGCCTTCGCCACCGTCGTCGAGCGGGACGTCGTCGTCGCCGCGGTGATCGGCGACATGCTCGTCGGGCGCAACGCGGTCTACGCGGACCTGGTGGCGTACGACGAAGTGGCACACCACTCCGGGCCGCGCAGCCGGGACGCCGAGAAGGTCCTGGAACGGCTCGACAGTTCGCTCGCGCTGATCGCGAAGGTCGCCGAGCACGCGCCGCGGCCGTACCGGATCGTGCTGCTGTCCGACCACGGCCAGAGCCCCGGGGAGACCTTCCTGACCCGCTACGGCCTCACCCTCGGCAATCTGGTCCGCGCGGGCTGCGGGCTGCCCGTGCCGCGCAAGGCGCAGCGCACACACAGCGGTGCCGAGGCCCGGGCCGCCGTACGGGCCGCGCTGCGCAGGCCGGTCGAGGAGGGCGGCGAGCGGCACCGGCCCTCGCGGCGCCGCTCCGAGCCCATCGTGCTGGCCTCCGGCAACCTCGGCCTGGTCTCCTTCCCCGATGTGCCGCACCGGATGAGCCGGGAGGAGATCGACCGGCGCCATCCCGCGCTGCTGTCCACGCTCGCCAACCACCCCGGCGTCGGTTTCGTGCTGGTCCGCAGCGAGGAGCACGGCGGTCTCGTGCTCGGCGCGAACGGTGCGGAGGTACCGGTGGACGAGCTCGACGACGCGTACCCGGGCCCGCTCGCAGACTTCGGGCCGGGCGCCGCCGACGCCGTACGGCGCACGCACTCCTTCCCACACGTCGCCGACATCATGGTCAACTCCTGGTTCGAACCCAAAGAGGGCGAAGTCCTCGCCTTCGAGGAGCAGATCGGCTCGCACGGCGGACTCGGCGGGGCCCAGGCCCGGCCCTTTCTGCTCTCGCCCGTGGCGCTGTCCGCACCGGTCGACGACGACGGCGAACTCGTCGGCGCGCAGCACGTGCACCGCGTACTGCGGCGGTGGCTGCGCGAGTGCGACGGCCCCCAGGTGCCGCTGACGGCACGCCCGAACGAGCGTGCCGCCTGACGGACCGGCCCTCGGTCCACCGGGCCGGCGATGCCTTGCTACCGGGCCAGTGGTGCGACCACCCAGCGCTGCGTCCTGTACATGCTGTTCTGCTGCCCGATCTCGATCAGCTTGCGGGCGGCCGGGAACGCCTCGTTGCCTTCGATCTCGTAGCCGACCTGCAAGGTGCCCGGCACGTCCCGGATCTCCAGCTGCTCGTGGATCTCGGCGGCGGAGCGCTGTTCGCCGGAGCCCACCACGGCGAGGTGCTGGACCAGCCTCAGCTGGGCCGAGGCCAGCGCCTCGGCCGGGTCGCGCGGGAGCGGTGCCGCCGCGGCCCGCATCCCCTGCCCGGACGGCGGTGCGACCACCGAACTCGGCGTCCGGGTCGAACCCGCCGCCTCCCGCGTCGACAGGTGCGCCTGCACGACCGTTCCGTCGTTGTCGAGTGCCACGCGGATCTCACCGCGCCCGGGCGTGATGACAGGCACGCCGTCAAAGGTCTGACGGAAGGTCACATGTGTCTGCAGCGACACGGGTTCACCGAGCTGCGAGCCGTCCTTGGTGCCGGAGTTCTGCCACAGGTCGTGCACGCCGTCGACGATCAACTCGGCGCCGCCAGTTGCCTCGACGTGTCGATCGGCGAAGGCCCGGGCCAACTCCACGGCCCGGCCGGTGTCCAGCTGGGCGGTGTTGCGGTGGTTGGCCTCGGCGAGCTTGACCCAGCGCGCGGCCAGCGGCGCCGTGGCAACGTACCGGTCACCGGAGTTGGCGCTCAGTACACCCTGCCGCTCGACCTGGACCTCCTGGAGCGCGGCGGCCGGGAAGCTCGCCGCCTGCCCGAGCTTCGCGAGTTCCGCGCTCGGATCGCGCGGCGCCAGCTGAACGGTCTGCTCCGGTACGGCGGTCGCCGCCTCGCGCAGGCTGCTGCGGGCGTAGTACCAGCGCCACGCGTACCAGGCGTCGGAGACGTGCTCACGGAAGAACGTCCGCTCGGAGTTGAGGCGGTTGGTCGCCTCCGCCTGGGTCGGCCCGGTCGCGCAGACCGAGGGCGCCTGCCCGTGGTAGATGTCCCAGGACGCGTTCAGCCAGGCGTCGCAGTACGTCTGCCCGGCCCGCCACTTCTCCCAGAACTTCTTGCCGTAGTCCGGGCTGTCGATGCTCGTCGTCTCGAAGCCGAAGATCATCCGGGAGCCAAGGTTGGGGCCCGCCCAGGTGCGCACGGGGGAGTGCCCGTCCAGGACACGCAACGAGTTGCAGGTGGACCAGAAGACGTAGTTCGCCCGCTCGTTGCCGAACCCCATCCGGTTGGAGATCGCGTCACTGCGGCCGTCCCACACCGCGCCGAGCGGCGCGAAGAACACCCCGTTGCCGTCCATGCCGCCGTGCCCGGAGTGGTAGACGGCGACCACGGCGTCCACCCCGTAGCGGTCCTGCCAGTTGTCGTACGTCTCCTCGTACGCCCACACCTGCACGCCGCCGTCCGCGAACCAGTAGTTCCGGTCGTAGAACTGCTGGAGATAGGCGAGCCACCCCGTGGCGTCCTCGTGCGTGTGCGAGAGCGGGTTCTGGTTCACGAACTTCTGGATGCTGAACGCACCCCACCAGCCGAATGTCGAGTCCCGGTCGGCCGCGCCGGGCTTGCCGGAATCCAGTGGTGACGGACCACGGTCCGCGTAGATCATGCGCATGGTCAAACCCCCTGATGGTCCACCTCGCCGCGCTCGGTCCCAGAGGGGCGAGGGGCCTCAAAATGTCACCGGCGCGGGGGTTTGCCCAGCGCGCATACCGGCCATCGCGGCCGCGCCCCGGGAATGGCACGGCGCCCCACCGGTCGCTGGGGGACAGCCGCTCCGGTGGTACGAGGGGAGTCCCGCACGCCGGAAAATGGGCTGCGGGGACCGGACGGCGGTGCCCACACTGTTCGTATCGGACACCGCGCACCTGCGGGCCCCGCTCGAACACCCTCAAGGAGCCGCTGCGTGCAGGCAGCCGTCACCGTCACTCCCGCCCGGATCCCGGAGCTGCTGCTCGGTCTCGCGACCGTGCGGCCGGTCTTCATATGGGGCGCCCCCGGCATCGGAAAGTCCTCTCTGGTACGGGAGTTCGCCGAGTCGCTGGGTCTTGAGTGCGTGAGCCTGCTCGGTACCCAGCTCGCCCCCGAGGACCTCATCGGCGTCCCGCAGATCCGCGACGGCCGCTCCGTCTTCTGCCCGCCGGAGGCGATCGCCCGCGACGAGCCCTACTGCCTGTTCCTGGACGAGCTGAACGCGGCGACGCCCGATGTGCAGAAGGCCTTCTACTCGCTGATCCTGGACCGCCGCATCGGCAACTACGAGCTGCCGAAGGGCTCCATCGTGATCGGCGCGGGCAACCGCGCGACGGACAACGCGCTGGCGCGCCCGATCGCCTCGGCGCTGGTCAACCGCCTCACCCACGTCCACCTCGAGGCGTCCCCGAAGGACTGGCTCGCCTGGGCCGCCGTCAACGACATCCACCCGTGGGTCCTGGACCACCTCACCGACCGCCCCGACCACCTGTGGTCCAAGCCGCCGAAGACCGAGGAACCCTTCTCCACGCCCCGCTCCTGGCACATGCTCTCGGACGCGCTGCGCTCCTTCGGGCCGACTCTCGACGAGCCGACACTCAAGGTGATCGCGCACGGCACGCTGACGCCGGCGCACGCGGTCGCCTTCTGCGGCTACGTCAAGATCGTGCGCAGCCAGTTCGGCATCGAGGCCATCATCAAGGGCGACGCCCGCTGGCCGAACCGGCTGGAGGACCGCGACCTGCTCTACTACCTCGCCGAGTCCTTCCGCGGCCGTCTCGTCAAGGAGCTGCCCGCCAGCAAGGAGCACCTCTCGGCGAACGCCCGGCAGACCGCGTACCGCGCCAAGTCCCTGCTCGTCCAGCTCGCCGAGATCTCCGTCGAGGTCGCCCAGAGCGTCATCGCCTCGGACGCCGAGGGCAATCCCGTACTGCCGGCGTGGTTCCTGGTCGAGGCTGCCCGGGACATGCCGCGTCTCGTGGAGGCCCGGCAGTGAGCCGGCCCCGCAAGCCGGACGCCCCGAAGCCGGATCCGGCCGCCGAGGCGTTCGCGGAAGGGATGAGGCTGGTGCGGGCCAACCGCGCGCTCGCCGCCATCGGGTTCAGTACGTGCCGTCAGGAGGAGTGCGTCATGGCGCCCCGGGACGGTCTCGTGCGGGTCGACTCCGACGGAACCCTGCACGTGCACCCCACCCGCCGGGCCGAACCCGCGGCCTGGGCCTGGGCCATCGCGCACGCCATCATCCATCTGGGCTTCGGCCACGTACCGGCCGCGACCGGCGAGCGCGAGCAGCCCGACTGCTTCGCCGCCGCCGCCCGCTGCGTCGTGGTCAACCGCTTCCTGCTCGGCTTCCCGATCGGGCAGACCCCCGAGGACCTGCCGGCGTCGTACCCCGACGGCGACGAGGAGCAGCTCGCCGCGCGCTGGCGCCGCGACGGCATCCCGCCCGCGTACGACCGCTGCGGTACGGCGGGCCCCGAGCCGGACCAGGTCCTGGTGCCCTGGAACACCTGGATCGGCGGCACCCCGCCCGACTGGCAGATCGCCTTCGCGCACGCGCTGACCCGCACCATGGCCACCGCGATGGATATGGCGGGCGGCCGCCGCGCGTCCATGCGCGGCGGACCCATCCGGCTGCAGCCCTGGGAGAAGGCGCTGAGCTGGTTCATCTCCTCCTACCCCCTCCTGGGCGGCATCGCGGCCGGCATCACGCTCGTGGCCGACGCCGAACTCGCCCGTGCCCATGGCATTTCCGTCGCGGCCGTCGACGCGGAGGCGGCGGAGATCTACATCAATCCCCTCCGCCAGTTCGGCGACGAGGAGTGGCGGTTCGTCCTCGCCCACGAGATGCTGCACGCCGCCCTGCGCCACGGCGACCGCTGCGGCACCCGCGATCCGTATCTCTTCAACGTCGCCGCCGACTACGTCATCAACGGCTGGCTGTGCGAGATGCAGGTCGGCACGATGCCCGAAGGCCTGTTGTACGACCCGGAGTTGAAGGACCTGTCGGCAGAGGAGGTGTACGACCGGATCGCCGGCGACCTGCGCCGGATGCGCCGACTGGCCACGCTGCGCGGCAAGGGCGTGGGCGACATCCTCGGCGGCCCGCTCGGTTCACCGCACGACTACGTCGACCTCGACGAGTTCTACCGCCGTGGCCTCGGTCACGGTCTCGACCTGCACCAGCAGCAGGGGCGCGGCTACCTGCCGGGCGGGTTGGTGGAGGAGATTCGCGCGCTCAGACACCCGCCGCTGCCGTGGGACGCCCAACTCGCCCGCTGGTTCGATGAGTTCGTGCCCCGCCCCGAGCCCCTGCGGACGTACGCGCGTCCGGCGCGTCGCCAGGCGGCGACCCCCGACATCCCGCGCGCGGGCCGCTGCTTCCCGCCCGAGGAGATCGCCCGCTGCACCTTCGGCGTCGTCCTGGACACCTCCGGCTCCATGGACCGCACCCTCCTCGGCAAGGCGCTGGGCGCCATCGCCTCGTACGCCGAGGCCCGCGACGTACCGGCGGCCCGGGTCGTCTTCTGCGACGCCGCCCCGCACGACGCGGGCTACCTGCCGGTCACCGAGATCGCCGGACGAGTCCGGGTGCACGGGCGCGGCGGCACGGTGCTGCAGCCCGGCATCGACCTGCTGCACCGCGCCGACGACTTCCCGCCGGGCGCGCCCGTCCTGGTGATCACGGACGGTTACTGCGACGTGCTGCGGGTGCGGCGCGAGCACGCGTACCTGCTTCCGCAGAACGGGCGGCTCCCGTTCACCGCGCGTGGACCGGTCTTCCGGGTGCGGTGATCCGTCTCGCGGGTGCGGTGACCCGTCCCGCAGGTGTGACGCCGCGTCTCGCCGGTGCGGTGACGCGTCCCGGGTGCGGTGACCTGTCTTCCGGGTGCGCCGGGCGCAGGTGTGATCGGATGGTGGGTACGGACCCCGAAAACGGGATCTCATCGAAGGGATTCATCGTGGCAACCACGCGCACCGCACACACCGTGTGGGAAGGCAACCTGCTCGAGGGCAGCGGCGTCGTCACCTTCGACTCCTCCGGCATCGGCCAGCAGCCGGTGACGTGGGCGTCGCGGGCCCAGGACGCGAACGGCAAGACCAGCCCCGAGGAGCTGATCGCCGCCGCCCACTCCAGCTGCTTCTCCATGGCGCTGTCGCATGCCCTCGCGGGCGCCGGCACCCCGCCCACCAAGCTCGTCACCAACGCCGACGTCACCTTCCAGCCCGGCGAGGGCATCACAGGCATCCACCTCACCGTCGAGGGTTCGGTGCCGGGCCTCGACAACGACGGCTTCGTCGCGGCGGCCGAGGACGCCAAGAAGAACTGCCCGGTCAGCCAGGCGCTGACCGGCACGACGATCACGCTGTCGGCCAAGCTGGCCTGACGCCCCCAAGCGGTACGGCGCCGTGGCCCCGCGAAGGGCCGCGGCGCCGTCGTGTCGGGCCCGTCCGGGTCACTCGCCCCATTGACAACCAGGCGCTCAAGTTTTGTGCTGGAGATCGGGCAGAGCCCTGGCGGAAGGGGACGGACATGGCACGTGCGGTCGGAATCGACCTCGGTACGACGAACTCGGTGGTGGCCGTCCTGGAGGGCGGCGACCCCACCGTCGTCGCCAACGCCGAGGGTGCGCGCACCACGCCCTCCGTGGTGGCCTTCGCCAAGAACAGCGAAGTGCTCGTCGGCGAGGTCGCCAAGCGGCAGGCGGTGACCAACGTGGAGCGCACCGCGCGTTCCGTGAAGCGCCACATGGGCGACGCGAGCTGGCGTTTCCCGGACCAGGGTGACATCGACGGCACCCGCTACCGCGCGCAGGAGCTGTCCGCGCGCGTGCTGCAGAAGCTGAAGCGGGACGCGGAGGCCTACCTCGGCGAGGACGTCACGGACGCCGTGATCACCGTTCCCGCCTACTTCGACGACGCGCAGCGCCAGGCCACCAAGGAGGCCGGCGAGATCGCGGGCCTCAAAGTCCTGCGGATCATCAACGAGCCGACGGCCGCCGCCCTCGCCTACGGACTCGACCGCGGCGAGGAGCAGACCGTCCTCGTCTTCGACCTGGGCGGCGGCACCTTCGACGTCTCGCTCCTGGAGATCGGTGACGGAGTCATCGAGGTCAAGGCCACCAACGGCGACACCCGGCTCGGCGGCGACGACTGGGACCAGCGGATCGTCGAGCACCTCGCCCAGCGCTTCAAGGCGTCGTACGGCATCGACCTCGGCCACGACAAGATGGCGTTGCAGCGGCTGCGCGAGGGCGCCGAGAAGGCCAAGATCGAGCTGTCCAGCTCCTCCGAGACGACCATCAACCTGCCCTACATCACCGCCACCGCCGAAGGCCCGCTGCACCTCGACGAGAAGCTGACACGCGCCCAGTTCCAGGAGCTGACCGCCGACCTGCTCGACCGCTGCAAGACCCCCTTCCACCAGGCGGTCAAGGACGCGGGCGTCAAGCTGTCCGCGGTCGACCACGTCATCCTGGTCGGCGGGTCCACCCGCATGCCCGCCGTGACCGACCTCGTGAAGGAACTCACCGGCAAGGACCCGCACAAGGGCGTCAACCCGGACGAGGTCGTGGCGGTCGGAGCGGCCCTTCAGGCCGGTGTCATCCGCGGCGACGTCAAGGACGTCCTTCTCCTCGACGTCACCCCGCTGTCCCTCGGCATCGAGACCAAGGGCGGCATCATGACCAAGCTCATCGAGCGCAACACCACGATCCCCACCCGGCGTTCGGAGATCTTCACCACGGCCGCGGACAACCAGCCGTCGGTCGGCATCCAGGTCTACCAGGGCGAGCGCGAGATCGCCGCGTACAACAAGAAGCTCGGCGTCTTCGACCTCACCGGGCTGCCGCCCGCGCCACGCGGGGTGCCGCAGATCGAGGTCGCCTTCGACATCGACGCCAACGGGATCATGCATGTCTCGGCGAAGGACCTCGCCACCGGGCGCGAACAGAAGATGACCGTCACCGGCGGCTCCGCGCTCCCCAAGGACGACATCGACCGGATGATGCGCGAGGCCGAGCAGTATGCCGAGGAGGACCGCAAGCGCCGCGAGGCCGCGGAGACCCGCAACCAGGGCGAGCAACTCGTCTACCAGACGGAGAAGTTCATCCGCGACAACGACGAGCGCATCCCGTCCGACACCAAGACGGAGGTCCAGGCGGCGGCCGCCGACCTGAAGCGGCTCCTGGAGGACTCCGCCGGCGACACGGCCGACCTGCGGACCGGCATCGAGAAGCTGGCCACCGTCAGCCAGAAGATGGGCCAGGCGATGTATGCGCAGGCCCAGCAGACACCCCAGGACGAGCCGGCCACCGAGCACGCCCCGGCCGAGGAGGAGGGCGTGGTGGACGCCGAGATCGTGGACGAGGACAGGGAGAAGGGCGGCGCTGCCTAGACGTCCGTCTTCTCCCAGCCGCGCCGTGCCAGGTGGCCCGCACCAGGCCGCCCTTGCCGCGAGCCCGCTGGTAGCGGTGGCGGCGCTCGGGGTCGGCCTGGATGTCCGCCCAGGCCAGAACGGGGTCCCGCAGTCGGCCTTTCGCCTCCCGGTACATGTCCAGCAGGACGCCCCGGACGTACGGGTAGCGCACGCGGGTCGGCGAGTAGGTGTACCAGGAGAAGGCGGCGCCCCGAGGGCAGCCGCGCGGCTCGTACTCGGGGCGGTCCGGGCCCACCGACGGACAGTCCCTCTCCTGGGTCTCCCAGGTGATGATGCCGTCCTTGACGTACACCTTCCAACGGCAGGAGCCGGTGCAGTTCACGCCGTGCGTGGAGTTCACGACCTTGTCGCGGCTCCAGCGGTCCCGGTAGAAGGAGTCCGCCTCGCGGCCTCCGGTCAGCCGGACGCTGTGCAGGTCGGGTGCGGCCGTGCCGGGCCGGAAGAACCTCCCGGCGCGCAGCAGCGTGGCGCCCGGTTCCGTGGGCGGTATCCGCGTGGCGGTCACATGCGGTCCCTCACCCGCCCCGTGGTTTCGAAGCCAGAGGCGAGTGCGGGAGCGCACCTGTTCACGGCACCCGTTCGGGTCAGAACGTGCGCGTGCGGGGCAGGGCCTGCGCGTACGGGTCAGGGCCTGCCCATACGCGTCAGGCCTTGATCGCGACCCCCGCATACACCGGGACGAGGCCCTCCTCCTGTGCCGCCACGTCCTCCGGCTCCGGCTGCCACTCGGAGACCGCGACCACGCCGGGCTCCTGGAGCTCCAGGCCGTCGAAGAACCGCGAGAACTCGGCGCGCGAGCGCGGGAAGAAGGGCGTGCCGCTCTGGCGGAAGAGCCCCGCGGCCTTTTCGACGCCCTCGGGGCTGATGTCGGAGGTGACCTGGGACAGCACCAGCCAGCTGCCGGGGGCGAGCACCTCGACGTACCCCTTGAGCAGGCCGTACACGTCGTCGCCGTCGGCCGCGTCGCCCAGGTAGTGGGTGAGCGCGACCAGCGACAGCGCGACCGGCTGTGCGAGGTCCAGGAACTCGCCGGCCAGGCGCAGGATCGTCTCCGGGTCGCGGACGTCGGCGTGCACATAGTCGGTGGTGCCCTCGGCGGAGCCGTGCAGCAGGGCCTCCGCGTGCCGCAGGACGATCGGGTCGTTGTCCGCGTACACGACCTTGGACGCCGGCGCGACCTGCTGGGCCACCTGGTGCAGGTTGGGCTGGGTGGGGATGCCCGTGCCGATGTCCAGGAACTGGCGTATCCCGGCCCGGGCGGCGGAGCGGGTCGCCCGGTGCATGAACCGGCGGTTGGCGCGCGCCCCGCGCACCGCGGTGCCGTCCGCGGCGAGGATCTTGCGGGCCAGCTCCTCGTCCACCGGGTAGTTGTCCTTGCCGCCCAGCCACCAGTCGTAGACGCGGGCGGGATGGGGCCGACTGGTGTCGATACGGGTGGGCGCGGATTCACTGCCGGTCATACGGATGCTCCTCGAGGTGCTCAATGGGTTCGGATGGCGTCTCGTCCGGGTGGCATCTCAGAAGTTCTCGCGGAACTCCTGGAGGATCTTCTTGGTGCGCTGGGCGGAGGCCGCGTGGGCGGACATGTGGTCGAGGACCTCCAGGTGCGTGGCCACCTCGGCGCGCGAGTCGAGGTAGAGGGCACCGGTCACGTACTCGCTGTAGACCATGTCCGGCAGCTCCGGCTCCGCGAAGCGGAACAGCGCGAAGGACGTGTACGTGCCCGGGTGCGGGCCGCTCGCGTACTCGGCGACCTGGAGCGTGATGCGATCGCTCTGGATCGCCTGGAGGAGCCGGTCGATCTGGTCGCGCATGACGGAGGCGTGGATGCTCACGGGCCGGAGCAGCGCCGTCTCGTCCATGATCACCCAGAGGTGCGGCGGGTTCTCCCGGGTGAGCAGCTGCTGCCGGTTCATGCGCAGCGCCACATGCCGCTCGATGGCCTCTGGACCCGTCTGCCCGACCGTCCCGGCCTCCAGTACGGCCCGCGCGTAGTCCTCGGTCTGCAGCAGCCCGGGGACGAAGTGCGGCTCGTACGAGCGGATCATCCGGGCGGCGCCCTCCAGGCTGACGTGCATGCTGAACCAGTCCGGCAGCACATCGTGAAACCGCTGCCACCACCCCGGCTGGTTCGCCTCCTCGGCCAGCGCGACGAAGGCGCCCAGCTCGTCGTCGGCCACGCCGTACGTCGTCAACAGCACCTGTACGTAAGGGATCTTGAGGGCGACCTCGGCCATCTCCATCCGCCGCACGGTCGCCGGGGCGACCCGCAGCACACGGGCCGCCTCCTCCCGCTTGAGCCCCGCGGCCTCCCGCAACTCCTGCAACCGCCGCCCCAGCACCACCTGCCCCACGGTGGGCGCAGCCCGCCGCTCACTCACGCCACGCCTCCCCACGCGCCGAAGTACCCGAGCAGTGTGACATGTCCCCCCAGAACCCTCACAGGTTCCGCCGAGCCGCCATTACCCCGGACGTAATCGACGCTCGCCCCACCCGCCCGGCATGGTGGTCGTGCTGGATCCCGGGCCGGCGCACTCCGGCCCGGGGCCCAGGTCTCCCATCTGCTGGAATCCGACCTCGACGGAAGGTGATCCGCCATGTCCGCAACCCAGTTCGCCGTGCCGGGCCGTACCACCGGAGCGCGCACCGCGCTGCGCCGCTTCCTGGTGCTGGACGCCGTGGTCACCGGCGCCAACGCGGTCGCCTACCTCGCCGCCTCCGGGCCGCTCGGGCGGCTGCTCGGAGTCGGTTCCTGGCTGCTGCTCGAACTCGGTCTTGTCCTCGCGGTGTACGCCACCGGAGTCGGTCTGCTCGCCTCACGGCGGGAGCCGCGGGCATGGGCCGTGCGGACCGTCATCGAGACCAACCTCGCCTGGACCGTGCTCAGTTTCGTCGCCCTGGCGCTGTGGCTGTCACCGAGCACCGCGGGCGCGGTGTGGGTACCGCTGCAGGCGCTGACCGTGGCGGGGTTTGCCACGCTCCAGTACACAGCGCTGAGGGCCGGCAACCAGTAAGGATGTTGACCGTCTGTCAGGAGATCTGTGACTGGAGGTACTTGGCCGTCGCCGGGTCCGCCGGGAGAAACGTCTCGATGGCCAGCTCGGCGACCGTCACGTCCATCGGCGTGTTGAAGGTCGAGATGGACGAGATGAACGACAGGACCCGGCCTTCGTGCTCGATCTGCATCGGGAGTGCGAAGTAGGGGACGGAATCGATCGGTTCGTCTTCCTCCGCCGGGTCCGGGACCGGGTACGCCGCCACCTCCTCGTACAGGGCGCGCAGCGGCTGCGAGCGGCGCAGTGCGATCTGGCGGTCCATCTGGGCGAGCAGATGGTCGCGCCAGGCGCGCAGGTTGCGGATGCGCGGCGCCAGACCCTCCGGGTGGAGGGTGAGACGCATGGCGTTCAGCGGAGGCGTGAGCAGGGACTCCGGTACGCCCTCCAGGAGCATGACGATGCCCCGGTTCGCGGCGAGCACGTTGTACGTGGCGTCGACCACCAGCGCCGGATACGGCTCATAGCCCTGGATCAGCCGCTCCATGCCCTCGCGCAGGGCGTCCATCGACGGGTCGTCGAGCGGGGTCTCCGGGTAGTGCGGCGCATAGCCGGCCGCGAGCAGGAGCGCGTTGCGGTCCCGGACGGGGATGTCGAGATGCTCGGCGAGCCGCAGCACCATCTCCTCGCTGGGGCGGGAGCGGCCCGTCTCGATGAAGCTGATGTGCCGGGCCGAGGAACCCGCCCGCAGCGCCAGCTCCAGCTGGCTCACCCGCCGCTGCTCGCGCCAGCCGCGCAGGAGCGGGCCGATGCCCTTGTCGATGGGGGCAGTTGGGGGCGCCGCGGCTCCGGACGGGACAATGGTCATACAAGGACCGTAGTCGAGGAGTTGTGCGTGAACGAGTCGGGGAATCTGTCCTGGGAGGCCGAGGCGGTCTACCGGGCGCGGGTGCGGGGCTGTCTGCTGGGCGGGGCGGTCGGGGACGCCCTCGGCTATGCCATCGAGTTCGCCTCGCTGGAGCGGATCCGCGCCGCGTACGGGCCCACGGGCGTGACCGGGCTCGTACCCGACGGCGACGGCGTCGTGGGCCGGGTCAGCGACGACACACAGATGACGCTCTTCACCGTGGAAGGACTCCAGCAGGCCCACGCGCGGGCCCGGCTCAAGGGGATCGGCGGTGCGTCGACCGCGCTGGTCCGGCAGGCGTACGAACGGTGGCTGGAGACGCAGCACAAGACCGAACCCGACGCGACGGCGACCGGCGGGCTCGCCGCGCAGGCCTGGCTGTACGCGCGCCGCGCCCCCGGCAACGCGTGCCTGTCCGGGCTCGCGCAGCACCACGTCCCCGACCCGTGGGGCGAGCTCGGTCCGCCCGGGCCCGTCAATCCGGAGTCCAAGGGGTGCGGCACGGTGATGCGCTCGGCGCCGTTCGGGCTCATGGTGCGCACCCCGGTCCGGCACGCATTCGAGCTGGCCGCGCGGTGCGCCCAGATCACCCATGGTCACCCCACGGGGTACTACGCCGCCGGGGCGCTGGCCGCGATCGTCGGCCATCTGGTCGCGGGGGACTCCCTGGAGGGTGCCGTCCTGCGCACGCTGCGGCTGCTCGCCCGCCATCCCGGGCACGAGGAGACCACGGCCGCCCTGAACCGCGCCCTCGAGCTGGCGGCTCTCGGCGCTCCGAGTGCCGAGCAGGTCGAGTCCCTCGGCGCCGGCTGGATCGCCGAGGAGGCCCTGGCCATCGGCGTCTACTCCGCCCTCGCCGGTGACAAGGTCACTGACGCCCTCCTCCTCTCCGTCAACCATTCCGGCGACAGCGACTCCACTGGGTCCATCTGCGGCAACCTCCTGGGCGCCCGGTACGGCGACCACAGCCTCCCGCAGGGGTGGCTGGAGCGGATCGAGGGGCGCGCGCAGATCGCCGCCCTCGCGGACGACTTCGCGACGGAGTGCGTACGTCGGTGAGGCGGGGTTTGTTTCGCCCCCTCAGCCCCTGCCCGTCCCGTCCCTGGGGCTCCGCCCCAGACCCCGTTCGCGCAGTTCCCCGCTCCCCTATCAGGGGAGCGGGGAACTGCGCGATCTTTTGGCGGGGGTCTGGGGGCGGCAGCCCCCAGGTACGGGAATGGGCAGGGGCGGAGGGGGCGAGAACCTCACGGCGATCCAGCCGACCGCGAGGGACTGTGGCACGCTGAGGCACAGCCTCACCCACACCCCCGTCGGACGAAAGGAGCGAGGTCATGGCCGTCGAACCGTTGTCGCAGAAGGAGATCGAGGAGCGGCTGGCGGAGCTGCCGGGCTGGTCGGTGGACGGCGACCGACTCGCCCGTTCCTACCGGCTCGGCTCACACTTCGCGGCGACCGCGATGGTCGTGCACATCGCCCAGGTGCAGGAGGTGCTGAACCACCACTCCGACCTCACGCTCGGCTACAACACCGTCTCCCTCACCGTGAACACGCACAGCGTCGGCGGCGCCATCACCGAACTCGACTTCGCTCTCGCCCGCAGGGTGGAGGACCTCGCCCGGGGACACGGGGCACACTGATCCACATGCTGGACTACGACAGGGAAGCGGACGAGTACGACGCGACGCGGGGCGGCGAGCCCCGGGCCGCCGCGGCCGCCGACGCCGTGCTCGGCCTCGTCGCCGAGGGCGCGCGCCGCCTGCTCGACGTCGCGTGCGGCACCGGGATCGTGACGCGCCGCCTCGCCTCCGGACGGCCGGGGCTGAGGGTGACGGGCGCGGACGCCGCGCACGGCATGGCGCGGATGGCGGCCGCGCGCCTCCCGGGTGCCGTAGTCCTCGCCGATTCCCGTCATCTCCCCTTCGCGGAGGGCTCGTTCGACGCCGTCTCCGTCGTCTGGCTGCTGCATCTGCTGGACGACGCGGCGCCCGTCGTCGCCGAGGCCGCGCGCGTCCTGCGCCCCGGCGGCGTTCTCGTCACCACCGTCGACAAGGCCGCCGCCCACCAGGTGGGCAGCGACATCGACGCACTCGCCGCGCCCTACCGCAAGGAGCGAGCCGCGGACGAGGCCGAACTCGTCACGGCGTACGCCGCCGAGCACGGCCTGCTCCCGAGCGGTACGGCCCGGTTCCGGGGCCACGGCCAGGGACGGATTCCGCGCCGCCTGGCCCGCTACGTCCGGGACGGCGAGATCTACGCGGCCGGCGGCACCACGCTCGCCGAGCACATAGAGGCGCTCCCGGCCCCGGGCTCACCGCGCCCGGACCCCGTGTTCACGCTGCGGGCGTTCAGGAAGACCTGACCCGGCCGGTGGTCGGCCGGGCCCTCACGCCGCGGAGTTCCCGAGGGCGTCCGTGCTCAAGCGGCTCCCCGCCGCGTGAACTCCATGACCCAGTTGGTCAACCATGTCCTCTCCCCGTCCACGGAGAACGCCTGCTCCCAGCGCGCCGTGGTCGCCGAGATCCCCGACCACAGGAACCGCACCCGCACGTCCTTCCCGTCGTGCGTGTCGTCCCCGTAGAACTCGCCCCGGCCATCCGTGAATCGACCGATCACCGGCGGGAACAGCTTGCCGCTGCGGCTGGAGGACCAGTTCAGGGACCACTCCCGCGCGGCGGTGTCGAATAGCCGCAGGGTGAGCCCCTTCCAGCCCTGACTCGGCACGTCCATCTCGTCGACGTTCGCGGCCCCGTCGAACAGACTCCAGCAGCGGTTGGTGGCCGGGAACTCCTCCCAGTCGCTGTCGGCGTCGAGGAAGTCGGTACGGCGCCGGTGGAGGACGTCCCACTCGCCGTGGAAGAAGTCGAAGTCTTGCGCAGTGCTGGTGCTGTCGTGAGCGCCGCTCATGAGCGGTCTCCCGTCGTGCCCTCGGGAAGCGCGTCCGCGAGGTAGGCGTCGAGGTCGGGGACATCGGGCGCGAGCATGTGCCGCACCCAGGCGTCGCGTTCGTGCAGGATCGGCGGCAGTTCCCAGACGCAGCCGATCCACGGCAGGTCGGGCGTGATGAAATGCGTCGGGTCCCGGTCCGGGCACCCGAGCACCGGCTGGCCCGCCGAAGCGCCCCGGAAGTGCAGGACGTTGTCCCACACCCAGCTGTACGCGTTGAGGTACGCGCCGTCGTCGCCGCCCCGGTGCAGGACGACGAAGGTCGCGGGCGGGGTGCCGTCCGGCTCCGGGAGCAGCTTCGGGAGCATCGCGTAGGCCGCCTGCTCCACCTCGGGCGCGATGCCCGCCGGATCGGCGGTGACGTGGTAGCGCTTGATCCGCCGCCCGGCCACCTCGATGGGCGGCGGCACGGTCAGCAGTTTTTCCAAGAAGGCCATGCGAGGAAGCTAGGCCCGCTTCCCTGACACCTTCTGTCAGTGAAGTCTGGGATTCTGGAGCGGTGAAATCAGCGCGGCTCGTCTCGATCCTCCTGCTCCTGCAGACCCGCGGCCGGATGACCGCCGCCCAGCTCGCCGAGGAGCTCGACGTCTCGGTACGCACCATCTACCGGGATGTCGAGGCGCTGAGCACGGCCGGCGTCCCGCTGTACGGGGACGCCGGCCACGCGGGCGGCTACCAGCTCCTCGATGGCTACCGCACCCGCCTCACCGGCCTCACCACCGACGAGGCCGAGGCCCTCTTCCTCGCGGGCGTCCCCGGACCCGCCGCCGAGCTCGGCCTCGGCTCGGTCCTCGCCGCAGCCCAGTTGAAGGTGCGCGCCGCCCTCCCGCGCGAGCTGCGCGCGCACGCCGACCGGATCAGCGGCCGCTTCCACCTGGACGCGCCCGGCTGGTACACGGACGCCGACGAGACCCCGCACCTCCCCACCGTCGCCTACGCCGTCTGGAACAGCCGTGTCCTGCGCATCCGCTACCGCCGCTGGCGCGAACCCACCGACGTGGAGCGCCGCCTGGAGCCGTACGGCCTCGTCCTGAAGGCGGGCCGCTGGTACGTCGTCGCGGGTCCGGGGCCGCGTACGTTCCGCGTCGACCAGATCCTCGAAATCGCCCCGGCTGAGGAGGAGTTCGCCCGTCCCGGGGACTTCGATCTCGCCGCGTACTGGTCGGCGTACCAGAGGGACTTCCTCGATCGGCTGCACCGAGCGGAGGCGGTCGTCCGACTCGCACCGGGAACTCGACTGAGCGGCCGAATGGCGCACGCCGTGGAGGTCAACGGCCGTACGGACAACGATGGTTGGACACGTGCGACCGTCCCCATCGAGTCCGTGGACCACGCCCACCATGACTTCCTCCGCCTCGGTACGGACATCGAAGTGCTCGAACCGGCAGAGCTGCGGGAGCGGATCGCGCAGACGGTGACCGCGCTGGCGCGCACGTACGCGGGGTAGAGAGCGCTTACCAAAGGGTGGCAACTCCCTTCACGGTCCGCGCGATCGTGAACGGCGTCGAGCAGGCCGACTCGGTGCACGCGATCCAGCTCCGTACGGGCTACAAGGACGTGCCGATCACCCCGTCCGCCGGAGGCACGACGCCCGACGGAGTCGCGTACACCTACGAGGCCAATGACACGTCCGTCGGCGACCTCGACGGCGACGGTCAGCTCGACTTCGTCCTCAAGTGGCAGCCGACGAACGCCAAGGACAACTCCCAGTCCGGCTGCACCGGCGAAACGATCACCGACGGCATCAAGCTCGACGGCACCCGGCTCTGGCGCATCGACCTCGGCCGGAACATCCGCTCGGGCGCGCACTGCACCCAGTGTTGGCCGCTGCCCATGAGCTGGGCGGCGACCTGGTATTACGTGGCGTCGCTGCCGACCTTCAGGGACAGGTGTACGTGTCCGCGGCGAGGGTTGTTGCCTGGGGGTGCTCGCGGCCACAGCGGGCGGGGTGCCGGCCAGTAAGCCGGCCGCGAGCGCGAGCACGGCCGTGAGGATGCGGGTTCTTCGCACCGTGGGGGTCCTCTCATGAAGAGAAAGGCGCGACGGCCGGGCGGCCCTCAGTGCGGGTGAGGACCGCCCGGCCCGAGCCCTGCCGCACGAAGGCGACAGGGCCTGGTACGCGGAGCTCGGGTCCTGTCGCCGAACTACCGCCTGCCGGGCGATGCCTGGCACGCACGCTCGCCGCGTTGCCGGAAGGCCCTGGTAGCTCCGCTACGAGGACATTCCGGCGCCTTGCGATCGCACGCACCAGACGCCGCCCGGCCCGCCCTTCGGGCGGACGCCGCCAGTTCGGCGACAGGACCCGGCGGGGACTATTCGAGGAGCTCCGCGTACGAGCCCATGGCGAGGGCGATGTCCGCCTGGGCCCAGAACCGGTGGTACGTGAAGGAGGGCGCGGCCCCGCCTGACAGATAGCTCTCGATCTTCGACCAGGCCGGGTCGTTCTTGTAGAAGGACCGGAGCGAGGTGAAGGTCGAGGAGGAGTTGATCGTGTCGCCGTTCGGCATCTTGCCGCTCCAGCCGCTCGGCACGTACACGCCGTCGTCGAAGCGGTTGTAGTCGGCGCGGGTCTCCGGGACGGCGATGCCCAGGCTGTCCTGGTAGTTGCTCCACATGCCGTCGAGCAGCGCCTTCGCCGTCGTCCTCGCCTGGGTGTCGCCGGACTTCGCGGCGTAGTACGACAGGGTCTTGGCGTACGCGGCCGCCACGCCCACGTCGTTGGTGTAGTCGGCGACGGTGACGTGAAGTCCGCTGTTGGCGCCGGGATTTGAGGCATTCCAGGTGTCCGGGGCACCGGACCACTGGAGGGTGGAGGGGATCTGGTAGGTGCCGTCCGGGTTGATGGTCGTCTTGGACAGCGCCCAGGACACCCACTTGTCGAGGATCGCCTTCGCGCTCGCGTTCCCCGTCTGCTGGTAGTACTCGGCGACCCGCTCCATGGACCACGCCTGGAAGCCGAACCACTGGTTGGACGGCGGGTCGTGGTACACCGGCTGCTGGTCGTAGTACATGCCGTAGAAGGTCGGCGTCCCGGTGGGCGGCGTCGCGTAACGGCCCGCCCCGCTGTTGGTCGCGCCTCCGGCGATGGCGCCCTCGTTCGACTGGAGCCAGCGGTAGAACTCCAGCTGTCGGTCGAGCGACTTGGCCCAGTCCGCCTGGCCTGTCGCCGACTTGGGCTTCAGATCGGCGTTGTTGCTGAGCGCGTACGCCGCCAGGGGGTTCTGGTATCCCCCGTGGGTGTGGCTGGAGCCGATGCGCCAGGCCCAGCCCGCGCTGGTGTCGGTGGCTCCGCCCCATGCGTAGTACCAGGACAGAAGGTAGTGAGAGGCGTCCTTGCCGGTGCCGGCCGCGCAGGTCGACGGACCGACGCAGTTGCCGATTTTCTTGAAGTACTTGTCGTACATGGCGTAGCGCAGATAGTCGCCCATCTTCGCGGCCTTGCCGACCGTCGCCGACACATCGCTTCCCTTGCCCTGCACCTTGGCCCAGACATCGGCCCAGTACGCGGCCTGCACCGCACGCGCGTCGGCGTCGGGAGCGTCGGTGTACTTCCACTGCTTGGCGTACGAGGAGTCTCCGGTGAAGAGGTCCAAGTACCCGTTCGTGCCACCGTATTTGAAGGCGTCACAGGTCGGCTGCGGCACCGTCTCCCACACCGACTCCTGCGCGCCGCGCTGGAAGGTGTTGATGTACGAAGGGCCGGTCGCGGTCGGTCCGGCCTCGCACTTGCCGGGCTCGTCGCCGTAGCCGTAGACGTTGTCGACGTCCTGCAGCCAGTGCATGCCGTAGACGTCGTCCGTGCCGTACGCGCTCTTCAGCTCGCCCGCGATCGGGTCCGAGCCGACCGAGACACCGGTGTCGAGCTTGGCCGGGTACTCGTTGGGGGTGTCCAGCTCGGGTGCGTAGGTCGCCGGCTTCGCGGCGTTGTAGTAGGAGTTCGTCGGCTGGTCGGCGTGCGTGGGGATCATGTACGTCTCCATGGTCGTCCACGCGGCGTTGAACTTGGACCAGTCGCCGGTGACCTTCCCGTACATGGCCTGCAGCCAGATCAGATAGCTGTACGCCTCCGACGTCGTCTCATGACCCTGGTCCGGCGCCTCGACGATCAGTGTCTCCACCGAGTGGTAAGGGATGCCCTCGGGGGAGAAATAGCCGTTCGCCGGGTTGGTGATCTTGCCGTACAGGTCCAGGAAACGGGCGTCGTACGCCTTCGATGCGGCCAGTTCCGTCACGTTGACTGTGGCCTTGGTGTGCCCGGTCGCGGAGGCCGTGAAGGTCGCGGATCCCGTGCCGGAGGCGTCGGCGGTGATGGTCACGGTCTGGGCCGTGTTCCAGTTGGACGGGGTGAAGGTGAGCGAGGAGCCGCCGGTGACGGACAGGCCGGTGTTGCCGTCCGTGCGAGCGGTGGACACGGTCACGTTCGCGCTCGGCTGCGTCGACAGCTTCACGTCGAAGGTGCCTGACTTGCCCTGCGGGACCCCGAGTTGGGTCGGCGAGGCCACCACGGCGGGACCCGAGGCGACCGTGATGCCGACCGGAGTGGAATCCGCCGACGCGCCGAGACTGTCGTACGCCTTGGCGACCAACGAATGACTGCCCACGGCCAACCCAGAGGCCGACAGCGTGTAGGGGGAGCTGGTGTCCGTGCCCAGTAGCGTCGTGTCGTCGTAGAACTCGACCTTGCTGATGGTCGCGCTGTCGGCCGCCGCGGCGGTGGCGGCCAGCGGGATCGCGTCGCCCTGGCTATAGACGGCGCCCGCGGTCGGGCTCGTCAGTACGGTGACCGGCGGCTGGTGCGCGCCCGTGCAGGTCGAACCGTTGATCGCGAAGGAGGCGGGTGCGGTGTTGGTGCCGCTGTACGTGAATTGCGCGCCGGTGGAGACGGCGGCCCCGGCGGCGATCGTCCCGTTCCAGGAGGCGTTCTGCGCGGTGACCGTCCTGCCGGACTGGGTCCAGGTGCCGTTCCAGCCGTTGGTGAGGGTCTGGTTGCCCGTGTAGCCGTACGTCAGTGTCCAGCCGTTGATGGCGTCCGTACCGCGGTTGGTGATCGTCAGATCCGCGGTGAAGCCGGTGCCCCAGTCATTGGTCTTGTAGTCGACGCTGCACTGAACCGTGGCCGCCTGTGCGGGAGTTGTACCGGTCGCCAGTGTCGCGAGGGGGAGCGCGAGGGCCGCCACGACAGCGGTCCACAACCGCCGCGCGGTGCGGCGTCTCCTTCTGGGGTGCATGTGCTGGTTCCTCCTTGCGGCTCGGAGAATGGGGGGAGGAGCAACAAGCCTTGAACCAGTGGGAGCGCTCCCATATTGGAGAGGGGGGTGTGAGGGGTCAAGGTGCTTGAAGAGTCGAAATGATTCGATTGATCAACAGTGCAACACCTCTGTCCTTTACCGGCACTTGGCGCTAGCTTCATCCGCACCAGTGGGAGCGATTCCATCAGTCGACGCGTCCGTCACGACGCGCCCGAGCTGCAAGGAGTCGCTCATGCGACACCCCCCGCGTTTGAGTCTTTTAGTGGTCGGCGCCGCGGTCGCCCTGGTGGGCACCGCGATCGCGCCGCTCGTCACGGCTTCAGGAGCCACACCCGCGTGCACGGTGGAGTACTCCGTCACCAGCCAGTGGGACACCGGCTTCCAGGGCGCCGTGAAAATCACCAACAACATGGCCGCGGTGAACAGTTGGAGCCTCGCCTTCGACTTCGCGAACGGCCAGAAGATCAACCAGGGCTGGAACGCCAAGTGGTCCCAGTCCGGGGCGGCGGTCACCGCGTCCAACGAGAGCTGGAACGGCTCGTTGGGTGCGGGGGCCAGTGTCAGTGCCGGGTTCCTCGCCTCGTGGTCGGGGAGCAACGCCGTACCGACGGCGTTCAAGCTCAACGGGACCACGTGCAACGTGGATTCCGAGCCGACGCCGACGCCGACACCGACACCGACCGAGCCTCCCTCGGACGGCACGGCACCGGCGCTGCACGTCTCCGGGAACAAGCTCGTGGACGCCGGCGGCGCGACCCGCCGACTGCTCGGCGTCAACCGCTCCGGCGGCGAGTTCATGTGTATCCAGGGCCGTGGAATCTTCGACGGCCCGGTCGACGACGCGTCGGTGAAGGCCATCGCCGACTGGAAGGCCAACACGGTCCGCATTCCGCTGAACGAGGAGTGCTGGCTCGGCCTGTCGAACGTCGACGCCCAGTACGCAGGCGCCAACTACATCGCCGCCGTCAAGGACTTGGTCGCCAAGGTCGAGGCGCACGGCATGACGCCGCTCGTCGAACTGCACTGGTCGTACGGCCAGTACACCGGCAACTCCTCGGGCTGCTCCGACGTACACGCCAGCTGCCAGAAGCCGATGCCGGACGCCCAGTACTCCCCGTCCTTCTGGGCCTCGGTCGCGAGCACCTTCAAGGACAATCCGGCCGTCGCGTTCGACCTGTTCAACGAGCCCTACCCGGACCGCGCGACCTCCACGGCGACCCAGGCGTGGACCTGCTGGCGGGACGGTGGGACCTGCCCCGGCATCTCCTACGAGGTCGCCGGAATGCAGGACCTGGTCGACGCGGTACGGGGCACCGGCGCCAAGAACCTGATCCTGGCCGGCGGGCTCGCGTACTCCAACGACCTGAGCCAGTGGCTGACGTACAAGCCCAGTGATCCGACGGGCAATCTCGTCGCCGCATACCACGTCTACAACTTCAACACCTGCGCCAGTGAGAGCTGCTGGAACTCGACGCTCGCCCCGATGGCCGCCCAAGTCCCGCTCGTGGCGGGGGAGATCGGCGAGAACACCTGCTCCCACTCCTTCGTCGACACCGTCATGAAGTGGTTCGACGACCGGGGGCTCTCCTACCTCGGCTGGACCTGGAACACCTGGGACTGCTCCTCCGGACCCTCCCTGATCTCCAACTACGACGGAACTCCCACGCCGTACGGCATCGGGCTGCGCGACCACCTGCGCGCCCTCAACGGCTAGTCCTCGACCGAAAGTTCGCAACCGACAGTCCTCGACCGACAGTCCTCAACCGAGGGGAAACCCGCACTCATGAGCCGTACCAGAACAGCGTTACTCGCAACGCTCTTGATGATCGCCGGTGGCACGGGCACGGCCGCCGCGGCCGTCCCCACGGACGTCGGCACCGCCGCCGTCCCCTGCACCGTCGACTACAAGGTGCAGAACCAGTGGGACACCGGCTTCACCGCCGCCGTCACCGTCACCAACAACGGATCCGCCAAGAGCAGTTGGGCGGTGAAGTGGTCGTACGCCGGAAACCAGAAGGTGACCAGCGGCTGGAACGCCAAGATCACCCAGAGCGGCACGGCCGTCACCGCCGCCAACGAGACCTACAACGGCTCGCTGGCGAGCGGCGGTTCGGTCAGCTTCGGATTCAACGCCTCGTACAGCGGGACCAACGCGTTGCCGACCACCTTCACGCTCGACGGGGTGACCTGCAACGTCGACGACGGCGGGCCCACCGATCCGCCGGATCCCGGGGACCCGTCCGGCAAGGTCGACAACCCCTATGCCGGTGCCAAGGTGTACGTGAACCCCGAGTGGTCGGCAAAGGCCGCGGCCGAGACCGGGGGCAGCCGGATCTCCAACCAGCCCACCGGTGTCTGGCTCGACCGGATCGCCGCGATCAACGGCGTGAACGGTGGCATGGGCCTGCGCGCCCACCTCGACGCGGCGCTCGCGCAGAAGGGCAGCGGCGAAGAGGTCGTCCAGCTCGTCGTCTACGACCTTCCCGGACGGGACTGCGCCGCCCTCGCCTCCAACGGTGAGCTCGGTCCGACGGAGATCGACAAGTACAAGACGCAGTTCATCGACCCGATCGCGGCGATCCTCGCGGACAGCAAGTACGCCTCGCTCCGCATCGTCACGACCATTGAGATCGACTCGCTGCCCAACCTCGTCACCAACACCGGCAGCCGCGCCACCGCCACGCCCGCGTGCGACACCATGCTCGCCAACGGCAACTACGTGAAGGGCGTCGGCTACGCCCTGGCCAAGCTCGGCGCGATCCCGAACGTCTACAACTACATCGACGCCGGTCACCACGGCTGGCTCGGCTGGGACGACAACTTCGCTCCCTCGGCCACCCTGTTCAAGCAGGCCGCGACGAGCGAGGGCGCGACGGTCGACGACGTGCACGGGTTCATCACCAACACGGCGAACTACAGCGCCCTGAAGGAGAACAACTTCACCATCAACGACACGGTGAACGGCACCTCCGTGCGCCAGTCCAAGTGGGTCGACTGGAACCGCTACGTCGACGAGCTGTCCTACGCCCAGGCCTTCCGCAACCAACTCGTCTCGGTCGGCTTCAACTCAGGTATCGGCATGCTGATCGACACCTCAAGGAATGGGTGGGGCGGCACCGGGCGCCCCACCGGTCCCGGCGCGACGACCAGCGCCGACACCTACGTCGACGGCGGGCGCTACGACCGCCGCATCCACATCGGCAACTGGTGCAATCAGTCCGGCGCCGGTCTCGGCGAGCGTCCGCAGGCGGCCCCGGCGGCCGGCATCGACGCCTATGTGTGGATGAAGCCCCCGGGCGAGTCCGACGGCTCCAGCTCGGCCATCCCGAACGACGAGGGCAAGGGCTTCGACCGGATGTGCGACCCGACGTACACGGGCAACGCCCGCAACGGCAACAACCTGTCGGGTGCCCTGCCGAACGCTCCGCTGTCCGGGCACTGGTTCTCCGCCCAGTTCCAGCAGCTCATGACGAACGCGTACCCGCCGCTGTAGCGGCCTGAGGCGATCCGCCGGGGTCAGGCCTCCCGGGCCAGCCCCCGGCGGATCGCGAACTCCACCGCCGAGTAGTCGCCGTCGGGCCGGTCCAGCTCGTACGGCACCGCCGGGTACAGCGGGGGCTGCGCCATGAAGCGCGGCCGGGTGCCGTGGTGCGGCTGCGCCGCGTGCACCAGGAAGGGGTGACACAGGTACACGTCGCCGGGGCGTCCGGTGGCGTACGCGAGCGGGCGGTGCGCCGAGGCCTCGACCAGCTTCGGCGCGATGTCGAGGCCCGAGACCCCCACTTCGCCGTACGGCTCCAGGAGCGGCGGCACGTCCAGGTGCGAGCCGACGCGGATCCGGGTGGGGGCGTCCCCGGGAGCCACCTCGCTGAAGAGGAAGAGCATCAGCAGGGCACGGCCCTTGGACCTGAGGTTCGTGAAGTACCAGCTCTCGCCCTCTGGCAGATAGCTGCCCTCGATGTGCCAGCCGGCGTCGTCCGGTTCCTCCTCGTGCGGGAAGCGAAGCGGAAAGCTGCCCAGCGAGTAGCGCGGCTCCCAGCGGTCCTCGCCCAGCAGCAGGTCGAACGCTTCGTGCAGGACTGGGGAGTTGGCCGCCGCGGCGAACGGGCCCTGGGCCATGCCGGAGACCCAGCGCACCGGTTCGGCCCAGGTTGCCGGGTCGTGCGGGTCGTACCCCGTCTCGTCCCACAGCAGCCGTGCGCAGTCCTCGGCGACGCGCGGCGGGAAGGCGCCCTTGATCTTCACGAAGCCGTCCTCGAGGAAACGCTCCACCATCTCGTCGTCCATGAGGCCATGCTCGGGGACCCGCTCGCGTGGGCGCATCCGGTTTTTCTGCGGGCTCTGTGCTCGTCCATTTTTGCTGTTTGCGCAACACGACTGGCCGTTTCCGGGAGTGGCGGCGCACGCTGTCGGCATCCCGGACGAGAGGCTCGGAACCATGGCACACCACCACCACGACCACACACAGATCGACTTCAGTGAGATGCTGCCCCTGCTGGAGCAGGAGGCCGAACTGTTCACCCCGCTGTACGCCGAGGCGGCGGCCTGGCTCCGGGAGCGGCGGCCGGATCCCGAGCTGATCGTGGACGCGGGCAGCGGCCCCGGAGTGATCTCCTGTCTCCTCGCGGACACCTTCCCGCAGGCGCGGATCGTCGCCGTGGACGGCGCGGAACCCCTCCTGGAACGGGCCCGCGCCCGAGCGGACCGGCTCGGCGTCGCCGACCGCTTCAGCACGGTGGAGGCCGAACTCGCCGACGGCCTCGGCGACTTGGAGTACCCCGCAGACCTGCTGTGGGCCAGCAAGTCACTGCACCACGTCGGCGACCAGCGCGCCGCGCTCTCCGGCTTCGTGCGCGGCCTCGCGCCGGGCGGCACCCTCGCCCTCCTGGAGGGCGGTCTGCCCACGCGCTTCCTGCCGCGCGACATCGGCATCGGCCGCCCCGGTCTGCAGTCCCGCATCGACGCGGTCCACGACGACTGGTTCACCCGGATGCGGGCCGAGCTGCCCGGAGCGGTGGCCGAGACGGAGGACTGGCCCGCCCTGCTGACCGCCGTGGGCCTGCGCCACACCGCGACCCGCACCTTCCTCCTCGATTTCCCCGCTCCACTGTCGGACGAGGCCCGCGCCTTCGTCGTCACCGCCCTCACCCGCCGCCGGGACGGCCTTGCCGAGGGCCTCGACGCGGACGACGTCGCCACCCTCGACCGGCTCCTCGACCCGGACGACAAGGCGAGCGTGCACCACCGCCCGGATGTGTTCCTGCTGACGGCGCACACCGTGTACCTCGGGGTGAAGCCGGAGTAGCCCGCTGCCGCTCAGCACTCGCCCGGGTGCGCGTACACGGTGACCCGCGCGCCCGCATACGCCGCGTGCCGCGCTCCTCGAAGTACTCCGCCAGGACCCGCTGTTCGACGGTCTCCTGCGGTGTCCGGTCCAGTGGCTGCCCCGCGGGATCGCGTACGGCGACGACGCGGGGTGTGGCGAGCAGACGCGCGCGGATGACGGGCGCCGGAACCTCCGTGCCGTACAAGGTGTGCGAGGCGACGGGCCCGCGCTCCAGGGCCAGGTCGCGCAGCCCGCGCACCGAGCCGGGATCGGGCAGTGACCACACGCGGCGCCGTGCTGCGCCGGCGTGTAGAGCACGCCGTCGCCCTGGGCACCGGCTTGCGCGACGGCCCGGGCCACGGCGGTGACGTCGTCGGTACGGCTCTCGGGCGTGCGCAGCTGCGGCGTGAGGGGGCGACTCGTGCCGAGTGGAGCCGGTGTCTGCCCGACGTGCCCTGTCGGCTCACGCGTTGAGACCCGGACGTCGAGCTCCCCGGGCTTGACTTCGAGAGTGCTCCAAGTGATGAACTCCAGGCGTTCACCGGAAATGTATGGGGGTAGCCATGACCGACTCGCCCGTCGCACTCATCACGGGTGGCGGAAGCGGTATCGGTGCCGCGGTCGCGCGACGCCTTCTCGACGCGGGGCACCGGGTCACCGTCACCGGACGGGGTGAGAAGCGGCTGCACACCTTCGCCGAGGAACTCGGCCGCCCCGAGGGGCTGTTGACGGTCGTCGGGAACGCGGCCGAGTACGACCAGGTGCAGGCGGCGGTCGAGGCGACGGTCAAGGAGTTCGGCCGTCTCGACACCGTCGTCGCCAACGCAGGCTTCGCCACGCACGACACTGTCGCGGAGGGGGACCCGGCGGGCTGGTCCGAGATGGTGCTGACCAATGTGCTGGGTCCCGCACTGCTGATCAGGGCCTCCATCGACGCCCTGAAGGAGACACACGGCCGGATCGTGCTGGTCGGCAGCGTAGCGGGGCACGTCCACGGCCCCGGCAACATCTACGGGGCGACGAAGTGGGCCGTGACAGGCCTCGCCGAGAATACCCGCCGTCAGGTCACCGAGTTCGGGGTCGGCGTGACCCTGATCTCTCCCGGCCGCGTGGAGACACCGTTCTGGGACAGCTACGGCAGTCTGCCGCCGGGCCATCTGCTCACGGCCGACCAGCTCGCCGAGTCGATCGTCTGGGCGATCGGGCAGCCGGAGGGTGTCGACGTGAACACCGTGGTCGTACGCCCGATTGGCCAGCCCGTCTGACGGTTGTCCCGTACGGGGCGCGGGGAACTGCGCGACCGGCCACGAACGGCCCGCAGTTCCCCAACACCTCTCAGCCGAATGCTCAGTTGTTTTGAAGGAACTTCTTCGCCAGTGAGTCACCCAGCGACACCGCCGCACTGTGACTCTCGATCGGCGACACCTGGGAGTTCTTGAACAGGATGTACGTCACGCCGGAGTCGGCCCCACCCGTCTCCGGGTTGGGGTCGATGCCCAGCGCCTTCGCGGTGGCATACGAGGCCTCGCCAATGATCTTCGTGGGCCCGGTGTCACCGACCACCGCGTACTCGACCTTGTTGTTGTAGATGACCGCGACCACGCCGCCGCCCTTGATGCCGGAGCTCGTGTACTTCCAGATGCTGCTGGTGCTCGGCACCACGACGTATGGCAGCGAGTCGGCGCGCAGCGGCTTGCCGTCGGACTGATGGAAGGCTGTGTCGTCCTGGAACCAGGGGTCGGTGTTGCCGTTGCACTTGCTGGTGACCTGGCCGTCGCAGTCGATGTCCATGTCGGCCTTCCAGAACACGGCGCCGTTCTTGCCGCAGACCGGGATGGTGGCCGACGTCTCGTCGTCGGTCTTGTACTTGCCGTTCGAAATCTGTGAACAGGACGTCACCTTGGCGAGCAGGTCGGCCGCGCTGACCGAACCCTCCTGTGCGGAACGGGGGTTGACGGTGCCGGAGGCATTGGCCGGGAGTACGGCGGTGGCGAGGAGCGCGGCGCCGGAAGCCGCGGCGAGGGTCAGTGTTCGAGTGCGCACTGTGGGGGACCCTTCTGTTAGGAAACTTTCCTTACCGGGTGCCGTACAACGTGGACCCCTTTGCGTGACCTCGTCAAGCCCCTGGTGTGAACTCCGGCGTTCCGAGTCGATTGCGGCCATCCCCTTGCGGGAGAAGACTGGCTATATCGAACATTCCGGGTAATCGCCCGGTTTCTGGAAGGCGAGGCGTCATGTTCGTGCGGACTGTGTACGCGACCGGCGATCCCGCGACGATCGACACGGCTATCAAGTCTTTGAACACACAGGGCCGGGACCTGCTCGAGGATCGCCCGGGGTATCGGGGATCCAGCATCTTCGTGGACCGGAAGCTCGGCAAACTCTTCGTGGTGAGCTGGTGGGAGTCCGAGGAGGCCAGGCGGAACAGCGACGAGGTGCTGCGGGAGCGGCGCGCGGCGCTCCTCGAGCCGTTCGCGGTGACGTTCGCGGTCGACCACTACGAGGCGGTGGTCTTCCATCCGGTCCGGCAGCCGCAGGCGGGAGGTGGACTGCGGCTCAGCAGGCTGGAGTTCGATCCCGTGGACGCGGATCTGCTGGCCGACACCTTCCGGGCGACGGTGGTCCCCAAGCTCGAGAGCCTTCCAGGGCTGGCCAGGACGTCACTGCTCATCGACCGGGAGCGTGGGCGCGGTCTGGTCGGCACCGTGTTCATCGACCGGGAGTCCCTGGCCGCCTCCCGCGGCCCCCAGTCGGCGGCCCGGCACGAGGGCGCGGCCAAGGCGCACGTGACCGTGACCGGACTGGAGGAGTTCGAGGTCGTCTTCTCGGACGTACGGGGCGGCTGACGCCTCCCGCGCAGGGGCCGGCCGACGACGAGTCGTTCGACGGGTCGTGTTCCGTACGGGAGCCGGGCGGCGACGGTCCGGCTCCCGTACGCGTCCGCCACGCCGGGGGGTCTCCCGCGGCGGGGCGGACGCATACGGCGGCCGCGGGCCTCAGCCTATTTCGAACGTCGCCGGGTCCGGGCCCAGGCGACGGTCCTCGTTCAGCGCGGTGATCGCCGCGATGTCCTCGGTGTCCAGCGAGAAGTCGAAGACGTCGATGTTCTCCTTGATCCGGGACGGGGTCACGGACTTGGGGATCACGATGTTCCCCAGCTGGAGGTGCCAGCGCAGCACGATCTGCGCCGGCGTGCGGCCGTGCTTCTGGGCGATGGCGACGATCGCCGGGACCTCCAGGAGGCCCTTGCCCGAGCCGAGCGGCGACCAGGCCTCGGTCGCGATGCCCTGATCCGCGTGGTATTCGCGCGCCGCGTGCTGCTGGAGGTACGGGTGCAGCTCGATCTGGTTGACGGCCGGGATGACGGACGTCGCGTCGATCAGCTTCTCCAGGTGCTCCGGAAGGAAGTTGGAGACACCGATGGCCTTGGCGCGGCCGTCCGCGTAGAGCTTCTCGAAGGCCTTGTACGTGTCGATGTACTTGCCCCGGGACGGCAGCGGCCAGTGGATCAGATACAGGTCGATGTACTCCAGGCCGAGCTTGTCCAGGGACGCTTCGAAGGCGCGCAGCGTCGAGTCGTACCCCTGGTCGCTGTTCCAGAGCTTGGTGGTGACGAAGAGATCCTCGCGGGCGATGCCGGAGGCGGCGATGGCCTTGCCGGTGCCCTCTTCGTTGCCGTAGATCGCAGCGGTGTCGATGCTGCGGTATCCAGCCTCCAGCGCGGTGGCTACCGCCCGCTCCGCCTCGTCGTCCGGCACCTGCCAGACACCGAAGCCCAGCTGCGGCATCTCGACGCCGTTGTTCAGAGTGATCGGGGGGACCTTGCTCACGAGCTCTCGATCCTTCAGTCGTCGGGTGGTACTCCCATGGTCAACGATCACGGGCCGTAATGCATTCCTGACCGGTGGATTCCTCGTGGATTCACCGTGAGGGCCGGGCGTCGGTCCTTGCCCCGAGCGGAGGTTGGCCGGAAATGGATCCGACCTTCTCGGTCCGGACCATTGACCGGATCCCGTCACCCCGCAACTCTGTATCACGTCACTGAACGCTCTCATGAACTCAGTGCACGCATGTGAACGCCAGTGCCTTTCTGGGCCCCACCACACCTGTCTGGGCTTCACACCCCCCACCCATCAGGAAAGCGGGTACGCACACATGTACGAACATCTGGCTCTCGAGGCCTCCTGCACGCAACCGACCATTCGGGAAACATCGGAGGAAAGGGTTTGGGAGACCCCCGGGTATCTCGTCGTCGAGACCGCCCTGGAGGTCACCGCGTACGCCCTCGGTGAGCGCTAGACCACCGGTGGTCGAACCATGACCGCGACAACCGCGCGCGCCGACGGTGCCGCGGCCCCTTGGCGAACCACTGAGTTCACCGAGCGGCTGCGCGCCGTCGTCAAGGAGCGCTACCACGACCGGCACCCCTTCAACATCCGTATGCACCAAGGCGAGTTGACGCCCATCGAGCTGCGCCGCTGGATCGCCAACCGCTTCCACTACCAGCGCCACATCCCCGTCAAGGACGCCCTGATCGCCGCCAAGCTCGACGAGCCCGCGCTGCGCCGTGCCTGGCTGCGCAGGATCCAGGACCACGACGGAACGGCCGACGGCGAGGGCGGCATCGAACGCTGGCTGCGGCTCGGCGAGGCGGCCGGCCTCGACCGTCCGACACTGTGGGACGCGTCCCGGGTGCTGCCCGGCGTACGGTTCGCGGTCGAGGGTTACGTCACCTTCTGCCGCCGGCGACCGGCACTGGACGCGGTCGCCGCCTCGCTCACCGAGCTGTCGGCGCCCGGGCTGATGCGCACGAGGATCGCCGCCTTCGAGCGGCACTATCCCTGGATCGACGCCGACGGGCTCGCCTACTTCCGGGCCCGTATCGGCCAGGGTGGCCGGGACAGCGAGGAAGCCCTCGCACTCGTCCAGGCCTGGGCCCGCACCAGGGAACAGCAGGAGCGGGCGGTGGCCGCGCTGGCGTTCAAGTGCGAGGTGCTGTGGGCCTTGTTGGACGCCGTGGACCATGGCGGCGGAGAGGGCCGGGGCGGCCGGGTGGGCCAGGGCGACCGCGTGGATCAGGGCGGCGGAGTGGACCACGCCGACGTGCCGCGCGACCCGGTGAGCGGGTCATGACCTGGCGCCCCGCCCTCTCCCGGTCCGTGATGCTCCGTCACAACCATGTCAGGGAAGCCGACTTGCTCCTCCTCCCCGAGCGAGTCGTCGTCCTGCGCGGCACCGCGGGCAGCGTCGTGCGGCTCTGCGACGGCAGTCGCGCGGTGCCCGAGATCGTCGCCGAGCTGGGCGAACGGTTCCCCGGCGCGCCGGTCGCCGACGAAGTCCCCGCATTCCTCGCGGCGTTGCGAAAGGAGGGCTGGCTCCAGTGACCGTGGCTCCCCCCTGGGCCCTGCTCGCCGAACTCACCCACGGCTGTCCGCTGCGCTGCGCGTATTGCTCCAACCCCGTCGAACTGATCAGTCGGTCAAGAGAGCTGACCACCGGGCAATGGGCCGACGTGCTGCGCCAGGCCGCCGACCTGGGCGTCGTCCAGACCCATCTCTCCGGCGGCGAACCGCTGCTCCGCCGGGACCTCACCGCTATCGTCGAGGCCGCGGACGCCGCCGGGCTCTACACCCAGCTCGTCACCAGCGGAGTGGGCCTGCACGAGCGGCGGCTCACGGAACTGCGGGACGCCGGACTGCGCTGCGTCCAGCTCTCCGTGCAGCACGCGGATCCCGCTGCCGCCGAAACCATCGCGGGCGCACGCTCGTTCGCCGCCAAGGAACGTGCCGCACGCCTGGTGCGCGCGGCCGGACTCCCGCTCGGCCTCAACGTCGTGCTCCACCGCGCCAACATCGATGCCCTGGACCATCTGATCACGCTCGGCCTCGACTGGGGCGCTGAGCGGATCGAGCTCGCCAACACCCAGTTCTACGGCTGGGCGTTACGCAACCGCGCGGCCCTGCTGCCGACCCGCGACCAGGTCGAACGGGCCCGCGTCATCGTGACCCGCCGCCGTGAACAGCTCATCGGTGCCCTGGAGTTGATCTGGGTCGCACCCGACTACCTCGACGGCATCGCGAAACCGTGCATGGGCGGCTGGGGAGCCGTCTCCCTCACCGTCGCCCCGGACGGCACCGTGCTTCCGTGCCCGGCCGCGGCGAGCCTCCCCGACCTCGACCCGCCGAACGTGCGGGACCACCAACTCGACTGGATCTGGCGCGAGTCGAAGGCCTTCAACGCCTACCGCGGCGAGGGCTGGATGCGGGACCCCTGCCGCACCTGCGCCCTGCGCGTCAGCGACTTCGGCGGCTGTCGCTGCCAGGCCTACGCGCTCACCGGTGACGCCACGCGCACCGACCCGGCCTGCCGCCACGCCCCCGACCACCACCTCGTACGCACGCTCGTCGACGACAGCCCGCGTACGGCCTCTGCCTACGCCTACCGAGAGGGAGGATCATGAGACGACGACTGCGAGCGGCGCTGCTCGCGGGCGCGCTCGCCACCGCGGGCCTGATGACGGTATCCGCGACCGCGCCCCAGGCTGCCATGGCCGGGCCTCAGCAGATCGCCGCGCCCGACGGCTCCCGGATCACCGCCCGCGACCGGTCCCCGGTCGCCGTTCCCGACTGGTCGGTCGCCCTGATCGACTCGACCATGGCCCGCTACTCGCCCAGCACGATCGGCGGCTGGTCGTACCCGGTCGGTCTCTACCTCTACGGCCAGTACCTCACCTATCGGCGCACGCACGACGCCCGCTATCTCACGTACATCAAGACCTACGTCGACCGCTTCGTGAAGAGCGACGGGACGATCAACCAGAGCTTCAACAGCCTCGACAGCATGCAGGCCGGCCGACTGCTGACCATCCTGCACCACGAGACGGGTCAGGACCGCTACCGCAAGGCGGCGAAGAAGATCCGCGACCGGCTCACCACCTACCCGCGTACCGCCGACGGCGGCTTCTGGCACGCCGACACCAGCAGCCGGGCCCATCAACTCTGGGCCGACGGCGTCTATATGGTGAACCCGTTCCTCGTCGAGTACGGCAAGGAGTTCGGGGACGCGACGTACGCGAACGACGAGGCGGCCAAGCAGCTGTACGTCTACGGCAGCCATCTCCAGGTCCCGAGCGGCCTGTTGAAGCACGCGTACGACGAGTCGAAGACCGCGAGCTGGGCCGATCCGCAGACGGGGCTCGCGCCCGAGCACTGGTGCCGGGCGGTCGGCTGGTACTCGATGGCGATCGTCAATGTGCTGGACGCGATCCCGGTCAACCATCCCCGTCGGACCCAACTCATCAACATCTTCAGGAAGTTGGCGGTCGGCCTGGAGAAGTACCAGGACCCGGCGACCGGGCGCTGGTTCCAGGTGATCGACAAGGGCGGCAGGAGCGACAACTGGACCGAGACGTCCTGCTCCAGCATGTTCACCTACGCCCTCTCGCGCGGCGTCCAACAGGGCTACCTGGACGGGCACTACGCCACTGTCGCCCGGCGCGGTTACCAAGGCGTCCTCGCCAGGGTCTCGACCGGCTCCGACGGCCGCACCCTTCTCACCGACATCTCGATCGGCACGAACGTCGGCGACTACGCGTACTACGTCGCCCGCACCCGGGCCACGAACGACTTCCACGGCCTCGGCGCCTTTCTGATCATGAACGAACAGTTGCGAGGTGATTAGTGTCATGAGCACGTCTAGGAGAGGGCTGCTCGGCGCCGCACTCGGCGGCGCGGTCGGCCTCTCGAGCGCCACAGCGGCGCATGCCGCCTCCTGGCAGCAGAAGTGGGCCCCCTCGGCGAGCGGCAACGGACTCGGCGCTTTCGAGACCGTCGAGGACGACCGTGCCGACTCGCACCCGGCCGGACAGCCACACATCTACGCGACCGGCGACAACTGGCGCTTCAACATGCACAAGGTCGACCGGGACACGTCGACCGACCGGCAGCGCCAGGAGGTCACCGGATTGCGCAACGGCAGCGGCAGCAACTATCTGAAGTGGACCGAGGGCCAGACCTGGCGGCTCACGTACTCGATGTACATCCCGAGCTCGCTGAAGGCGACGACCACCTTCACCCACATCATGCAGATGAAGCAGCCCGGAAACGGCACCTCGCCGATCGTCGTGCAGTCGCTGCGGCGCGTGAACGGAGTGCAGACCATCGAGCTGAAGCTGGCGATCGACGACATTCTCGTCGGCCGTACGGACCTGGATCCGCTGCACAACAAATGGATCGACGTCGACTTCCAGATCAAGGTCGGCAACGGCTCGGCCGGCTCGGTCCGCTGGATCCTCAGGAACGGCTCGACCACGGTCATCGACAAGTCGAAGACGGGCGTCGACACCTTCCTGGCCGACCGAGTGCGTCCCAAGTGGGGCATCTACCGCTCCCTGGGCGACACCTCCGGGTCTTTGCAGGACTGCTACCTGCTGCTGACCAATCTCCGCGGCTACCAACTGGTGTGAGGACCCGTCACATGAAACGCACACACTGGGTGACGACGCTCTTCTTCGCCTTCGCCGTGGTTCTCGGCCTGACACACCCCCAGGCCCTCGCGGCCGCACCGACGACCCGGGCCGGCGTCTTCGACGTACGCGACTACGGAGCCAAGGGCGACGGCTCCACCAATGACACCTCTGCCATCAACAAGGCCATCACGGCAGCGAATTCCGCGGGCGGCGGCACGGTCCGCTTCCCCGCAGGCAAGTACAAGTCGAAGAACACCATCCACATGAAGAGCCAGGTCACGCTCCAGGTCGACAAGGGCGCGACCATCCAGGGCTCCAGCGCGGACACGTACGACCCGCCCGAGGACAACCCCAACGACGCCTACCAGGACTACGGGCACAGCCACTTCCACAACGCGATGATCTACGGCGACCGGCTCACGAACATCGGTTTCGTGGGCGAGGGCGTCATCGACGGCCTGGGCAACCTCATCACCGGCAACCCCAAGTCCGGCGAGGCCGACAAGATCCTGTCCCTGACTCGCTGCAACGGCCTGCGCATCGGCGACGGGCTCACCCTGCGCCGCGGCGGCCACTTCGCGGCCCTCATCAACGGCTGTACGAACGTCACTTCGGACCACCTGACCATCGACACCGCGAGCGACCGTGACGGCTGGAACATCATCAGCACGACGAATGTCACCGTCACCAACGCCAACATCAAGGCCAACGACGACGCGCTCGTCTTCAAGAGCGACTACGCGCTCGGGGCCAAGCTGCCCAACGGCCATGTACGGGTGAGCGATTCCTATCTGTCGGCGGTGTGCTGCAACGCGCTGATGTTCGGCTCCGAGACCTGCGGCGACTTCTCCGACTACCAGTTCGCGAAGATCCGCATCGAGGGATCCAACAAATCCGGGCTCGGCATGGTCTCGATGGACGGCGCGAAGATCTCGGACGTCCACTACCGCGACATCACGATGACGAACGTCCACTCGCCGATCATGCAGAAGATCGGCACACGCAAGCGCTGCGGCAACAGTCCGGGCATCGGCTCCATCAGCGACATCACCTACGACAACATCACGGCGACAGGGTCGAGCCCGTCCTTCAGCCCGACCCTGTGGGGCGAGAGCGGCCACCGGATCAACGGGGTCACCTTCACCAACGTCAACATCACCGTGCCCGGCGGCAACGGGACCATGTCCACCGCCGTGCCGAGCAACGACCCGAACGACTACAACCCGAAGGCCATCGGCACGCGTCCCGCGTACGGCTGGTACCTGCACAACGCGGACGACGTGACCTTCACGGACAGCTCGGTGAAGTTCGCGGCGAGCGACGGACGTCCTGCCGTCATCGCCAACTCGGCCAGCGGGATCAGATTCAACCGTTTCACTGCACAGCGCGGGAGCAACTCGCCACATGACATGGGGTTCCAGAGCGTCACGGGGTACTGCCTGACGGACAGTCACAACACGTCGGGCGGGGCTCTGCGAGTCTCCAGCGCCGGGTCGAGCGAGAGCTGCGGTACGGCCGTCAAGGGCGCGGCCGCGAAGACGGCGACCGCGAAGACCGCGACTGCGGAGAGCGTGGCCGCGAAGAGCGCGGATGTGGAGAGTGCGGCCGCGAAGAGGCCCGTCGCCGGGAGCGCTGCCGCGAAGCCGCTCGACGTGGAGAACCCCCGTCAGGCGTTCCTCCGGGGTTCCGTCGGCGGCCTCTTCCTGCACTGGGGTGAACGCACCGCCCCCGCCCACACCAGCTGCACCGCCTGGGAGAACGACGTCACCAGCGGCGGCTGGACCCCCGACTACTGGGTGAAGGAGGCCCAGAAACTGCACACCCAGTACCTCGTCCTCGCCACCTTCCACAGCCGGCTCGGCTACGCCCGCCCCTGGCCGTCGAAGATCCCCGGCAGTTGCTCCACCCACCGCGACTTCCTCGGCGAACTGATCACCGCGGCCAAGGCCAAGGGCCTCAAGGTCATCCTCTATATGACCGACGACCCCCAGTGGCACAACGAGGGCGGTCACGAATGGCTCGACTCGGCCGCGTACTCCGCCTACAAGGGCACGAACGTGGACCTCACCACCCGTGACGGTTTCGGCCGCTTCTCGTACGACAACTTCTTCGAGGTCATGGACCGCTATCCCGAACTCGGCGGCTTCTGGATCGACAACGACAACGCGTACTGGGAGAGCCACAACCTCTACGCGCAGATTCAGCAGAAGCGCCCGAACTACACGCTGAGCAACAACAACGAAGACACGCCGATCATGGACATGATCAGCAATGAGCAGAAGACGGGGATGACCCCGCCGTACGACTACCCCCAGGCGGTCTACACGGCCCAACCCCGGCTGACCGAGGCCGACTTCAAGCTCCCGTCGAGCGGAGCCTGGTGGTACGACGGCTCGAACCCCTCCGTCGACAAGATGCTCACCCTCGGCCGGCTGATCACCAACGCGGGATCGTCCGTGAAGGCGCTGATGGCCGAGACCGCCCAGGTCAACGGCAAGTTCCCGAGCAACCAGGCCGCCTTCAACAACTTCGCCGACTCCTACCTGGACCCCATCTGGCAGTCCCTGCACGGAACCGAGGGCGGCGGCTACATGTACGGCGGCCTCAAGCCCGGCTTCTGGAACGACGGTGCCCACGGCGTGACGACGATCAGCAAGAGCGACCCCAACCTCCAGTACGTGCACGTGCTGACGCCGCCGTCCACCAGCACGCTGCGTATCCGCGACAACGGCTACCGGATCGCGTCCGTGACCAACCTCCGTACTGGAGCGGCGATTTCGTGGTCGCAGTCCGGCGGAGTGCTCACGTTGAGCGGCCTTGGCAACTGGGACCCGTACGACACCGTCTTCAGGGTCACGACCGCGGGACGGCAGGGCATCCTCTCCGGGGTCACGGTCAGCGCCGGCTCCTCGGCGAGCGGGCATGAGGGTTCGGCAGCCTCGGACGGCAACTACCTCACGTATTGGGACAACAACAAGGCCCTGCCGGTCAACCTCACCTTCGACCTCGGCTCGGCGAAGAAGGTCCAGTACATCGGGCTGAACCAGCGCGAGGACTCCGTCGCCTACGCGCGCTCCGACACCGAACAGTCGGCGCGGATCAAGGCGTACAAGGTGTTCCTCAGCAACGACGGCTCCAGCTGGGGAAGCGCGGTGAAGACCGGGCAACTGCCAAGTCGCCGCGGAATTCAGGGCATCGACCTGACGGCGGCCGATGCCCGGTACGTACGCCTCGAAGTCGACTCCACCTGGGCCGCGTCCACCGACTCGACCCGCTACAAGCGGTTGCGGATCGACGAGACGTGGATCGGGACGTCGTACGCCACACCGGCACCCACGGCCGGTTCCTCGTACGCATCAGCGGCGGGGGCGGCGGTCGGGCCCTACTCGGACAACGGCCAGTCCGTCCGGCCCGCGATGGGCTGGAGCAGCTGGAGCTTCGTCCGCCGCTGGCCCACCGAGGCGAAGATCAAGGCGCAGGCCGACGCCCTGGTGGCGAGCGGCCTCAAGAACCACGGCTTCGTGTACGTCAACCTCGACGACTTCTGGCAGAAGTGCGACGCGAACGGATTCGTTGTCGACTCCTATGGCCGCTGGACCGTCGACACGGCCAAATTCCCCTCCGGAATCAAAGCGCTGGCCGACTACATCCACTCCAAGGGACTGAAGTTCGGCTTCTATGTGACACCGGGCATCGCCAAGAACGCGGTCACCGAGAACACCCCGATCGAGGGGACGTCGTATCACGCGGCCGATATCGCGGACACGTCGAAGACCGAGAAGAACTACAACTGCAAGAACATGTACTACATCGACTACGGGAAGCCGGGCGCTCAGGAGTTCGTGAACTCGTGGGCGAGGCAGTTCGCCTCCTGGGGAGTCGACTACCTGAAGATCGACGGGGTGGGCAGCGCCGACATCCCCGACGTCCAGGCCTGGGACAAGGCGCTGCGGGCGACGGGCCGGCCGATCAACTTCGCCCTGTCCAACAACCTCCCGATCGCGAACGCCTCCACCTGGCGCTCGCTGGCGAACAGCTGGCGCACTCAGGGCGATGTCGAGTGCTACTGCGGTTCGGGCCCGAACGGCAGCGGCTATCCGCTGACCGACTGGTCGCACGTCTCCGCCCGCTTCACCTCGGCGGCGAACTGGCAGCCGTACGCCGGCCCGGGCGGCTGGAACGACCTCGACTCCCTGGAGGTCGGCAACGGCGACCAGGCAGGACTCACCGCCGATCAGCGCCGCTCCCACTTCACCCTGTGGGCGATGGCGGCCGCGCCGCTGCTGCTCGGCACCGACCTCACGCACGTCGACTCCGTCGACAAGGCGATGCTGACGAATGACCGGCTCATCGGCGTCGACCAGGACGGCGTCGCCGCGAAACGGGTTGTGAACAGTGGTGTCAAGCAGGTCTGGAGCAAGAAGGAGAACAGCGGCGACTATGTCGTGGCACTGTTCAACACCGGTACGTCCGGCAACACCGCGGTCAGTGTGAACTGGTCGCAGGTCGGTTTCACGGGCTCCGGCGACGTCACGGACCTGTGGTCGGGCTCCCACAAGGGCGTGATCGCGAACTCGTACAGCGCGACGCTGCGACCGGGAGAAACACGGCTGATCCGTGTGAAGCCGGTGAGCGCCACGAAAGCTGTGGATCCGGTCAGCGGCGCGATGGCTGTGAACTCGGTTCATCAAGTGAACGTTTCTGCTGCGGCTCCCGGAATGGCCGTCGCCCCGTACGAGTACCTCGGCTGGGGCAACCCGCAGAACCCCACCTCCGTGATGTCGGCGACCGGCGTCAAGTGGTTCACGCTCGCCTTCATTCTGTCCGACGGTTCCTGCAACCCGAAGTGGGACGGGTCGCGCCCGCTGACCGGCGGAAACGACCAGGCGAAGATCAACGCGATCCGGGCGGCCGGCGGTGACGTCATCGTCTCCGTCGGCGGCTGGAGCGGTGCCAAACTCGGCGAGAAGTGTTCCAGCGCCTCGGCGCTCGCGGGCGCGTACCAGAAGGTGATCAACGCCTACGGCCTCAAGGTCATCGACATCGACATCGAGAACACCGAGTGGAACAACGCGACGGTGCGGCAGCGCGTGATCGACGCGCTGAAGATCGTGAAGGCCAACAAGGCCGGTCTGAAGACCATCATCACCTTCGGTACGACGACCAGCGGGCCGGACTCCACCGGCGTCGACATGATCAAGCGGGGCGCCAACTCCGGTCTGGCGAACGACATCTGGTGCATCATGCCGTTCGACTTCGGCGGCGGTACCACCAACATGGGCACGCTGACCACACGGGCCATGGAAGGCCTCAAGGCGCGGGTGAAGTCGGCGTACGGATACAGCGACGCGACGACGTACGCGCACATCGGCCTGTCGTCGATGAACGGCAAGACCGACGACTCCGGTGAACGGGTCCGCGTGGCCGACTTCAAGACCATGCTCGCCTACGCGCAGCAGCATCACATCGCGCGCCTCACCTACTGGTCCGTGAACCGCGACCGGGCCTGCGGTTCCGGTTCCGACGGGGACTCCTGCAGCGGCGTCTCGCAGCAGCCGTACGACTACCTCAAGGTCTTCGCCCAATACACGGGCTGAGGGGATCAACCATGAAACTCACAAGAGCGCTTCCCTGGTGCGTTTCCCTGGCCCTGGCCGTGCCGCTGGTCGGACTGACCGGTTCGGCGGCCCGCGCGGCCACCGACTACCAGGCCGAGGACGCCGTGATCTCGCAGGGCACGGTGGCCTCCAACCACACCGGCTACACGGGCACCGGCTTCGTCGACTACACCAACACCACCGGCTCGTACGTGGAGTTCACGGTGAGCGCGGCCTCGGCGGGCACCTCGTCACTGGCCCTGCGGTACGCCAACGGCACGACCACCGACCGGCCGATGAACATCTCCGTCAATGGAACGGTGGTCGCCACCGGTGTCTCCTTCCCGGCCACCACCAACTGGGACACCTGGGCGACCAAGAGTCTCGACGTCTCCCTGAACGCGGGCTCCAACAAGATCCGCGCGACGGCCACCACGGCCAACGGCGGCCCCAACCTCGACCGGATCGGCATCGGAGCGGCGGCCGACACCCAGGCGCCGAGCCGCCCCGGCCAGCCGAGTTGTTCCGCGGTCACGGAGGACGGCCTCACCCTCGCGTGGGGTGCCTCGACGGACAACGTCGGCGTGACGGCGTACGACATCTACGAACACGGCAACAAGCTCGGCGAGGCGCCGGGTGACGCGACCTCGAAGGCGCTCACCGGGCTGAGCCCGCGCACCACCTACAACCTGACGGTCATCGCCCGGGACGCGGCCGGCAATGCCTCGCAGGCCAGCCCGGTCGTGGACTGCACCACCCCGCCGAGCTCCGACACCACCCCGCCGACCAAGCCCGGCACCCTCACGTCGTCCAACGTCACCGCCAATGGCGTCGACCTGAGCTGGGGCGCCTCGACGGACGACAAGGCGGTCGTCGGGTACGACGTGCGCAGTGACACGACCGTGTACAAGAGCGTCACCGGCACGTCGACGACGCTCACCGGGCTGGCCTGCAACAGCCCGTACACCCTGAATGTGGTGGCGCGCGACGCGGCGGGCAACGTCTCCGCGCAGAGCAACACCGTCACCTTCACGACGAAGGCCTGCGCCACGGACGGCGGTGTCCCGTCGTCGATCGGGACGGTCTCCAGCGGCTGGACGATTCCGTGGGGCACGTACTGGATGCCCGACGGCCAGACCGCCCTGGTCACCGAGCGGGACGACTTCCGCGTCTGGAAGGTCACGAAGGACGGCACGAAGACACAGGTCGGGACCGTGCCCAACGCGGTGACGACCAACGGTGAGGGCGGCCTGCTGGGCGTGGCGGTCGATCCGAAGTGGGAGACCAACCACTACGTCTACTTCATGCACACGGCGTCCGAGGGCAATCGGGTCGTCCGCATGACGTACAACGGCAGCTCGCTGACCGGCTACACGATCCTGCTCCAGGGCATCAAGAAGAACCGCTACCACAACGGCGGGCGGCTCGCCTTCGGCCCCGACGGCTATTTGTACGTCTCGACCGGTGAGGCCCAGACGCCCGCCCTCGCGCAGGACAAGAACTCCCTCAACGGCAAGATCCTGCGCATGACGACGGACGGCAAGGCGGCTCCCGGCAACCCGTTCGGGAACTACGTCTACAGCTACGGCCACCGCAACCCGCAGGGGCTGGCCTTCGACCGCAACGGACGGCTGTGGGAGGCCGAGTTCGGCGACAGCTCCAAGGACGAGCTGAACCTCATCAAGCCGGGCGCCAACTACGGCTGGCCGACCTGTGAGGGCACGTGCAGCGTCTCCGGGATGACCAACCCCAAGAAGACCTGGAACGTCTCCGAGGCCTCACCCAGCGGTATCGCCATCGTCCGCAACGTCATCTACATGGCGTCCCTGCGCGGTGAGCGACTGTGGCGCATCCCGATCAACGGCGACACGGAGAACGTCGGCACGGCGACCGCCTACTACGTGGGCACGTACGGCCGTCTGCGCACGGTCACCAAGGTCCCCGGCGCCGATCAGCTCTGGCTCTCGACCACCAACTGCGACAACAACGGAGGTGCGGCGGACGGCTCGGACAAGATCTTCCGGGTGAGCATCAACTAGTCGGCGGGCGCGGCGCCGAGGTAGGCGTCCCTGACCTTCGGGTCGGCGTGTACCTCGGCGGCCGTGCCCTCGGCGAGGACGCGGCCGAGGTCGAGAACGACGACACGGGCACAGAGTTCCATGACGAAGGCGACGTTGTGTTCGACAAGGAGGACGGCGCAGCCTTCTTCAATCGACAGATGACGGATGACAGACAACAGATGACGGATTTCATCATCTGTCATCCCACTCGCGGGCTCGTCCAGCAACAGCACCCTGGGCGGGTCCGCGACCGCGCGCGCCAGCTCGACCATCCGGGCCCGGCCAACGGGCAGGGCTCCCGCGTAGCCGCCCGCGAGTTCCTCCAGGCCGCAGCTCCTGAGCACCACGTCCGCCCGTTCCCTGCGCTTCCTCTCGTAGGGACGCCGGGTGGGCGCCGCCAGCAGATCCGCTGCGAGGCCGCCCCCGCCACCCCGCCACTCCTGGGCCACCACCAGGTTGTCGGCCACGGTGAGCTGACCGAACAGCTGCTGCCGCTGAAAAGTGCGGCGCATGCCGTGGCGGGCGCGCCAGACGGGGGAGCGGCGGGTGATGTCGGTCCCGTCGAGGAGGATGCGGCCCTCGTCGGGGCGGCGGATGCCCGACACGGTGTCGAAGAGGGTGGTCTTTCCGGCGCCGTTGGGGCCGATGAGTCCGCACACCTCGCCGGGGCGCAGCGCGAGGTCCACTCCGTCGAGGGCGCGGACGCCGCCGAAGCGGACGCCGATGCCGACGGCCTCGAGTACGGGTGCGTTCATGACTGGGGCACCCCCTTGGCCGATGACCGGGGCGTCCCCTGGGGCGAGGCCGCGATCCCCAAGTACGCCTCCGTCAGCCCGTCCGCCTCCACCTCGGCGCGCGGACCGCACCACGTCACCCGTCCTTGAGCGAGATAGGCGACCGTGTCCGCGACCCCGAGGACTTCGGCGGCCTTCTCCTCGACGAGCAGCAGCGCGGTCCCCGCCTCCTTGAGCTCGGTCAGCAGCCGGAACACCTCGTCGACCACGCGCGGGGCGAGGCCGAGCGAGGGCTCGTCCGCGATGAGCACCTTCGGCGGGCGCTGAAGCAGTGGCGCCAGCGCGAGCATCTGCTGTTCGCCGCCGGAGAGTGAGCCGGCGAGGACGCCACGGCGCGCCGCGAGACCGGGGAAGCGCGCGTACACGGCGTCGCGTTCGTCCCTCGCGGGCAGGTGCAGGGCGAGGTTCTCCTCGATGGTGAGGGACGGGAAGATCCCGCGTCCCTCGGGCGCCAGCACGATCCCCGCCCGTGACCGTCCGACGGCCCGCTCGCGCGTGGCGTCGCGCCCGGCGACGTACACCCGGCCGGTGAGCGCGGCCAGGAGCCCGGCGGCGACGCGGCAGATGGTGGACTTGCCGGCGCCGTTCGGTCCGAGGAGGGCCAGGATCTCGCCGGGGCGGACGGCGAGGTCGACGCCGCGCAGGACGGCGGCGCCGTCGTATCCGGCGTGTACGGCGCGGAGTTCGAGGGCGGCTTCGGGGGATGACGGGGAGGGTGCCGCGACCGTCGCGGGTGGTGGCGTGGTCGCGCGCCTGCGGTGCAGGCGGGTGGAGACGGCCGCCGCGTAGCCGTCCGGGTCATTGGCCAGCGCCAGCCCCGCCAGGCCGAAAAGGATCACCGGCAGATGGACGGACTGGGTGACGTAGTCCGACAGCAGATGCGGTACGACGGCGTAGACGAGGCCCGCGACCACGGCGAACTGGGGGCGGCGCACCCCCGCCGCCACGACGACCGCGAGCCAGATCAGCCCGGTCATCGCGGTGAAGTCGGTCGCGGTGATGCGGGTGCTGTAGGACGCGTACATCACGCCGCCGAAGCCCGCGAGCCCCGCCGACAGCGTGAACAGCATGAGCTTGGTGCGGATCACCGACACGCCCGAGGCCATCGCCGCCGCCGGGGCCGAGCGGACCGCGAGCATCGCGCGCCCGGACGGCGAGTCCCGCAGCGCGCTGAGCGCCGCCACGACCAGCGCGACGAGCACGATCATCGCCACGCCCATCGCGCGGTCGTCGCCCAGGTCCACCGGTCCGAAGACGGGTCTCGGGATCGCCCAGCCCGTGTCGCCGTTCCTCAACCAGCCCATCTGGAACAGGACCTGGTCGGCGAGAAAGGCCAGCGCGAGGGTCGCGAGGGCGAGCGAACGCCCGCCGAGCCGCAGCGCCGGGAGCGCCACCAGGGCGCCCAGTACGGCGGCCGCGCAGGTCCCGACCGCCGTGGCCGCCACGAAGGGCCAGCCATGGCTCATCAGCAGCCCCGCCACCAGCGCCGCGCCCGTCACGAATGTCGCCTGCGCCAGCGACACCATCGCGCCGAGCCCCGTCACCACCGTGAACGAGACGAACACCAGGGAGAGGGCGAGCCCTTGGGCGAGAATGCCGCTCCAGAAGGGGGTCGTGACCGTGTAGAAGGCGAGGGCCAGCAGCAGCCCGGCGGCCGTCCAGGGGCCCCAGCGCCGTACCCACGACCGGCCCGCCAAGTAGTCGACCGGCGGCGCGTCGGCGGCCGCCGCCGTGCCCGCCGTCCGCTGTCGCCGCGTCAGCACCAGCAGCCCGGCGAAGAGAATCAGGAAGGGAACGGCCGTACGGAAACCGGTGATCCGCTCGGCGAACGTCGCATACCCGGCGATCAGGTTCTGCAGCACCCCGAGCCCCAGGCCGCCGGCGAAGGCCAGCGGAATGGACGCGAAGCGGCCGAGGACCGCGGCCGTCGCCGAGACGAAGAGGAAGAGCGTGAAGTCGTGGGCGGACAGGCCGAGGAGAGGAGTGGCGAGCACACCCGCGAGCCCGGCGAGCGCCGACGAGAGCATCCAGGCGATCGACGAAAGCCGGTCCGCGCTCATTCCGCGCAGCTCCACGAGCGGGCGATTGTCCACCGCCGCCCGGAGTTTGAGCCCGAGGGGCGTGTGCCGCATCAGGATCCACAGCCCGATGGCGACCACGGCGGTCGCCACCCAGGTGATCAACTGGTCGGAGTCGACGCCGACACCGTCCATCAGCTGCCACGACGTGGCCGGGCTCGGTCCGACCCCCGGAAGCCCGAACTGGTTCTCGGCGGGTTTGACGGACACGCCCGCGTCCTGGAGGAGTTCGACGATCCACAGCCCCAGTGCGGGCAGCGCCACCAACAACCCAATGGTGGCGACGATTTGGGCTGTCTCGCCGACCCGCGCCAGCTTGCGGAACATCAGCCGATCCAGGCCCCAGCCCAGCGCGGGCGCCACGACACCCACAAGGAGCAACGCCGTCGGAACCGAGGGGAGGCCGAGGCCGGAGTGCAACTCGTAGAAGGTGAGCGCGCACAGGTAGGCGGTGGCGCCGTGGGCGAAGTTGAACAGTCCCGAGGCCGAGTAGGACAGCACGAGCCCGGTCGCGAGCAGGGCGTACAGCGCGCCGGAGACCAGTCCGCTCAGCACGAATCCCAACAGGTCCGACATCCCAAGCCCCCTTCAGAAGCCCCTACTTGAAGGGAATGGGCGAGTAGCACTTGAACGGCGCCGACACGACGTACTTCCCGCCCTTGAGCTGGACGAGCGCCCCGCAGCCGAACGACTCCTTCCGACCCCTGGGTTCGGCGCGGTCGCCGACCATCGTGCCCGTGTCGGAGAAGGCGCCCGCCGCCTTCTGGAAGGACGCCACCGTCAGGTCCTTGCCCGCTTTCTCGGCGATCGCGAGGAACAGGTCTGCGCTCATGTACCCGGTCATCATGTGCATGTTCAAAGGAACGCTCTTGCCGGCCGCCTTCCTGATGTCCTCCTTGAACTGCCGCATCGCCGCACTGTCCTGCTCGAACGGCTGGAACGACAGCAGGATGTGCACGCCGTCGAGCGCCTTCTTCGTCGCGCTCTTGGCGAGCAGCGACGGGTCGTAGTCGGTGGGGTCGGTGAGCACGCCGTCGTATCCGGTGCGCCTGAGCGCCGTGAACAGGCCGATGTTGTACGGGGTCTGCATCACGGAGACGACGGCGTCGGGGGCCTTGCCGCCGTTGCTGCGCAGGATCTCCTTGGTGTACGCCGACCAGTCGCTCGGCACGGCGCCCGCGGGGACGGACGACTTGGCGAAGGTCACTTTGTAGCCCGCCGAGGCGAAACTCTGCTGGTAGGTGCGGATGGCGAAGGTGCCGGCGTCGCTGTCATTGGCGAGGATCGCCACGGACTTGCCCTGCGAGCCGCCCGTCACCTGCTTGAGCCCCTCCGGCCAGGTCTGCGAGATGGTGCCGCCGGGCATCGGCACCATGCAGCCGCCGAAGCCGTAGATGTACGTCGGCCCGCAGAAGGAGGGCAGGGTGCCCCAGCCGAACGTCGGTACCCTCTGCTGCTGGAGGAAGTCGGCTCCCGAGAAGGTCGTCGAACTCATCGGCGCGATCGCGAACACCTTGTCCTGCTGGACGAGTTTGCGTGCCGCCGCGAGGTTCTTGGCGGGGTCCTGTCCGTCGTCCTCGGCGCCGAGGTAGTCGATCTTCCGGCCGTTCACCCCGCCGTCCGCGTTCGCCCGGTCGAACCGGGCCTTCGCGCCGAGGTCGGTGTCCTTCTTGGAGTACCCGGTGGCGGTCGTCATCGAGACGATGCCGCCGACCTTGATGGAATCGTCGGTCACTCCGCGTACGGAGCTTCCCGCCTTGTCCGAACTCCCGCCATCGGCAGCCGAGTTGCAGGCGGTGGTGGCGAGCAGCAGCGCGGCCACGGCGGCGGTGATGGTGCGGATCGGTCGCGACACGTCGGTCCCCCTCCAATCGGGTGACCGAAAGTCTCGGTTGAATCTGACGACCCGTCAATATCTGACGCATCGGTAAGTGATGAGCCGTCAGAAATTCCTCAGGCCTGGTACAGCGCCTCGACCTCCGTCGAGTACGCCTTCTCGATCGCCTTCCGCTTCAGCTTCAGCGAAGGCGTCAGCAGCCCGTGCTCCTCGGTGAACTGGTGGGCCAGTATCCGGAACGTACGGATCGACTCGGCCTGCGAGACCAGCGTGTTCGCGGCGACCACCGCGCGCCGCACCTCGGTTTCCAGGTCCGGGTCGCGCACCAACTGGGCGGGCGACAACTGCGGCTTGCCGCGCATCTGGAGCCAGTGTTCGACGGCTTCGGAGTCGAGGGTGACGAGTGCCGCGATGTACGGCCGGTCGTTGCCGACGACGATGCACTGGGCGACCAGCGGATGGTCGCGCACCCGCTCCTCCAGGATCCCCGGCGAGACGCTCTTGCCGCCGGAGGTCACCAGGATCTCCTTCTTGCGCCCGGTGATGGTGAGATAGCCGTCCTCGTCGAGGGAGCCCAGGTCACCCGTGGCGAGCCAGCCGTCGTGCAGGGTGGCGTCGGTGGCCTTCTGGTTGTTGAGGTAGCCCTGGAAGACGTTGTCGCCGCGCAGCCAGATCTCGCCGTCGTCCGCGATGTGCACGGTCGTGCCCGGGATCGCCTGGCCGACGGTGCCGAACCGGGTGCGCTCGGGCGGGTTGGCGGTCGCGGCCGCCGTGGATTCGGTGAGCCCGTATCCCTCGTAGATGGAGACGCCGGCTCCCGCGAAGAACAGCCCGAGCCGCCGGTCCATCGCCGAACCGCCCGACATCGCGTGCTTGACCCGGCCGCCCATCGCGGCACGCACCTTGGAGTAGACGACCTTGTCGAAGAACTGGTGCTGCATGCGCAGGCTCGCGGAGGGGCCGGGCCCGAGGCCCCAGGCCTTCGACTCGACGGCGTCCGCGTAGCGCACGGCGACCTCGACGGCCTTCTCGAAGGGGCCCGACTTGCCGTCCTTCTCGGCCTTGCGGCGGGCGGCGTTGAAGACCTTCTCGAAGATGTACGGCACGGCCAGGAAGAAGGTCGGCTGGAACGCGGCCAGGTCGGGCAGCAGGGCCGCCGCGTTCAGCTGCGGCTGGTGCCCGAACTTGACCTTCCCGCGGAAGGCGGCGACCTGCACCATCCGCCCGAAGACATGCGCGAGCGGCAGGAACAGCAGCGTGGCCGCCTCGTCGCCCCGCTTGGAGTGGAAGACGGGCTCCCAGCGCTCGATGACGGTGTCCGCCTCGAACATGAAGTTGGCGTGGGAGATCACACAGCCCTTGGGGCGGCCGGTGGTGCCGGAGGTGTAGATGATCGTCGCGGTCGACTCGGGCGTGACCGCGCGCCGGTGCCGCTGGACCACCTCGTCGTCGATGTGCGCGCCGGCCTCGTACAGCTCCTGCACGGCGCCCACGTCGAGCTGCCACAGCTTGTGCAGCTGCGGCAGCCGGTCGACGACCGTGGCGATGGTCATCGCGTGGTCCTCGTGCTCCACCATGACGGCCGACACCTCGGCGTCGTACAGCATCCAGAAGACCTGTTCGGCGGAGGAGGTGGGGTAGACGGGCACGACCTGGGCGCCGACCGTCCACAGGGCGAAGTCGAAGAGCGTCCACTCGTAGCGCGTACGGCACATGATCGCGACGCGGTCCCCGAACCGGATCCCCTGGGCCAGCAGGCCCTTGGCAAGGGCGAGCACCTCGTCGCGGAACTCGGCGGACGTCACGTCGCGCCACTGCCCCCGCTCGTCCTTGCGGCCGAGAGCGATGTGCAGCGGGTCTTCCAGGGCATGATCGAACACAACGTCGGCCAGGCCGCCCACCGGCGGCGCCGACGCCAACGGAGGGTTGGTGAACTCGCGCAATCCCGCTCCTTGTGGCGCTCCGCACAGCGCCGTGAAAGCTACCCCACCTGGCCGTCGGGCGGGAGGGGGGTCGGACCGCCGGGGGCCGCGGCGTATGCACTGGTCAGTCGAGGAAATGCCCGCACAAGGGGAAGGGCCGGACAGAATCGCTTACGGTTCCGTAGGTTTCCGGCCCGTAATCTCCACGGAATCTGTACGACCCGACGACGGTGCGCGGGCCCCCGGATACCGGACTTGGAGCATCCGCTTCCGGGAGCCGTGCCGCCCCGGGAGGCCTGCACAAAGGGTGCCGAGCCGCTCCCGGTGGACCCGGGCCGGCTCGGCGCCCTCGCGGCGTCACCGGCGAGACGCCGTCACCGTCTCTGCCGGTGCCACGGCCTCGCTCGCCGCAGGACGCGGTGTCCGCACCAACATCAGTACCAGCGCTCCGGCGATCATTCCCGTCACACCCGCCACCAGCGACGCTGTGTTGAGCCCCGAAGCGAAGGCGGCCCGCAGCGTGTGCTCGGACAGCGTGCCCCGCAGCGCCCCGGCACCGCCGCCCGCCAGTGTGTGTGCCGCGTCGTGCGACAGCGTGTCCTGCATGCGGGAGGTCAGCACCGTGCCGAAGACGGCGACCCCGAGCGCGTAGCCGAGCTGGCGGACCGTGTTGACCGCGCCGCCCGCCATACCTGCCCGCTCCGGCGGCACCGCGGCGAGCGCGGCGCCCGCGATCGCGGGGGAGACGAACCCGGTGCCGATCCCCACCAGCACCAGGCCCGGCACCAGCGCCGTCCAGCTCGCGCCCGCGTCCAGCACGGCCTGGCAGAACACGCCCGAGCCGATCAGCAGCAGCCCGCCGCCTATCGTCAGCCGCGCCGGAACCCCGTGCAGCAGCTTCCCGGCCAGGATCGCGACCGCCACCGAGGCTCCCGTCATCGGCAGTAGCGTGAGCCCACCGCGCACCGGGCTCATGTCCAGCAGCGTCTGCATCCAGATCGACAGATACGGGATGACACCGAACGCCGCACCGTTGAAGGCGAGCGCGCCCACCATCACGCCCACGAACGCGGGCTTGCGCAGCAGTGACAGATCGAGCAGCGGATGGGCCACCCGGCGCTCGACGAGGACGAACGCGACCAGTGAGAGGGCCGCGAGCGCGAACGAGCCCGTCGTGAGCGCCGACGTCCATCCGTCGGACCCGGCCCGTACCACCCCGTACGTCGTCGCCCCCGCGAAGAACGCGAACGCCGCCGTGCCCGCCCAGTCGATGCGCATGCCGCGCGGACCGCGCGACTCGGGCACCACCTTCAGCGTGAGCCACACCGACGCCACGCTCACCGGCAGGTTCACGAAGAAGATCCACCGCCAGCCGGGCCCCTCGGTGAGCAGCCCGCCGAGCACCGGCCCGACCGCGGCCGCACTGCCGCTGACCGCGCCCCACACCCCGAGCGCCGCCGATCGCTGCCGTCCCTGGTAGACCGAGCCGAGCAAGGGCAGTGTCGTCGCGAACATCGCCGCCGCGCCCACGCCCTGCAGTCCGCGCGCCGCGACCAGCATGCCGGGCCCGGACGCCAGCCCGCACAGCAGCGACGCCACCGCGAACAGCACGACGCCCGCCACATGCACCCGGCGGCGGCCGAGGATGTCGGCCGCGGCCCCAACTCCCAGCAGCAGCGCGGCGAGCGCGAGCGCGTACCCGTCGATCACCCACTGCAGATCACTCAGCGACGCGTCCAGCGCCCGCGCCATGTCCGGCAGCGCGACGATCCCGATCGTCACGTCCAGCAGCAACATGAACGTGCCCAGGCACACCGCCGTGAGCGGCCCCCATGTACGCATGTCCTCAACTCCTTGTGCCACGGATGCGTATGCCTCCGTACGATGAGGTCGTGCCGGATGATCGCGGCGGTTTCCGACGCCCGATCGACGGAATCCGACAAGGACGGGCCCCATGGAGATGGAATCCCATACCTTCGACAAGCTCGATCTGCAGCTGCTGGCGGCGCTGGAGCTGGACGGCCGGGCGCCCTTCAGCCGGATCGCGGCGGTGCTGGGCGTCTCCGACCAGACGATCGCGCGGCGCTACCGCAGGCTGTGCGCCGAGGGCGGGCTCCGCGTCGTCGCCGTCCGCGACGCCCAAGCGCTGGGCCAGGACCAATGGATGCTGCGGCTGCGCTGCGCTCCCGACAATGCGGGGGCCATCGCGGAGGCGCTGGCCAAGCGCCCCGACACCGCCTGGATCGGACTCGCCTCGGGCGGTACCGAGGTGGTCTGCATGACGCGCCCCCGCAGCCCCGGTGACCACGACGACCTGCTGCTCGGCAAGCTCCCGCGCACCCCCAGCATCATGGAGATCCGCGCCCACCAGCTGCTGCACCGCTTCTTCGGCGGACCCAACGGGTGGCTCGGCAAGTTCACCGTGCTGACGGACGACCAGATCGCCGCGCTGCGCCCCGAGCCGCCCGGCTTCACCGGCCCCGCCCGGATCGACCCCGAGGACGAGCCGCTGCTCGCTGCCCTCGAACAGGACGGACGCGCCACCTACCCCGAGCTCCAGCGGGTCACCGGCCGCTCGGAGTCCGCCGTCAAACGCCGGCTGGCCGGTCTGATCGCCTCAGGGGCCGTGTACATCGACGTCGAGTACCACTCCGAGATCCTCGGCTACCCGCTCGCCGCCTGCCTGTGGATCACCGCCGTCCCGGCCGCGCTGCACTCCGTCGGCCAGGCCCTCGCCACCCACGACGACATCGCCTTCGCCTCCGCGACAGCGGGCTCCTCCAACATCGTCGTGACCGCCATCGCGCGGGACACGGCGGGCCTGTACGCCTACCTGAGCGAGGGGCTCGGCCGCCTCGAAGGCGTGCAGCACGTCGAGACGACGCCCTTCCTGCGCAGGGTCAAGCAGCTCACCTACACGAGGCCGGCACGCTAGGTGTCTGGTGCCATGCCGCGCTCGCGCAGGTGCCGGCGCAATGTGCGGGAGAACCCTAGGCCTGGAACTCCGTGAGATCGATCCCGTACACCCGCAGATCGTGCCCCGTCTGAGCGTCCTGCGCCGTGCTCTCCGCCCCCATACCGAGTTTGCCCAGCACATTCGCGGACGCGGTGTCGCTCGTCCGGCATACGGCGACGACCCGGTCGAGACCGCGGTCCTGGAGAGCGAACTCGAGCGTGGCCTGCGCCGCCTCCGACGCGTACCCCTGCCCCCAGAACGCCCGCCCCAGCCGCCAGGCGATCGCCACCTGGCCCGCGACCTCGGGCGGGGAGTCCGGAACGTACAGGCCCACCGCTCCGGCCAGCTCTCCGGATCCGAGGAGCTCGACGGCGAAGATCCCGAAGCCCTCCTCGTCCCACTCCTCCTCCCACGCCTCGATGTCCTCGGCGGTCTCGTCCAAGGAGCGCGGGGTACCGTCACCGATCCAGCGCATCACCTCCGGATCGGCGTGGATCTCGGACAGGGGGACGAGGTCGTCATCCAGCCAGCGGCGCAGGAGAAGACGGGGGGTGCGGATCTCGCTCATGGCCCCATCCTGCCCTTTCGCTTCCCATGCCGAGCAAAACGCCTAGCTTCGCGGTCCCGTCGGTCCCCGGTGCAGTCGGACGCCGCCACTCAGGATCGCCGCCGCCAGCGCGTCCGCCGCTTCCTGTGCGGACGTCCGGCGCCGCCCGTGCACCAGGACGAAGTCGACCTCGCCGAGTTCCGGCAGTCCCGCCCGCTCCGGTACGCGGACCAGCCCCGGCGGGACGAGTCCGCGAGAGTGGGCCATCACGCCCAGGCCCGCGCGGGCGGCCGCGATGAGGCCGTTGAGGCTGCCGCTGGTGCAGGCGATGCGCCACGGGCGGCCCTGGCGTTCCAGGGCTTCCATGGCGAGGGCGCGGGTGATGCCCGGGGGCGGGTAGACGATCAGGGGGACCGGGCGGTCGGGGTCCAGGCGCAGCCGTTCCGCGCCGATCCACACCAGGCGGTCGTGCCAGACGAGCTCGCCGCGCGGATCCTCGGGCCGCCGTTTCGCCAGCACCAGGTCGAGCCTGCCCGCCGCGAGTTGCTCGTGGAGCGTGCCGGAGAGCTCGACCGTCAGCTCCAGGTCCACCTCGGGGTGGTCGTACCGGAAGCCCTCCAGGATCTCCGGCAGCCGGGTGAGGACGAAGTCCTCGGACGCGCCGAAGCGCAGCCGGCCGCGCAGCCGTGTCCCGGTGAAGAACGCCGTCGCCTGCTCCTGCACCTCCAGGATCCGGCGCGCGAAGCCGAGCATCGCCTCGCCGTCCTCCGTGAGCTCCACGGAGTGCGTGTCCCGGGCGAACAGCTGCCGCCCGGCGGTGTCTTCGAGACGGCGTACGTGCTGGCTGACCGTGGACTGCCGCAGCCCGAGGCGCCGTGCGGCCTGGGTGAAGCTCAGGGTCTGGGCCACCGCCAGGAAGGTACGCAGCTGGGCCGGGTCGTACATGCCGTTAGGTTATCGCGAATCGCGATGACAGTCAGAGCGGTATGAAGGATTCCCGATTTCGGGTCGGAGGAGGAGGATGGAGAGGGCACGACCCGACCTCGTACGACGACGCACAGAACCGAGTAGTGGAGCACCGTTGAAACGCCTGCAGTGGCCGAGTTGGATGCCGATCGACCCGTACATCCTGCTGTTGCTCGGGACGGTGGGCCTCGCCGCCCTCTTCCCGGCGCGGGGTACGGGCGCCGACGTCGCCTCGGGCGCGTCCACGGCCGCGATCGCGTTCCTGTTCTTCCTCTACGGGGCGCGCCTGTCCACTCGTGAGGCGGTCGAGGGGCTCAGGCACTGGCGGCTCCACAGCACGGTCCTGGCCTGTACCTTCGTGGTCTTCCCGCTTCTCGGCCTCGCCGCTCGCGGCCTGGAGCCGGTCTTCCTGACACCCAACCTGTACACCGGCCTCCTCTTCCTCACCCTCGTCCCGTCGACCATCCAGTCGTCGATCGCGTTCACCTCCATAGCGCGGGGCAATGTGCCCGCCGCGATCTGCGCGGGCTCCTTCTCCTCGCTCGCGGGCATCGTGATCACCCCGCTGCTCGCGGCGTCCCTGCTGGGCAACAGCGGCGGTGGCTTCTCCGCGGACGCGCTCGTCAAGATCGTGCTGCAGCTGCTGGTGCCGTTCGTCGCCGGGCAGGTGCTGCGCCGCTGGATCGGTGGCTTCATCACGCGGCACAAGAAGGTCCTCGGGTACGTCGACCGCGGCTCGATCCTGCTCGTCGTCTACGCCGCGTTCAGCGCGGGCATGGTGCAGGGCATCTGGCACCAGGTGAGCCCCGTCCGGCTGGCCGGACTCCTGGTCGTCGAGGCCGCGCTGCTCGCCGTGATGCTCGCGCTCACCTGGTACGGCGCGAAGGTACTGCGCTTCAACCGGGAGGACCGGATCGCGATCCAGTTCGCCGGGTCGAAGAAGTCCCTCGCCTCCGGTCTCCCGATGGCCAGCGTGCTGTTCGGCGCGCACGCCTCGCTCGCCGTGCTGCCGCTGATGCTCTTCCACCAGATGCAGCTCATGGTGTGCGCGGTGATCGCCCGGCGCCGTGCCCACGACCCCGAGGCCGCCGAGGCGGCTACGACCCCGGTTCCCCCAGTCGCAGAGTCACGAATCGCGGTCGGTACAGGGACACGTTCCGGCTGAGGTTCGTCTGCGCCGCGGCGCCCGTCGCGTCCAGCCAGTTGACGTCGTAGCTGAGCACGATCCGGTCCCCGTTGCTCAGCTCCGGGTGCGCCTGCGGGTTGTACGCCGCCACGTCACCTCGGGGCAGCGAGGGGCTGAAGCTCCGGGTGGGCCCGTGCCAGGGGCCGGTCGGCGAGCACGCCCAGTACGAGGTGATCGTCGTCAGGCCCGCGGTGCCGGCCGCCATCGTGAACAGCACGTACGTGCCTCCGTCGCGCACCACCGTGAACGCGCTGCCCACGCCCGTGCGCTGCCCGTCCCCGAGCACCGGCGCCGGACGCGCCCGCACCGTCCACCCCGAGCCGTCCGAGTACTCCCAGGCCCCCGGCTCGGCGAGCCTGCCGCGCGGCACCCGCGCGACGTAAGCCTTCGAGGCGGGGCGCGAGGCGGCCTGCCCGTCGTCGCCGCCGAAGACGTAGGTCCAGTCGCCCACGTCGACCGCGGAGGTACCGAACAGCACTCGCTGGGAAGCGTCCGGGACGGAACGCTGGTCCAACACCGTGGTGATGCCTTCGAGGCGCAGATCCGGCAGCGAGAGCGTGGCGACCTCGGTCGAGGTGGGCACGCCGTAGATCCAGGGGGCCTGGCCCGTGGTACGGGTCCACAGCAGGACGCGGACGACGTTTTCCGAGGAGCCGGGGGAGCGGGGCTCGACGCGGGCCGCGACCGGCCAGCGCCACTGCTGCGGCCCCGGGTCCGGGAACACGGGTGCGGGAAGTGTCGTCCGCAGCCGGCCCTCGCGGGACATCACGACGGCCGAGTTGCGCACGAGGGGAGCGCTCGTGTCCCGCCAGGCGTACGACTCTCCGACCGGGTTCGGCGGCGCGTGCACCAGGCCCAGATAGGTGTCGGAGAACAGCCACAGCACCCGGCCGTCTGGCAGCCGCACCGAGTGGGTGCCGTCGCCGCCGGTCCAGTCGTCGGTGCGGTCGGCGTCGTCGCCGTACCGGGCGAACTCGCCGGTGTACTTCGCGTTCGCGGTCCAGGACCTGAGCGTACGAGCCGTGCACGCGCCGCCGCCCTCCCGGTCGTGGTCCGGGAGGGCGGTGAGCAGCACGGCCGCGCAGACCAGGGCCAGCAGAATGCCCAGCCCGGTCCCGTTCTGCCGTCGTGCTCGTGCGTCGTCGGGCACGGACGGGACGTTAGTAGTCTCCGCTCACATGGTCCATGGGCAGCCACAGGACCGTGTCCCGGGTCGCCTTCCGTGAGGGCTGCTCGGGCGCCGCCGCCAGCTCGTCGTCGCTCAACGCCCGGTCGTAGACCCGTACGTCGTCGATCGCACCGGTGAAGAACGCCCGGCTGTCCATCCGTTGGCCGATGTGCACCCCGAACGGCGAGTTGCGGCTGACCGATCCGGGCACGTCGGCGGTGCTGACCGTCGTACCGTCGACGAACAGCGTGAGCTGTCCGCCGCCGCGGCGCAGCGCCAGATGGTGCCACTGGCCGTCGTTGTACGCGCCCGTGGAGCGCACGGACGCCGTTGTCGGGGCCGACGCGCCGTTCCTCGTGGTGATCAGCCCGGTGATCCGGTTGGACGCGGGCTCGCCGCGCAGCCACACCTGCGGTTGTGTCGTCCCGATCCCGCCCATCCACAGCAGCGGCTGCTCACCGGTGGTGGCGGTGTAGCGGAACCACAAGGACGCCGTGAAGTCCTTCGTCCCGAGCGGTAGTCGGTCCTGATACGGCAGCCGGACGGCGTCGTCGGTGCCGTCGAAGGCGAGCGCGTCGCCGAACACCCCGTCCGTCTCCTGGGCGCCGCCGAGGACCGCGGCCCGCTGGGTGCCCGCGAAATCGGCCGTCGTCGGGTCCGGGCCACGGCGTGGCTTGAGCCAGTCCTCGGTGAACCGGGCGAAGCGGATCTCGTCGCGTGCGTCGACCGCGCCGCCCTCGTACATCAGGCCCACCGTGTCGCCGTCGACGCGGACCATGTCCGAGTACCCGGACCAGTCCGTGGTGACCACCGTGCCGCGGTCCACGCTGTCCCAGGTGCGCCCGCCGTCGTACGAGGAGCGGATCATCATGGTCCGGCGGCGGTCGGGGTCGCCGGGGCAGGACAGCAGGATCCGGTCGCCGAGGCGCAGGGTGGAGCCCTGTACCTGGGGCGCGTAGAGGTCGGGGATGTCGCGGAAGGGGGTCATGAAGCTGTCGCCGCCGTCGCGGCTGACGGCCTGTGTGCGGTGGCCGAGGTCGGTGCCGTCCTGCTCGCGCCCGCTGACGAGGACGGAGCCGTCGGTGCGTTCGGTGAGCGCCATCTCGGACGGCTTCTGGCGGAAGGTGCCGTCGTCGGCGATCGGCCAGGAGTCGGTCGCGCCGATGTCCCAGTGGTCGCCGCCGTCGTCACTGGTGATGAGCGCGGCGTTGTTCGCGGTGACCCGACTGCCGTTCCACGTCTCGGTGTTGACGCCGAAGACGAGCCGTCCCGCGTGTCGGCCCCGGGTCAGCTGGATGCCGTGCACGGGCCCGGTGGCGTACCAGGAATTCCAGTTGGCCGGGAGGATCTCGTCGCTCAGGTCGCGCGGCTGCGACCAGGTGTGGCCGTCGTCGTCGCTGTACTGCAGGTGCGGGGTGCGGTCACAGGGCACGGAGCAACTCGCGCTGTCCGTACGACCCGTGTTGTACGTCTCGGCCAGCAGGATGCGGCCGGTCTCGCGGTCCACGATGGGCGCGGGGTTGCCGTGCGTGTCGCCGCCGCCCTCGTTGACGACCTGGAGGGGTCCCCAGGTGTGCCCGCCGTCGGTGGAGCGCTTGACCACGATGTCGATGTCGGCCGCGTCACCGCAGTTGAGGACGCGCCCCTCGGCGAATGCCAGCAGCGTGCCCTCGGTCGTCTTCACGACGGCTGGGATGCGGAAGCAGGCGTAACCCGGATCCTGGGAGGCCTTGAAGAGCACCTGCTGCTCGAACTCACCTGTGGCGGAAGCCTGTTCGGCTCCCGCCGGGCTCGGCAGCGCGAGCAGCGCGGCGGTGGTGAGAGCGGCGGTGAGGACGGCGGTGAGGGTGGATCTGAGACGTCTTTGAGGAGTGAATCTCAGACGTGCGCGGAGACTTGACGGCATGGTGCGACCTGCCCTTCATGCGTCTGGGCAATCCGGATACTCTGGACATCCCACGTCCAACGTTCGCGTCACAGACGCTACTTGGGCTTTCAGGCACCCCACAAGAAGCGTGCACCGGTCGTGTTCATGCCGGATCCCGTCGACGCCACGGGGGCGGCAGCACCGGAAGTGCGGCCCCCGGCTGGGGAGTTGGCGCCGGACCCGCTGCACTCCTGCGGCAGACGAGGGCGTCGGGTGTTCTCGCCCCGCTTCTCCAAGTACGCCACGACAGCCGTGCCCAGCACGACCGCGCAGGCCAAGAACGAGCCGAGCAGGGTGGTGCCGGCATCCAAGCAACTGCCTCCTACCTGGACGACGGGCCGCGCGGACGTGGCGCGATGGAACTCGCCAGGAGTAACGAGCCGGGGCGCGCGGGGATGTGCGGGCGGCGTCGGGTACTCCGGACGGGCGGTGACGGAGCGTCATGGCTGCTGTTCGGCCCTGCCGTCCGTCGGCAGTTGGCGCAGTACCGCCGTGCCGTCGACCGGTCGGAACCGTGCCGTCCATCGGTCAGGGCCGTGCCCTCCATCGGTCAGGGCCGCAGTACCACCTTGCCGAGGTTGCTCCGCGACGTGATCACCTGGTGCGCCTTCTCGGCGTCCTCCAGTGCGAACTCCCTGTGCACGGCGGGCGTCAGTGTGCCGTCCGTGAACCGCCGCCACAGCTCCTGCCGCCACCGTTCGTACAACTCCGGCTCCCCGCGGGCGATCCGCGCCATCTGGAAGCCGGTCACCGACTTGGCGCCCACGAGGAGGTCGTACGCCTGGATGCTCCCGCCGCCCGAGCTGTACGCGACCAGCCGCCCGCCCGGGGCGAGCGCGGCGATGGCCGGGGTGAGCAGGTCGCCGCCGACCGCGTCGAGGGCGTAGTCGACGGAGGCGCCCCAGTCGGCGGTGTCGTACGTGATCACCGCGTCGGCGCCGAGCCCCCGTACGAACTCCGCCTTCCCGGGAGCGGACACCGCGCCCACGACACGCGACGCGCCCCGCAGACGGGCGAGCTGGACGGCGAGGTGCCCGACACCGCCGGCCGCCGCCGTGACGAGCGCGGACTCACCGGGTGCGGGGCGCGCCGCTTCCAGGGCGCCGAGCGCGACCAGACCGCTGCGGACGAGGGCGACCGCGTCGACGGCGCCGGCGCTCTCGGGGACAGGTGTGGCCATGGCTTCGAGCAGGGGAGCGCAGTCGGCGTACCCGTGCCCGAAGCAGAGTCCGGTGACGCGGTCGCCCGCTCTGAAACGGGTGACGCCTTCGCCGACGGCGACGACCTCCCCGGCGATCTCGCCGCCGAGCGCGATCGGCTCGGCCGCCTCGGTGACTTTCCGCACGACGGGGAGGGTCACGCCGATCGCCTCGGTGCGGACGAGCAGCTCGCCGGGCCCTGCGGTGGGCAGGGGAACGTTCTCCAGGAACAGCGGGCCGCCGGTGTGCTCGTACCGGACGCGACGCATCGCACCTCCACAGTCGAGAGCAGTCGAGAGCAGTCGAGAGCAGCCGGAAGCAGCCGGAAGCAGTCGGAAGCAGTCGAAGTCATTGGGAATCCCAACGGTATCGGGGTAATCGTTGGGGTGTCCAACGGTTATTGGCTACCCTGGCGGCATGTCCGCCCCCCTGTCCGCGATCCGTGCCCACCCCAGCTGGCTGCTTGGCCGGGCCGCCGCCCGTGGCCGTGCGCTCGTCGCCGAGGCCCTGGCCGCCGAGGGCGTGAAGATGTGGCACCACGTGGTGCTCTCCGCCGTCTGCGATCTCGGTCCCGTCGCCCAGGCCGAGCTCGGCCGCTCCATCCAGCTCGACCCCAAGGACCTGGTCGGGATTCTCAACGACCTTCAGTCCGCCGGTCTGGTCGTCCGCGAGCCGGATCCGAAGGACCGCCGCAAGAACGCGGTGTCCCTCACCGAGGAGGGTGCCCGCCTGCTGGAGCGCTGCGAGACCGCGGCCCGCGAGGCGAACGACACCCTGCTGGCACCGCTCTCGGCGGCCGAGCGGGAGCAGTTCATGGGCTTGTTGACGCGGATTTCCGGCACGGAGCCACCGGCGGGCTGAGGCGGGGGCCCAGGCACGCACAGGCCCAGGCGCGGACGGGCTGAGGCGGGGCCCCTCCGGCGCAGGGGGCGCTCCCCGCCGTTCGGGGCCCCGCCGCCGTGTCGCGGGGAGCCGGTCAGCCCTGGGTGGCCGCGGCCCGCAGGGCGATGCGGTGCTCGCCCGCGTACACGTTCATGGAGGCGCCGCGCAGGAAGCCGACCAGGGTCAGGCCCGTCTCCGCGGCCAGGTCGACCGCGAGGGACGACGGGGCCGAGACCGCCGCGAGCACCGGGATGCCCGCCATGACCGCCTTCTGCGCCAGCTCGAAGGAGGCCCGCCCGGAGACCAGCAGGACCGTCCGGGAGAGCGGGAGCGTGCCGTTCTGCAGGGCGCGGCCGACCAGCTTGTCGACCGCGTTGTGCCGGCCCACGTCCTCCCGTATGTCGAGGAGCTCGCCCTCCTCCGTGAACAGCGCCGCCGCGTGCAGGCCCCCGGTCCGGTCGAAGACCCGCTGGGCCGCCCGCAGCCGGTCGGGGAGGCTCGCGAGCAGCTCGGGTTCCAGCCGCACCGGGGGAGTGGTGTCGCCCGCCGTGTCGTCGATCGTCCAGCGGGCCGTCGTACGGACCGCGTCCAGGCTCGCCTTGCCGCACAGGCCGCAGGAGGACGTCGTGTACACATTGCGTTCGAGCGTGATGTCGGGGATGACGACGCCGGGCGCCGTCCGCACGTCGACGACGTTGTACGTGTTGGAGCCGTCCACGGTGGCGCCCGCGCAGTACACGATGTTCTGCAGCTCGTCGGCCTCGCCCAGGACCCCCTCGCTGACCAGGAAGCCCGCGGCGAGCGCGAAGTCGTCGCCCGGCGTGCGCATGGTGATGGCGAGGGGTTTGCCGTTGAGGCGGATTTCCAGTGGTTCCTCGGCGACGAGCGTGTCCGGGCGGGTGTTCACGGCCCCGTCCCGGATGCGGATCACCTTGCGTCGTTCCGTGACTCGTCCCATGTCCTGATCAGCCCCGGTTCTGTACGTGCTGGTGGCCGAATCGGCCCTTGATGCGGAGATTGCCGTGGGTCACCGGGTCGCGGTGCGGCGAGGTGACCTTCACGATCTCATTGTCCTGCACGTGCAGGGTGAGGTCGCAGTCCGCTCCGCGGCGGAGGCGCGGGTCCGTGTCCGGCCTCACCTCCGTACCGCCGGGACGGGCAGCTTCTCGATCCGGATCGCCGAGGCCTTGAACTCCGCCGTCCCCACGATCGGGCAGTTCGCCTGGGTCGTCGGCCGGTCGGTGTCCACCTCGTCCGGAAAGTGCGTGGTCGTGAACGCCAGCCCGGGCCGCAGCGCCGTGTCCACCCACACGGGCGCAATGACCGAGCCACGCCGTGAGCGGACCTGGACCTCCTCGCCGACGACCACGCCGTAGTGCTCCGCGTCCTCCGGACACAGCTCGACGCACTCGCCGCGCCGTGATGGGGACACGGAACTGCCACTCTGCGCACCGGTGTTGTACGAGTCGAGGCGGCGCCCCGTGGTGAGCCGGATCGGGTACCGCTCGTCCGTCAGGTCGACCGGTGGGTCGTGCCGGACGAGCCGGAAGGGCGTGCGCAGATCCGGCTCGCCCGGGGGCTTCGGACGCGGCTCGTTGTGGACGGCCTCGGCGTCCGCGTACTTCCAGTCGTGGCCGAGGCGCGTGGCAAGGTCGCGGATGATGTCGATGTCGTCGCGGGCCTCGCCCGGCGGGGTGACCGCCGTGCGGACCCGCTGAACTCGGCGCTCGCTGCGGGGGGCTGTGCCGTCCGTCTCCGCCCACCCGCCGGTCCCGGGCAGCACGACGTCCGCCGACTCCGCCGTCCTCGTCAGGAAGGCATCCTGCACGACGAGGAAGTCGAGGCCGCGCAGCCGCCGTATCGCCCGCTCGCTGTCGGCCGCCGACTGCACCGGGTCCTCCCCGACGCAGTAGACGGCCTTGAGTGTGCCCTCCTCCATGGCCTCGAACATCTCCGTCGGGCTCGGCCCGTGGTCGCGCCCGGTCAGCAGGGACAGATTGCTCAGCGCGCCCACGGTGTCCGTGCCGTTGTGGTGCTCCGTGCCGCCCGGCGTCCAGCGCGGCCGGGCGCGCTCGCCGCGGGCGTACGCGCGCGCCAACTCCCGTATGGCGGAGGCCGGTACGCCCGTCACCTTCTCGGCGAGCGAGGGGGTCCAGGGCTCGACGAGTTGCCGGTACTCCTCGAAGCCCGTCGTCGTCCGTTCGATGTGGGCGTGGTCGGCGAGGCCCGCCCGGATGATCTCCCGGCCGATCGCGTGGGCCATCGGGACGTCGGTGCCGGCGTTCAGCACAAGCCCGTTGCGGGAGTCCACGTGGTTCGTGCCCATGACGACACGCGCGAACTTCCCTGCCACGTAGTTCATTTCACTCGTCGCGGGAGCGCGGGAGAACATTCCGAAGGCGCCGCGCGCCCGGCTCAGCCCCTGGGCGACGCGGGTCAGCGCCTCGTCCCAGTCGGCCTGCCGGAAGGGTTCGTCGCGCGAGTCCCGGACCAGGGGGTGTGTGAGCCTGGCGGAGACCTCCGGGGTGTGTCCGCTCATGCCGCGGTCCGCAGCGCGAGCAGATCCGAGATGGCGTGCACGGTTCGGAGCGTCGGCACCGGGACCTCGGTGATCTCCGCCAGCTCCACGACGGCCGCGAGCAGCACGTCGAGTTCGAGCGGTTTGCCACGCTCCAGGTCCTGGAGCGTGGAGGTGCGGTGGTCGCCGACGCGCTCGGCGCCGGCCAGGCGCCGCTCGATGGAGACGCCCACCTTGCAGCCGAGGGCCTCGGCGACCGCGAGCGTCTCGGTCATCATGATCTCGATGACCTTGCGCGTTCCGCCGTGCAGGCACATCTGCCGCATCGTCGCGCGGGCCAGCGCGCTGATCGGGTTGAAGGAGATGTTGCCGAGCAGCTTGAGCCAGATGTCGTTGCGCAGGTCCTGCTCGACCGGGCACTTGAGCCCGCCGGCCTGCATGGCCTCGCTGAACGCCTGACAGCGCGCGGAGAGGGAGCGGTCGGGCTCGCCGATGGAGAACCGGGTGCCTTCGAGATGGCGTACGACGCCCGGTCCCTCCAGCTCGGTCGCGGCATAGACCACGCATCCGATGGCCCGTTCGGGCGCGAGCACCGCACTGACCGCGCCGTCCGGATCCACACTCTCGATGCGATGGCCGTCGTGCGGACCGCCGTGCCGGTGGAAGTACCACCAGGGGATGCCGTTCTGGGCGGCGATGACCGCCGTGGTGTCGTGCAGCAATGGCTCGATCAGCGGCCCGCACGCCGCGTACGAGTTGGCCTTCAGGCCAAGGAAGACGTAGTCGACCGGACCGATCTCGGCCGGGTCGTCGGTGGCGTGGGCGCGCGCGGTGAAGTCTCCGCGCGGGCTGAGGACTCTGACTCCGTGCTGCCTCATGGCCGCCAGATGCGGTCCACGGGCTACGAGGTGCACATCGGCGCCTGCGCGGTGCAGCGCGGCGCCGACGTAGGCGCCGATCGCACCGGCGCCGAGAACGGCGACTTTCACTGTGTGGCGCTCCGTTCGGTCGAGGGTACCGAGGAACTGCCGAACTCTGTCGACGAAATATTGTCTACAGGATGGAATGACTTGCAGCAAGGGCTGGGTCCCACTCGGGGGTCTTTCGCGCGACGTTCAGGAGACCGTTCGCCGGGCCCCGCCGACCGTTCGTCGCGCCAGGGGTACCGCTCATCGCATACGGTCGACCAGTTTCGGTTGTGCGGGTTCCCCCTCGGGGAACCGCTTCCTATCGTTCGGGATCATGAGTCCCCCTGTCGCACCGCCCGGCTGGAGCCGCTGGCTCGTCCCGCCGGCCGCTCTGTCGGTCCACCTCTCCATCGGCCAGGCCTACGCCTGGAGTGTCTTCAAGCCGCCGCTCGAATCCGCGCTCGGCCTCAGCGGAACCCAGAGCGCGCTGCCCTTCCAGCTCGGCATCGTCATGCTCGGCCTGTCCGCCGCGTTCGGCGGCACGCTCGTCGAGCGCAACGGGCCGCGCTGGGCGATGACCGTCGCCCTCGTCTGCTTCTCCTCCGGCTTCCTGATCGCCTCCCTCGGCGCCGCCACCGAGCAGTACTGGCTGATCGTCCTCGGCTACGGCTTCGTCGGCGGGATCGGCCTCGGCATCGGCTACATCTCACCCGTCTCCACTTTGATCAAGTGGTTCCCGGACAGGCCCGGCATGGCCACCGGCATCGCGATCATGGGCTTCGGCGGCGGCGCGCTGATCGCCTCGCCGTGGTCCACGCAGATGCTGAAGTCGTTCGGTTCCGACTCCTCCGGCATCGCGCTGGCCTTCCTCGTGCACGGACTGACGTACGCCGTCTTCATGTCGCTCGGTGTGCTGCTGGTGCGGGTGCCGCGTGGCGAGAAGCCGGTCGCGTCCGCGCCGAGCGCGCTCGACGGCGTGCAGGTCTCCGCCAGGAACGCCGTGCGCACCCCGCAGTTCTGGTGCCTGTGGGTCGTGCTCTGCATGAACGTGACCGCGGGCATCGGCATCCTGGAGAAGGCCGCGCCGATGATCACGGACTTCTTCGCGGACACGTCCACGCCGGTGTCCGTCTCCGCGGCCGCCGGATTCGTCGCGCTGCTGTCGGCGGCCAACATGGCCGGCAGGATCGGCTGGTCGTCGACGTCCGACCTGATCGGACGCAAGAACATCTACCGGGTCTATCTCGGGGTGGGCGCGCTGATGTACGCGCTGATCGCCTGGTTCGGGGACTCCTCGAAGCCGCTGTTCATCATCTGCGCGCTGGTGATCCTCTCGTTCTACGGCGGCGGCTTCGCGACGATTCCCGCGTACCTGAAGGACCTCTTCGGCGGTTACCAGGTCGGTGCGATCCACGGCCGGCTGCTCACCGCCTGGTCCACGGCGGGCGTCCTCGGTCCGCTGATCGTCAACTGGATCGCCGACCACCAGGAGGAGGCGGGCAAGCACGGCTCGTCCCTGTACGGCCTCTCCTTCCTGATCATGATCGGCCTGCTCGCGGTCGGCTTCGTCGCCAACGAGCTGGTACGACCCGTCCATGTCCGGCACCACATTCCCGCACCGAGGGAGGCCGTCGATGTCCAGCGAGAGCAGTCCGCCCAGTAGGCGGAATCTGATCGCGTTCGCCTGGCTGTGGGTGGGCGTGCCCCTGTGCTATGGCCTGTACGAGCTGGTATTGAAGGCCAAGCAGCTGTTCACGGGGTGATGCCTGGGCATGTGTGCTGGAGGTGTTCGGGCGTCCGAGGGTCTGACAGAAGCCGACAAGCCTGGCGTCCCATTCCTGTGGCATCACCTGCCGTCGTACCCGTGAGTCACTGATCAGACTGGTGGATCCCGCTACCCAAGGCAACGAGGGGGACCACTCATGAACGGCTCACGGATCGCCGCCGTCGGCCATTACCAGCCCGCCAAGGTACTCACCAACGAGGACCTGGCGGGCCTGGTCGACACCAGCGACGAGTGGATCAGGAGCCGGGTGGGCATCCGCACGCGCCACATCGCCGGGCCCGACGAGCCGGTCGACGAGCTGGCCGCGCACGCCGCCGCCAAGGCGCTCGCGGCGGCGGGCCTGACCCCGGGCGACATCGACCTCGTCCTGGTCGCCACGTCCACGGCCGTCGATCGCTCCCCGAACATGGCCGCGCGGGTCGCCGCCCGCCTCGGCATCCCGTCGCCGGCCGCCATGGACGTCAACGTCGTCTGCGCGGGCTTCACGCACGCGCTGGCCACCGCGGACCACGCCGTGCGGGCCGGTGCCGCGACCCGCGCGCTGGTCATCGGCGCCGACAAGATGTCCGACGTGACGGACTGGAGCGACCGTACGACCTGTGTGCTCGTCGGCGACGGGGCCGGGGCCGCGGTGGTCGAAGCCTCCGGCGAGCCTGGGATCGGGCCCGTGCTGTGGGGCTCGGTGCCCGAGATGGGGCACGCCGTCCGGATCGAGGGCACGCCCGCGCGGTTCGCCCAGGAGGGGCAGAGCGTCTACCGCTGGGCCACCACCCAGCTCCCGCCCATCGCCCGCCAGGCCTGCGAGCGCGCCGGCCTCGCCCCCGAGGACCTTGCCGCAGTCGTCCTGCACCAGGCGAACCTGCGCATCATCGAGCCGCTCGCCGTGAAGATCGGCGCGGTCAACGCCGTCGTCGCGCGGGACGTCACCGACTCCGGGAACACGTCCGCCGCGAGCATCCCGCTCGCCTTCTCCAAGCTCGTCGAGCGCGGGGAGATCTCCTCGGGCGACCCCGTCCTGCTCTTCGGCTTCGGCGGGAATCTGTCGTACGCGGGACAGGTCGTCCGCTGCCCGTGAACTGCTCGTACCCTCCCTCGTACGCCCCCTGGTACGCCCAGGTGTGACGAGCCCAACTCCGGTGTCTCCTGGCGTTTGTGCGCCGTAGACTGTAGGCGAAAGACAATTCATAATTGGCTTTCATATTGCAGCGACGGCGCTGCCCAGGAGGGACCGTCATGTTGTCGACGACAGGACTGCCGCAGGGTGCCGTGCCCAAGCTCGAACGGCCCGGCCCGCTCCGCGACCGCGTCTACGAGGCGCTGCTCGAACTCATCACCACCCGCGCCCTCCAGCCGGGCCAGCACCTCGTCGAGAGCGAACTCGCCGGGCACCTCGGGGTGTCCCGGCAGCCCGTGCGCGAGGCACTGCAGCGCCTCAGCACCGAGGGCTGGGTCGATCTGCGGCCCGCCCAGGGCGCGTTCGTGCACGAACCGACCGAGGAGGAGGCGGACCAGCTCCTCACGGTCCGTACGCTCCTGGAGGCCGAGGCCGCCCGGCTCGCCGCCGCCAACGCGAGTTCCGAGGCCATCACCGCGCTCGAGGAGCTCTGCGAGGAGGGTGAGCGTTCGGTGGCCGCCGACGATGTGGACGGCGCGGTCGCGATGAACGCCCGGCTGCACGCCAAGGTCATGGAGCTCGCGGGCAACACGGTCCTCGCCGAGCTGGCCGCGCAGGTCGACCGGCGGGTCCGCTGGTACTACACACCGGTCGCCCGGCAGCGCGGCCACCAGTCCTGGATCGAGCACCGTGAGCTGATCGCGGCGATCGCGGACCGCGACGAGCAGCGCGCCACGGCGGTCATGCGCGCCCACACGGAACACACGCGGAAGATGTACCACGAGCGGGAGAAGTAGCGGATCAGGCCACGGCCGTCGGCGAATCGGGGCTCTGCGGAGCGTCCGCGCCGGCCCGGCACGGTGACCATCGCGCCTCCGCCCCCAGCATCGCCACCAACACGCCCACCAGCGCGAGGAGTTCGGCGACCGCCGACAGCCGGACGCCGAGCAGCGCGGTGGCCAGGGTGACGGGCACCGCGGCCGCGCGGAAGCTCACCGGGAACAGCCGCAGCACGGCGCGGAACGCCACGTCGCCGGAGAGGAAGAGGGCCACCCCGCCGGCGAGTGCGAGGGCCGGGCCGGAGTGCAGATGCTCGGTGAGATGCCCGAGGGTCTTCTTCACGCCCGCCGCGAGATAGGCGATGCCGAGCAGCATGGGCAGGAACGCGTAGTAGTACGCGTTCATCGCCAGGCGCCAGCGCCGGTCCGGCGGGGTCGCCGAGAACACGGCCTCCGCACCGTGCTCGTCGCGCACGAAGTACGTCCACCACAGCGCGATCGCCAGCGCGAGGGCGAGGAAGGCCCCGCCGAACAGGCCCACCGTCAGCGGCAGATCACCGATGCCGATACCGATCGCGATGACCGACTCGCCGAACGCGACGATCAGCAGCAGCCCGTGTCGCTCCACGAAGTGCGCCGGGTCGAGACCGCCCAACTGCGTGCGCAGAAAGGCGGCTTCACGCCCGTCCCGGCGCCGTGGACCGTGCTCCGCCAAGAAGGGCGTGACGAACTGCAGCACCAGCGCGAGCAGCCACAGCCCGTCGGCGGCGAGTCCGTCGAACAGCCCCGCCGCCGTGACCGACAGCGCGGCCAGGGAGTTCGGCACCGCGTACCAGACGACATCGCGGCCGTGGCTACGGGTGTAGAGCGCGCTGTGCACGAGCACGACGGCCAGGAAGCCGAGGCCGAAGACGACTCCGCCGTCGTCGAAGGCCCGCGGGATGGCGAGCGCACACACCAGGAACGCGCCCATGCCCAGCATCAGGAGGATCCGTCGGGAAGGCCGGTCGGGCGGCACCTGGTTGGTGAGATACGCGTACGCGCCGTACATCCAGAACAGCACCACGAAGATCAGCGCGATGCGCGCCGCCGTCGCGAACGACAGGTCGGCGGTGAGCAGCACGGTGAGCTGGGTGAGCGTGAAGACGAAGACCAGGTCGAAGAAGAGCTCCAGGGTGCTGACTCTGCGCCCGGCCTCGTCCACGGCCGTGCGCCCGGCCTCTTCCACGGTCGCGTTCCCCGTCCCGTCCACGGCCGTGGGTCCCGCCTCGTCCCCGGCCGCGTTCCCCGTCTCGTCCCCGGTCGTGCGTCCTGCCGTGTCCAGGGCCGGGTGTCCTGCCTCGTCCTCTGCCGTGCTCATGAGGTCCCCCCCGAAACCGATCGCTGCGCAGATCGTATGTAGGCGACCTCCCTCGTGGTGTGCGGACCTCCCTTTGTCCTGCGAGTGGAGAAAGTTGGCGGCAATTCGTGTGCGACTTCTTCCCACTCGCGGCAGCCGCTGCTACGTTCCCCTCGAAAGCAAGACCGGTGAAGTGGCCGGAACTTGACAGACGCAGGCCGATTGAGGCGGGGAGGGGCTCGTGAGACGTATGACGGCACGACCCGCGAACGCGCACCAGGCCCGGCTGCTGCGCCTGTTGCGTGACGGCGGCCCCAACTCCCGGGCCCAGCTGGGCGATCAGATCGACCTCTCGCGGTCGAAGCTGGCCGTCGAGGTGGACCGGCTCCTGGAGACCGGGCTCGTGGTGGCCGACGGACTCGCCGCATCCCGTGGCGGCCGCCGCTCCCACAACATCCGACTCGCACCGGCCCTGCGCTTCCTCGGCGTCGACATCGGCGCCACCTCGATCGACGTGGCCGTCACCAACGCGGAACTGGAAGTCCTGGGGCACATCAACCAGCCCATGGACGTACGCGAGGGCCCGGTCGCCGTCTTTGAGCAAGTCCTGTCCATGGCGGCCAAGTTGAGGGCTTCGGGGCTCGCTGAAGGGTTCGACGGCGCCGGAATCGGCGTACCGGGGCCCGTCCGCTTTCCCGAGGGCGTCCCGGTCGCCCCGCCGATCATGCCCGGCTGGGACGGCTTCCCGGTCCGTGAGGCGCTCAGCCAGGAACTCGGCTGCCCGGTCATGGTCGACAACGACGTGAACCTGATGGCCATGGGGGAGCAGCACGCGGGCGTCGCACGCTCCGTGGGCGACTTCCTCTGCGTCAAGATCGGCACGGGCATCGGCTGCGGCATCGTCGTCGGCGGTGAGGTCTACCGCGGTACGACGGGCAGCGCGGGCGACATCGGGCACATCCAGGCCGTGCCCGACGGACGTCCGTGCGCCTGTGGCAACCGGGGCTGCCTGGAGGCCCACTTCAGCGGTGCCGCACTGGCGCGCGACGCCGTGGAGGCGGCCCAGCAGGGCCGCTCGGCGGAACTCGCCACGCGTCTGGAGACGAACGGCGCCCTGAGCGCCGTCGACGTCGCCGCCGCGGCCGCCGCGGGCGACGCCACCGCGCTCGATCTGATCCGCGAGGGCGGCAACCGTACGGGTCAGGTCATCGCCGGACTCGTGTCGTTCTTCAACCCCGGCCTGGTGGTGATCGGCGGCGGTGTGACCGGCCTCGGCCACACGCTGCTCGCCGCGATCCGTACCCAGGTCTACCGCCAGTCGCTGCCTCTGGCGACCGGCAACCTGCCCATCGTTCTCGGGGAGTTGGGCCCGACCGCCGGCGTGATCGGCGGGGCCCGGCTGATCAGCGACCACCTGTTCTCACCCGCGTAATCACGTCATCCGTAGATCACCAGCACAGCGCCCTGCTCTGCCACGCCCTGAACATGCTTGCTCGTGTAAGCGCCCTGCCCTGCAACCGGCCCGCACGCCCGCCAAGGGGAACCGCCATGGCACCAGAACCACCGCTGCTCACCATGTCCGGCATCACCAAGTCGTTCCCCGGAGTCCGGGCCCTCGACGGCGTCGACCTCGACGTCCAGGCCGGCGAAGTGCACTGTCTGCTCGGCCAGAACGGCGCCGGAAAGTCCACGCTCATCAAGGTCCTGGCCGGCGCCCACCAGCCCGACGAGGGCACCATCGGCTGGCGCGGCGAACAGGTCACCCTCAGGTCGCCGATCGCCGCCATGCGCCTCGGCATCGCCACCATCTACCAGGAGCTCGACCTGGTGGAGGGCCTGTCGGTGGCCGAGAACGTCCACCTCGGACATGAACCCACGGCCGCCGGTTTCGTCGTGCGGGGAAAGGCGGCACGATCGTCAACTGCCAGCCTGCTCAAGAGACTTGGGCATCCTGAGATCGACCCCGGAAGGCTCGTCGGGGAGCTGTCCGCGGCCCAGCAGCAGATCGTCTCGATGGCCCGGGCGCTCTCCCACGACGTACGCCTGATCGTCATGGACGAGCCGTCCGCGGCCCTCGACCCCGACGAGGTCGACAACCTCTTCCGCATCGTGGGCGATCTGACCGCGGACGGCGTCGCCGTCGTCTACATCTCGCACCGTCTCGAGGAGATCCGCCGCATCGGCGACCGCGTCACCGTGCTGAAGGACGGGCGCGCGGTGGCGGGCGGACTGCCCGCGAAGTCCACGCCGACGCGTGAGGTCGTGGCGCTGATGACGGGGCGCAATGTCGAGTACGTCTTCCCGGACCGGCCCCGGTCACGGCCACCCGGTGAGCCCGTGCTCAAGGTCCAAGGACTGGCCCGTGCCGGGGAGTTCGCGCCACTCGACCTCGACCTGCGCCCCGGTGAGATCGTCGGCCTGGCAGGGCTCGTCGGCTCCGGGCGCTCCGAGATCCTGGAGACGATCTACGGGGCACGGAAGCCGATGGCCGGTCGAGTCAGCGTCAACGGACGGGCGTTGCGCCCCGGCAGCGTACGCGCCGCCGTCCGTGCCGGACTCGGACTCGCCCCGGAGGAGCGCAAGGCACAGGCCCTGCTGATGCTGGAGTCCGTCACCCGCAACGTGTCGGTGTCCTCCATGTCCCGCTTCGCGCACGGGGGTTGGATCGACCGGAGTGCCGAACGCGGTGCGGCGCGGGCGGCGACCCGCGAGCTCTCCCTGCGCCCCGACAACCCGTCGGTGCCCATCCGGACGCTGTCCGGCGGCAACCAGCAGAAGGCCGTCCTGGCGCGCTGGCTGCTGCGCGGCTGCCGCGTCCTGCTCCTCGACGAACCGACCCGCGGGGTCGACGTCGGTGCCCGCGCCGAGCTGTACGCGGTCATCCGCAGGCTCGCCGACGAAGGCCTCGCCGTGTTGCTGGTCTCGAGTGAGATTCCCGAAGTTCTGGGGTTGGCCGACCGGGTGATGATTCTCCGCGAGGGCCGGGTGATCCACTCCGGCCCTTCGCGGGAACTGGACGAGTTTCGCGTACTCGACCTCGTGGTGACTCCTCCCTCTCCCGAAGGAGACGGCTTCTCACTCGGCCGCGGAACGACCTCATGACGGCCAAGACCTGACCGCTGCCCGAAGGCATGTCGCCAACTTAGCAGTCATATGACGGGAGTTGCTCGTGCTCAGCAAACCGCACCCGACAGGACCAGCGGCCGAACGAGTGGCCGATTCCGAGGCTGTTCGCGGCCGGGGTGGCCCGGCACGCGCCCTGGCGATCCGGGCCGACGTCCGCACCCTCTCGCTCCTCGGCGTGCTCGCCGCCCTGATCGTCATCGGCGGCGTCACCAAGCCCGACGAGTTCCTCGACACCCGCAACCTCCAACTCGTCCTCACCCAGGCGTCGGTGATCGGCGTCGTCACCGTCGGTATGACCTTCGTCATCACCTCCGGCGGCATCGATCTGTCGGTCGGAGCGATCGTCGCCCTCTCCTCGGTGTGGGCGACCACCGTCGCCACACAGGAGTACGGATTCGCGGGTGTCCTGTTCACCGCGGTGCTCGTCGGCGTGGGCTGCGGCCTGGTCAACGGACTGCTCATCGCGTACGGCGCGATGGTCCCCTTCATCGCGACGCTCGCCATGCTCGCCTCGGCCCGCGGCCTGGCCCTCCAGATCACGGACGGCAAGACGCAGATCGTCACCATCGACGGGATCCTGAAACTCGGCGAGCGCGACTCGTACGTGCTCGGCATACCGCCGCTGGTGCTCGTCTTCGCCGTCGTCACGGTCATCGGCTGGCTGATCCTCAACCGCACGACCTTCGGGCGGCGCACGGTCGCCGTCGGCGGCAACGCGGAGGCGGCACGGCTCGCCGGCATCGACGTACGACGCCAGCGGCTGTACCTCTACCTGCTCTCCGGACTGTGCTGCGGCATCGCCGCCTTCCTGCTGATCATCCTGTCCGGCTCGGGCCAGAACACCAACGGCAACCTGTACGAACTCGACGCCATCGCGGCCGCGATCATCGGCGGCACTCTGCTCAGCGGAGGACGCGGCACCATCACCGGCTCGGTGCTCGGTGTCCTGATCTTCACGACGATCACCAACATCTTCGCGCTGAACAACCTCCAGAGCGACGTCCAGCAGATCGCCAAGGGCGCGATCATCGTCGCCGCGGTCCTGGTCCAGCGGCGCACAGCAAGCACGACCTGACACGGGAAGGGCCCACCGCCATGCCAGAACCCACGAGCCTCACGAGCCGCAGAGGACTGCTCTTCGGGACCGCCGCCGTCTCGGCCGGCGCCCTCCTCGTCGGCTGCACCAGCAATGACACCAAGGACGAGAAGACGGCCGCGAACAGCCAGCCGGCCGCCGACGACAAGCCCGGCAAGCACGTCACCATCGGCTTCGCCGGCCCGCAGGCCGACCACGGCTGGCTCAACGCCATTAACGACAACGCCAAGAGCCGGGCCAAGAAGTACTCGGACGTCACCCTGGAGATCACCGAGGGCTCCAACGACACGGCCGCGCAGATCGGCCAGATCGAGACGCTGATCAACAAGAAGGTCGATGTCCTGGTCGTGCTGCCCGCCGACGGCAAGGCGCTCACCCAGGTCGGGTTGCAGGCGATGCGCGCGGGCATTCCCGTCGTCAACCTCGACCGGATCTTCAACTCACCGCAGGCGTACCGCTGCTGGATCGGCGGAGACAACTACGGGATGGGTCTCAACGCCGGTCACTACATCGGCGAGAAGCTCAAGGACAAGAAGGGCGCCCGCGTCATCGAACTCGCCGGGCTCGACAACCTGGAGCTCACCAAGCAGCGCACCCAGGGCTTCGACGCGGCCCTGAAGAACTACCCGAACATCAAGAAGGTCGCCCGCCAGGCCGCCGAGTTCACCGTCGAGTCCGGGCAGGCCAAGATGGCCCAACTCCTGCAGGCCCAGTCGAAGTTCGACGCACTGTGGAACCACGACGACGATCAGGGCGTGGGCGCGCTGCGGGCCATCAAGCAGGCCGGGCGCGACGACTTCCTGATGGTCGGCGGCGCCGGCGCCCTCTCCGCCTTCCAGGCCATCGACGCCGACAACAGCGTCCTCAAGGCCACCGTCCTGTATCCGCCGACCATGGCCGCGTCCGCGATCGACCTCGCCCGCGCGCTCGGCCAGGGCAAGGGCATCGGCGGCCTCGCCGAGTTCGAGATCCCGGCGTCGCTCACCCTCTACTCGGCCGTCGTCGACAAGGACAACGTCCAGCAGTACATGGCCACCGGCTTCAAGTGATGCGCCCTGCCCCAGGGACCTGGCCGGCGGATCAGTTCGCACTGGATCAGTTCGCACCGGATCAGGTCCCACCGGGGTCAGGCCCCACCCCCCACCGCGCCACGACGACGAGGAGGACATCCGCATGGGACAGCCGCACCAGGGCGACGAGGCCGAGAAGCCGCCATTGGGCGTGGGCATGGTCGGTTACGCCTTCATGGGCGCCGCCCACTCACAGGGCTGGCGCACCGTGGGCCGCGTCTTCGACCTGCCGCGCCGCCCGGTCCTCGCCGCCGTCTGCGGCCGTGACGGACAGGCCGTGCGAGCGATGGCGGACCGGCACGGCTGGGCGGCGGCCGAGACCGACTGGCGCGCCCTGATCGCCCGCGACGACGTCGACCTCGTCGACATCTGCACCCCCGGTGACAGCCACGCGGAGATCGCCGTCGCCGCCTTGGCCGCGGGCAAGCACGTGCTGTGCGAGAAGCCCCTCGCGAACACGGTCGAGGAGGCCGTCGCGATGGCGACGGCGGCCGAAGAGGCCTTCACGCGCGGCCAGTTGGCCATGGTCGGATTCAACTACCGGCGGGTGCCCGCCACATCGCTCGCCCGGCGGATGGTCGCCGAGGGACGCCTGGGCACCCTGCGGCACCTGCGGGTGACATACCTTCAGGACTGGCTGGTGGACCCGCAGTTCCCGCTCACCTGGCGCCTGCGCAAGGAGCTCGCGGGATCGGGAGCGCTCGGTGACCTCGGCGCGCACATCGTCGACCTCGCGCAGTATCTGGCGGGCGAGCCGCTCGTCGGGGTCTCGGCGCTCACTGAGACGTTCGTACGGGAGCGGCCGCTGCCCGGTGGAGCGTCGAGCGGGCTGTCCGCCGTGTCGGAGGCGGGTGGCGTAGGCACCGTCACGGTCGACGACGCGGCGCTCTTCACCGCCCGCTTCGCCTCCGGCGCCCTCGCCTCCTTCGAGGCCTCCCGCTTCGCGACCGGGCGGAAGAACTCCCTGCGCATCGAACTCAACGGTGAGCGCGGCTCGTTGGCCTTCGACCTGGAACGGCTCAACGAGCTCTCGTACCACGACCACACCGAACCCGGCGCGCACGCGGGCTTCCGGCGCATCCTCGTCACCGAGCCCGACCACCCCTACCTGGACGCCTGGTGGCCGCCGGGCCACGGCCTCGGCTACGAGCACACGTTCGTGCACCAGGCCCGCGATCTCGTGCACGCCATCGCGGCCGGCCGCTCACCGGTGCCGTCCTTCGCCGACGGGCTGCAGGTGCAGCGCGTGCTGGCGGCGGTGGAGGAGAGCGCCGAGAAGAACTCCGTCTACACACCCATCGCGGTCTGAGGAGGCCTTGGGAATGCCGCGCAACTTCACGCTCTTCACCGGCCAGTGGGCCGACCTGCCCCTCGAAGAGGTCTGCCGCCTGGCCCGCGACTTCGGCTACGACGGACTCGAACTCGCCTGCTGGGGAGACCACTTCGAGGTCGACAAGGCGCTCGCGGACCCGGCGTACATCGACTCCAGGCACGCACTCCTCGACAAGTACGGCCTCAAGTGCTGGGCGATCTCCAACCACCTGGTCGGCCAGGCCGTCTGCGACGCCATCATCGACGAGCGCCACCAGGCGATCCTGCCGGCCCGCATCTGGGGCGACGGCGAACCCGAGGGCGTACGGCAGCGGGCCGCCGCCGAGATCGCCGACACCGCCCGCGCGGCAGCGGCCTTCGGCGTCGACACCGTCATCGGCTTCACCGGCTCGGCGATCTGGCACCTGGTCGCGATGTTCCCGCCCGCCCCCGAATCGATGATCGAGCGCGGCTACGAGGACTTCGCGACGCGCTGGAACCCGATCCTGGACGTCTTCGACGCGCAGGGCGTGCGCTTCGCGCACGAGGTCCACCCGAGCGAGATCGCGTACGACTACTGGACAACGCACAAGGCACTGGCGGCAGTTGACCACCGCCCTGCTTTCGGCCTGAACTTCGACCCGTCGCACTTCGTGTGGCAGGACCTCGACCCGGTCGGCTTCCTCTACGACTTCCGTGACCGGATCTACCACGTGGACTGCAAGGAAGCCCGCAAGCGGCTCGATGGACGCAACGGCCGTCTCGGCTCGCACCTGCCCTGGGGCGATCCGCGCCGCGGCTGGGACTTCGTCTCCGCGGGCCACGGCGACGTGCCCTGGGAGGACGTCTTCCGCATGCTGCGCTCCATCGACTACGCGGGCCCCATCTCGGTCGAGTGGGAGGACGCCGGCATGGACCGGCTCCAAGGCGCCCCCGAGGCCCTGACCCGCCTCAAGGCATACGACTTCGAGCCGCCGTCGGCTTCGTTCGACGCGGCATTCGGCGGCAACGACTAGGCCCCGTCGGAGAGTTCATCGCATTCCGGGGTGACGGCGCACCCCGGCGTATCGCACCCGCCCAGTACGACCAGCCCCTTCATGGAGGCATTTCGTGCACCCGAACGCCAGCAACAGGAAGAACACAAGCCACTCGAGACGTCCAAGACTCCGCGGGGCACTCGCCCTGCTGAGCGGTGCGCTGCTCGCGGCCGCTTCCCTCACCCTCACCGCACCTCAGGCCGGCGCAGCCGTCGCCGACCCGGGTGACACCACGGCCGCCGCGGCCGAGGACTTCCAGCAGGTCACCCTCGCCAAGGGCGAGCCCGAGGTCGGCGAGCCCATGTCGCTCGCCGTGCTCCCTGACCGCTCGGTCCTGCACACCTCGCGCGACGGCGAACTCCGCCTCACCGATGCGGCGGGCAACACCAAGATCGCGGGCAAGCTCGACGTGTACGCGCACGACGAGGAAGGCCTGCAGGGCGTAGGCATCGACCCCGGCTTCACCACCAACCGCTACATCTACCTCTACTACGCGCCGCCCCTGAACACCCCGGCGGGCGACGCCCCGGAGACCGGCACAGCCGCCGACTTCGCGGCCTTCGACGGCGTCAACCGCCTCTCGCGGTTCGTTCTCAAGGCCGACGGCACGCTGGACAACGCCAGTGAGAAGAAGATCCTCGACGTACAGACCTCGCGCGGCATCTGCTGCCACGTCGGCGGCGACATCGACTTCGACGCGGCGGGGAACCTCTACCTCTCCACCGGGGACGACTCCAACCCCTTCCAGTCGGACGGCTTCACCCCTATCGACGAGCGCGCCGACCGCAACCCGGCCTTCGACGCCCAGCGTTCGGCCGGCAACACCAATGACCTGCGCGGCAAGATCCTGCGCATCAAGGTGAACGCCGACGGCTCGTACTCCATACCCGACGGCAACCTCTTCCCGCCCGGCACGGACAAGACGCGCCCCGAGATCTACGCGATGGGCTTCCGCAACCCGTTCCGCTTCAGCGTCGACAAGGCGACGGGCATCGTCTACGTCGGAGACTACGGCCCGGACGCGGGCGCGGCCGACCCGGCGCGCGGCCCCGGCGGCCAGGTCGAATTCGCCCGCGTGACCGGCCCCGGCAACTTCGGCTGGCCGTACTGCACGGGCAAGAACGACGCCTTCGTGGACTACGACTTCGCTACGAAGACCTCCGGCTCGAGCTTCGACTGCAACGCGCCCAAGAACAACTCGCCGCACAACACCGGTCTCACCGACCTGCCCCCGGCCCAGCCCGCCTGGATCCCGTACGACGGCGGGTCCGTCCCGGAGTTCGGCAGCGGCTCGGAGTCCCCGATGGGCGGCCCGGTCTACCACTACGACGCCTCCCTCGACTCGCCGGTGAAGTTCCCGCAGGCGTACGACGGGAACTTCTTCGCCGGAGAGTTCGGCCGCCGCTGGATCAAGCGGATCGTGTCGGACGGCAGCGGCACCGTGCAGTCCATCAACGCCTTCCCGTGGACGGGCACCCAGGTGATGGACATGGCGTTTGGTCCCGACGGCGCGCTGTACGTCCTCGACTACGGCACCGCCTGGTTCGGCGGTGACGAGAACTCGGGCCTCTACCGCATCGAGAACGCCACCGACGGCCACTCACCCGTAGCCCAGGCCGCGGCCGACCGCACCTCGGGACAGGCCCCGCTCAGGGTCAGCTTCTCCTCGGCCGGTTCGTCCGACGCGGACGGTGACGCCCTCACCTACAGCTGGGACTTCGGCGACGGCGGCAAGTCGACCGCGGCGAACCCGACGCACACGTACAAGAAGAACGGCACGTACACGGCGACCGTGACGGCAAAGGACGCGAGCGGGCGCACAGGCAGCGCGAGCGTGCAGGTCGTGGTCGGCAACACCGCGCCCAAGGTGACGCTCGAACTGCCCAGGGACGGCCAGCTGTTCAGCTTCGGGGACGCCGTGCCCTTCAAGGTGAAGGTGACCGACCCGGAGGACGGGACGATCGACTGCGCCAAGGTGAAGGTCAACTTCATCCTCGGCCACGACAGCCACGGCCACCTGATCACCTCCGCCAACGGCTGCTCCGGCACCATCGAGACCGGCGCGGGCAACGGGCATGACGACGACGCGAACATCTTCGGAGTCTTCGACGCGGAGTACACCGACGGCGGAGGCGGCGGCCAGGCCGCGCTGACCAGCCACGACCAGAGTGTCGCCCAGCCCAGGCACCGCCAGGCCGAGCACTACGGCAACGCCTCGGGCATCACCGTCCAGTCGAAGGCCACCGCACACGGCGGCAAGACGGTGGGCGACATCAACAACGGCGACTGGATCTCCTTCAAGCCGTACGTCCTGAGCAACGCTACGAAGATCACGGCACGCATCTCCTCCGCCGGATCGGGCGGCACCCTCGAGGTCCGTGCGGGCTCCGCCACCGGCCGGCTGCTGGGCACCGCGACCGTGCCGGTGACCGGAGGCTGGGACACCTTCCAGGACGTGACCGCGGATCTCTCCGGTGCGCCGCGCGGCACCACCACGCTCTACCTCGTCTTCAAGGGGAGCGGAACCGGCGCGCTCTACGACGTGGACGACTTCACCTTCACTACGAGCTGACGGGAGGTGTGACAGGCATGCGCACATCAGCGCAGATGCTGACGGTGGGCGCCGCGGCCGCTCTGCTCATCGGCTGTGTGTCGGGACCGGCCGCCTCCAAGGGAGCCGACGAGAGCCGGGTCCTGGTCTTCTCCAAGACCGCCGGCTTCCGGCACGACTCGATCCCGGAAGGGATCGCGGCCGTACGCGAGTTGGGGGCGACCGGCGGTTTCGCGGTCGACGCCACCGAGGACGCGGGCGACTTCACCAGGAAGAACCTCGCCCGCTACGACGCCGTGGTGTTCCTTTCCACCACCGGTGACGTCCTCGACGACACCCAACAGGCCGCCTTCGAGCGGTACATCAAGCAAGGCGGCGGCTATGTGGGCATCCACGCGGCCGCCGACACCGAGTACGACTGGGCCTTCTACGGCGGTCTCGCGGGCGCGTACTTCCAGTCGCACCCCGCGATCCAGCCCGCGACGGTCGACGTCGAGGACCGGGCGCACCCGGCGACCTCGGGGTTGCCGAAGGCCTGGGACCGCACGGACGAGTGGTACAACTACCGCTCCAATCCACGGGACCGGGCCCATGTCCTGGCCTCGCTCGACGAGTCGTCGTACACCGGCGGCACGATGAGCGGCGACCATCCGATCGCCTGGTGCCAGGAGTACCAGGGCGGCCGCGCCTTCTACACCGGGGGCGGCCACACCAAGGAGTCCTACGCCGAACCGGCCTTCCGTGACCACCTGTTGGGCGGCATCCGGTACGCCATCGGTGCCGCGCAGGCCGATTGCCGCCCGGAGAACGGCTACCGGCCGCTCTTCGACGGCACGGCGGAGTCACTGTCGGCGTGGAAGCAGGCGGGACCGGGTTCGTTCTCGCTGTCGGACGACGGCACGCTGACGTCGAACGGCGGTCTGGGGATGCTCTGGTACGCCGGCTCGGACTCCGGTTCCGATGCGGGCTTCGGCTCGTACTCGCTGAAGCTGGACTGGAAGGTGGCCGGGGACGACAACTCCGGTGTCTTCGTGGGCTTCCCGGCCTCCGACGACCCCTGGTCGGCCGTGAACAACGGCTACGAGGTCCAGATCGACGCGACCGACACCCCCGATCGCACCACGGGGGCCGTATACAGCTTCCAGTCCGCCGACATCGACCAGCGCGACCGCGCGCTGAACCCGCCGGGGGAGTGGAACACGTACGAGATCCGCGTGGAGGGCGAACGGCTCCGCGTCTGGCTCAACGGCGTGAAGATCAACGATTTCACCAACACCGATCCGGCACGGAGCCTGCGCGACGGGCACGTCGGCATCCAGAACCACGGAGCCGACGACCAGGTGTCCTTCCGTAACGTCCGGATCAAGGAACTGCCCTCGAAGCCCATGGCGTACACGGCTTCGCCGGGCGACTGAGCGGCGGCGGGCGGGAGGCGCCGTACTCCCGCCCGCCGTCTCGCCTCTCCCGGGAGACGTATCTCCCGGCCGCTGCAACTCCTGGCTGATGAATCTCCTGACTGACGTACGACAAGGAGGCTGCCCATGTCCGCGTCCCTTTCCGATTCCCGGGTGGGGGTGTGGCTGATCGGAGCGCGCGGCTCCGTCGCCACCACCGTCATCGCGGGCTGCGCGGCCGTCACCGCCGGGCTGCACGCCTCCACGGGCATGGTCACCGAAACCGGTCTCTTCGCCGACTGCGACCTGCCCGCCCTCTCGTCTCTCGTCTTCGGCGGCCACGACACCGTGGGCTGCCCGCTCCCGAAGCGGGCCGAGGCCCTGGTCGCGGGTGGCGTGCTCCCGCACGGCCTCCCGTCGGCGATCGCGGCCGAACTGGAGGCCGCCGACCGGGAGATCAGCCCGGGCGGGCCCGTCCCGGGCGACACCCGCGAGCAGGCCGACCTCGTGGACGCCTTCGCCACGGACATACGGGACTTCATACGCCGCTGCGGCCTGACCCGGGCGGTGGTGGTGAACGTGGCCTCCACGGAGCCCGCTGCCGCCGGGACCGCGCTGCCACCCAGCTCGCTGTACGCGGCGGCGGCGCTGCGGGCCGGCTGTCCGTACGTGAACTTCACCCCCTCCACGGGCCTGCACCACCCGGCCCTCGCGATCTTGGCCGAGTCCAGCGGGTTGCCCTACGCGGGCCGTGACGGCAAGACCGGCCAGACGCTGCTCCGGTCGGTGCTCGGCCCGATGTTCGCCCAGCGCGCGCTGACGGTCCGCGCCTGGTCCGGCACCAACCTCCTGGGCGGCGGCGACGGAGCCGCCCTCGCCGACCCGGCCGCCGCCAGGGCCAAGAACGCCGGCAAGGAGCGCGTACTCGCGGACACCCTGGGCGCGGCCCCCGAGGGTGAGACCCACATCGATGACGTCCCCTCCCTCGGCGACTGGAAGACCGCCTGGGACCACATCGCCTTCGACGGCTTCCTCGGCACGCGCATGATCCTCCAGACCACCTGGCAGGGCTGCGACTCCGCACTCGCGGCCCCACTCGTCCTCGACCTCGCCCGCCTGGCTACCCGCGCCCACGAGGCCGGCCTCACCGGCCCGCTGAGCGAACTCGGCTTCTACTTCAAGGACCCGATGGGGGAGAGCCCCTCGGCCCTGGGCGAGCAGTACGCGGCACTGGCGGGGTTCGCGGGACGCCTTCGGGGCCTCGCTGGGGAGGGCCGGTGAGGTTGTGGAGGACTGGGGCGGTTGAGGCGGGCTCGTCGGCTGCGTCGGCTGTGGCGAGCGCGGTGGCCGGGTTGGCCAAGGGGAGCGCGCTGGTCGGGCCGGCCGGGGCGGGTGCGTCGGCCGCGTTGGCCCCTGCGAGTGGGTCGGCCGGGTCGGTCCGGGCGAGTGGGTCGGCCGGGTCGGTCCGGGCGGGCGCATCGGCCGGGCTGGGCCGGGGGACGCGGGCGAAGGCCCGGGCCTGGGCTGAGCTTCTGCGTCTGCCCGCTCTGTTCACCGTCCCCGGAGACGCCCTCGCGGGGGCCGCTGCCGTAGGCGCCCGCCCGAACTCCCGCACCCTGCTCGCCATCGGTTCCTCCCTCTGCCTGTACGAAGCGGGCATGGCCCTGAACGACTGGGCCGACCGAGCCGAGGACGCCGTGGAACGTCCGCACCGCCCGCTGCCCTCCGGCCGCATACACCCGGCCAAGGCACTCGCTGCGGCCGGAGCCCTGACCGCGGCGGGCCTCGCCCTGGCGGCCCGCGCCGGCCGCCCCTCCCTCGCGATCGCCGCGCCCCTCGCGGCCACCGTCTGGGCGTACGACCTCACGCTCAAACGAACCCCCGCCGGACCTGTGGCGATGGCAGCCGCGCGCGGCCTGGACGTACTCCTCGGCGCCGCGGCCACCGCCGGTACGGCTCGCGGCCGGGACCGGCTCTTCGGTCCGGCGACCACCGGACGTGCCGCGCAGGGCCAGGACCTGCCCCGGGCCTCGACCACCGTCACTCGCACCGCCCGCCGCGCCCTTCCTTCCGCTCTCACCCTGGCCACCCACACCCTCGCGGTGACCACGGTGTCGCGCGGCGAGACGCAGGGCGGTTCGCCGGCGGCACCGCTGGCCGCGCTGGCCACGACAGGTGTGCTGGCCTGGGGTCTGTCGAACGGTGCGGCAAGTGCGAGCCGGTCGATCGGCGATGACCCAGCAGCCGTGCAACCAGGGCGTGTTGACGCCTCGATGGGCCCGGACCAGGCCGGCGTCGGTACCGGCGTGGGACTCGGCCCGGCACGCGGTGCCGCTCCTGCCCCGGGCCCCTTCCCGCACCCCGTGACAGACACGCTGCGCGCAGCCCTCACCCTCGCCTACGCGGCGACCTCCGCCCGCCCGCTCTTCCACGCCGCCCTGAACCCCTCACCTGCGCTCACCCAACGCGCCGTCGGCGGCGGAATCCGCGCCATGATCCCCCTCCAGGCCACCCTCGCCGCCCGCGCGGGCGCCCCCGTCACCGCCCTGCTGACCGCCGCGCTCGCCCCAGCGGCCCGCAAGTTCGCGAGGAAGGTGAGCGTCACATGATCCCGAGCCCCCGCACGGCCGACCACGCGGGCCCCGCCCCGGCCCCCCAGCCTCTCCGCTTCGGCTACGGCACCAACGGCCTCACCGACCTCCGACTCGACGACGCCCTCGCACTCCTCGCCGACCTCGGCTACGACGGCGTGGGCCTGACCCTCGACCACATGCACCTGGATCCGCTCGCCCCGGACCTGGCCGCCCGCACTGGGAAGGTGGCCAACAGGCTGGCGGCGCTCGGTCTGGGTGTCACGGTCGAGACCGGCGCCCGCTATGTCCTCGACCCACGGCGCAAACACGGTCCTTCGCTCCTCGATCCCGCCCCGGACGACCGCGCGCGCCGCGTCGGTCTGCTCATCCGGGCCGTCCAGGTCGCCGCCGACCTCGGCGCCCATGCCGTGCACTGCTTCAGTGGAATCACCCCGGCCGGCACGGACGCGGACACCGCGTGGGAACGCCTGGCCGAGGCGCTCGCCCCCGTGCTGGACGCCGCCGCCCGCGCCGGCGTCCCCCTCGCCGTCGAACCCGAGCCCGGCCACCTGCTCGCCACCCTCGCCGACTTCCACCGCCTGCGCCGAACACTCGGCGATCCGGGCGCGCTCGGACTCACCCTCGACATCGGCCACTGCCAGTGCCTCGAACCCCTTCCTCTCGCCGACTGCGTACGCGCCGCCGCCCCTTGGCTGCGTCACGTCCAGATCGAGGACATGCGCCGCGGCATCCATGAACACCTCCCGTTCGGGGACGGGGAGATCGACTTCCCGCCCGTACTCGAAGCCCTGGCCACCACCGGATACCAGGCCCTGACCGTCGTCGAACTGCCCCGCCACTCCCACGCGGGCCCCCATTTCGCCGAGCAGTCCCTCCCGTTCCTCCACCGCGCGGCCCGGGCGATCCCCGAGGGCCCCGAAGGGAGAACCCCGTGAACCACCCGCACCGAGCCCAGCACAGCCAGGGCGGCCACAACATCGAGGGCACTCGGCACAGCCAGATCGGCCACCGGGCCCAGTCCGCCCTCGCCGCCCTGCACGCCCGCCTGAACACCCATCTCGGCGGCGCGGCTCGCGCCTGGCTCGACCAGGCCCTCGACGAGGCGGCCGCCCACCCCGGCACCCACGGCCCCATCTCCGTCTGGGAGTTGCGGATCGCCGAGGCCGGGCGCCGGTGCGGGCCGGAGTACGCCGACGCCGCACGCGTACTCCTCCTGCACGCCGCCCGCGCCGATCCGGACGCACTCACCCGCGTCTACCGCCAGGGCACCGCCGCCGAACGCCGAGCCGTCCTGCACGCCCTGCCCCACCTCGTGCCGGGACCCGACGCACTGCCGCTCGTCGAGGACGCGCTGCGCACCAATGACACCCGACTCCTCGCGGCCGCTGTCGGCCCGTACGCCGCCCTGCACCTGGACCCCCACAACTGGCGCCACGCCGTCCTGAAGTGCCTGTTCACCGGCGTCCCCGTCGACGAGGTGGCCGACCTGCCCCAACGCGCCCACGCCGACGCCGAACTCGCCCGCATGCTCGGCGACTACGCCGACGAACGCGCCGCCGCGGGCCGTCCCGTACCCGAGGACCTGTACCGCGTCCTGGCCCTGACCGAGCCCTCGGCCACCCCCACCTGCACGTCCGGCAGCCCCGGCACGTCCCGAAGCCCCGGCGCCCGCGGCACGTCCGGCCCCTCCGGCAAGGAGTCCTGATGCGCATCTTCGACCCCCACATCCATATGACGTCACGGACCACCGACGACTACGAGGCCATGCACGCCGCGGGCGTCCGCGCCGTCGTCGAGCCCTCCTTCTGGCTCGGCCAGCCCCGCACCTCACCCACCTCCTTCCTCGACTACTTCGACTCGCTCCTCGGCTGGGAACCCTTCCGCGCCGCCCAGTACGGCATCGCCCACCACTGCACGCTCGCCCTCAACCCGAAGGAGGCGAACGACCCCCGCTGCGTCCCCGTTCTCGACGAGTTGCCCCGGTATCTCGTCAAGGACCAGGTCGTTGCCGTGGGCGAGATCGGCTACGACTCGATGACCCCCGCCGAGGACACCGCGCTCGCCGCCCAGCTGCAGCTCGCCGCCGACCACGGGTTGCCCGCGCTCGTTCACACCCCGCACCGCGACAAGCTGGCCGGCCTGCGCCGCACCCTGGAGGCTGTCCGCGAGTCCGCGCTCACCCCGGACCGGGTCCTCATCGACCACCTCAACGAGACCACCGTCAAGGAGGCCAAGGACAGCGGCTGCTGGCTGGGCTTCTCCGTCTATCCGGACACCAAGATGGACGAGGAGCGGATGGTCGCGGTCCTGCGGGAGTACGGGCCGGAGCAGGTGCTCGTCAACTCGGCCGCGGACTGGGGGAGAAGCGACCCCCTCAAAACCCGCCGGGTCGGCGACGCCCTGCTGAAGGCCGGGTTCACCGACGACGAGGTCGACCGGGTGCTGTGGCGCAACCCCGTGGCCTTCTACGGGCTCAGCGGGCGGCTGAATCTCCGGGCCACGACGACGGACGTCACCCACGAAGGCAACTCGATCCTCCGCGGCGGGGAGTGAGCCATGCGCTTCCGCCACCCCGACGGCTCCACCGTCCACCTCGCCTATTGCACCAACGTCCACCCGGCCGAGACCTTCGACGGCGTCCTCGCCCAGCTGCGCGACCACTGCGAACCCGTCCGCCGACGCCTGGGACGAGACCGCCTCGGCATCGGACTGTGGCTCGCCAAGGACGCCGCCCGCACACTGGTCGGCGACCCGTCCGCGCTGCGCGGTCTGCGCACCGAACTCGACCGCCGTGGCCTCGAAGTGGTCACCCTCAACGGCTTCCCGTACGAAGGCTTCGGCGCCGAAGAGGTCAAGTACCGCGTCTACAAGCCGGACTGGGCAGACCCGGAGCGGCTCGCCCATACGACCTCCCTGGCGCGTGTCCTCGCCCAGCTCCTTCCCGACGACGTCACCGAGGGCAGCATCTCCACACTGCCCCTCGCCTGGCGCACGGCGTACGACGGCGAGCGGTCCGCGACCGCACACGCCGCGCTGAGCACGCTGGCCGAACGCCTCGACGCCCTGCACGAACTCACCGGCCGCTCCATCCGCGTCGGCCTGGAACCCGAACCCGGCTGCATCGTCGAGACCACCACCGACGCCCTTGCCCCGCTCACCGCGATCGGCCACGAGCGCATCGGCATCTGTGTCGACACCTGCCACCTCGCCACCTCCTTCGAAGACCCGCACCACGCCCTGGACGCGCTCGCGCAAGCCCGCGTCCCCGTCGTCAAATCGCAGCTCTCAGCCGCCCTGCACGCCGAACACCCCCATCTCCCCGAAGTCCGCACCGCCCTCGCCGCCTTCGACGAACCCCGCTTCCTGCACCAGACCCGCATCCGGACATCCGCCGGCCTGCGCGGCACCGACGATCTCGGCGAAGCACTGACGGGCAACGCCCTGCCCGACGCCTCCCCATGGCGCGCTCACTTCCACGTCCCGCTGCACGCGGCCCCCGCCGCGCCCCTCACCTCCACACTCCCCGTACTCCGGGCTGCGCTGGCCCACCTCGTCGGCGGCCCGCATCCGCTCACCCGCCATCTGGAGGTCGAGACCTACACCTGGCAGACCCTCCCGCCCGAGCTGCGCCCCCGCGCCCGCGCCCAGCTGGCCGACGGCATCGCCGCCGAACTCACCCTCGCTCGTGACCTGTTGACCGACCTCGGCCTCAAGGAGCTGCCGTGACCCAGCCGCCGGCACCGACAGGCCAGCCCGAGCACTCCAGCGAGCACTCCCGTCCCACCCCTCTCCTCGTCCTGGACGTCGTAGGCCTCACCCCCCGTCTCCTCGACCACATGCCGCACCTCAAGGCCCTCGGCCAGTCCGGCTCCCGTGCCCCGCTCGGCACCGTCCTGCCCGCCGTCACCTGCGCCGCCCAGTCCACCTTCCTCACCGGCACCCACCCCTGCGAGCACGGCATCGTCGGCAACGGCTGGTACTTCCGCGAGCTCGGCGACGTACTCCTGTGGCGTCAGCACAACGGCCTGGTGTCCGGCGACAAGCTGTGGGACGCCGCGCGGCGCGCGCACCCCGGCTACACGGTCGCCAATATCTGCTGGTGGTACGCCATGGGCGCCGACACCGACATCACCGTCACTCCCCGTCCCGTCTACTACGCCGACGGCCGCAAGGAACCCGACTGCTACACCCGGCCCCCGGCTCTGCACGACGAACTCACCGAGAAATTGGGCACGTTCCCCCTCTTCCACTTCTGGGGGCCCGGCGCCGACCTCGTCTCCAGCCGCTGGATCATCGACGCGACCCGGCACATCAACCGCACCCGTCGGCCGGACCTGACCCTCTGCTACCTCCCTCACCTCGACTACGACCTGCAGCGCTTCGGCCCCGACGACCCGCGCTCCCTCCAGGCGGCCGCGGACCTCGACGCGGCCATGGCTCCCCTCCTCGACGACGCCAGGGGCGAAGGCCGTACCGTCGTCGCGCTCTCCGAGTACGGCATCACGCGCGCGGACCGCCCCGTCGACATCAACCGCGCCCTGCGTCGCGCCGGACTCCTCGAAGTGCACACGCAGGACGGCATGGAGTACCTCGACCCGATGGCCTCTCGTGCCTTCGCGGTCGCCGACCACCAGATCGCCCACGTCTACGTGCGACGGCCCGAGGACCTGGAGGTCGCGAAGGCGGCGCTCGCCGACCTGCCCGGCATCGAGCAACTCCTCGACGACGAGGGCAAGAAGACCCATCACCTCGACCATCCGCGCTCCGGCGAACTCGTCGCCGTCGCGGAGCCGGACGCCTGGTTCACGTACTACTACTGGCTCGACGACGCCCACGCGCCCGACTTTGCGCAGCTCGTCGAGATCCACCGCAAACCCGGCTACGACCCGGTCGAACTCTTCATGGATCCCCTCGACCCGTACGTCAAGGTGAAGGCGGCCACGGCTCTGGCCCGCAAGAAGCTCGGCATGCGCTACCGCATGGCGGTCGTGCCCCTGGACCCCTCACCTATTCGAGGCAGCCACGGCCGCCTTCCCATGAGCGACGACGAAGGTCCGCTCATCATCTGCTCCACCCCCCGCGCAGTCACCGGCCGCGTCGCGGCCACCGAAGTGAAATCCCTGCTGCTCGACCTGGCCGGCCTCACCTGACGAGGCCTGACAAGCCGTGACGAGCGACTACAGAAAGTGAAACACGCGCCACTGACAACGCGTCCGGCACGCGTCCGGCACGCGTCCGGCACGCGTCCGGCGCGCGCTCGGCAGGCATCCGACCTGGTGCCGAGCGGCAGACCGCTCGGCACCCGCCACCGCTGAACACCGATCCGAAAGAGAGAAACCGTGACCGCGTTCAACGACGAATCCGGAACCGGCGACGCCCTGCGTCGCACTCTCGGCGTCAGCCGTCGCCGCTTCCTCAGCACCTGCACCGCCGCCGCGACCGCGGCGATCGCCGCCCCCGTCTTCGGCGCCTCACCGGCCCTGGCCCAGGACCGGGGCAGAGGCCTCGACCACGGCGGCGACGTACTCGTCCCCGCGAACAAGCGCGGCATCATCCTCTACACCGTCCGTGACGCGACGGGCCGCGACCCGCTCGCCACCGATCTGCCCTCCGGTTTCCGTGAGGTCTTCCAGCAGCTCTCGCGCTTCGGCTACCGGCAGGTGGAGTTCGCCGGATACGGCCAGCACGCCAACGCCCCGGGCGGCGCGAGCCTGGAGTCCGTGGAGGGCGCCAAGCTGCTGCGCTCCTGGCTCGACGAGTACGGGCTGCGGGCGCAGGGCAACCACGGCTTCATACCGCCGTCCTGGCCCTTGACGACGGCCGACCTGGACACCTTCAAGAAGCACCTGGAGATCGCCAACATCCTCGGCATGGCGCACATGGGCACCGGCGGCGACCCCACCGGCAGCGCCTACCGCGCCGACTGGGACGTGGCCGCGGACAAGTGGAACGCGCTCGGCGAGATCGCTCGCCGTGAGGGCATCAAGCTGTACACCCACAACCACGACGCGGCGTACGGCTTCCTGCTCGACGGCGGTCCGCTGGACGCCCAGGGCCATCCCACGCGCAGCTCCGGCATCCGCAAGCTGGAGTACTTCCTCAAGATCACCGACCCGAACGTGGTCTGGCTGGAGATGGACATCTTCTGGGCGCACGTGGCCCAGTACAAGTTCCACACGTACACGGCCCACGACGGCTCCACACAGGAGAACGTCTTCGATCCCGCGGGGCTCGTCGTCCGCAACAACAAGCGCTACCCGCTCTTCCACGCCAAGGACGGCACCGTCAACACCACGAACGGCATGGGGTACGACATGGTGCCGTTCGGCACCGGTGTCATCGACTACACCACGTTCTTCTCGCGCGTCGGCGCGCGGAACTACCACAACCCGATGGTCGAGCAGGACAACGCCCCGAGCGCCACCGACCTGGGGCAGTCGCTGAAGCACGCGAAGATCGGTTACGACAATCTCGCGGCCCTGCGCAAGAAGCGTCACCAGTCCTGACCAACGGATGAGGCGGCCCTCCCCACGACGCGCGTCGTGGGGAGGGCCGCCTCATCCGTTGGTCAGGACTCCCTTGCTCAGACGGCCGGTTGCGGCTGCGGAACGGACGTGTCCGCCCCGGTCCGCCCCGGCTGCTTCAGCAGCAGCGCGATCGCCGCCGCCACCATCGAGACGCCGCCGGCCAGCGCGTAGGCGCCGTTGTAGCCCCAGGCGGCGACCACCATCGAGCCGAGCCCGCCGCCGAACAGGCCGCTGATCAGCTTGCCGCTGTACACCAGGCCGTAGTTGGTGGCGTTGTAGTTCTCGCCGAAGTAGTCCGGTGTCAGAGCCGCGAACATCGGATAGAAGGCCCCGCCGCCGAACCCGGAGAGGAAGGCGAAGAACAGGAACAGGGCTTCGCTGTGGATGTCACCGGCCCAGATCACACCGAACTGGGCGAGTCCCAGGACGACGATGACGAACACCAGGGTCTGCTTGCGGCCCCAGGTGTCGGACAGCCAGCCCACCACACCCCGGCCGATGCCGTTGATGACGGCCATGACGCCCATCGACGACGCCGCGACCAGCGGTCCGAAGCCCACTTCCTTGGCGAAGTCGACCTGGAAGGAGATTCCGAAGATCGACACACCCGCGGTCATGACGAGGGCGATCCACATGAGCGGAAGCATGCCGGTCCTGATGGCCTCCTTGGGTGTGTACTGCTTCACCGCGGGAGGGTTCTTGGCCAGGCTGGCGGCACCCTTCTCGGAGCCGCCATAGGTCAGCGGGTCGATGTCCGCAGGCCACCAGTTCTTCGGCGGGTCCCTGAAGAAGAACGCGGAGGCCAGCACCACGATCATCACGTAGCAGCCGATGAGGTCCAGGACGCGGTGGTAGTTGGCGGTGTCGAACGCGTAGTTGAAGATGAAGATGAACGGCAAAGAGCCGTACGCGAATCCGCCGTTGACGAATCCGGTCTTCGCGCCACGGCGCTCGGGGAACCACTTGCCGACCATGTTGATGCAGGTCGCGTACACCAGGCCGGACCCCAGGCCGCCGATGACGCCGAAGCCCAGGATGGCGAGAAAGACGTTGCTCAGGTGAGAGAGAGCGAGGAAGCCGATCAGGCACATGCCCGAGCCGACGTACATGGCCTTGCGGGCGGTGAGGATTCCCTTCTCCCGCAGCCAGCCCGCGGGGAAGGCTATGCCGGCCTGGAAGAAGACCCAGACGCTCAGGATCCAGAAGGTGTTGCTCTGCGTCCAGCCGTGCGCGTGGGACAAGGTGTCCTCGGCAGAGCCGTACGCGTACTCGAAGACGCTGATGGCCATCATGGCCAGCCATGGCAGATACACCATGAACTTGCGTGAGTGGCCCAGGATGTCCCGGTCAGTCTCGCCGATCCGGTAGACACGACCCCGGGAGTCGGTGACTTCACGGTATGCGCGGTTCGAGGCGTCGTTGTCGTCCGACGCGTTCTTCGCGGCGATGGGTTCCGCCGTCATTACGCCATCTCCTCGCCAAGCGGTTGCGGGTTGGGAACGATGCTCCGGGCCTGCGGCCGGCCGGGAGCCTTGAGGAACAGGGCCAGCACTGCGGATGCCAGCCCGATGGATCCGGCGAGAACGAAGGCGCCGTGGTAGTCCCACGCGCCGACGACGACCGCTCCCATACCGGAGCCCACGAGGCCCGAGATCAACTTCGAGCTGTAGACCATTCCGTAGTTGGAGGCGTTGTTGTTCTCGCCGAAGTAGTCAGCTGTCATGGCCGCGAACAGCGGGAAGATCGCGCCGCCGCCGAAGCCGGAGACCATGGAGCAGAACAGGAAGAACGGCATGCTGCCCATCTGGCCGGAGACCAGCACGCCGAACTGGGCGGAGCCCAGCACCAGGCACACGATGATCAGCGTGTGGCGCCGGCCGACCCGGTCGGATATCCAGCCGATGACGCCACGCCCCGTGCCGTTGACGATGGCCTTCAGGGACATCGCCGTGGCCACGATCCCGCCCGCGAAGCCCATGTCCTTGCCGAACGGCACCTGGAAGGCGATGCCGAAGATGTTGATCCCGGCCGTGCACAGCAGACAGAACCACATCATCCAGAGCACGGGGGTACGGGCAGCCTCCTTGGGGGTGTACTGCTTCACCGCCGGCGGGTTCTTCTCCAGCGCCCGCCGGATCTTCGGGTCGTCCGAGGCCTTCAGCGGGTCCACCTCCGCGGGCCACCACCCCTTCGGCGGGTCCTTGAAGAACCAGCCGGCGACGGCGACGACAGCGCAGCAGAACAGGCCGACCGCGACCAGGACGCCCCTGTAGTTGCTCAGGTCCATGTACGACGTGAACAGGAAGACGAAGGGCACGGACCCGTAGGCGAAACCGCCGTTGACGAAGCCCGTCTTGCCGCCCTTGCGCTCCGGATACCACTTTCCGACCATGTTCACGCTGGTCGCGTAGACGAGACCGGCGCCGATGCCGCTGCACATGCCGAAGCCCAGATAGGCGATCATCACATGCGGCGCGAAGGCCAGTGACAGATAGCCCAGCAGCGTGCCGAGCGCGCCCAGCAGCATCGCCGTACGGGCGGGGAGGCGGCCGCTCTCCCGCAGTTGCCCGGCCGGGAAGGCCACGGCCGCCTGGAAGAACACCCAGACGCCCATCAGCCAGAAGATGTGTCCGCTGCTCCACAGGTGAGCATCGTGCAGCGTGTCCTCCGCGGAGGTGAACGCGTACTCGGCGGAACTGATGCCCATCATGCCCGCCCAGGGCAGCAGGACCATCCATTTGCGCTTGCGGCCCATGATGTCGATGTCGGACTCGCCCACGCGGTACACGCGGCCGTTGCGGTCCGTCACCTCTTGGTAGGGGACGGAGGTCGAATAATCGGTGGTTGTCATCTTGCTCAAACACCCCTTGCGTCGAAAGATCTGGTCAGCGCCCCCTGCCAAATGCCTTTCGTGCGCTTACGGGTCCCGGGGGCGGCCGACGCGCACCGTCGGCCACCCCCGCGCACACTCACGTCATGAACCCGCCCCCCAACAGCCCCGCCGCACGCGCCCAGCGGTACTTCGCGCCGAGGACGGCCACCGGCTTCTCGGTCGTGTACGGGTAGGCCACGACCCCCCGTTCGTACAAGTACTGGCAGGCCTCCTCGACCTCGACGTCGCCCGCGAGCGACGCGACCACGGGCTTCTCGATCCCGCGTTCGCGGAACTCGGCCACCACGCGCGCGGTGAGCTCGGCGAAGACCAGGGGAGGCGTCACGATGGTGTGCCAGTAGCCGAGGACGAGCGCGTGGACGCGCGGGTCCTCCAGTCCCAGCCGGATCGTCGCCTCGTACGTCGAGGGCGGCTCGCCACCCGTGATGTCCACGGGGTTGCCTGCGCTCCCGAAGGGCGGGATGAACTTCCGGAAGGACATGTCCAGGTCCGGCGGGATCTCCATCAAGGACAGGCCGTTGTCGGTCACCGCGTCGGACAGCAGCACTCCGCTGCCGCCCGCGCCCGTGATGATCACGACGTTGTCGCCCTTGGGAGTCGGAAGCACCGGCAACGCGCGCGCGTACTCCAGCATTTCGTTCAGCCCAGGGGCCCGGATGACGCCGGCCTGCCTCAGGATGTCGTCGTACACGGCGTCGTCGCCCGCGAGCGCGCCCGTGTGCGAACCGGCGGCCTTGGCGCCGGCCGCCGTACGACCGGCCTTCAGGACCACGACCGGCTTCTTCGGGACCGTGGCGCGGGCCGCTTCGACGAACGCGCGGCCGTCCTTGAGGTCTTCCAGGTGCATCGCGATGCACTGCGTGCGCGGGTCCTCACCGAACCAGGTGAGCAGGTCGTCCTCGTCCAGGTCCGCCTTGTTGCCGAGCCCGACGATCGCCGAAACACCCGTCTTCGTAGTGCGCGCGAAGCCCAGGACGGCCATTCCGATGCCGCCGGACTGCGAGGTCAACGCGACGCCGCCCTTCACGTCGTAGGGCGTGCAGAAGGTGGCACACACGTTGTGCCACGTCGAGTAGTAGCCGTAGATGTTCGGACCGAGGAGCCGGATGCCGAGCCGCTCGCCGATGGCCACGATCTCGTCCTGGAGTTCGGGCTCGCCGCTCTCCGCGAACCCGGAGGGGATCAGTACGGCGTTGGGGATGTTCTTGCGTCCCACTTCCTCCAGGAGCGGGGCCACGGACGGGGCGGGGACGGCGAACACCGCCACGTCCACCTCGCCCGGAATATCCGTGACACTTGGGTAGGCCTTGCGGCCCAGAATGTCGCCGGCCTTGGGGTTCACCGGATGGATCTCACCCGCGAAGCCGCCGTCGATGAGATTGCGCAGGACCGAATTGCCGATCTTGCCCGGCTCGTTGGAGGCGCCGATCACGGCGATCGACGAGGGCCGCATCAGGCGGCGCATGGAGGTGAGGATCTCCTCGCGCGTGTGCGTCCGGCGCTCGGAGGGAGCCCGCTCCGCGAGGATCACGCGGATGTCCGCCGCGACCGCGCCGTCCGCAGTGGCGATCACCGGGTTGAGGTCCACCTCGGCGATCTCCGGGAAGTCCGCGACGAGTTCGGAGACCCGGAGAATCTGCTCGGCGATCGCTCGCCTGTCCACCGGCCGCGCACCGCGCACCCCGCGCAGAATCTGCGCCGAGCGGATCGAGTCCAGCATCGACAATGCCTCGTCGGCGTCCACGGGAGCAAGCCGGAAAGTGACGTCCCTGAGGACCTCGACCAGTACACCGCCGAGGCCGAAGGCCACGACCTTCCCGAACGTCGGGTCGGTCACCGCGCCGACGATGACCTCCTGCCCCTGCGGGAGCAGCTCCTGGATCTGTACGCCGTCGATGCGGGCCTGGAGGTCGTACTCCCGGGCGCTCTCGACGATCTTGCGGAAGGCGGCCCGCACGTCCGCCGCACCCTCGACGCCTACGACCACGCCGCCGGCATCGGTCTTGTGCAGGATGTCCGGGGAGACGATCTTCATCACGACGGGCCCGGCGAAGCGCGCCGCGCAGGCCACCGCCTCGTCCGCGTCCCTCGCGAGTTCCTCGCCGGGGACGGCGATCCCGTACGCGTCGGCGATCACTTTGCCCTCGGGCGCGGTGAGCGCGGTCCGCCCCTCGGCCCGTACGCCGTCGAGAAGGGTGCGCACCCGTAGGGCCCGGTCCTGGGTCACCACTCAGATCACCCCGATCGACTTGAGGAGGCGCAGCTCTTCGTCGCCGAGGCCGAGCTCGCCGATGTAGACCTCTTCGTTGTGTTCGCCGAGCAGCGGCGAACTGGTCACGTCCACGGGGGAGTCGGAGAGCTTCAGCGGGCTGCCCACGGTCACGAACTCGCCGCGCTCGGGGTGCGGCACCTTCACGACCATCTCGTTGGCGACCAGTGACTCGTCCTCGATGATCTCCTTGGTGGACAGGATCGGGCCGCACGGGATGTTGTGGGAGTTGAGCTTCTCCAGCACCTGCCACTTGGGGAGGGTGGACGACCACTCCTCGATGAGCTGGAACATCTTCTCGAGCTTGGGCAGTCGGGACTCGGGGGTGGACCACTCGGGGTCGTCGGCCAGTTCGGGCCTGCCGATGAGTTCGCTGAGGGGCTTCCAGCCGACGGGCTGCACGATGACGTACACGTAGTCGTTCGGGCCGCCCGGAGCGCACCTGACCGCCCAGCCGGGCTGACCGCCGCCGGAGGCGTTCCCGGACCTGGGAACCTCGTCGCCGAAGTCCTCGTTGGGATATTCGGCGAGCGGACCATGTGCCAGTCGCTGCTGATCGCGCAGCTTCACCCGGCAGAGGTTGAGCACAGCATGCTGCATGGCCACGTTGACCCGCTGACCACGCCCGGTGTTCTCCCGCTGGAACAGCGCCGCGAGAATCCCCGCCACGGCGTGGATGCCCGTACCCGAGTCACCGATCTGAGCCCCCGTCGCCAGCGGTGGCCCGTCCTCGAAGCCGGTGGTCGACATCGACCCGCCCATGGCCTGTGCGACGACCTCGTACGCCTTGAAGTTGGTGTACGGGCCGTCCCCGAACCCTTTGATGGAGGCATAGACGATACGCGGGTTGATCTCGCGGATGCGGTCCCAGGTGAAGCCCATGCGGTCGACCGCGCCCGGTCCGAAGTTCTCCACCATGACGTCGGAGCGGCGGATCAGCTCGGTGAGGATCTCCTTGCCGCGCTCGGTCTTGGTGTTGAGGGTGATGCTCCGCTTGTTGCTGTTGAGCATCGTGAAGTAGAGGGAGTCGACGTCCGGGATGTCCCGCAGCTGCTTGCGGGTGATGTCACCGCTCGGCGCCTCCAGCTTGATGACGTCCGCCCCCAGCCAGGCCAGCAGTTGGGTCGCCGAGGGGCCGGACTGGACGTGTGTCATGTCGAGGACGCGAATGCCTTCGAGAGCCTTGGTTGTCACAGGTCACCTCACTTGTCCGTTGCCTTGAACATCCGGGCGTCGCTGGTCGTGGGCCGAGTCCGGCACATTGCATACAGTCGACGGATACTGTATGAAGATTGTTATCCCGCATCCGATGAGTGATGTCCAGGGGTCGTGCAGCACTTTTAAGACAGGAGCCGGATCATGGACCTGTACGAGCACCAGGCACGGGCGCTCTTCGAGGAACACGGCATCGTGGTGCCGCGGGCCGAGGTCACGGGCTCGCCCAAGGAGGCGCGGGAGATCGCCCGCCGGCTCGGCGGCCGCGTCGTCGTCAAGGCCCAGGTGAAGACCGGCGGGCGCGGCAAGGCGGGCGGTGTGAAGCTCGCCGCCGACCCGGCCGCCGCCGAGCTCACGGCACGCCGGATCATCGGCATGGACATCAAGGGCCACACGGTCCGCGAGGTGATGCTGGCTCAGCCCGTCGACATCGAGAGCGAGTTCTACGTCTCCTACGTCCTCGACCGTGCCGCCGGACGCTTCCTCGCGATCGCCTCCGCCGAGGGTGGCATGGAGATCGAGGAGGTGGCCGCGACCAGGCCGGAGGCGGTGGCGCGCATTCACATCGACCCGGCGGAGGGCGTCACGTCGGCGAAGGCGTCCGAGATCGCGGAGGCCGCCGGTCTGCCACCGCAGACGGTCGACGCCCTGGTGCGGCTGTGGCAGGTCCTGACTCGTGAGGACGCCGTTCTCGTCGAGGTGAACCCCCTCGTCCGCACCACCCAGGGGCAGATCCTCGCCCTGGACGGCAAGGTCACCCTCGACGACAACGCCCGCTTCCGTCATGCGCGTTGGGGAGAGGAGGGCGCCGGGCACGACGACCCCCTGGAGGCGGCGGCCGCGGCCAAGGGCCTCAACTACGTCAAGCTGGACGGCGAGGTCGGCATCATCGGCAACGGCGCGGGCCTGGTGATGTCGACGCTCGACGTGGTCGCCGGCTGCGGCGCCCGGCCGGCCAACTTCCTCGACATCGGCGGCGGGGCCTCCGCCAAGATCATGGCCGACGGCCTGGCGGTCATCCTCTCCGATCCCGACGTGAAGTCCGTCTTCGTCAACGTCTTCGGCGGGATCACGGCCTGCGACGCGGTCGCCGACGGCATCGTGCAGGCCCTGGATGCCGTGCGGCTGACCAAGCCGCTCGTGGTCCGCCTCGACGGCAACAACGCCGTCCGCGGCCGCGCCATCCTCGACGGCCACGCGCACCCCTTGGTGCAGCAGGCCACCACCATGGACGGTGCCGCCCGCCGTGCCGCCCAACTCGCCAACACAAGCTGAAGGAGCGGGACATGGCCATCTTTCTCACCAAGGAGTCCAAGGTCCTCGTCCAGGGCATGACCGGCGGCGAGGGGATGAAGCACACCCGGCGCATGCTCGCGGCCGGCACTCACGTCGTCGGCGGCGTCAACCCGCGCAAGGCCGGGCAGACCGTCGACCTCGACGACCGGGCCGTGCCCGTCTTCGGGTCGGTGCGCGAAGGCATGGCGGCGACCGGAGCGGACGTGAGCGTGGTCTTCGTGCCACCGGCCTTCGCCAAGGCGGCCGTTGTGGAGGCCGCCGACGCCGGGATCGGACTCGCCGTCGTCATCGCCGAGGGCATCCCGGTCCACGACTCCGTCGCCTTCCACGCGCACGCCGCGAAGAGGGGTACGCGCGTCATCGGTCCCAACTGCCCGGGCCTGATCACGCCCGGCCAGTCGAACGCGGGCATCATCCCCGCCGACATCACGAAACCCGGACGCGTCGGCCTGGTCTCCAAGTCGGGCACCCTGACGTACCAGCTCATGTACGAGCTCCGGGACATCGGCTTCTCCACCTGCGTGGGCATCGGCGGCGACCCCGTCGTCGGCACCACTCACATCGACTGCCTGGCGGCCTTCCAGGACGACCCCGAGACGGAACTGATCGTTCTCATCGGGGAGATCGGCGGCGACGCCGAGGAACGGGCGGCCGCGTACATCGGCGACCACGTCACCAAGCCCGTCGTCGGCTACATCGCCGGCTTCACCGCGCCCGAAGGCAAGACCATGGGGCACGCGGGAGCCATCGTCTCCGGTTCGTCGGGCACCGCCCAGGCGAAGAAGAAGGCCCTGGAGGCGGTCGGAGTGCGCGTGGGCGGCACCCCGACCGAGACGGCCCGGCTGGTGCTGACCCAGCTGGAAACGGAACGTGACGTCACTCATAGTTGACGTGGAGTGACTGTCGGAAACCATCCGGCCTCACTACGTTCCTCCCTATATACGCGACCACTGTTCGCGACATACGCGATCACTGTCCGCGCGGGCATGCATCCTGCGGTTCGGCAGATGCCAAGCCCCCCGCCCCCGACTGTGCACCGAGAGCGGAGACACCGAATGGCAACCACCCTCAACCCCACCAACCTCGTTGTGAAGTCCGGTACGTCCTGGACCGACGCCTGGCAGCGGTGCCTCGCCGTCGCTCCCGAGGCGTTCCGCGACGACCGTGTCCTCAACCTCTGGGGCGCCGCCTGGCAGGCGGACGGCCGGGCACTGCCCGCCACCAGCCCCGTCGACGGCAGCCCCATCGCGGGCCCGCCGCGTCTGGACGGTGCCACCGCCCAGCAGGCCGTACGCGCCTCGCTCGACCAGCACCGCGCCTGGCGCCATGTGCCCCTGGCGGAGCGCCGCGCACGCGTGGCGGCGACCCTCGACGCGCTCACCGAACACCGCGAACTGCTCGCCCTGCTTCTCGTCTGGGAGATCGGCAAGCCCTGGCGGCTCGCGCAGGCCGACGTGGACCGGGCGATCGACGGCGTGCGCTGGTACGTCGACGGCATCGAGCCCATGGTGGACGGCCGGGCCCCGCTCGACGGACCCGTGTCCAACATCGCGAGCTGGAACTACCCGATGAGCGTGCTCGTTCACGCAATGCTGGTCCAGGCATTGGCAGGCAATGCGGTCATCGCCAAGACCCCGACCGACGGCGGCGTCGCCTGCCTCACCCTGGCCAGTGCGCTCGCCGCGCGCGAAGGGATCCCGGTCACCCTCGTCAGCGGCAGCGGCGGCGAGCTCTCCGAGGCGCTCGTCCGCGCGCCCGAGATCGGCTGTGTCTCCTTCGTCGGCGGCCGTGACACGGGCGCCGCGGTGGCCACCGCCGTCGCCGACCTCGGCAAGCGGCATGTACTCGAGCAGGAAGGACTCAACACCTGGGGCATCTGGAACTACACCGACTGGGACGCGCTGACCGCGGTCATCCCCAAGCTCTTCGACTACGGCAAGCAGCGCTGCACGGCCTACCCGCGCTTCGTCGTCCAGCGTGAGCTGTTCGACGAGTTCCTGGCCGCGTACCTGCCGGCCGTCCGCACCCTGCGGGTCGGTCACCCGCTCGCGGTCGAGCACCCCGATGACCCGTACCCGACACTCGACTTCGGTCCGGTCATCAACGCGGCGAAGGCCAAGGAGCTGCACGACCAGGTCGCCGAGGCCATCGACCGGGGCGCCGTCCCGCTGCACCGCGGCAAGCTGTCCGACGCGCGGTTCCTGCCCGGTCAGGACACGGCGGCCTACGTCCAGCCCGTCACGATCCTGAACCCGCCGCCGTCCTCACCGCTGCACCACGCGGAGCCCTTCGGCCCGGTCGACACCATCGTCCTGGTCGACACCGAGGCCGAGCTGCTCGCCGCGATGAACGCGTCGAACGGCGCGCTCGTCGCCACGCTCTCCACGGACGACGAGGCGACGTACGACCGACTCGCCCCGCAGATCCGCGCGTTCAAGGTCGGCCGCGGCAAGCCCCGTTCCCGGGGCGACCGTGACGAACTCTTCGGCGGCTTCGGCGCGTCGTGGCGCGGTGCCTTCGTGGGCGGGGAACTGCTCGTGCGCGCGGTGACGCAGGGACCGGCGGGGGAGCGGCTGCCCGGGAACTTCCCGGACTACCACCTGATGCCGTGAGGTGAGGCCGGGCGACGCCCATGTCGGGGCGCTGCCCGGCGACCGGCTCGATGATCTCGTCCACCAGCCAGCGTGCGACCCCCGGAGGATAGGGCGCCGGCAGGCTGAGGACGACATGGTTCACGCCGATGCCGACGAGCTCGGCGACCACCGCGCGGGTGGCGCCGGGATCGTCGTACGAGACGACGACCTGCACGGAGCGGGTGATCTCCCGCGGATCCCGCCCGATGTCCGCGCAGTGTGCGTCCAGCTCGCGTGCGCGCTCGGCGATGAACTCGACGCCGTTGTGCGGCGGTCCGGGGATGTTCCAGATGTCCGCCTGCTCGGCGACCAGCCGCAGCAGTCGGGTGCCCCAGCCGCCGATCAGCAGCGGGGGACCGGGCCGCTGCACCGGCTTGGGCTCGTTCCGTGTGCCCCGGAGCCGGTAGTGGCGCCCCTCGAAGTCGAAGACGTCCTCCGTCCACATGCGCCGCAGGATCTCAATGGTCTCCCCGAGCCGGGCGATTCCCTCGCCGGGCGGGACGAGCGTCAGCCCGTACGCCTCGTACTCCGAGATCGCCGGATTCTCCCCGGCGATTCCGCCCGCGCCGGACGGCTGGTGTGTTCCACCGACGCCTATGCCCATGACGAGCCGTCCACCGGAGACGACGTCGACGGTCGTGGCGATCTTTCCCAGGACGGCGGGCGGGCGCATGCGGTTGCTGGTGACCAGCACCCCGAGCCGCAGCCTCTCGGTCTGCGCGGCGAGGGCGCCGAGCAGGGTCCAACTCTCGTACGTTTGGCCACTCTTGGGCCCGCGCAAGGGAAGCAGGTGGTCCCAGAGCCAGGCGTCCTGGAATGCGGGCAGGGCGTCGGCCTCCCGCCAGACGCGGCGGATGTCCTCGTAGGAGACATGCATGGGGGTGGTCTTGATGCCGAAGCGCACGCGTTGTTCGCTCATATCCGTCAGCCTAACAAATCATCAGGATCACTGACTATCAGTCTTGGGTACAGTCCTGGGTATGACCGTTGAGCAACCTCCTGCCCCCCTTGAATCACGGCTCGGCTACCTCCTCAAGCACGCGCAGCAGCGGCTGGCCAGGGCCTCCGCCGAGGCGCTGGCGCCCTTCGGGATCGACGGGCACGAACTCGCGGTACTGGCGGTGCTCGCCGCCGAGGACCCGTTGTCGCAGGTCGAGGTGGCCGGAAGGCTCGGCGTGGACCGCACAACGATGGTGGCGCTCGTCGACGGCCTCGAGGACCACGGCCTGGTCGAGCGCCGCCGTAGCCCCCAGGACCGGCGCAAGAACATCGTGGAGCTGACCACCGCGGGCCGGGACTGTCTGCTCCGCGCCGAGCGGGCGCGCCGGGACATGGAGCGCCGCTTCCTCACCCCGCTGGACGAGGAAGCGGCCGCCACGCTCGTGCGCGCCCTGCAGATTCTGGTGGTGGAGGAGCAGCGGGTCACGGAGTGACCGTGTAGGTCTGCACGTCGAAGGTCTGCCCCAGGGAGTTGGTGGGCGCGACCGTCACCGAGGTGCCGTCCACCGTCACCTTCAGGAAGTGGTAGACCTGCGCGTCGTCCGTCGGAGCGGCCGCGGAACCACAGGCCGAGCCGCGGTTTCGGCTGTAGGACCAGCCGATCCCGTACGCGTCAGTGGGTGAGCAGCCGTTCTCGCCGACGGAGTGCACATCGGCGCCGCCGCCTCCGGTGACGTACGAGGCGATCCGTCTCGCGCCGGCGGTGTTGCGCTGATAGAGGTGCGAGTGGCCGTTGAAGACGAGGTCGACGCCGCCGTCCAGGAGTGTCTGCTCGACGTCCGCGAGGAAGGTGTCGCTCGGCTCGCTCGCGCTGTCGGAGCGCAGCGGGAAGTGGAAGAACGCGAACTTGGGCCCGGTCGGATGCGCGGCGAGGTCGGCCTTCAGCCACTCGTACTGGGCGGACCCGTTCTGCCAGTGGGCGTGCGCGTCCTGCTCGTAGATCGCGCAGTGCGAACCGCACGAACCACCCGTCGCGGAAGCGGTGTTGGAGTTCCCCCACGCCGTGTCGAGGACGTAGAAGCGGACACCGCCGGTCGTGAAGGCGTAGTACGTCGTCGGATAGCTGATCGCGGTCGAGCCGAGGTACGACGGATAGTCGACCATCGCGAACACGCCGCTCGACGCGGCCGTCAGAGCCGACTGCTTCCACACCGACAGATAGGTGGCCGTCATGCTGTGGTTGCCGACCGTGCCGAGGAGCGGGATGCGCATGCCGGGCTGGGCCCAGTAGGACAGGCCGAACCAGGAACTCACGTCGGGGCCGGTCTGGTTGAGGTCGCCGTACTGCGTCTGGGAGGTGCCCGGGTGGGTGTTGTCGCCGGTCTGCATGACGAAGCGCGCGCCGCTCGACCCGATCAGGCTCATCACGTTCGCCTGGTTCACGTTGACCGAGCCGTCATCGACGCCGCTGTTCGTGGTTTCGCCGGTGTCGCCGAGTACCGCGAAGGTGAAGGGCTCGGCCGAGGACGCCGAATCGGGTGTGGTGAAGCTCGGGGTAGCCAGGGAGCCGAGCAGGTCGGTTCCGGAGCCGGTGTAGACGCGATAGCAGAAGCCGGTGCTCGCGCTCAGCCCCGTGAGCGTCACCGAGTTGGCGTACTCGCGGGTGGACCCGACGGTGATCGGACTGCCGAGGGTCGCCGAAGTCGCCGTACTGGCATCGCAGTTGCCAAGTGGACCGTAGCGGACCAACCCCCGGCTCTGGGTCGTGGTCGCCCAGTTGACCTGGACCGAGGTGGTCGTCGCGTCCGAGAGATACGGGGCGCGCGTCAACTGCGGGTCGGCGCCCGGGAGGTCGGCGTGCGCCGGTGCCGCGAACGACAGCGCCGCACCCACCCCCAGCGCGAGGGCGAGCACGGCGTGACGTGTCCTCCTGATGCGGAGACCTCTGGTCGAGCCTCCGGTCATACCTCTGCTCATGTTCTTCTCTCCCTTCCTGTTCTGACCCTCCGCAGCCGGGCGAGGCCCGCCACCGCGCCCACCAGCAGTGCCGCGCATCCCACGATCCGTAGCAACCCCGGCCAGTAGCCGAGGTGTTGGTGCCGGGCAGCTCCCGAGGACACGGGTGGCACGGACGGCGAGGCGGAGGCGGACGCACCACGCAGCCGGCGCAGTACGTCGAGGGCCTGCGTACCGTGCTCCACGGACGGCTCCACATGTGAGTTCTCACTGAACTCGTTCCAGCTGATCAGCCCGAGCACATCCGGGCCCGAGGCCACGGCGGCCGCGTACTCGACACGCAGCGTCCGGCCCCCGTCGCGCGGCACCGATTTGGTGCCGCCCACCTTCCGTGCGTCGAAACCGGGCGCGAACGGTGCCATCCAGTAGCCATCCGCCCGGTGCACGGCCTTGGCCATGGCGCGCAGCTTCGTCCCGTGCCGGTCGTTGGTGTCGGGATTCACCGACGACCAGTAGTAGGCGTCCCCGTCGGTGACCCGCGCCAGCCTGCGGCAGCCCGCCGGGCTCTTCTCGGTGCCGAGGACGACCAGCCGTGACCGAACCGGCCCGGTGATCCGCGCGATGTCGGCGGTCGAGTACTCCCAGGTTCCGCTGAGCACGGTGAGCGGCTTGCCGTCGAGGCGGAAGAAGGCGGAGTCCCGCGCGTAACGGTCGCGCAGTAGCCGGAAGTCGGCTGCCACACGTGCCGTGGCCAGCGGTCGGCGGTGGAAGTCCAGGCCCTGATAGATGACCGCCACCTTGAAGTCCTGCGCTTGGGCCTCGGTCAACAGCAGGTCCAGCCGACGGTTGTTGACGGCACTGGACTTCCAGCTCACCACGAAACCGTCGACTCCGGCCGACCGCGCCCAGGCGATGTGCGTACGGATCACGGAGGCGTCGTCGCTCGAATACCGGCCCAGGCGCGGGTAGTCGGTCTTCGCACGCTGCCACGAGGAGCGCTGGAACCACTGGTAGTAGTACGCCAGGACCGGCGTCCGGTGCGGTGGCGCGATAGTGGGCGGCGGCGCCCGGTGGTGCGCCGCGGGCGCGGGCGTCGCCAGCAGCCCGGCCATCACCAGGGCCAGGACCACCGCCGACGCCACTCGTCTCACACCGCACCCCGCCGTTTGCGCAGCCTGCGCCCCGTGAGCAGCAGTCCGAGCGCAACCGTCGCCAACACTCCACCGGCCAGGGCGAGATCGGCCCGGCTGACCACCCGCACCTGCACCGACTGCGTCCGCGACAACCGGATCTGCTGCGCGGCCCGCAGCCCGTCGCCGCCGGTCACCTCCACCTCGTACTGACCGTGCGGCAGATCCCGCAGCGTCGCCGTCCGGTCGCCGCCGAAGGGTACGGCGCGTACGGTCCCGTCGGGCAGCGTCACCCGCGCGGTGCTCCCCGCTGCCGAACCGAACACGGCGTCCCGCGCCGAGACCGTCAGATCGTGGAAGGGCGTCGTGAAGGTGATCTCCCGGTCCTCGGCGGGACGGAACCGCTGACGTCCTGCGTCGACGGCGTTGGTGCCGTACGCGTCGGCCGACAGCAGTACGTATCCGACCCGCTGCGAGGTCAGCACGCTCTTGCGGTACACGGGCCGCAGCCCGTCCAGCCAGACCGGCCGGCCCACCGGGAGCCGCTGCGTACGCCCCGTGTCACTGCGTACGCTCACGTTCGGCACCAGCGCGCGGGGTACCGCCTTCCCGTCCTGGTCGACGCAGCGCAGCGTCACCCGGAAGCGCGCCGTGAACCCCGCCGTCACCGTGTAGTCCGCCCGCAGCGGCAGCCCGTCCACCGTGCGCAGGAACGCCTGGTCGGGATCCCGCTGCCCGGCCCACCGTGCGAAGCTGAACTTCCGATCGGAAGAGACCAGTTCACGGTCGTCGACCGCCAGGGTGTGCCCGCCGAAGTCGTGCGCACCGGTGAAACGGGCCGTCCCGTCCGCGCCGGTGACGGCCGTCCGGCCGTCGAACGCAAAGCGGACGCCCGCCAGTTGAGGCGCGGTGCGCACAGTGACGGTGACCGTGCTCGCCGCGAACGCGGGCGTCGACAGCAGACAGCAGCTCAGAATGACGACCACTGCGAGCGTCAACCACCTCATGACGTACGCCATTTGGGCCGCACCGCCCCCCACAGCAGCAGTGCCACCACGGCCGCGGCCCCGCCGTACACCGCGTACACGGGCACGGGCGAAGGCCGGTGCGCGACGGGAAGGGCGGCTTCGCGCGCGTCGTCCGGGATGAGTTCGGCACGCCGAGGTGGCGAGCCGAAGTCGAACGCGTCGGCCAGGCTCCGTACGTCGTCCGTCCGCCCGCCGAGTTTGCGCAGTCCCCAGTTGTCCTCCACGAACCGCAGTGCGCTCGCCGCCTCGAACTGGCTGTGCTGCACCTTGCCGCGCGCTGTGTACGGGCTGACCAGCAGTGCGGGCACCCGCAGACCGCGTCCGGCGGGAGGCTTCACATGGTCGTACCAGCCGCCCGACCCGTCGTAGGACCACAGCAGCGCCGAGGAGCGCCAGTACCGACTGACCATCAACTGCGAGGTGAGCTCCCGCACCAGCCGCTGACCCGCCGGGATCGATCGCGCGGACCGCTCGCCGGCGCCCGAGGACGCGATGTACGCGACCGCGGGCAGCGTGCCGCGCTCCAGGTCCCGGTAGTACTCGCTGAGATCGGTGATGTGGGAGTTGAGCTTCGGATCGTCGACGAAGCGCGGGATGTCCAGGAGTGGCACACGCACGGTCTGGGTGGCCGGGTCGGTGGGGGAGGTGGTGCGGTAGGTCTTCTTCGGATCGTAGTTCTGGACGTAGAACTTCCAGCTGACGCCCGCCTCTTCGAGCCGGTCGAAGACGGTCGGCCCGTCGAGGTCGGGGCCACCGGTCACCCAGTGTGCGCGGTTGGCGCGGGTACCGTCGAGCGAGGAGGCGAAGTAGTGATCGAAGAGTTCATAGCGGTCCGCCGCGTCCCAGTAGAAGGGCAGGTCCCGTCGGTCGTAGTGGCCCATCGCCATCCGCCCGTCCCGGCCCTGCCGCCCGAAGGCGGCGACGAAGGAGTCCATCCGTCCCCCGTTGTACTGCTGTTGGACCAGACGGGGCCCCGCTCCCGGCGACATGGGCGTTGCGTCGTGCAGCGGATAGGGCGCCACCAGTCCGTCGTCCGGATGCTTAGGGTTGATCGCCTGGCGGGCCCGCGCGGGCAGACCCTCGGCTCCCGGATACGTACCGAAGTAGTGGTCGAAGGTGCGGTCGCCCTGCATGAGGTAGACGAAGTGCTCAATCGGCGTGCTGGTATGGGGAGTTGAGGCCGATGCCGTTCCGCTGCCCGCGAGCAGCAGCAGGACCAGCGCGAGCAACAGGACCTTCATGACGCCCTCACCCGGTAGACGATCACGACCCGCACCCCGTCCGCGTTCCGCGCCGTGAACACCTCATCCCCGTGGTAACGCCCCACCAGCTCTTGGAACTTGGCGGTGAAGAAGGGCGTACGGCGAGCGGTGTACGCGTCCCAGACCAGGTACTGGAAGCGGCCGTCCCGCAGGGCGCGGTCGGGGTTCTCGACGGCCCGGTAGCTGGGGTTGCGGCGTGCCGGATCGGGTGAGACGGAGAGTGCGGAGACGGGCCGCAGCCCGTAGTACTGCACCACGTTCGCCATCGAAGGGCCGATGGCCAGCAGCCGCGCACCCTCGGGCGCGTTCGTACGCACCCACAGCCCTGCCTCGCGTCCGCCCGGCAGCCCGCCGGTCCCGGCCAGAAACCGGGTGCCGGTCTGCGGCGCGGTCCGCAACCAGGACGGAACGGCGAGCGAGACGACCACCAGGCAGACGGCGGCAGCGGCGGCGACTCGCTGTGCGCGCACGACCCGCGGGAACGAGGTGAGCGTACGTCCGGCCAGCACCGCGATGACGGGCGCGGCGGGCAGCAGATACTGAAAGCCCTTCACCGGCCAGACCGTGAAGAACAGCGCGGGCACGGCCACCCAGCACACCAGCAGCCGTTCCCGCCAGGTGTTCTCCCGCCGTAGCCACACCAGCCCGGCGACGGCGACCACGACCACCAACGGGCCCACTGCCCAGGGAACTTCGCGCGCATAGAAGTAGTAGGGGTGGTTGGCGTGCCGGAACATCTGCCACAGCAGATAGTTCCCGCCCGCCTTCGAGTGCCCGGCGACCGCCTGCGACAGCGGATGCGCCACCGCCACCACCACGATCGCCGTCAGCGCGGGCAGCAGATGGCGCCAGCGCGTGCGCACGGCCGGGGTCAGCGCGAAGAAGGCGTACAGCGAACCCAGGAAGACGATCGACGTCTCCTTGGCGAGCACGGTGAGCCCGAGCATGCCGCCCGCGGCCAGCAGCCAGCGTTGCGCGGGCGATTCGGCGTACCGCACGACGCAATACAGCGCACCGGTCGCGCACAGCGTCATCGGCGCGTCGAGCAGCACCTGGCGGCTCACCACGACGTGGTACGGCATGACAGCGAGCAGCAGCGCGGCGACGAGCGCGGCCCGCCGTCCGTACAGTCTGCGGCCCAGCCCGTACGTCATCGCGACCGTCACCACGCCCAGCAGCGCCGGCACCGCGCGCGCCGCCCAGTCACTCTCGTGCACCCGCAGCGCCATCGACATCAGCGACTGGAAGAGCACGGGATGCGCCCTGAACACCGGGAAGAGCAAACCGAGTTGGTCGTCCCCGGCAAGCGAGGCCGACGTGCCCGCGTACACCGCCTCGTCACTGTTGAACCCGGTGTCCGTCAGCCGGTACAGACGCAGAAACGCCGCGACGAGCAGCACCGCGGTCAGCGGTGCCGCGCGGCGCAGGGAGGCCCCGGCGCTGGAGGGGGCCGGCGCCGGGGTGGTGCGGGGCGCTCCCGAGGGGAGCACGGACCGTTCGGTCATGCGGCGGCGCCGGGCAGCAGTCCCCAGCGAGGCCACGCGTCGACCTGCACCTGCCCGTTGGGCCGCTCACCGGGTACCTGCGCGGTTTTCCGCTCCCCGGCCAGCAGCCGAGGGATCTCGTCCGCCCAGCCGAAGCAGTCCGACGCGAGGACGCGAGTGCGGACGCCGGAGAGAAACCCGGCGAGTATCTCCCGCTCACGGGCACGCAGTTCGGCGTGATCGAGACCGTCGATGCGCAGCGCCGGCGCGAGATAGCGGTACGGCGGAAAACCGTACGCGTCCTCGGTGTTGACCAGCATCCGCTCCAACGCCTCGGCAGAATCGAGGTCGTACAACGACGGCGCACCGCGTTCGATGACGAAGAGGTCCTTCACCTCTACGCTCGACCCGAGTCGGCAGGGCACGAGCCGGTCGACGCTGTACTTCGGCGGCGGCACCAGGATCTGGGTGATCGCGTTGATGCCCATGATCGGCAGGTTGAAGCGGGCCAGCATCAGCGCGATCGACCGGCCGCCCTTGGAGTGCAGCCGCGACTGGAGGTTGAGCCGGCGCCACTCCTTCTTGGTCAGATCCTCGGCGTGAACGGCGCGCAGGGTGTGCGCACTGATGGTGAGCGGCTTCGGGAAGCAGACCGCCCGCCCGGTGGGGTCCACCACGGTCATGTCGTCCGACAGGAACCGCCCGCCGTGCTCGCGCAGCAGCCGCAGTACGGTCGCGGTCTTGCCGGTGTCGGTCAGCGCGGACAACATCACGCCGTGCCCGTCGAGCTCGACACAGGCCGAGTGCAGCAGCATCCTGCCGCGTGAGATCAGCACGAATCGCAGCAGTGCCTCGACTACGTTCGTGTAGACGACATGCGGGGAGCGCGCGAGCAGCGGACCGACCTCTACCGTGATCGGCGGACCCAGCCGTACGCGGAAGTTGGCGCCGAACCGGCCCAGGTGCTCCTCGTAGCGCAGCGCCGCCGACTCGCCGCGGTCCTCCGTCAGCGCGGCCCGCCGCCGCGGCCTGCGCCGGCCGACGTCACCGACGCGCACCGCGATGTCGACCTCCGCGTCCGGGATCCACTGGGCGCGGAAGAACTCCAGCTCGGGCAGCCGGATTTGGGAGCCGATGGTGACAGTGCCTGCGACGTCGTACCGATAGGGCAGGTAGACGGAACGCTTGCGGCTGGGCACTTCAGCGCTCTCCGCGTTCGGATAAGGGTCCGGGTCCACCAACATCCGTACGGGATCACGCTGTCGGACCTTCGTCTCGCCGCCCCGGTAGATCATGCGGTCGCTGATCAGGAAGCGGAGGACGAAGAGGAGGACGAGCGTGAGGGCGTTGGCGGTCAGCACGCCCATGCCCGCGAGCACCAGCCACTGCAGCAGCGGCAGACGGGCGACGAGCAGCAGGTTGTTCATCGCGAAGAACCGGCCCGCTCGCCCGTACCAGGTGCCTTTCCGCTGCCCTCCGCGATATACGGCGGCGTCGGTGAGGACGAAATTCCAGGCGGTCGAGAACTGCGTGGCCAGGGCCGCGCCGACCAGGTGATGGACGCCGAGCAGATCGAAGAAGAGCCACAGTGCGGCCGTGTTCACCGAGACCCCGGACAGCCCGACCGCTCCGAACGCCGTCATCCGCAGCAGCTGCCGCTGTCCGCCCGCCACTCCGCGGCGCAGCCGCCCGACATGGCGTACGAAGGCGATTCCTTCCCGGAGGGAGGCCTTGGAGTGGCCCGCCTCGCGGGGCGCGAAGGTGTACGCGACCTCGGCGACCCGGGCCGCCGGGTGCCGTACCAGGATCTCCAGGAGGATCTTGAAGCCGACGGGCTGCAGCCGGTCGGAGTCGATCGCGTCCTTGCGGAAGGCGAACAGGCCGCTGAGCGGATCGCTGACGGTGGCGAGCCGACGCGGGAACGCCGCCTTGACCAGGCGTGTCGCGGTCGACGAGGTCGCCTGCCGACCGGCGCCCGCAAGCCCCTCGGACTGGCCGTTCCCGGCGTACCGGGTGCCGACAGCGATGTCGACGCCCTCCCGCATCGCCGTCCTGGCCAGCAGCGCCGCGGCTCCCGGCGGATGCTGCAGATCCCCGTCCATGACGAGGACCCAGTCGCCGCGTGCGACGCGGGTGCCGGCCACCACCGCACCCGACAGACCCCCTCCGCGCAGACCCGGCGGGCGGTGCAGCAATCGGATCGGGACACGGCTGCCGGGCGCGAGGGCGGAGAGCTCCTCGACCGTGCCGTCGTCACTGTCGTCCACGAAGAGGATCTCCGCGCCGAGCGGCGCGACCGCGGGTGAGAGCCGGTCGAGGAGCAGCGGAACGCTCTCCTGCTCATTGCGTGTGGGCACCAGGACGGTCAGCCGGGGCGCGGCACCGTCGCCGTGCGCACCGCCGCCGAGATCTTGGACACCGGGATGTTCCGGACGGTCCCCCTCGCGGGCATCCGTACGGGAATTGATGACGTGCGCCATGGAGTCCCCCCTGTACGCGTGCCCGCCGGCGGTACAGTGCGACGGACACCGAAACCGCCCGAGGGCACGGGCGGAGAAGTGAGCGGTGACCCTCGCGGCGTACGGTCTCGACGCGGCGCGGGGAGGTACAGGACGTGCCAGAGGTACGGGACGTACCTGGCTCCACGGTCAGGAGCGGAAGCCAGAGGCTAGCAGCGGGCGTGGATGGTTCGCCCAGCAGTCGGCTCGAATCCGAGGGTAATTAGCCTACTGTTAACCGTAGTTGGTCCCCGAATGCCCCATGAGTCACTCGCCGTCCCACCTGCCCCGGTCAGACGTAGTCAGATCTACGCATCTATTACATGGGGGTGAAAGTCTCCGCATTCTTCATGGAGACCCTGCTGAAGCCACGGTTCCGCGACAACCATGGGCCGCATGCCTTCCGACGAAACAGCATCCATACCGGAGGCCCCCACCGGTGCGCCCGGGGGCGCGCCGCCTTTCTCCGCGCGGGACCACACGGTCACCCTGATGGACGCCATGCGTGCGGTCCTGGCAATGATCGACGACCTGGAGGCGCTGAGAACCGAGAACCGCCAGCTCAAGGAGGCCATCGAGGGCCGCGCGCTGATCGAACGCGCCAAGGGCATCCTCATGGCCCGCCGCGGCTGCGACGAGGCGACCGCCTTCCAGATGCTCGTCGCCCTATCCCGCGAACAGCACCGCAAGGTACGGGCGGTGGCGGCGGACTTCGCCAAGGGGTCCGGGACGGGTGGGGTGTATCCGCTGATGTGAGGGCGGCCCGCGACGCGGGGCCCAGGGCTGGGAGCACCTCCGACTGGCTGTCAGGCGGCTTCCGATGCCCTGCCGGTCGGGTCGCAGGGCGAAGGCGAGGTCCGCCGCCTCGGGGGCCGTGCGCTCCACGGCCTGTGCCAGCAGCTCGCTGGCGCATTGGTGGCTCGCGCCGGTCCGCCGGAGCCACCAGCAGCAAGATCGTCGAGCCCGGCGAGCATGCGCCGCGTGACCTGGGGACGGCCCGCCGCGCAGCCCCGGAGCTCGGTGAATCCGAGATCGACCAGCTCGGCCCAGCCCGGCACGCGCTGGGCCAGTCGCACCTGCCCGCGCCGATCGTGGTGCAGCGAGGTGTCGAGCGGCCGGCCGGAGACGGAGGCCAGTAACTGCACGATGCGGGCAATAGCCTGTACGGCGGTGGTCGGGTCGTTCACGGCGGGCGACAGCGCGCGGAGCCCGATGCCGGCCAGCTGCCGTAGCCCGAACCCGAAGTCCTGGTGGAAGGTGCGCTCGACGCCGACGGAGACGGTGCCCTCCACGATCTCGGTGTCGACCTGCGACGCCACCGCCCACACCACGAAGCCCCGCATCATCGCCGCGGTGGGCGCGAACCAGAACGTGTCCCGAAGATGCTCCCGCCACGGTGACAATGCCCTGGGCCGTCGCCCTCCCCGCAAGCTCCCCGTAGCCGGCCAGTCACCTATGGTGAGACCCTAGGTGTACCCCTACGTCGTCCCGCGCATCCGCTCTGGCGACCCGGATACGCAGGTGAAAGGCACTCCGAAACCTTGGTATTGTTGTCCATGTCGCCGCGGGGAACACCCCCGGCCAGGCGGCAGACACCTAGTCCGGGTGGCGGAATGGCAGACGCGCTAGCTTGAGGTGCTAGTGCCCTTTATCGGGCGTGGGGGTTCAAGTCCCCCCTCGGACACAACCACTGACGATACGCAGATGAGGGCCTCGACCTGGTGGTCGAGGCCCTCGTTGCGTGTTCGTAGCTGATGGTGATGCCCAGGGCTTCGTAGAGTGGGCCCTTCTCGTTGGCGTCAACAGCGTGGATGTGCTGTGCCATATCGCCGAGCCTCTCAGTGATTGATCGGATCTGGTCGGCGGTGAGCTGTTGCTCTGTGTTCCGGGTGGCAGCGGGCAGCGCGTCGAGCTTCTTCTGTACCGCTTCTTTGTCTCGATGTGCCTCGTTGATCCATTGGGTGACGACGGCTGGGTCGGCTCCGGCTTCGAGCGCGGCCTGGTAGTGGGCGAGACGCCGCTCGCATTTCCTGCTGCGCGACCGGGACGGCAAGTGCGACGAGGTGTTCGACGCGGTCTTCAAGGCCGAGGAACTGGACGTGATCAAGAGTGCACCGCGGGCTCCTCGGATGAACGCACACTGCGAGCGTGTCATCCGCCGCGAGGTTCTCGACCGCGTCCTCATCATGGGAGAGGCGCATGCCCGACAGGTGCTTGCGGCCTACCAGAGGCACCACAACGAGCACCGGCCCCACCAGGCGCGCAACCAGCTACGACCCGATGCCCAGGAGCAGCCCGCCGCGATAGACACGGGGCCCCAACAAACTCAAGCGCACTCGGATCCTCGGCGGCCTCATCAACGAGTACAGATCCGCCGCGTGACCTGCGGCGACGACTTTTCGAGCGACAAAGAGTAGACGCTACACCTTTGCAGGAGTGGACTACATAGTCTCTGAACTGGGCTTTTCCGCCACGTAGGTACCGCGCTGGGGCACTGTGAAGACCTCCCCGGACTCCACCAGGACAGCGATGGCCCGCCGTACCATGCTGCGTGCAAGCCCGTATTGCTGCACCAGCTGAGTCTCAGAAGCGATCGCGCGGCCTGGGGCCCAATCTCCGCGCCGGATACGCGCACGCAGAATCTCGGCGAGCTGCCGGTACGGCGTGAGCGGGGCGCCGTGATCAATCTCCGCATCCGGATCAATGGCCATAGCTCGAAGCTAGGCGTACTCCTTCGTGGCGGCACTTTGAGATACGTCTAGAGACGTAGCGATACAAGGCGATACCATGCGCACACAGGAAGACCCCGGCGGGTGCGGCGAACACCCCCGGGGCGTGGCCGAACGCTGAAAAGGAGCGAACGACAATGCGAAGCGTACTGGCGCTGATTCTCAGCGCCCTACGGACCGTCCGTGGAAAGCGCTGGGCGGAAACCGTGCCGACGGCGCCGGTCCGACCCCTTCCCGCTCCGCGCTGCCAGCGTCCGGCGGATGTCATCGAGGCGGATTCCCTGCCGCTGGTCCGGCCGTACCTGGTGGCACACGAACAGGCGCAAGAAAGGCGGCGCCAGCGGGAGAGGCGGCGCGCGGCAGTACTGGCAGTCATGGGGCAGGACTACGTCCCGGCGGTGACCGCATGACCCACCTTCGACGCCTCCCGTTCAACGGGCCGGAAGGCAAGCCCGCGTACATCCCTGCGAACAACCCGGACGGTCCGCTCTCGCTGTTCGCAGACGCCATCGAGGCACAGCAATTAGAGGTAGGCACAGCAGTGTTGGCGCTGGTGTGCCCCATGCTGGATGCGACTCTGACCGCTGATGAGGGCATGTACATGCTGCGGCGTACGGCTGAATGCCTCCGCGACGCGCTAGACGTGGCGGAGTCTCGTGGCCAGCGGCTAGGACTGCCGGACGAACCGCTCTCGGGAACTGCCGCTGGGGTATTGAGCCGGGCACTGAAACGGTCGCTCCCTGACGCGCAGTGAGGGAGTGGAGGCGGCGAAGGCGCGTAGCAACTCGACCAGTCCTCAAAACGCGCAGAAGCCCCCCGTAGGTGCCCTGCGAGATTCGTAGGCATCAACCGGCTTCGTTGCTTCCTGGGAGGCTCACGGGGCAAAGCTGGCCGGGTTCTCCCCGAACAACTTGGTCCCCGGCGGGGCTTGACCGACCACGCGGGCCGGACCCCGGTCACGATGGGGCACGCAGGCCATGGTCGGGTCTGTGGTCGGGCGGGTCGGCCCGACCACGGACCCGACCATGGCCTGGACGCCGACCGGACTCAACACAGCCGGAGCGAACCCCTTCGGGGGTAATGGGGGGGCGGCAGAGCGACGTCTGGCGCGCTCGACTGCGCTCGCCGCGCCCGCGCGCACTGCCTGCGCAGACGGACGCACCCCACGCCGGCGGGAGCTGCGCATCGCCACCCGCGGTTCTGCATAGCGGAGGACAGGCGTCAGGGATTGGAATGCGCCTCCGTGCGTTCCAATCCGACTGCGCAGGATCCGCGACCGATTGCGCAGCCCCGTTGCGCACCACCGCCCGCGGATGCGCAATCGGGCTGCGCACCACACGCATGGCGGGATCGCGACGCGTGGTCGGCCCGACCACGGCAGGCATGTCGGCATGTTGCCGGATCGTGAATCGTGGTCGGGGCTGGTGGCCGTCAGTCTGGTCGGGGATGCCGGGTGAGCTGACGGCATGGTGCATATGCGCGCTCCCCACGTCCAGGCCGTAGCCTTCGAGACTGGGACACAGCAGTTTCGGGGTGGGGATCCGGTGTGGTGTGATTGCGGCCGATCAGTTCACCCCGAACGCCAAAGCCTTGTTCCGCCACTGATGACCTGGTGGGGAGTTTGTGCACGTAGGGGAGCGCGACGCTCTCAGCCTCGGCCCGCCCGAGATCTCACGAGCCCTCAGCTGCACCGGACCGCGCAGCCACGTCCGGGCTTTCGATGTTGCTGTCGACGAGTTCATCGCTATGGGCCGGATGACCGCGCCGAAGTCCTGACCAGGGTGGGAAAGTTCCTCACCGGCTTTGTGGCCGAGCCCCTCCTGGCCCAGGGACGGTCTGGTACGGGCGCTATGGCAGGGAACTTGGAGGCCGGGGTGGTGGCCGCCAGAAAAGCCGCTCAACAGTCGTCGGGGGAAGCCTGCAGCCCGAGAGGCCGATCGGTCTTGTATGCCCGACGCATCGGCGCAGTGAATTCCCTGTCCCGCACTATGACGACATCTGGAGGCTGGGTGAGTGCCTCCGCGTGGGACGACATCCTCCGATGGTGCGGTGGTTTATGCTCCCGACGTCTCGCTCAAGTGGACACCGTGCCGCTGTCCCGCAACATCTCTTGCGCCTTCTCCTGCGGCTACTCCTGCATCATCTCGTGCAACGTCTCTTGCACGAGCCCTTCTGGGAGGGGCAGTGTTTCCGCTGGTCAGCCATGGGTTTCGAGCTTGGTCGGGGGGCTGACATCCCCTCTGCAGCCGCTCTGCCCCACCCCGAATACGAATAGAAGGATGGAGGGACGGGGGTGTGGACGGCGCAGCGGCCTCGGGGATCGGGCGGCCATCTGTCCCTACGCGTCGGCTCCGCCGCCGCGCACGGCCGTCTGCTGACGGCCGCGGTGGGCATGAGCCCGGCGTTGTCCGGGAAGCGGTCCCAGGCCGTGGTGGTGCGCGTCTCCGGTGTGCGGGGTGAGTGACGAGGTGGCGCCGCTGGCCGGCAAGAGCATGCCGAGGTCGACGAAGTGCTTGCCAGGCTCTGACGGACCGGGGTGGGGCCGGGACACGAGCGTTGGAGTTGATGTGGGATGCGCGCCGGGTCCTGGCCGACGCGGGGCTGGAGCGGCCGGCGGCGCCGAGTCGTGTCTGCGGGGAGCGGTCGACGCGCTGCTGAACATGCCCGGCGCCCCCGGCAGCGCCGGGCTCCGGCCGCCTCACCGCCCCCTCGGAGCCCTGATCGCGGCCGCGCGCACCGCTGGCTTCCGCTACCTGCAGCACATCGTCGTCGCCTACGCCCACCCGGACGGCGACCAGATCGCGCCTGCGCCGCCCTCGGATGCCTCCCAGGGCGTCACCCACAGGGTTCGGTGCGGGCGATGACGTTGTCGAGGGTCTCGAACTCGCTGAGCGCGCGGGATCCGGTGACTCTGGTTTCAGATCAAGGTGCGTCCAGGGGTTCACGCCCGCAGGTATGTATCCAGCGCTCCATGGTGGAGTTCATCCGAGGTACCTGGATGGCGGTGGTTGCGAGCTTCGGGCCGGGGTCGGCCAGGGCGTCGAAGGCGGCCGTGAACCTTCGAGTTGCAATCCCGAATCAGGAATCTGGCCCTGTTGTCTGCATGCTCAAGATCCGTGTGAGGGTGGTGAACTTGGGTTTGGTCTCCTGGCGCTGCGGGATCGGCTGATCTTGCAGCTCGAGCCGTCCTTGTGCGATCACGGCCGTATCGTCAGTGGTCAACTCCCCCCTCGGACACTCGCAACTCGCCGTAACGATACGGAAGCGAGGGCCTCGACCTTACGGTCGCGGTCCTCGTCGCGTTTTCGTAGGCGATCGTGATGCCCAGGGCCTTTAGAGCGGTGTGCGTGCCGAAAGGGCCGTCCGTGCTGGTCAAACAGCGTGTTGGTACTCGTGGAGAGTGCCGTTGAGGCGGTCATGTCGGCGTATGTCGAGGCGGACGATTTGTCCTGGGTCGGTGATCGGGTCGGGGAGTGCGCACAGTGGGGCGGCTGCCTGCGGTGATCGGTGGGTCCGGTGCTCGTTGTAGTGCGACTCGTACTTGCGCAGCGCGTGGCGGAGGTGGCGCTTGCCCCAGATGAGGGTGCGGTCGAGGAGTTCGCGGCGCAGGCTGAGTACCCACCGCTCCATGATCGAGTTCATGCGCCCCCAGAGAACAGAACTCCGCGCACGTGATGTTGGTCCGGGCAGGTCTTGAGCCCGGAGTAGTCAAAGGGTGCTGCTGTCGGCAGTGTCTCTGCGGGCGTCAGCGGGCTTCCCTGGGTTGGCCGGCGCGTTGGTGGGAACGAAGGAGCCCCCGGCTGATCGTCGTGCGGGGTCCGGAGCCCGCGGCCTCGTCGCGCGGTCGGGAAGAGGCACCATGCTGAGGGCCGCGCGGGTGATTGTTCTGACGACCAGTCCACCGGAAAACCCCTCGTCCCAGCGAATCGGCATACTGTCCCAATGCGGATGCAGCAGAAGATTCCTGCCTTGATCCACCAAACCTGGAAAGACACCGATGTACCCCCGGAATGGGAGGCGTGGGCCGACTCTTGGCGTCGGAGCCATCCTGGCTGGGGGTACCGTTTGTGGACCGACGCGGACAATCGCGCATTCCTCCAGGAGCACTATCCGTGGTTCCTGCCCGTCTACGATGGCTATCCAGAAGCGATCATGCGGGCCGACGCAATTCGCTATTTCCTGCTCGACCATTTCGGCGGGCTCTACGTCGATCTGGACTTCGAGTGCCTCAGCCCCGTCGACGACATCCTGGACGGGCACGAACTCGTCCTCGGCTGCGAACCGGAGGCGCACACACGGCTACTGCTGGCCCGCCAGCGCGGATTCGGCCGCATCGTCGGCAACGCGTTCATCGCGTCACGGCAGGGCCACCCCTTCTGGGCACACGTGCACCAACAGTTGGTAGGCTCCCACAAGTCGCCCAGTGCGCTGGACGCCACAGGCCCTTTCTTCCTCACCAGAGCGGTCGACAGCGTCCCGGATCCTGCCTCGATCACGGTCCTCGGTTCGGAGGTCCTCTACCCCGAGGTGAGCCCGTACGCGGCAGAACTGTTCGGCCCTCAGAATGCCGACTACGAACGTGCCTGCGCCGTGCACCACTGGTCCGGCAGCTGGGTGGCAGGCACCCCCGTGGGCCCACGGACCTCCGTCGGCAAGCGGTTCCCGTTCTGGGCGAGCCAGGAGCTGCACCCCCTCGCCGACGGCATGCTCAGCCTTGACGCGCAGCGCCGCCGCTGGGCCTCGGGCGCGCCCGCGCCGACGGTGTCATGCCTGATGGTGACCAAGGATCGCTCGTCGACGGCCCGTCGCGCGATCAGGTGCTTCCGTGCGCAGACCTACCCGAACCTGGAACTGGTCGTCGTCGAGGACGGTACGGACGACGCCCTCGAACGACACATCCGCGAGCAGGGCGACCCGCGGATCCGCCATCACCGACTCCCCCCGGAAGGGCGGCCGTTGGGCGAGCTGCGCAACGAGGCGGTGGACCGGGCGACCGGGCCCTACGTATGCCAGTGGGACGACGACGACCTGTATGACCCGGAGCGGGTCGAGACACAGATGGCTGCGATTCTTGCGCTGGGAGTCGACGCCTGCTTCCTCGCCCGTGAACGGCTGTGGTGGCCCGCTCGGCGCAAGCTCGCGATCTCCTGCGCGCGCGTCTGGGAGGGGTCGTTGGTGTGCGCCAAGGATCGGCTGCCGCGCTACCCGGCACTGCGTCGGGGCGAGGACACGCCGGTGGCGGAAGGGGTGGTTCGCAGCTGCCGGGTGGTGTCGGTCGACGCGCCCGAGCTGTACACCTATGTGTGTCACGGCAGCAATACGTTCGACGAGTCCCATTTCGCGGAGCACTTCGACGTGGCGACCGAGATCTGGGCCGAACCCGGCGCCTACGCCGAGCGATTGCAGGCCATGGCGACCCGGATGCCGATCGAGCCGAAGGACATCGCCCACGCCGAGACGGGCCCCGCAGCCGCCCTGGCCTGCGCCCAAGGACCGCAGACGGCCGTAGAGCCGGCCCCGGGCCCGGCAAGCGAGCGGCCACGGGTGCTGGTGCTCACCCCCGTCAAGGACGCGGCCGCATTCCTGCCCCGCTATCTGGAGAGCCTTCGCGCCCTGGACTACCCGCGCGAGGCGATCTCCCTGGGCCTGCTGGAGGGCGACAGCAGGGACACGACACGAGAACTGCTCCAACAGGTCCTGCCCGGCCTTGAGCCGGAGTACCGGCGGGTCACCCTGGTGCACCGCGACTTCGGCCTGCAGTTGGAGGGCCCCCGTTGGGAGCCGGGCGTTCAGCGCCGACGCCGGTCGGTGCTGGCCAGAGCTCGCAACCATCTGCTCTCCCGGGCCCTTGCCGACGAGGAGTGGGTGCTGTGGCTCGACGTCGACGTCACCGACTATCCGGCCGACCTGATCCAGCGTCTCCTCGGAGCGCGCAAGGACATCGTCGTCCCGCACTGTGCCACCACGGCGGGCGGACCCACGTACGACCTCAACACGTTCGTCCTTCACCGCAGGGCCAGCACGCTCAACTGGTCCCAATGGCTTCGCGACGGCATCCTGCAGCCCCCCAAAGGGTTCGGCCGGACCTACCTCGAGGAGTTGCGCGGACAGGGGCTGGTCCGCGTCGACTCCGTGGGTGGCACGGCACTGCTGGTTCGCGCCGACCTCCACCGTGACGGCCTGGCCTTCCCGTGCTTCCCGTACCAGCACCTCATCGAGACCGAGGGCCTGGCCGCGATGGCCCGGGACATGGGCACCACCTGCTGGGCCCTGCCCGACCTCGAAGTGCTGCATCCGCTCCACGTCCCGGACCCGGCGGGCGTCGGGGCCATGTCCCCGTCCTGACCGACGCGGCCGGGTGCACCGTCCTGGCCGACGACTCCAGCACTTGGAGTAATCATTTTGACACGGAAAGTAAGCAAATCTTACGGTGGCGCCACTGCCCCGGTCGCGGAACGTACCGGCCTTGCAGGGCAGCTCCCCCCTCGAAAGAGAGGCCCCACCGTGAAAGCCCGTGTCATATCCTCGCTGGCCCTTCCCGCCGCAATGGCAACCGCCGGACTGCTGAACGGCGCAGAGGCGGCCTATGCCGCAGCCCTCGCTTCGGACTCGCTCGCCACGTCGGCGACATACGGGCACCCGGAGCAGGCGATAGGCGGCGTCGCCGTCACCTCCGGGTCCGAGTACCCCTGCACGCCCATCGGCAACATGACCATCACCGACTACGGCCACTGCTGCACGCCCATCGGCAACATCACCATCACCGACTACCACCACTGCTGCACGCCCATCGGCAACATCACCATCACCGGCTACCACCACTGCTGCACGCCCATCGGCAACATCACGTTCTGCGACTACGGACACTACGGGCACCTGTACCCCTTCAAGGACTAGGAGCGTCGACGGCGCTCCACCACGAGTGGGTGATCCGGCGGGTCTACTGCGACACGGCCATCCAACAGGGCCCGAGGGGGGCCGCCGGGACCCGGCAACACGGAATCCTGCCCACCCGTTATCGCTGGAGCCTCTTCGGCCCGCTCCCGTCCTGCCCCGCCCTGTCCCTTCCCGTTCCCGTTCCGAAGCGAAAGATGGCGCATGCCCCAGAGATCCGATCCCGTGGTTTCGGTGGTCATCCCGTGCCACAACTACGCCCGCTATCTGCCCGAGGCAGTGTCCAGCGTCCTTGCCCAGACGTTCGAGGACTGGGAATTGGTCATCGTCGACGACGGCAGCACCGACAACACGGTCGAGGTGACCGAGGGCCTGATCGCCCGGCACCCCGACAGGGGCATCAGATTGCTCCAACAGGCCAATGCCGGGGTCTCCGCCGCACGCAACACCGGAATCGAGGCAGCCGCCGGCCGCTACATCCTTCCCCTGGACGCCGATGACATGATCGCGCCCACGATGCTGGAGAAGACCGTCGCGGTGCTCGACAGCGATCCCGAGGTCGCCATCGCCTCAACCGACGTGTTCACCTTCACCGACGACGATCTGCCCCCACAGGTGATGCCTCTCCCCGCTTACAGCAGAGAACTGCTGCTCCAGCGACTGATCATGTTCTACTGCTCGCTGTACCGCCGTGAGGCGTGGCAGACCGTGGGCGGGTACGACGAGAACATGCGGGCCGGAGAGGACTGGGACTTCTGGCTCGGCTGTGCCGAGCACGGCTTCGATGCGTACCACATCCATGAGCCGCTGTTCGGGGCGCGCAACAAGGACACCGGACTGCACCTGGAAGCCGCCGAGAACGACCTGGCCATCCGGGCCCGGATCGTGGCCAACCACCCAGACCTGTTCAAGCCGATCACCCGCGGCTGGGCACACGCCGTGCTGAGCCAGGACGCGGAAGCCTGCCTGCGGGACGAGAACGTGCCCGACGACATCCTGACCCGGGCTGCCGAGATGGACCAGTTCCTCGCCGCGGTCATGGCACTGCAGAGGACCACGCGGGTGCAGTACTACCACATCCGGCGCATGGAGAAGGCGCTGGCCGCTCACAGCGGAACCGCCAACCCGCCCAGTCAGGGAAGGGAAGAGGCGCCGACGGCATCCGCCGTGTGACGTGGTGCGGGGAGCGGCGCTTCCCCGCACCCGCGTCCTGCCGGGCAGCCAGTTCGCCTTCGTACGCGCGGTTGAGGGCCGCGTGTCTGGCCTTACCGTGGATATGCCTGAGTGAAGATCGGTGTTGAAGCGGTGCGCGCCCGACGCCCTGACGGCCGTAGTTCACCGGTCCCACGGGTCCGCCGCCCGAGACCGGACGGCCCTACGGTTCAGCTCGTCGAGGTCTGACGCCGTTGTCCTTGATGTATCCAGGCGATGACGTCGAAGACGCGCAGGATCCCGATGTCCTCGCCGATACCAGCCTTGTGACGCAGACGGATCAACTGATCGCGGAGGGCGCCGTTGTCGGCCCGCAGTGCTGCTGTCAGCGCCGCCCAGAAGGAGTGATCCGTCTTCGGGCGCTCGAAAAGTTGCTTGACGCGGATGTCGTAGACCGGGACCAGGTGGGGCCGCTTGCGGGCCAGGAGCTTGCCCGCGATGACCGGGCCGCTGCCGTCAGGCTTCTTCTGCTGGTTCGTTGTTCTGTCGGCCAGGCGTTCCCACAGCTCCCACGCAGGCCCACCCTTCGCCATGAGTGGATCGCTTGCCGGATCTTCCAGCCGGGCGTCGCGAGGGATCAGTGACAGCAGGCGCGCCCACTGCCCGTCGGGGTCGGTCAGCAAGTTGATCGCCCCATGGGGCTTGAGTGAGACTCCAAGCATGGTGATAGCGACCAAGTCGTTGCTGTCGAAGCGGTTCGCGGAGTGCTCGGCGTCCCCGCCACCGCCCAGGCGCTCGAAGTGCGCGCCCGAGTAGAAGAGGTCGCCGCTCGAGCGGCGGCGAGTGAAGTACTCGACCAGTGGGCGCACTGCCTTCTCGTCGTCCCAATAAATCTCTGGGATCCTCAGTCCGATCACCGTGAAGCCCCCAAGTCACCCTGCTGCTGGCGATGCGCGCGGTGCACGGTACACCGGCTGGGACCTCGTGCGTGCCTGACAGCGACTACGGCGGCTCAGCGATAGGGCCAACTGCGCGGCGAGCCCGGCCTGGTGAGGAGCAGCCGCGAGCACGGCATGCTCGTCAGTGGCGGCTCGGACACTCCGCCCATGCGACCTGAATCCCCGGCGGCGCTTTGCCTCACCCGTCTATGTGCCTCACCTGTCGGTGATCTCGGAGAGCCAGGCCGTGTCCTCCGGGCCCGGCGCTTCGGGGTCTGGCGCGGGCAGCCGGCGGACTGTTCCCGTGCGCAGGGCGACCGTCGCCCGTGGCCGCATCGGCCCGTCGCCCCTGCGTGAGAGCAGGACGAGTTCCCAGACTGTCGCCGTCATGGCGTCGAGCCGGGTGGCGCAGTCGGCGGTGACCCGCCGCGGATCCCGGGTCCGGCCCAGAGACAGATGTGGGGCGAAGTTCTTGGCGGGCCCACGACAGCGCGGGAACCGCTGCCGCAGTACGCGGTGCAGGTCCGCCCACGGCGCCTTGCCGGCCGCCGTCGGGTCGAGCCACACGGTGAAGTACGCCTTGTGCCGGAAGGTGCGCACCCCGTCCAGCCGGGCGGTGAAGACCGGCGTCTCGGCC